>NZ_BATM01000044.1 GCF_000467185.1 Vibrio ezurae NBRC 102218
AAAGTCGATGTAATATCAATACCTATAAATGATTTATTTATAGGTATTATTCCCTACCCTGATCATAATCGTGACTTTGCTTGGATATAAGCGGTAAAAATGGAATGTAACGTTTAATCACGATAAATAGAATGGTGAATAACGACAGCTTTCATTATAACTTGCTGTATTTAAAGTGTTTTATGTTAGGTTTGCCACCGCCACATAGCAGGAGGCACTAATGACATCTCAACACTAAACTCACGTCAATCAAGAGTTTGGTAGCAATCTTGCCAGCTCTTCAATCAATATTTCTTTCATCCATAAATGCGCGGCGCTGCTTGAACACCTTTGATGATGGACAAGGTAGGCAGGCACTGAGAGTGCGTGTTGCTGGTCTAGCTCTTGTGATGGCAAGGAAACAAAATGCTCACCAAAGCCCTGTAGTGCTTGGATGCTGTTAGTACCAAACAATATCGAATCTGATGCCATGAGCACGTCTATTAATATCTGGGTTTGAGAGCTTCTTAAAATAGGGTGGTTGTCATGCATTATTTGTTTGTAGACTTGCAAAATGGGTGCATTGAAAGAGTGCTGCTGATCTTCATCAACCACCATACCAATCATAGGAAAGTTAAGAGTGTCTTTTAACGCGACGTCTTTAGCACTGCTTAAAGGGTGAGAGGATCGCACGAACAATTGAGGTCGTAGTAGCCCAAGATGTTTTGACGCATATTTTTCATTTGGTGGTTGGGTAAAGTGCAGCGCAAAATCGATATGGCCTTGGTCAATGGCAGGATAGGGATTTGCTTTGGCAGAATGCTCTGTAATCGTCACTCTAGGAGCTATTTTTTGCAGTCGCAATATGAGCTTTGGAAATAGTGCACTGGATAAAAATGCAGGCATAGAGATTGCGAAGCGATTGTCTGACGTAGAGGGATCAAACGCTTCTTGGCCGAACACTTGTTGCAGTTGCGGGAGTAACACCAGTAACTGTTTTTCTATTTGCAGTGCTTTTTCTGTAGGCACTAAGCCTGTTGATACGCGGGTAAACAAAGGGTCATTAAAGGTGTCTCGTAAGCGTGCTAGCGCTCTGCTGACCGCGGATTGAGAGACAAACAATACTTGAGATGCCCGCGAGACGTTCCTTTCTCTTAATAGCACATCCATTGTCACTAAAAGATTCAGGTCCACTCTGGCTAATGTTGGGTTCATCAATGCCGCCCTATTATTCGTTTCACTCATAATTAATTATAAATATAAGTCGTTAGACGCAAATAGAGCAAGTGCCTATTCTGAATAGCAACAGAAGATACTCAGTTTAACGACAGGCGGATACATGAAAAAAACACTACTTACGACCATCATTGCTCTTGGCTTAGTCAGTACAGCAAGTGCTGCAACTTATAAGGCTGATGTGCCAGCTTCAATCATCACTCCGAATCAAGTCGAGTCTAAATATCTTGGCGAGCTTGCATATACCGATGGTGCCCCTTCTCTGGAAACGCACCGCAAAGCGAGTGATTTTGTGGACACGGCAGATGCAGTACGTGTGTTTCTTTCGGGTATCCCAGTTGCATCTATTCAGGGGTTATTGGCAGGTCATCAGAGCATAGGAATGGAGGCAAACCGAACTATTGGTATTTCTGAACAGTTATTGGACGCAAAAAGTATCTGGTTAACCGCCAATACGACAACCCCTTATGTATCGGGTGAAATTGACCTAAAAGAAGGGCCTGTGGTTCTTGAAGTGGGCACTCCTGTGCTGGGGTTAGTGGATAATGCGGCCTTTAAATTTGTTTCTCGCGTTGGTGCGACTCATCCGCAAGATCAAGG
Source organism: Vibrio ezurae NBRC 102218 (assembly GCF_000467185.1). Lineage (GTDB taxonomy): Bacteria > Pseudomonadota > Gammaproteobacteria > Enterobacterales > Vibrionaceae > Vibrio > Vibrio ezurae. The sequence goes on from NZ_BATM01000044.1 coordinate 1,816, forward strand.
GAAAGGTGGGAAATATTTCTTCTATCATTCTTCGTATCAGGGGGAGCTACCGAAGGGGTATATTCACGTTAAATCAGATGGTTATCGTCACTGGTTATTATTGCGAGTCATCACTGCGCCGCAAACAATGGACAGCGATATCGCTAAGCTGAAAGAGACCATGAAGCTGTACCCTTATGGCAAGCAAGATCGTACCAACTTTAAAAACTTTTCGGGTGTTAAATACAATACGGTGCACGCCATGGATGAGTCTTTTTATGCCGAAATTAATGCGTTGATTCAGTATGAACCATCGTCAGTGTTTGATGCTGAATGGCTATCTATGGCAAAACGTTTAGGCATTGAAAAAGGCAAACCTTTTGCGCCTGATGCACGTATGCAGGGCATTTTCAAAGAAGCGGCAAAGATTGCGACTGCGGAAGCTCGTAGTTATTACTTCCATCCAGATGAGTCGGTAACTCGATACTCAGACAGAAAATGGTTTACGCCATTGGTGAATGGGCATGAATTTATCGACAACGACAATGGCGTAGTTAACGCCGATGATCGCGCGCTGTTCCACTTTATGGCAACAGGGATCACCCCAGATATGGTGACAAAAACTGAAGGTCAAGGCTCGGATTATCTTCTGGCGACGAGAGACCAAGACGATAAGCTGCTTGATGGGTCAAAGCATTATACGGTCACGCTACCTGCGGGTGTGCCAGTGACTAAGTTCTGGTCATTTATGGTGTACGATAATCAAACCCGCTCTATGTTAGAGACCGACCAAAAAGGGGCTGGGGTCGATGGATTAAGCAAAGGTGTGAAGAAAAACGCGGACGGCTCAACTACGATTCATTTTGCGCCCAAAGCTCCACAAGGCGCTGAAGGCAATTGGGTGCAAACGGTGGATGGCAAAGGTTATAACGTGATTTTCCGTGTTTATGGTCCGACACAAGACTGGTTTGATGGCTCGTGGAAGCCAAGTGATTTTAAAGCGGTGAGATAACGCAATACATCCCAAAATAGCGGGATAGTGTTAGCCATCATGGATGAGAATTAAGGCCTGACTTTTAATGTATAAGAGTCAGGCCTTTTTATTATCGCCTCTTTTTAGCTGGCGCTAAGTAGTGGTTTTACTGAGGAGGTTTCCTTACCCAGCTCCATAACCCGCTCAAAAAGCCCGGTTAGATGGCTTTGGTGACTGACCATAATAATGGTGCTGTGTGGCAGCTCAGTACGCAACTGCTCAATCAGGGCATAGGCACTTGGTTCATCTAAACTACTTGTTGCCTCATCAAGAATCAGTAGCTGAGGTTTTTGCACCAATGCGCGTGCTAGCGCCACCTTTTGCTGCTCTCCGCCTGAAAGCTTCATTTGCCATTCAGCTTCATCGTCTAACTGCTGCGCAAGTGAGCTAAGCCCAACCTGCTCTAGTGCCGTTTGATAGAGTGCGCTGTCTGAGCTCGGTGCTTGCGGGTAGCTTAAACATTCACGCAAACTGCTTTTCGGTAGATAAGGCTTTTGTGGCAGTAGCAAAATATTGTGATCATCGGTGCGGAATTGACCTTGGTAAAATGGCCAAATGCCGGCTAATGTGCGCAGCAGTGTGGATTTACCTAAACCACTGGCGCCTTTGATCATCAGTGACTCTCCCGATTTCACTTGCAATGAAATATTCGAAAGTAGAGTTTGACCATTCGGTTTTTGTATCTGCAGTTGTTCGCAAGACACACCATAAGGCGCAGTGGTTGGCTTATCGGTCACCCCTTGGCTCGATGTTGTTGCTGATGCTTGCGCAAGGGCCTCACATTTATCCATGGCCTCAATAAATTGAGTAAGACGAACCACGGTCGCACTCCAGTGGGTTAGATCGTCGTAACGGAAGATAAACCAGCTTAGAGAGCTGTAGACTCGCATAAATGCCATACGTACTTGGAACAGACCACCTACGGTAATCACTCCTGCCATTAAGGCTGGAATGGCGGCAAAATAAGGCACCATAGCCGCAATTTGGTGATAAGTATTGACCACCATACCCAGCTTTTTCTCTCTTCCCATTAACGCTTTCCAGTTGAAGGAAATATCGTCAAAGCTTGAGTCTAATTGCGCTTTTTCACGCTTTTGGCCATGCATTAAGGCAATTTGCTCTGCACTGTCTCGGCTACGCAACAATCGAGCACGAAAGTTTGCTTCACGCTTTTGCTGTTGGTAGTAGAGCTTATGCAGCTTATGACCAAAGAAGTGAGTCACTCCCGCGCCGACAATAGAGTAAATCAGCGCAAGCCACAGTAAGTAGCCTGATATTTTTATGTCATCAAACAAAGGCAGCAGGAAATCGCTAGAAAGCCCCCATAAGATAACGCTAAACGCTGACAGCGTCGCGACACTTTGAATCAATCCTAAAATCAGAGTTAAAGTATCGGTCGTGAGTAACTTTATGTCTTCTGCAATACGTTGATCAGGGTTATCCGGCTCTTCGGTAAGCGTGAGTCGATAGAAGTTTTGGTTGCTGAGCCAACGGCCGACAAGACGTTCGGTTAGCCAAGTACGCCAGCGTATCTCTACCCATTGTTGTAGCCATTTTGCATACACTTTCATTACGACGATAATGGCGACAAAGCCAATAAATTTGAGCAGTAGGTCGTAGATAAGCGGGCCGTCTAATGCGGCGAGTGCATCAAAAAACTCTTTGTTCCAAACATTCAATTCTACCATTACTTGCACAAGCAGTAAGGAGAGAGCCACGGTGGCAGCAAATAACAACCACGAGATGAGGCTGGCTTTACTGGACCAATAAGGCTTTGCTATCGCATAAAATTGTTTAAGGATTAACATAGATCCCCTAATAAGACGAAAGTACATACTGCCATTGGGCAGTATGTACTGTTGTTAAGGTTGAAAATGATTAATTTTCTGCTTTCTCGGCAGGCATTAAGCTGGCATCAATCCAATTATTGGTGGTTAATATTTGCTTGGCCAAAGTGTCAATTTGAGCGGGAGTCACACTGTCTACCCAAGCTAAATAGTCATCGATGACGGTGAAACTGTCCCCATATTGCGCAACATCATTGAGATAATTTAGACGCTGACGATCAGAGATATTGTCCGGGGCTAAGGCATTTTTGGTTTGAACAATGATTTCTGAAAGCTCTTTTTGGGTTACGCCTTGTGCTACGACTTTGTCCAGTATCGCCATTGCTTTGGTTTTAAGCTCTTCGCCACGTAGCGGGTCGTGCCCATAACTGAGCATGCCAAAGGCTTGGTTGCGATCTCGGTCCATTCGGATGGCAAAGCGTGCCGAATAGACGCCGCCAGATTCTTCACGCAGTGTTTCACGTAAACGGTTCGATATGATGCGACTTAACAGGTACGCCTGGTCGTTGCGCTCTACGCTATACGCCAAGTCCTGATTGAAAATCAAACTGGTGATGGCCATTGGCTCTTCGCCGGCGGCAATTTTGACTTCATGTTTGCCACTGCCTAGTGGTGGGAGCTCAATTTTAGAGTACTCCGCCTCTGTTGATGGCAGAGAGCCAATATAGCGCTGCGCAAGCTCAATGACCTGTTTTGCTTCTGCATTACCGACAACGATCAAGTGATGTTGGTTAGCGTTTGAGAACAAATTATTCCAAGTATTGAGCAGGTCTTTGGCTTCTATCTTGTCCAGTTGTTGCTTGGTAATACGCAAGCGCTCAGGGTTATTTACGTAGCGGATTTTATCGATTGCTGCATTAAACTGACCATTTGAGCTTGATTTCTGATTCTCAATACCACGCTCCATCAATAGTTTAGTCGCGTGCCAAATCTCATCATCAATTTGTGGTTGAGTGATTTGTAAATAGAGGTTTTGCAACCAATTTTCTAATGACTTCGTGTTTGAAGTTCCAGAAAAACCATGCACGCTTTGGTTGATATAGCTACTCATACGATTTGAATAAGGCGCATTCAACATCACCAATTGGTCGCTGCTAAAATCGCCATAGCCAAACTTACTCATTTGACGTAATAGCAGGGCAATTGAACGTTGGTCAGCCGGTAGGTGTTGACTGCCACCCCAACCACGATAATCCAAGCGTAACTCGTGACTGGTTTCATCACTGTATTCAAACCAAACTTGCGTGCCGTTTTCCAGAGTCCACACCTTCACGCCTTCTTGCTCTTTAAAAGAGACAACCTTTGCTTTTTCAGGCACGTCAGAGAGCAGTTGTTTGCTCACGGTAACGGGCTTGATGGCCGCTGGTGGGTTTGCCTTGGCATGTTCCCATGCTTGCGTTAATTGCGCATCGCTTGGCAATTCGGTTTGGTTTTCCAGTTTGACCTGTGCGATCACGAGTGGGTTTAGTGTGTGCACCATGTGTTTTAGGTGCGCATTAATTTCTTCTAGCGTAATGCTATTTGATAGCTTTTCGACCACATGAGCGTACTTATCTGAGTCGACAAGCGGTGATTGTGAGCGCAGGCGGTTAAAGATAGACATCATTTCACGGCGGTTAGTTGTGCTGCGTAGTGAGTCTGCCATTTGCTGGTAACGATTGATCATACTCTGACGTACGGTGGTCAGATCGTCTTGGTCAAAACCATGCTCAGAAAAACGACTGAGTTGCTCAAAGGCTTCTTCAGTACTAGCAAGGTAGTTTTTGCCCGTTAAAATCACCATCAAACGATTGTTACGATAGCCTGCTGCCATAGGACGAGTTGACATCATTATTTTACTGATGTTGTCGCTCTCTACATTGTATTGCTCGCGTAGACGCTTATTAAGTACTTGCATGGTGATATCGTTGACCAGCTTGGTACGTAACTCGGACTCAGTGTGCGGAGTAACTTCATAATCTCTAAAGTTGAAAGAGAGGACTTCTGTCGTAATTTCTTTATCCGCAATGACTTTGAGGTGTAAGGTGTTGTCTAGCGGTACATTTAAGTTATGACGTTTTGGTAACTCTTGTGCAGGTAAAGCGCCAAAGTAGCGATTAAGCATTTTCTCTACTTCGTCTTGGTCGGTTGAGCCGACCACAATTAAGGTCATATTATTAGGGTGGTACCAATCGTGCCAAAATGCCTCGATACGACTGGCATCCACGTGACGCACCAACTCCATGTCACCAATGGGTTCTCTATCTCCAAAGCGACTACCTTCGAGTAGAATCTGGCGGTTTGCTTTGCCTAAGCGCGCCATCATACTCAGAGTATTTCTCCACTCTTCTTCAACAACAGGACGTTCACGTTCCAATTCATCTTGGTCAAACACCAGTGCACTGGCTTGTTGAGAGAGCATATTAAACCCTTCGCTCAACATCTTTTCTGAGTTATTGGGTAGGTGAAGGAAATAAGAGGTGGTGTAGTATTCGGTCATTGCGTTTACATCACGCCCAAATACCATACCTAAGGTTTGTTGGTGTTCAATTAAGGTATTTGCCGGAAATTGCTCCGTACCATTAAACGCCATATGTTCTACTAAATGCGCAATGCCTTTTTGGTCTTCTTCTTCATCTAAAGAGCCGGCATGAATAACAAGTTGTAGGGAGACGCGATCTTTAGGACGGTCATTTTCGACTAAAATATAACGCATGCCGTTGTCGAGTTCGCCTTGAACCATATCTTGGCGTATGGGTAACTGAGGATCGTCAATGTCTATTTTACTGTGCTGGCAGCCTGTTATGGCAATACACGCCGCAATTAAAAAGGGGATAGTTTTCATACGATAGTGGCGCGCAATGCGCGCCAGCTCCTGATTAGTGATAAGAGTGCTCAAAAGAGATGAATATGAATGGCATTGGGGTTAATTACGTAGATTGACGTTTAGCCATATTTGTCGACCTTGGTTGAAAAAATCATCTGGGTTAACAACGCCGTCAACGTAATAACCAGACGTTGAGATAACCTCTTGAGTATTAAGAAGGTTGGTGACACTCAAGCCTAAAATGACATGATTACCAAGCTGGGTTGGGGTCCAGTTAACAGCCATATCCCAAGTGACGTAGTCATCCAGATCTACAGATTTTAATGAGTTGATGTTTTCTTCTTGTCCGTCGATATCAACCTTTACCGAATTAAGGTATACAAGATCTGTTTTGCCTTGCGTATAGTTAATGCGGTTGTTCCAAACTAACCCGGCATCCGCCCAAAACATATTAAGATCTAAGCTACTTTTAAGGGGCTCTTGGTAACCACTGACATTCATCTCACTGTAGCGAACAAGCTCACCATCAATCATTACCCACGTATCTTGGAACCCAACATCTAGGCTGTCACCTTCACCGTACCTACCTTTAATATCTCCGTGTCCACGGCGGTAGTTGTATGCGACTTTCCAGTTTGCGCTGAAGTAACCTCCCGCAAGTTCGTATGGTTTACGAGTGGCAACATCAAGGCTGACAATGTGGTTTTCACTTTCAAGATTGTTGTGAATAGTCGCTGTATTTTGTGTTGCGTCTTCAGAGTAAGTCAGGCCATCTCTTTGCATACGATAGATGTATGTCGTATTGAATGAGAAGTTGTTGATATTGATGTCCCAAGACGCGCTAAGTTCGTCTGCATAAGGCACATCAGCTGAGCTTAGAGATAAGTTATCGTATGTTTGATGTGATGCACATGTGAGATTGCTTGCATCGACATTACTCCAATCACCGTCGTTTGGAGTACAGTTACTCGAGCGAGAGTAATATTGATATTGTTCCGCTTCTAGTGCTAAGCCGAGTAGATTTGAGCTGTAGTAGCGGTTAGCACCTAAGGTAATGCGATTGGTGTTTACAAGATCAAAATCCCAGCTGGTTGTAATACGAGGAGAGAAAACGGTTTTGTTAAATCCGCTCAAATGGTCGACACGACCGCCTAAGTATAATCCCCAACGCTCCCATTGCATTTTGCTATCGGCAAAGAGGCCATATTGCTGAACGTTCACATCATAGTTTCCGGCATGGTAGCGAGTTAAGCTTGAAATACTTGGACTACCTATACCTAAATCAAGATATTGGTATGCCGCAAACTCGTTGGCGCGATCAACGGTACCTTGCTGGTGGCTAGCCTCTACCCCAAAGCTTGGCTGAAACTCAATCGAGCCAAAATAAGTCGGATCAACATAGTAGGCTGATTTAAACTGGTATGAGTCTTGATTTTTCTGAAGGCTACCGTAACTGCCCTGATTATATCTGTCGAATCCTGTAGCAGTGCGTATGATGTTCGTCGAAAAATAGTCGGTGTTAGATTCACGTTCATCATTTAAGCGATCGTATGCCAGGGTATTCTCCCAGTGCCCATTATCGAACATGTAATCCAGTTTAAATGTCGCGCCGATCCCAGCGTGAGACGTGGTTGAATCACTGCCATCTACGACAGCATTATTGTTATTGTGATCGTTTAAAAAGCTGTTTTTATGATGAGCGGTGTAGCGTACGTCACTTGTTGTTTGCCATCGGCCTGATTCCCAGATGTGGGTAATGAAGAGATTGTCCATGGTCTCATCGGTATCTTTGTCATTCGCCAATGGAATGTCCGATGCTTGATGGCTGACGTTAAGCGCGAGCTTTTGATTCTCACTAATTGGTCCTGCAATGTGCAAGGCATGCATGCGCTTTTGGTAGTTAGGCTGATAATAGCCTGAGCCATCAATAGGAGTGCCATAACTATCTTGAAAGTTGCTGCCTACCTTTTGCTTGGCGTTCCAAGAACTGTCATTCATGCGATAGTTGTAATCAATCACAAATTCATCGGTAGGTTTACGCAGACTGGCGTTGACCACACCGCCTGTAAAGCCCCCGTATTCAGCGCCAACGTTATAGTCCAGCACTTCTATGCTATCAATCAGGTTGGTATCAATGAAATAACCAGAGGTATGTCCTGAGCTTAAACTGCCAGGCAAATCGCTTCCGCCACCAAAAGTGGTGCTGTTATTGATGCCTACGCCGTCAATCGTGTATTTCGTTTGATGAGGTCTTGCGCCCGAAAGAGAGATTTCTTCAGGTGTAAGGTCACCACCTTGCATCGAACTTTGTGCGTCATTAATACCCACTCTCGGTTCATGTTTGAGAGCTTCAGAGATCGTAGGATTATCTTTTGGTGATTGCTCTAGTTCTAACCGATCAACGGTCAGCGCCGTTCCAGTGACCACGACAACCTCTTGGTCATTATTATCTTCTGTTGCGGCTGTGTCAGTTTGAGTTTGGGCAGCGGCATATCCGCCATACAAAGCGGCAATTATCCCTATAGTTAATGGGGTTATTTTGTTAGAGCAATCCATAAATCCTACAATATTCATCTTGATAGTGGGGAAATAATGATTGGCGAGATGAGCGGGCATCTTTATATATTTGAACGGTTATGCGAATCATTATCATTAAGATGTGTATCATCCATATTTAAAAATGAAAGACAAGCTTTCATTTATGAAACTAATGATAGGTTCAAATTTTTATTGATATTTATGATGCTTCACGATTTGAGTGGTTAAATTATAGTCTATATAAGTATGAGATCTTATGGTTATTGTCAGTAGCAAGAAGCCCAATAGTACTGTAAGTGATTGATGGTATGGGGATAATTAGATGATGATGTAAGGTAACACTATAGGCTATTGAGAGAGCCTATAGTGTTTAATTTATTCCTTATAGATCGTAAGGAATTTACAAGGATAGCGCATATTTAAAGAAAGGTTTACGGCCCTAAAAGGCGTTAAAGTGATTTATGAATTTGCGCATTGAGTGGAGTAGTGATCATTATTTGTCGATTGAGGCGCTAATACAAAAAGATCGCCTTGCCACATTCGAAAATCAAAACACCATTTGGCAAATTCTTCACGCTTGGGTTTTGCTATTTGCATTTCAACGCAGTGAGCTTGGCAAAATAATTCCCAACTATTTGGCTCCAGAAAGTGTTTAGGATCGGTTTCAGCCAAATACTTTTCAATAAACTGCTTTCGCTTCTTAGCTTCCGCTTGTTGATAATTCGTTAAAAGTGAAAATCGTTTTGACGTTTGAGTCATTGGGTAATTTCGCAAATTAGTGGGTTCTTGACTAGATTAATGTGTTTTGCCTAAAAAGGGCAAATACTACTGGAAAGTAGTGCGTCAGATCGTGATGGAGTAGACACTGAAATGAAGGCAGTTTTCCGCAATTAGGTGCATTTTATTAACATTTTGTAGCATTTAGAGCGGAGAGGTTTTGGTTTACTGGTGCTTAATAAAAGTACAAATATTAACTACGAAGATGCCGATTAAATTTTTTGTTCGTGGGAATTATAATCAATATTAAGCATAAGAATTTATAGTGTGTACGTGCATCGTGTTGTTGAGAGAATGTTTCTATTTGTAATTATCTTAATGGTAAGTATGACAAGCACAGCCGCAACAGGTGGTTAATCTTTACAGTGTAAATTGAGCGAGTATGTAAAATTTAAGAACTTTGATAACTATCTTTTAATTATTCAATATTTCGTTATGTAAATCAGATGTTTACTATACTGAAAATCGCAACGGTTGTAGTTGAACCAAATAGCGTCATTGGAGGAAGTAGATGAGATCAGCGAAAAAGCAGTATGCAGTGATAGGTCTGGGAAGATTTGGCTTGTCGGTTTGTCAGGAGTTAAGCCGAGCAGGTGCACAGGTACTGGCTATTGATGTTGATGAAGAGCGCGTAAAAACGGCCATAGAGTATTCAACAGAAGTGATTGTGGCGAACTGTGCGCAAGAGGAAACGGTCGCAGAACTCAAACTTGAAGAATACGATATGGTGATGATTGCCATCGGCAGTGATATTAACGCCAGTATTTTGACAACCTTAGTCTTAAAAGAAGCGCATTGTAAAACTGTTTGGGTCAAAGCCAATGACCGATTCCACGCGAGAATTTTGCATAAAGTCGGTGCGGATAGAGTCATTATGCCCGAAAGAGAAATGGGCATTCGTATCGCTAACCAGATGATTGATAAACGCGTGAAGGATTTCCATCCTTTAGGCAGTGGTATTGCATTAACTGAAGTGATTGTCAGCGCTAAAATGCTCGGTAAATCATTGGCTGATATGTCATTGTGCCGAGAAGAGGGCGTCAGTGTTATTGCTTTGAAGCGCGGGCCTGAAGTGATTGCCTCACCAAGCTATAAAAAGAGCTTAGAAATTGGGGATGTGATTATTATTGTTGGGCCTGAAGTCATACTTGCACAAAAACTACGAACATTATGATACCAAGAATTCACCAGAGTCGAGTATACAGCTTAGGGCCTGAAAGAAAGGGCGGTAAAGGTGGGGAGCCAAGAATCATTGTTCTTAGCTTTTTGTTGATTCTATTTCCGTCAGCGGTACTACTGACACTGCCAATTTTCTCCGTTTCTGGGTTGTCGATGACGGATGCGCTTTTTACCGCAACTTCAGCCATTAGCGTTACGGGGCTAGGCGTAGTAGATACTGGTCAGCACTTTACGCTGAGCGGTCAAATCTTATTGATGATCCTTATGCAGATAGGTGGATTAGGTCAGATGACCTTATCCGCCGTTCTTCTCTATATGTTTGGTGTACGTTTGTCATTGCAGCAGCAAGCGTTAGCAAAGGAAGCATTAGGGCAAGATCGCCGCATTAATTTGCATCGACTAGTCAAAAAAATCATCATTTTTGCCCTAGTGGCAGAGTTTGTCGGGTTTTTAATTCTGAGCTATCGATGGGTCCCTGACATGGGGTGGAGCACGGGTATGTTTTACGCACTGTTCCATTCGATTTCTGCATTTAACAATGCAGGGTTTTCTCTATTCTCAGACAGCTTGGTGGGTTTTGTTGGCGATCCGATAGTGATTAGCTGTCTTGCCGCTTTGTTTATCCTAGGCGGTCTTGGTTTTACTGTTGTGGGCGATCTCTCGGCAAATCTCCATAAAGGCGTACGACACCTACAACTGCATACCAAGATAATGCTACTTGGCACTCCGATCTTACTGATTGTAGGTACGCTCGCCTTCTGGTTGCTTGAGCGACACAACGCCGCCACTTTAGGCAGCTTATCCGCTTCAGACCAATGGTTAGCTGCATTCTTCCAGTCTGCCACAGCGCGTACCGCAGGCTTTAACAGTATTGACCTATCGTCTCTCACCTCTCCTGCCATGTTGTTTATGATGTTACTCATGCTTATTGGCGCCGGTTCAACCTCAACCGGTGGTGGTATTAAAGTATCGACTTTTGTTGTTGCCACCTTGGCAACGTGGAGCTTTTTGAGCCAGAAAAAACATGTGGTGCTGTTTCATCGCACTATTGGCAGTCAAACAGTGACTCGTTCATTAGCCATTATCGTGGTCAGTGGCATCTTGCTGTTCTTCGCGATGTTTGGACTCATGATTACCGAGCAAGCGCCATTTAAAGTGATTATCTTTGAAACCATTTCCGCGTTTGCGACGGTCGGCGTCAGTGCCGGGCTTACCGCTGAACTTTCAGAGCCAGGAAAACTCATTATGATCGTGGTGATGATTATTGGTCGTATTGGGCCTTTGACCTTAGCCTATATGTTGGCGAGACCAGAAAAAACCTTAGTGAGATACCCTGAAGAGCCAGTATTTACAGGTTAACATCATCTACAAAGCTTTTAAGCATACTTATTATGAATGGCTAAGAGAATATCTCGTGTGTCGTTACAGGTAAGTATGCTTTTCTATTTTATATCGGATCGATTTCGCATTGAACCGAAAGTCCATTTCCCATATTTTATACAAGACATTTCATATATCTAAATATTCACGGAAGTCTTCGTGTTTTATTTAAATCTCCCTACCTTTGTTAATGATTTATTATTAATGCTGTTGTGTTATATAGGCTGATATTTTTATGGCGTAACAGTATATTATTAACCTTATTTATATGAATAAACTGATGTAACATAGTGTTTTCAAAATGAGTCAAATATTTGTAAATCAAGTAAAAAATATTGCAGGCATTAAAGTTATTTTTAGTATTGGAGCTACTGTACAACTAAAGTTTACGCTTGCAGTGCCGGTGCCTCTAGCAAAATCTTAATCACTTATGCGAACGAAGCGAATTTATTTTATAAAAATGCACATGGAGTAAAGGAAGTGAAAGCCAATATATTGAAGAGTAAAGTTAACACCAAAACATTAACCTTGGTTTTACTGTCAGTTCTAACGTTAGGTGTCTATAATGCTATGTGGTTATTTAAAAACAATAGTGTGATTGAGGATATATTAGAAGATAAGATCTTCGATTACAAAATTATAATTGTTTTGGCCGCAATGATAGGTTGGTCTTCCTTTCTTTCATCTGAAACTGATTTTTCTACATTGGCCAGTTTGCTAAGTCTGTTATCTGGAATAGTTTATATTGTTTGGGCATTCAAAGCTAAGAAATCAATTCAAAAAATGATGTTAAATGATCATAAAATAGATTACTCAATGAATTCTTTTTACACGTTCTTATTTAATATCTATTATATAAACTTCTGTATCAATGAACTTGAAGAAGAAATTGAAAAATCAAAAGTTCTTTCAGGGGCACAGTAGCATATTCAATATTAATGCTATTGAGTCAGTATTTTATTGAACTTGTTAATAGCCTGACGCCAGTTTGTAGTGGATACCGTTCACTCCAAACTGGCGTCTTTGGTTGTTAGGCACACCTTTTGGTGGGAACCCTCATCATACCACTAACTCTTTTATATACTGCTAATGGTGAACAAGCCCACATTAATATATGATTCGATCTCCTCTTCTTTTTACGGTGTCTATCCCCCTATGCCTGCGTCTTCTTTCTCATCAATCCCGGTAGGGGTTCGATTCATGCTGCTGTCTGCGGTGGGTTTTGCGTTGATGTCTGCCTGCGTGAAGTACATCAGTAATTACGGTATTCCTGTATTTGAAATCGTTGCCGCGAGAGCTTTGGTTTCTTTCGTTATTAGTTATGCTGATGTTAAACGGAAAGGGATTTCGCCATGGGGTAATAATAAGCGATTGCTTTTGTTGCGTGGGGTTGTGGGTACGTCTGCTTTGATGTGTGTCTATTACGCGTTGACCACCTTGCCTCTTGCTGAAGCGACTATTTTGCAATATGTGCATCCAGTGTCGACGGCGTTGCTAGGGCTTTTGTTTTTAAAAGAACGCATTCAAAAATCCACTATGATATGCATTGGGCTTTGCTTGCTGGGGGTGTTTGTGATGGTTCAGCCAAGCTTAGTTGGACGTGTGAGTGATGTGCCGCTATTTAGTATCGGTATTGCTTTGTGTGGCGCTTTTGGCAGTTCAATTGCTTATATTATCGTAAGAAAGCTTAGCCAAACGGAAGATAGCTCCGTCATCATCATGTATTTCCCATTGGTGGCGCTGCCTGTTTCTACGTTATTAATTTGGAATGAATTTGCCTGGCCTAGCGTGTTTATCACGATTATGTTGGTTCTAGTGGGGATTTTTACTCAAATTGGCCAGTACGGTTTGACTAAAGCGATGCAGACTCAAGATGCGGGTAAAGCGTCGGCATACTCTTATATTCAGATTGTGTTCTCGGCCTTGCTTGGCGTATGGATATTCAATGAGCTCCCTTCTATTTGGACTTACTTGGGAGGCGGCTTAATTGTGACTGGTGCGCTTATTAATGTGTTTGGTAAGTCTTTATTGAAAAATACTCGGCGCATTGTTTAATTGTTTAACGGGTTACATTTTCAAAGTAACTTGTTCGGTAATACGACTGAACAGTAAAAAGGCATGCTTTGCATGCCTTTTGTGTTGCTGGACTAGCATGTGATTAATTGATCAAGCCAAAGGCTCTTGGCAAAGCTAAGCTGATTGATGGAATAAAGGTAATCAGCAGTAGGGTGGCAATGAGCACCGCACAGAACGGCAATATAGCTCGAATCACCCCTTCAATTCTCGCACCGCTGACACTGCATCCGACAAACAGCGCGGTTCCCACTGGCGGCGTGGCAATACCAATACATAAATTGAATATCATCATCATTGCGAAGTGGATGGGGTGCATACCCAGTTGCGTGGCAATAGGCATGAATATTGGTGTGAAAATTAACACCGCTGGGGTTAAGTCCATGAACATGCCGACAATCAGCAAGATGATGTTCATCAAGATGAAGATGATGATGGGGTTATCTGAAATAGACAGCATCCACTCGCTGATCATACTTGGCAATCCTGTAAACGCCATCGCCCAAGACATAATGGTGGAAGCGCCAATCAAAAATAGCATGATGCCAGTGATCTCAGCGGTTTCGACACAAATGGTTTTGAGCTCTTTTGTACCTAATGTTCGGTAACACAGTGATAAACCGAACGAATACAGCACCGCTATACAGGCTCCTTCTGTCGCGGTAAAAATGCCGCCGATAATGCCCCCAATCACGACGACGACCAAGCCTAAACTAGGGATTGCGCGCCAAGTGATGATGAGCTTTTCTCGCATAGAGAGCTCAACCGCCGCGCTTCGATAGCCTCGTCTTTTAGCAATAATATAGGCCACGACCATACAGCTTAATCCCATTAAGATTCCCGGCACGTAACCGGCAATAAATAGGGCGGCTATGGATGTGCCTCCACTGACCACAGAAAATACAATCAATGAGTTACTGGGCGGAATCAGCAAGCCAGCAGGGCACGATGCGACGTTTACTGCGGTGGAATACGACTTATCATAACCTTCTTTCTCTAGCTCGGGTTCTAAGGTTTTGCCAACGGCTGCCGCGGCAGCTACAGCCGAACCTGAGACTGAGCCAAACAACATATTAGCTAAAACATTCACGTGTGAAAGTGCACCGGGCAGACGTCCAACAAGTATCTTGGCAAACTGCACCAATCGCGCGGCAATGCCCCCGCGATTCATGATGTTGCCTGCTAAGATAAAGAAGGGGATGGCGAGTAAGCTAAAGCTATCGATACCAGTGACTATTTTTTGACCGGCTGTCATAAAAGCAACATTGGTGGGGAGAATAGAACACATGATCACCAACGAGGACATCGCGATAGCAATCGCAATGGGCACGCTAAATGCGATAAGAAATAAAAATAAGCACAATAGCCAGAAGCCAATTGAAATATCCATATTATTCACCTTCCTGTGCGGGTTGTGCTGGAGCAAACATCTCAAGGGTGCTCAATACGATATAAGTCAGCATGATAATTCCGGATAGAGGCAAAATGAGATAAACGTAGGCCATCGGAATTTGCAACGCGGGTGAAAATTGCGTCATAGTTCGGCTCATCAATAGCATTCCACCTTTTACCATCGCAAGGCTAATGAAAGCCACTGAGATGAGGTTGATTGCGACATGAAAATATTTACGGTGTTTGGCTTTAACAGAACCAATAAAAAGGGTGATCGCAAGATGCCCATTTTTGCCAAATAAGTAACTGGCACCAGCCAGCCCGAACCAAATCATGGTGTAGCGAGCGAGCTCGTCGGTAAATGAGCTTGGATCATTGAGTACATAGCGGCTAAAGACTTGCCAGGTTACGGTGATGACTAGTGTGACAATTGCAACCCCGCAAAATGTCAAAATAGCCTTGTCTAGAAAAGTTTTGAACTGACGTAAAACTGAGAACATCCTTCCTCCACGTCAACAGCTAAAGATTAAGCCCTCCATGAAAGGAGGGCATTGATATGGGTGTGATTACAACGCTTCGATTGCGTCGATGTAGTATTTCAGCGCAGGGTCTTTTTTCGCGCTGTTGATCATAGGAAGTACCTTCTCGCGGAACTTGCTCGTATCAACTTCAATGAAAGTGACGCCAGATTCTTTCGCGACTTTCATATTCTTCTCGTCAGTAGCCGCCCAGATTTTAATTTCCTCTTCCATGGATTCTAGAGCTGCTTCTTTAACGATTTTTTGCTGTTCAGGTTTTAAACTTGCCCACGTAGACTCAGAAATCATGATCAGATCTGGAGTCATCATGTGTTGGTCCATCGCATAGAACTTGGCAACTTCAGAGTGCTTCATTTCAACTAGGCTAGAAATATTGTTTTCAGCGGCATCAATAACGCCTTGTTGAAGTGCAGTGTATACCTCTGTGAAAGGTACTGGTGTTGCTCTTGCACCCAGCAAGCGCACCATTTCCATCATAGTGGGTGATTCTGGTACACGAATTTTAAGACCCGCAAGATCGTCTGGAGAATGAATTGGCTTTGAGCTGTAGAAGCTTCGAGAGCCTGAGTCGTAGAGTGTGATGCCAATGAAGCCTTTGCCTTTGCTGGACATCAGAAGCTTTTCAGCGGCATCACTGCGCATAAAGCTGTGCATGTGATCTGAGCTGCGAAATAGATAAGGAATGGAAATAGCTTTGTAGGTAGGTTCAAATGACTCGGCGAGTGAGCCATTGATTTTAGCCATATCTAGTGCTCCGGTGACCACTTGCTCAGCCTGATCACGTTCTGAACCTAACATGCCATTAGGAAAAATCTTAACGGTGATATCGCCATTTGATTTCTCTTTGACCTTGTCCGCAAAAATAACCATCCCTGCATGGGCTGCACTGTTTAAGTTCATTGCATGGCCAAGAGTGATTGTTTTTGCTTGTGCACCTACGGTGAACAGCACCGATGATGCGATAAGTGTTATGAGAGACTTTTTCATTCCTTATATCCTTTTTTGGGAATTTTATTCAAATATTGGGATTAACCAATAATATGCATTTGCTTGCATCTCGTAGGTAATCTTATATTACAAATAAGCTTCATTTGTGGATCTGACTCTCGCAACGGTTAGATTCTGCTTTTTTGTTTGATTTTTACCGCAACTGATCACAGTTTCATCGTTTGTGTAATGAAATATGACAAGTACTTTGTCGGTTTAAGCAAATCGCGATATTGGCTTTTGTCGTGCTAGAAATAAAAATGCAATGTTGATGCGCAGAGAGCAGGGGCTAGAGTTGAATCTGCCCCTTAATTAGGGAGTTACTGCTGTGGGGTAGTAAAGATAGATGCGCCGCTTGGACAGGTTTTGGTTTGCACTTCCAGCAGGGAAAGCACAGAGCAATAGAAGTTATCTTGTGAAAATGGTCGGTCTTTATTTTTCATAACCTCTTGGGCTTTAAAGGGTGATGAATCACTTAACCACGCGATTGCCGCAACGTGCTTTTGGACTTCTGGCGCAAACGCATAGGGCATACCGTGTAAGTAAATATCATCTTCGCCGAGTGATTCTCCATGATCGCTCATATAGAGTAATGCCGTGCGATAGTGCTTTGAATAGGTGTCTAACCACTCAATGCTTTGGTCTATAAAATGGTCGGTATAGAGTATGGTGTTGTCATACGCATTAATGATCTCTTCACTTGAACATTTGTCGAGCTGATTACTCTTACATACAGGAGTGTAGTGCTCAAACTTGGCCGGATAGCGTTTATAGTACTCTGGACCATGACTGCCCATGGAATGCAATACGATCACGATATCTTGATCAGGGTGTTGGCTAACGTAGTCATCAAGCCCGATAAGCATACCGGTGTCGCGGCATTCAGGGTCGCAGACAGTGTTCGTGTCCGGTGATTTAAATGACTGATACTCCACTCGTTTTGCTACGCCTTTTGAGGTGGAATTATTGTCGCGCCACAGCACTGCGACTTTGTTCATGGAGAGAGTGTCCAGAGCGTTAAGCTTGTCATAGATGGAATCACTACTGAATTGTTTACGTGAATCAGAAGAGAACATACACGGTACAGAGACTGCTGTGGATGTGCCACAACTGGTCATGTTTGAAAAACTGATGACGCCCTTACGTTGAGTCAGTTTAGGGTTTGTTTGTCGTGAATAACCGTTTAAGGAAAAATGGTCTGCTCGTCCTGTTTCACCCACAATGAGTACGATCAGTTGATGCGCGTCTTTTGTGGTATGAACAATTTTGGCATCGGGTGACACATTTTCCATTTCTGCAGCAGGTTTGAGCAAATCACTGTGGTTACCTTTGAAGTATTTCCCTACAGAGTAAATAGGAAACAGTGGTGCACTGTAGTAACGCACGCTTTTGTATTCTCGGAAAAATGAGGCGTAGTTGGCTGAGTAGGCCAACAAAGCGAGCATGATGACCACTATAGCGAGCATGACAGAGATTATTTTGGCTCTTATTTCAATAAATAAGGACTGGTAATGTAAAGAGGCTCTATAAATGAGGACGGCGGGCAAAACTGCAAAGGCTGCCACAACCAATACCAGCTGGGTTGAGAGTAAACCAAAGGCTTCAGCGGTGTCTGTTTGTAGCATATTTTGCAGCATGGTTGTGTCGACCACCACACCGTAGGTCCATGCAAAGTAAGCCGCGCTTGCACCGATGAAAAAGCCTGCAATGAGTATCGCCTTGGTAAAATACCGTCCGGCCAACAGTGAGAAAAACAGCGCATGTACGGCAATTAACAGTATGAGTGCGCTGAGCGCAAATCCGATATTTCCCTCCGATAAGGGAAACGCATCGATAAAGTGTTTAAAAAAGCTTAAATTGAATAAGACTGAAAATAATAGGGAACAGCCCCAGATCAGACGATATTGAGGCGTTATCATCGGTTTGAGTCGTTTCATTACCCCTCCTAAACGGATACTACTTTTCTATTGAAGTATTATGTAATAAGTATAGAAAATGACAAGATTGTACCTAGGGTATGAAAGGGGGAATTAAGATTGAATAAAATGGAAGGAACTTATTTTGTTTTCTAGGAAAACCATAAACAACAATGATTTAGCTATAAATTAATGACACCAAGCAGATCGATATACTGTTTGGTGTCATGCGATTAAGGCATTAAATCACAGTGATTATTGGCCTTCTAGTGGCACCACTAATATGTCGATAGGGGAGTTATGGATGAGATGTTTGGAGTAAGAGATAATAGTGCTCCAAAAATCATGATGGTGACCACAGATTAATAGATCGCATCCGTACTCGGCAATGGTATTTGGCAGTTTATCGCTGAGATCCCCTGTCCCGATTAGGAAGTGTTTTAATGGAAAATCGACATTACCAGTAAGCTGTTGCAATTGTTCGACAGAGGTTCGTTTAATCGGAGGTTCTTGACCATCGGTACAGATATCCACAAGTTCGGTGTATATCTCTCCATGCGACCCATCGATATGGACAAAGGAAACCTCAGCCTCAAATGTTTTTGCTAGAGCAGAAGCTTTCTCGATCAGTACTTTACTGTCGTCAGATAACTCTAGTGCGACAAGAATATGTTTGTAGTTCATAACGTCACCCCTTCGATTAATAACTCTTAAAAACCACTCATCATGCTAATCAAATGATCAGATATTATCGAGTCGCAGTAAGGCTCTAAAGCCGCTACAACGACTCATTAATGACTCGATTGGTATAATAATAGTTATATTTGCCGAGAAAGTGTGCAAGCCAGTTCTCAAATCAGAGACTTAGAACAAAATGAAACATTTATTACTGACAGCTTGCTACGTTACTTACGTAGGGTTTTTGTGTACTCGTTGAAACCAGCCACTATGGCATCAATCACCACTTGTTGTGCATTGGTTTTGCGTGCGCGGTAGCGATACACCAAAGAGATGTCGCGACTAGGGAACTCATAGTCTGTCATCCATTCAATTAACTCACCTTGTTTGATGGCGTTTTCAGCAATATATTCTGACACAAAGGCGAAACCAAAATTGTTTCTTGCCATATTGACCACTGACTCGGCGCTGGTTAGCGAAATTTTAGGGTACAGTTTGACCGTTTCTAACTGGCTGCTTGCCGTATTGTAGCCTGTGATTAATTGATGTTGTAAATGGCCGATGTAATCCAATTCTTTTAGTTGCGCCAGCTTGGTGGGCGGTGTTTGCATAAAGTGAGGGGATGCGACAATTTTTACATTGATCGACATGAGCTTTTTCGCGATGAGATTACTGTCTGGTAGATCTCCCACCAAAATACCAATATCAGCCTCAGAGTCTAATGTAGAAGTGTCTGAAGCTGGGATGAACTTTAATTTTAATTTAGGGTATTTTCTTAAAAGCTCTTCCACTTTGTCTTTAATAAAGTACTGATATACAAAATCAGTACAGTCGATGGAAACTCGACCTGAAATGTCATTTTTGTCGTTATTAATATTATCGATTTCTTCAGCAAGATTGAGAAAGTGCGGCGCGAGACGCTGATAATATTGGGTGCCTGTGCTGGTGGGCGTAAGGGTGGTTTTTGAGCGAATGAATAGGCGGGTATTCACATCTTCTTCTAAGGTAGAAATGCGTCTACTTACGGTTGATAGAGGGATTTCTAGCTCCTCACTTGCGGCTTTCATACTGCCTAATTTAACGACTTGGCAAAAGATATAAAAATTATCGAAGTGTTTAGCCATTTGATTCCTTACACCCTCTTCGAACAGACTGTTTTAACATACAACACAGGTGCTAAAGTTTCGAATGATAATTGAGATATAGGAACAACTAACTGTTTTTTCGGTTGATTTTAATACAATGACTGTTTAGTTATACATGTATATGAGATGAAGCGGTTGAGAGGTGTAGACGTACTGGTTATGGAAACATAACGAGGGGTTAACTGATTAAGTGTACCTTATGCAATAAAAAAGGCTCTAGATACAATATCTAGAGCCTTTCACATTTAGCTTAGCGTATCGAAAGAATTACAGTTCGATAGTCGCTGTTTCGCCATCAACAGTTAGCTCAAGAGTGTTGCCAACTAATTTGTGAGACACTTCAACTTGCTCGCCGTTGTTCTTATTAGGAACAAGTAGAGTTAGGATGTTGTGCTCTTTAGATGGTTTGAATTCCACTTCAACGTGACGGTGGATTTCAAGATCTTTGAATTCGTATGGGTCAACTTCGCCGAAGCCTTCAACATTTTTCACAGAAGTGATGTTGTCTTCAGATTCGTTGATGAAGCGTACGTCTAGATGCGCTTTTTCACCACGGATAGTGAATGATTTCTCAGCCACTTCGTTAGTGTAAGTTGTGTGCATTAGCCAAGTCATGTCTTTCTCTTCAGAAAGAGTCGCTTTGTCTTGAACTACGAATACTTTACCTTGAACGAACCAGACTTTACGCTTGTAAGATTCGATTTCAGGAACGAAGAATTTGTATGATGCTGTTGCATCACCTTCAACCATCTTGATATCAGATTCTGTATCGTAGTCTGTGATGTTACCGCCCGCTTCAATACAGTAGCGATCTTGGTGACCTTCAAACTTAGTATTTTTGTTCTCACCGTACTGACCTTTACCGCCAAATAGAGGAAGGTTTTTAGAGAACGTGTGACGACGCCATTTAGTGTGCATGTCTACACCGAAACCACCGTAGTAGCCAGTGATAGACGCAAGAGTTTCACCAAATGCGTGTAGAGTAAATGCGTTTTGATCACCATGAGAGTGGCTGATTGAGCCAAATGGAGAACATTTGAACACCATGTGAACGTGCTCTTCGCGCTCAGTCATCTTGTTGTGGAATGCAGCCCAACCAGTGATTGGGAATACTTTCAACAATGGATCGTTTGAAGGCGCTTTCTCTTCTGGTGCATCCCAAAGGATGTTGAAACGAAGATCGTCGTAGCCGAAGTCCCACCAACCGAAGTTGTAGAATTTAGTGTGCGCTTCAGTATCACGAGCTTTAAGTTGGTTGTAGTACCAAACGTATTCTGGTTTTTGGTTAACACCTGCGTAGTGCTTGATGTTGTAAGCCAGTTTTAGACCTGGGAAATCACCAATTGAAGACTGGTCACAGAAGCTAGCGCGCTTAGAGTGAACAGGCATGCAGTATAGTGGGAAGTCACCTGTGTTTTCGTAGAATGTTTTGTTGAACATGTCTACGCCACAGTATGCTTTCAATAGGTCGAATGCTTCGCCTAGGAATGCAGTTTGTGTGTTCCAGTAGTCAGGGCCTTCAGCCCAACCGCCGTCTTCACCGCCCCATGGTGGGTAGTGTACTGCGTAGTATTCTAGTGCGTAAGCAATGTATTCGCCTGCTTTAGGGTGATCGTGGTAAAGCGCGATACACGTTGGGATAATAGCAGAAGAAATAGAACGAACACCGTGGCTGTTCAGTGGGTTGTTCAGTAGATCAACCGTCACTTTAAGGTGATGCATGATTTCGTCTAGACGAGTGATCAATGCGTTCTTAACGATTTCACGTTCTTCATCAGTGAAGTGTGCGTTTAGCCAGTCGTAACCCCAAGCCATAGCTGCAATAACACGGAAAGCCGCTTCGTCATTGTAACCACGAGATGTCACGCCATCTGGATCGTATGTAGCAAGTTTAAGAGTCCAAGCTTTTGCTTTTGCAATTAGCGCGTCGTCGTCGTTAACGATACCTGCAATAGATAGGTTACGAGTCGCGTTCATTGCCATTTGGCAATCTACGTACATTTGACGCCAGTAAGGACGCCAAAGAGAAGCTTTACCTACTGTTTCTGGTGGGTATGCCTGAGGCTCATCGTACGGTTCAGTATCATAGAACTTTTCAGTAGAGTTCTTGATGAAGTCATCATACATACAGAAAGAAGGATCGGCTTTTACTTTAGCCTTAAACTCTGCAAGGTCAGCGCCTTGAACTAGAAGACGTGGACGTGCTTCTGAAAGAGTATCCAAAAATGATAGGTCAAAGTCTCTTTTTTGAACTTCGATCGGTAGAAGGTCTACCAAGTTACCTGCTGACGTATCATTCTCTAGCTTCATCTTTCTGATAGCATCAAGCGCTTTGTCGTTGCTCATACGAACTCCCGTGAATAAATCGTAGTGTGGGGGAACAAATAAAAATCTGATAAACCTTATTGTAATACAATTGATTTATAATCTCGACGACCATTTTAACAAATAGTCAGTTTTGTGACCGCCTCCGCAGGTCGAGATTTTCTTTTGCAACTAACGTCAGGAAAGTATTGCGTTTATCGGAGTATTTATATCCGTGCCTCCAGTAAAGTATCCGGAGCTATTTACGTTTCTGAAGTACTAGTATTTATGTTGATGATATTCATAGCTTATTGATTTTTATAGAGTAGATAAGCTGGATTTGAATAAACGGTAAGGATGGTTGGCAACACACACGTCAGCAGCGAAAAGGTTTATAAGTAATACTTTTCATATTCAAATATTAATAAAAAGAATGCAGCGCCGTACATTTAGTTACATTTTCTCGTGTGCGTATTTTGCGTGGTATTTAACCGTTTTTTAGAGGAGATGATTGTGCGCGAGCAAAATATGTTGTCAAAGTAGGTCATATTCAAGGGGGGAGGGGAATAATATTTTATAACGCAGAAGTGAATCACAGATGTCTTTGAGGATTCTTGGTGAAACCCATTGTTGTTTGCTAAGTTTAAATCATACAGTGATAACAAAGGTAGCGACAATGAAAGTAAATATTCAAACACATCATGTATCCATTACCGAAGATTCACGCGTCGAGATAGAAAGTAAGTTTAGTAAGATAGAAGCTCATTTCCCACAACTTATCAGCTGCGACATTATCATTACCAAAGAACACGGCCATCATGAAGTCGAAATCTTTACCAACTACGAAGGCGTGAGAGTGTCGGCTAAATCCACCAATGATGTCATGTACCCAGCCATTACTGCGGCACTGAAAAAACTGGATGTTGGTCTGAGAAACCGTAAAGGTCAGTTGAAATCAGATTTACATGAAAAGCCAACCAGTACCAAACCTGAAATTGCCTCTGACATTATTCAAGAGATGAAACTGGTTTAACGCCCTCACTCTTCTTGTCATCTTATCGTATAGGGTCAAGTATTGAGTCTTACACTAAAGGTAATAAGCGGCGCATTGCTTATTACCTTGTAAAATACCAAGCTTGACCTATTTTATTCTTTCTTTTCTAACCCGTAAGGAAGAGACTCAAAGATCTGCGGAATGCTGTGGATGTTTGGTCCAACTGTGGGTTGATGCCAGTCCAATAGTAAAATAGCCAACAGATTGCGATGCTCTCCAAGATTGTAGTTAATGTTTCCTTTCGCGGAAGGGACCAAGCCTGCGTTTTTATCGATGGAGTGTTGGATTGCCTGACGGGTTTTGTCTACAGCAGGATCATCATCCAGCCCCGCCAGCAACAAACTGATCCCCACCTCTGAGATTACGTCTTGTTTGGTGTTGGCAATAATCGTGTCGATATTGTTTTTGAAGTAGTGGAATACCCAAGGGTGATCGCTCTCGTTTACCGAGTGTTGGTAGTAACCAGAGTCTGCAATAACAAGATGGGTCATCCCATATATTTTGTTTTCATACTGCTCTTTTGTTAACAAATGGTCTTGGTCATCAGGATAGGTTTGTTGCAAGGTTTGAGTATATAACTCAACGTAATCGCCCAGTTCTAACTGTTTCAACCAATACGCTTGATTGGCTAATTGCGCCGCCCAGGCTTGGATCATCTCTTGGTTGGAGAACAGTGCGGCAAAAGGGTAGTCCAGTAAACGTTGACGAAATAGCACATCATCTTTGTGTTTTAACCCATAGCTGTCAATGCGAGCCATATAACGCAGCAGATCCAATCCCAAATAAAAGTATTCCGGTTTATCTACAGTGGCTTGCAGTCGTCTTTGGCTACGTTCACTGTGACTTTGTCGATACTGATTTAATCTTTGTTCTGCGTACGGCGCCAATGATTTTTGCTCGGCGAGATCGTCCGCCAGCTGATTGAGCTTAATGGCGATATCTGCAATATTTTGTTGGATAAGGGTAAGATATTTCGGATCTTGTGTCTGTCTAAATAAACGTAAGCCAAAGTGTTCTTGTTTGTAGGCCGATAACGTAAAGAGATCGTGCTCGTAGGTGTGTTTGATGGTCTCAGCAGAGTTGTGGTAGGTTTCCGATGAAGAAAGGGAGTGAGATTGCCAGTAGCAACCTATACCCAATAATACACTCAGTTTACCGATGAACAGCCATCGTTTCTTTGTCATCTAAGTAAACCTTTTCAGCCCAAACTAGAAGTGATATGTCATTTTATTTTAGTTGGTATTCAAATACGTACCATAAATTTAATTGTCATATAAGCAAAAGAGTCTTTGTAAGCAAGAGTGTGTTTGGGCAAATCGGCGGCGGTTTAAAAAAAGAAGAGCGGACGATTAATTAAAGTCCAATATGTTGAATACCGCGGCTTTACACTGCTCAATATTATCCACATCTTGTGGGATCACCAGTACCGTATCGTCCCCAGCAATAGAAGCCAAAATCGAAGCGTTGGTATCAAAGTCGATAAGTCGTGCGATAAGTTGTGCACTGCCGGGTTTGGTTTTTACCACGACCATAGCCTTATTATGTTGAATGGAGTCAATTTGAGACGCAATCGAGGAATTAAAACGGATTGGGCTGCTTTCTGGTGCTAAACAATACACCTTTTTACCGACAGAGTTAGCCACTTTAATGACGCCTAGTTGGCAAAGTAAACGAGACACGGTCGATTGGCTAATACCTTCAAAACCATGCTCTATTAAGCTTCTTCTTAATTCACTCTGATTATAAAAGCTATTCTCTCTTAGGACTTGTTTACATACGCTTTCTAAGGTTTTGTCTTTATTGTGAATGCGATTTAATGTGGGGGTGTCCATAGAGCTCCTACCGTGAAAGGCTATTTAATGAGTAAACTTTGTGCGACCGGATAATAGCATTGAAACAAAAAACGGTATTTGAACAAGATCACTGAATAGAAAAAATTCTTATTTGTAATCAAGCTGTTGCATATGTTGTGTGGCATTTATTTCACTTCGAGAAATAAGTCATAGTGTCATAATCTTTCGCTATTAACCCACGTAACGTCTTACCATTAATCAAGATATTCCCCCCGAAAAACAGCAATATTCACTCATTCCATATATGCACAATTACCTTTCAATAATAAATACAACCCTTATCTCCTTTACGTTTTCTTCTATTTACGATGCAACCTGTTGTATATCTTTGACTTATTTATGAACGCATCGAGTGTCAGATGTTTTGTTTCATAACAAAGTGACACAATTATCATAAATGGAATGATTGATGTCGATATTTGGTATTTTGATCACGGAAATTTAAGCGTAACTTAACGGTATCGAAGTTATAGCCAATAAGTTTTATATGGCGAGACTTCGTGGGGATGTATAGAGAGCAGCCAAGAATCAAGTTATTACAACGAGTCATTTTCGACTGTTCTTTATATTAAGTTTAACTGCCAAATACGAGGTTTATTATGAGGCTGGATGGAATCAGCGGTGACATTCTTGTTGCTGCAAAAAGAGTTGTTCTTTGCCAAGTAGTATTAGCCGTCGGTGTAGTTTTATTTGAAGTTATTTTCGGTAATAAAGTAGATATGGAATCTGCAGCATTGGGTGTCGTTATTGCGATGTTACCACCGCTGATTGGTTTTATGTATGCAAGCCTTAAGGTTCAAAAAAATCCTAATTATAGTTTACGCGATCTTATGCAAATGAGTCGTGTAGTGAAAATCATATATACCTTTGTAATGTTTATCCTTGCATTCCGATTCTTCGGTCTGGATAACCCAGTTATTTTAGAAGCGTATGTAGTGACTATGATTGGTTATTTCTTTGCGCCGTTTATTATCGGCTCACACACATCGGAGTACGCGTAGTATGGAACATATTACTACTGCTCATGACTATATAGAGCACCACTTAACTTTCTTTACTGCAGGTGATGGTTTCTGGGCATTGAACATAGATTCTATGTTGGTGTCTTGGATCACAGGTTTACTATTCATTGGCGCTTTTCGATATGTTGTGACTAAAGGAACCAGCGGCGTTCCTGGACGTTTTCAATGTTTAATCGAAGTGATTTTCGAATTTGTAAACAATCTAGTAAAAGAGATTTTCCAAGCAGAAGATAAATTGATTGGTCCTTTGGCATTAACCACCTTTGTATGGGTGTTGTTAATGAACGCAATCGACTTACTACCTATCGATTTAATTTCACAGCTTACTCAAGCAATGGGCTTTACACACTTTAGAGACTTACCGACCGCGGATGTAAACATCCCAATGTCGATGGCACTCGGTGTATTTATCCTGTTATTAACTTACACATTTAAACACAAGGGACTGAAAGGGTTTATTAAAGAGTTAACAACTCAGCCATTTGATAATCCGCTTTTATACCCAGTTAACCTTGTACTTGAACTAGTAACGTTAATTTCAAAACCAATATCACTAGGTTTACGATTATTCGGAAACATGTACGCAGGTGAAATGATCTTCATCCTGATTGCATTAATGCCATGGTGGATGCAATGGGCACTGAGTGTTCCATGGGCACTGTTCCACATCTTAATCGTTTTCTTACAAGCATTTATTTTTATGGTTCTTACCATCGTCTACCTAGGCATGGCAACAGAAGAACACTAATTATTAACCAGAATTAATTAACAAATTTATATATCGGAGATACAAATGGATATCGTAAGCGCAGTTTTATACGTAGCAGGTGCATTGCTAATTGGTCTTGGTGCAGCGGGTGCAGCATCTGGTATCGGTAACCTAGCAGGTAAATACCTTGAAGGTGTAGCACGTCAACCTGACCTAACACCAATGCTTCGTACTCAGTTCTTCATCATGATGGGTCTTGTGGATGCGGTACCTATGATCGGTGTTGGTATCGGTCTATACATCATCTTCGCAGTAGCTTAACTCAAATTTTACAAGCTTAAAAAAGAACGATTTATAAGTATTCAAAATTTAGTTTAGTGGTGAAGGTATGAACTTAAATGCAAGCATGCTCGGACAAGCAATTTCATTCGTGATCTTTGTTTGGCTATGTATGAAATATGTATGGCCACCTCTCACAGCGATGTTAGACGAGCGCCAAAAAGAAATTGCTGAAGGCCTACGCCATTCAGAAAATGCAGCTAAAGAGCTAGAAATAGCCAAAGCAAACGGTGCTCAAATCATCGAAGATGCGAAACGCAATGTGACTGAAATGGTAGAGCAAGGCAACAAACGCCGTAGCGAAATCATCAGCTTAGCTCAGCAAGAAGCTGAACAAGAAAAAGCACGCATCTTAGAACAAGGTAGAGCCGAACTAGAAGGCGAGCGTCAAAAATTACGTCAAGAACTTCAGGCGAAAATGGCAGACGCAGTAATTGAAAGTGCACAGAAGTTGATTAGTAAGAACCTGGATTCTGAAGCGAACCGAGCTCTAGTTGATCAATTGATAAGTGAAATCTAAGCGGAGGCAATATGTCAGAGTACACAAGTATTGCTCATCCCTACGCCAAAGCATCGTTTGACTTTGCTTTGAGCGAAAATAAGTTACAAGAATGGCAACAAATGCTGTCAATTCTTGTAGCGGTGGCAGAAGAAGAAACTATCGCAAGTGAGATTTCTTCAGCGCAAGGTGCAGGTGCACAACAAGCCGAAACACTGGCTGACATCATGATTGAGGTTTGCCAAGGACTTGTTGATGAACACGTTATCAACCTGATTAAAGTTCTGGCAGAAAATGGCCGTCTTTCAGTTGTCAAAGAGTTGTACGACCTGTTTACCGAGCTAAAGGATGAACATGAACGTGTTATCCCTGTGACTGTCACAAGCTCAGAATCACTTACACAAGAGCAAGTCGCGTCATTGACTGCCGCACTTGAGAAAAAATTAGAGCGTCGAGTTGAACTAGAGCAAGTGCTCGATAACACGATGGTAGGCGGGATTGTCGTCCAAGCAGGCGAAACAATCATCGATGGTTCAGTGAACACATCAATCAGCCGACTAGCTAGTCAACTTCACGCGAGATAGGTAACAGATATGCAATTAAATTCAAATGAAATTAGCGATCTGATCAGAGAGCGTATCGCAAAATTTAATGTGAGCACTGAAGCTCGCAATGAAGGTACTATCGTCTCTGTTCGTGATGGCATCATCACAATCAACGGTCTTGCAGACGTAATGCAAGGTGAGATGATTGAATTGCCAGGTGGTAAGTTCGCACTTGCACTTAACCTTGAGCAATACTCTGTAGGCGCCGTAGTTATGGGCCCTTACACAGACCTTTCTGAAGGTATGAAAGTAAAAGGTACTGGTCGTATCTTAGAAGTACCAGTAGGTAACGGACTGCTTGGTCGTGTGGTTAACACCCTTGGTGAGCCAATCGATGGTAAAGGCGCAATCAGCTTTGACCAACTAAACCCAGTAGAAGTTATTGCACCGGGTGTAATCGAGCGTCAATCTGTAGACCAACCAATTCAAACTGGCTATAAAGCCGTTGATACAATGGTGCCAATCGGCCGTGGTCAGCGTGAGCTAATCATCGGTGACCGTCAAACTGGTAAAACAGCAATGGCGATCGATGCAATCATTAACCAGAAAGATTCTGGCATCAAATGTGTGTATGTAGCGATTGGTCAGAAAGCATCAACTATTGCTAACGTAGTACGTAAACTTGAAGAGCACGGCGCTCTTGAGAACACTATCGTAGTAGTAGCATCAGCGTCTGAATCAGCTGCACTTCAATACCTTGCTCCTTACGCAGGTTGTACCATGGGCGAATACTTCCGTGACCGTGGTGAAGATGCACTTATCATTTATGATGATCTATCAAAACAAGCAGTAGCTTACCGTCAAATTTCGCTACTACTTAAACGTCCACCGGGCCGTGAAGCATTCCCTGGTGACGTATTCTACCTTCACTCACGCCTTCTAGAACGTGCGGCTCGTGTAAACGAAGCTTACGTTGAGAAATTCACTAACGGTGAAGTGAAAGGTAAAACAGGTTCTCTAACTGCTCTACCAATCATCGAAACCCAAGCGGGTGACGTATCAGCGTTCGTACCAACTAACGTAATCTCAATCACAGATGGTCAGATTTTCCTTCAGACTCAACTGTTTAACTCAGGTTTACGTCCAGCGGTTGATCCAGGTATCTCTGTATCACGTGTTGGTGGTGCTGCTCAAAGCAAGATCATCAAGAAACTGTCTGGTGGTATCCGTACTGCATTGGCTCAATACCGTGAATTGGCAGCGTTTGCACAGTTCTCTTCTGACCTAGATGAGACAACTCGTAAGCAGCTTGACCATGGTGAGCGCGTAACTGAACTGATGAAACAGAAACAGTACGCACCAATGTCTGTTGCAGCTCAAGCTGTGGTTATCTTCTCTGCTGAGAAAGGTTACTTGGCTGACGTTGAACTCTCTAAAATCGGCTACTTCGAACAAGAGTTGTTGGCTTACGCAAACAGCCAAAACCCAGAGTTGATGGCAACTATCAACGCTACGGGTGACTACAACGACGAAATCGAAGCGGGTTTACACGAGATACTGAAAGGCTTTATTTCAGTCCAGTCATTATAAAAGCTCTGGTTTGTTGACTAGAAATCGAAACAAATAGGAGCAGATAATGGCAAATACTAAAGAGATTCGCACCAAGATAGGCAGTGTTGGTAACACTCAGAAAATCACCAGTGCAATGGAGATGGTTGCGGCAAGTAAGATGCGTAAAGTTCAAGACCATATGGAGCAAACTCGCCCATATGCTGAGAACATGCGTCAGGTTATCTCTCATGTCGCGTCGGGTTCGTTGGAATACCAACACCCGTACCTTCAACAGCGTGAACCAAAACGTGTTGCGTACATCATCATTTCATCTGACCGCGGCTTATGTGGCGGCTTGAACAACAACCTGTTCAAGAAAGTGTTAGATGACATGCAGAAATGGCGCGCGAAGGGAGTAGAAGTCGATACCACATTGATTGGTTCAAAGGCGATTAACTTCTTCCAACGAGCTGGTAACGTCGTAGCGCAAACTGCTGGCCTAGGTGATACTCCTAAACTGGAAGATATCTTAGGTACTGTGAACGCGATGCTGGGACACTATGATGAAGGTAAGATCGACAGTTTGTATTTGGTTTACAACAAGTTCGTCAACACCATGGTGCAAGACCCAACGACAGTACAATTGCTGCCACACCCGTCAGATGTAGAAGCAGATGCAAGTGCTAAACAAGCACGCCGCTGGGACTACATCTACGAGCAAGCACCAAAAGACATTCTCTCTGAATTGTTACACCGCTACGTAGAGTCGCAAGTGTACCAAGGCATCGTAGAGAGCATCGCGTGTGAGCAAGCAGCCCGAATGGTAGCCATGAAAGCGGCCACCGACAACGCTGGTCAACTGATTGACAACCTACAGTTGATTTACAACAAAGCGCGTCAGGCTGCCATAACCCAAGAACTGAGCGAAATCGTTTCAGGCGCCCAAGCGGTATAGGGTTCGGAAAAGAATTTGAGGATTTAGACATGAGTGTTGGTAAAATAGTAAAAGTGATCGGTGCGGTGGTGGATGTCGAATTCAGCCACAACAACGGTCCTCGCGTTTATGACGCATTGACAGTATTAGGCGACGATGTAGGTTCGCTAGTATTAGAAGTTCAACAACAAATGGGCGGCGGTATCGTTCGCTGTATCGCAATGGGTACCTCTGACGGTCTACGTCGTGGCCTTGAAGTTGAGAACACTGGCTCTCCAATCACAGTACCTGTAGGTGAAGAAACGCTTGGTCGTATCATGAACGTACTAGGTCACCCTATCGATGAATGTGGTGAGATTGGTCAGAAAGAAAACTACGAGATTCACCGTGCTGCACCTTCTTATGAAGATCAAGCAAACAGCACTGAGCTACTAGAGACTGGCGTTAAGGTTATCGACCTTATCTGTCCATTCGCTAAAGGTGGTAAAATCGGTCTGTTCGGTGGTGCGGGTGTAGGTAAAACCGTAAACATGATGGAGCTTATCAACAACATCGCGAAAGCTCACTCAGGTTTATCAGTATTTACTGGTGTTGGTGAACGTACTCGTGAAGGTAATGACTTCTACTACGAAATGAAAGAAGCCGGCGTTCTAGACAAAGTTGCCATGGTTTACGGCCAAATGAACGAGCCACCAGGAAACCGTCTACGTGTAGCGCTTACTGGTCTTACAATGGCTGAGCGTTTCCGTGATGAAGGTCGTGACGTACTGCTATTCATCGATAACATCTACCGTTACACACTTGCGGGTACAGAAGTATCAGCACTGCTAGGTCGTATGCCTTCAGCGGTAGGTTACCAGCCAACACTGGCTGAAGAGATGGGTGTTCTGCAAGAGCGTATCACTTCAACTCGCCAAGGTTCTATCACTTCAATCCAAGCGGTATACGTACCTGCGGATGACTTGACTGACCCATCGCCAGCAACCACGTTTGCTCACTTGGATGCAACCGTTGTATTGTCTCGTAACATCGCAGCGCTAGGTCTTTACCCAGCAATCGATCCACTAGACTCAACTTCTCGTCAGCTAGATCCTCTAGTTGTTGGTGAAGAGCACTACAACATTGCGCAAAAAGTTCAAACTACGCTACAACGTTATAAAGAACTTAAAGATATCATCGCTATCCTAGGTATGGATGAGCTATCTCAAGAAGATAAGCAAACTGTATCTCGTGCTCGTAAGATTGAACGTTTCCTAACTCAGCCTTACCACGTAGCGGAAGTATTTACTGGTCAGAAAGGTGTATTCGTACCTCTAAGCGAAACACTGTCAGGCTTTAAAGGCTTGCTAGACGGTCAATACGACGATATCCCAGAACAAGCATTCTTGTACTGTGGTTCTATCGACGAAGTGCTTGAAAAAGCGAAATCTATCTAAGAGGCAGAGTGCATTATGGCTATCGGAGTTACAGAGAATACATTTCAACTTAACATCGTAAGTGCGGAAGGTACGCTGTTTTCAGGGCCTGCACATGCCCTTGCGGTTTCAGGCGCTGACGGTGAGCTGGGTATTCGCCCAGGTCACTCGCCACTTCTTAGCAAAATCAAGCCAGGGGTAACCGTGTTTGTTACTGGCGAGAAACAAGAAGAGCAAGTGCTTTATGTTTCTGGCGGCTTAGTGGAAGTGCAACCTGATGTAGTGACTGTTCTAGCGGATACTGCCCTACACGGTAAAGATATTGACCGTGCTCGCGCAGAAGAAGCAAAACGTGCTGCATTAGAAAACATCAACAAAGGCGATATGGACGCTAACTTTGCTCAAGCTCAGCTTGAACTAGCGAAAGCCATTGCCCAGTTACGTGCAGTAGAGCTAACCGGCTCACGCTCTCGTCACTAAATGATGTAAAAGGAGCCTTCGGGCTCCTATATACCAACTTGAATGTTCATTTAGGTTGGTATCAGTTATATGCTGACTTGTCCCTAGAATAAGCGACAGGTTAGGCTCCCTAAGTAAGCAGTGAAGCGTAAGACTTACCACAGGGAATACCGGTTCTTTTAGCAGAGAAACTTCAGAACAGTAGTAGTTCTGATCCCCTAAGGCCTCAGGTGACTCACCCTCTCTCTGAGGCTCTTTCCTTTCTGAAATACACGATAAACACAAATATTTACACCGACCTTATTATGACCAAATCTATTTTTGTATCCGGTCATAAGACATGAGTTGCGTATGTTGTATTAGATGCTAATGGCTTGTTTATAGAGTGATTTCTGCACTTGTAGCGCAAAATATTGAGCCAGAGCTTATGTGGTTAAAGTGATGAAGGGGAGAAGGGATAAGTTAAAAAAACATCGATATAGACTAAATTAAAGCCTTTACAGCCTGATAAATTAGTGTAGTATCCAATTTCACTCTGTGATTCAGAGTTATTAATGAAATATAAAGTAAAAGCAAAACCCTCAGAATTCCTTCGTTTGTGTAGTCATCCTCAGTGTTTCCTTAGCTTCATCGTAGCATTAAATAATTCAAAATTTCAGCGTCTCGCAATTTCGCGAATAAATATGATTTTAAAAATAAGGGACACATTATGTCTAACAAAACTACTGGTATCGTAAAATGGTTTAACGAAGAGAAAGGTTTTGGTTTCCTAACTCAAGACAATGGCGGCCAGGACGTATTCGTTCACTTCCGTGCTATCGCTTCTGAAGGTTTCAAAACTCTAGCTGAAGGCCAAAAAGTGTCTTTCACAGTTGAGCAAGGTCAAAAAGGCCTTCAAGCTGCTGACGTTGTAGCTATCTAAGTTTTAGTCGGCGTAGACGGTCTGTGATCGTCTACGCTAACTTTTCGTTGCACACCTATTAGTCATTTATATCGTAACATCGCAAGTAAAAACCCGTCACACATCTGCAAGCTGTAAATGTTCGTCTCGTTAGTTATTTTCTTCGCTACATCAATATAAATAAAATCTTATCCACCCCGTCAATTTCAGTCAGCATTATTGCGTCTGAAAAAAGAGGACCCTAAATTATTTAAGGAGAGTTATGTCTCGTTCTATTGGACGCAAGCGTTTTTGGTTTCAAAAACTGCGTATTCAAACCAGCACTAAATTTAAAAAAGCCAGCTAATTATCACTCTTAGCCTATTGTAACAATGTGAACTCAAGTCGTTTTCGTGATCCAGAACGCTTTGAGTTAATATTTTAGTTTCCCCTTTCTTTATCTCTCTTATTGAAATCCTATCTAGCCATTGATGTGCATGTAAGTGCCTATAAAGTGGTGAGTTATACGTAAATTCCTTGAATTCATTGGCGTCAGGTATTAATTTAGCTGCCAACAGTAAATGCCAAGAAGAATTACAATGACTACAGAAAATAATCAAAGTCAGTCATGGGCTCAGCCTATGCCACAGCAACAATTCGAATTTATGTCTAAAGTACTCTCTGCACCTTCGCCAATTGGCTTTGAAGCTGCAATGAGTTACGGCATTATCAAACCAGAGTTTGAATCTTTCATGCCACAAGGCTGGGGTATCCATCAATTTAAAGGCAACGCGAGCATTGTGTTCGATTCTCATCCGGGCCGTGATGATCTAACCAGCGTTATGATCGTGGGTCATGCGGATAAAATCCGTATGCAAGTTCGTAAAATTGATGCCGATGGTAAAGTATGGATCAATACCGACTCTTTCTTGCCGACCACATTGATTGGTCACGAAGTACAAGTATTCTGTCAAGATCCTGACAATATTGGATCTTACAAAACGATCAAAGGCGCAACCGTTGAAGCGCTTGGTGCGATTCACTTTTCTACTCCAGCGCAACGTAGCGGTACTCAGGGCATTAAACCTGAATCTATCTACCTAGAACTACAAATGCACGGTGAAGACCGTAAAGCGCAAGTTGAGGCACTAGGTTTGCGCGTGGGTGACCCAATCTTGCTAGACCGCCCTATTAAACGTGGCGTGGCGGCAGACACGTTCTACGGCGCTTACCTTGATAACGGTCTAGGTTGTTTCTCTGTGACTGAAATTGCACGTACTCTCGCGGCAGAAGGTCTAGATAACGTTCGCGTGCTTTACACTATCGCGACTCATGAAGAGATTGGTCGTTTTGGTTCAACACAAGTAGTGGGTGAGCTAAAACCTGACATCTTGATTGCAACTGACGTTAATCATGACTACGAAGCGGCGCCAGGCATTGGCAGTCGTAACATGAACCCATTGAAAATGGGCGCAGGCTTTACCATTGGACGCGGCTCAGTATCATCTGAATACTTAGTACAAACTATGGATACCCTATGTCGTGAAAAAGGCATTCCATGCCAGCTAGACTTCTCTGGCCGTGATATGGGTACAGACGGTATGGCGGCAGCGCTTGCTGGCGTAGACAGCGCGGCAATTACGATTGGTTATCCTATCCGTAATATGCACACTTCATCAGAATCTGCGCATACAGGTGATTTGCTCGCCTCTATCGAAGCGATCACTGAGCTACTTCGTCACTTCAATAGCATGAATGACAGCAAGGGCATTAGCCGTGATGATCTGAAAAACAGCCATATCCGATTAGATAATGCATAGTATATAAATCTAAGCTTATAGGTGGTAAAAAGCCGTCCTAAATCTTATGTTAGTTAGGACGGCTTTAAACAAGTGGCCACTGTATGTTTTAAAACCAAGGTGGCTACCTAAGTTTGGCATTGAAGACTATCTCAAGTTACTCTGTGATTTTTTAAGTGGTCAAAATTTTATTGGGTTTTAATAGACCTCACTATTTTGTGAGCGAAGAGTTCTAGACCTTTTTTACTCATGATGCTTATTCTTATCCATGACAAGATTAATTATAAGTAGGCGTACAGTTTTCTGAAAGCTCACAATAAATCGTAGAGTCGATAATTTTATTACTTCAAAACGCTTAAATCAGTTGCAGCAAGGTAATCTTCTCGAAAAACTTCGGATATTAACATTTTTTCAGGTATTTTCAGTCGTAATACTGTCCCTGAGCGAATAATAATTTTACTTATTGGGCTGTTAATAAATGTTATATCGCCTTTTTTTAAGGTAATTCCTGATCCTAGTATTGGGGCATTGTTTACTTTTATACCTTTGACTGTTTCGTATCCGAATATAGTCAGATTCTTACCTAGATGTGAGATAGTTTCTTTAAATTTGATTTCTACTAATATTTGTCTAGATTTAACAATGCTTCTTAGTTGTTCAACTTTGTCTTTTACTGAAGAAGAAAAGACCCATTCATTTAATATTGGTTCCCACTTTCCACCTAATCGTAGACATTCTTTGTAGGTGACTGTGTTCTTCCTCCCTGCCTTTAAAGTACAGATCTCTATTGAGTGTTGCTGTGATAGTGGGAGGGTAAGCTTGAAGACAGCGTCATGTGCAAAATGCACATACCTATCAGTGATCTCTTCAACATGTAATCGGTGCTTCCCTAAAGATAGCCCTTTGCTGTAATCATCAATAATAATACGGCAATGGCTTTTACCGTCTACGCTACAGCGGAAGTACTTTTCTCCTCTCTCCAATATTTCAAAATTACGCATTAATTTGAATCCTGATTTTCAGTTTGTGTTTGTTTTACAAATGCTGCATCGTCAGTTATTTCATCTACTTGAATGTGTTTGTTACCGATAATTGATTTAATACGCGCTCCCATAGGGTTTTCAAATGCTTGCCCTTGAGAAATTATCTTATTCACAGCTTGATCATGGTGTGTTTCAGTAGAAGCCTGAACATGTCGGCTGATTTCCTGTTGCCTTTCTTCAAGTGTTATATCCATATCATGGAAAATAACATCTCTAAACCACTGAATGTATTTACGATTGAATTCCCGCTCAAAGTTTTTCTCAGGTAAACTTCTAACTTCCCTCATTTTGTGTTTTTTTACAAACAACTCGACACGATCTAGCTTATTTATAGGTACGGGAGCATGAAAAAGATGCTGTCGTGCCTGATACATTACTTCTTTCGTTGGTGAGTTTGCTAATTGCTTCAGCCTGATTAATGATGGAGGCCACTCACGATCTTCGTCTAAACGTTCAAGTAGGTTAGCCTGAAGGCGAGCAAATGAGTCAGGGGTTAAATCGGCAGCGAAGTGCATAAAGTGACTATCAGGTTCTTCGCCAAAGTAATGCTTCATTTTTGAATCAAATGCTTGCATCAGCATAGCCCAAACGCGCAGTATCTGTTCACTTTTACCCAGCCTGTGGTACTCATCAAGTACTTTCTGAGAATTAGGATTTGTTAAACCACGACGATTAGACACATTATGCCTAGTTTCTAAAGCCCTATTTTGGCCTGCATTCTGTCGCCTATAACTAGGAGCATTGGATTCCCTTACTTTTCCTAATGAGGATTGCTTTGACTGCTTTCCTGCTCTGGCTAAATGCTCTTCAAATGACGAGCCTATAACGTCACTAATTTTTTTTATTTTGTCTCGTTCATTATTCATCATGAATCACTTAGTAATATTTAAAGTAAATAAAAGGTTAAGGTTATAGTGAGCCTATTAACCATCAAATTCGTCACTAGGATAATAATCCTTGAATTTTTCCTCAAATTCACTCATAGCTGATTGTTTAGCTGGTCGGGAAAACGAATTATTACCAGTATTGGCAAGTCGAGATTGTTTATAGAAATTAATTTTCTGGTGTAGTCGGTTAATTAATTGGCTAAGAGTAAAAATTTCTTCTCCGGATTTATGTACGTCTTGAACCAAAGATTGCCAGATCTCAGTATTTCCGCCCACTCCCATTTTGAACAAGAGCCCTTCAGCCCAGTCATGTATCTCTGCCTCATGAACCTGCCATATGTGGTAAGTCTTTTCTTTCGCCGATTTGTCTAGAGGAGTAATTTGCGATCTTTGTCCTCGATTTAATCTACTTTTTTGCGGTCGTTTGTGAAAGTTTTCTCTTTGCGTTTGTGCTTGAGCATATAAATCAGGCAATACTGGAGCCGATTGTTGAGAAATCATCAAATTATTATCTAGGTGTAAGCTCCCAGAAAGGTTGTCACTATGATTATAAGTACGGTGATTATTCAAATTAACTAGTTTACTTTGATTGCTAGAAAGGTGATGGAGTATGGTATTAATAGCCCCATTACTCATACCTGTTAGAGATTGAAGTTCTGCATATGTGGTTTGGAAGTTGCCGTTTCTATCAGCAAGTTCGGCTAATGCCAGCAACACAAGTTTACTTTCACCAACAACTAACTTTAGACTCCAAACCATACTGGTTATCTTGCTTGACATGCTGTAATCCTCTAACGCTTTCTTTGTTGAATTATCGTTGAGTCGGCAAAGATTAGCAATGGGTTGTGCTCTATTGGTTTTTGCTTTTTCCTATGCAATGAACAGATTGCTTAAAAGATTGATGATGTACTTTTATCTGCTACGCTGTCATCATCGTTGTGTGAAGAAAACATGGAAATAGATATTTGACCGTTATTTCTAACAATTTGATCGTAGAGGATGATCAACCCTTTTTGACCTTGTATACTCTGGCTTGAAAGATCTTAAATGAGACAAGGGAATAACAATGCCTAAGGCAAGTGAAATCAAAAAAAGTGCTGCGATTGAGCACAACGGTAAAGTGTACTTCGTTAAAGAAATCAACAAACTAACGCCAAGTGGTCGTGCTGGAGCCAGCCTATACCGTATGCGTATGTATGATGTCGCAACAGGTGCAAAGGCCGATGAGAGCTTTAAAGCCGATGAAATCATTAACCTTGCAGATTTCAGTCGTCACCCTTCAACGTTCTCTTACGTGGATGGTGATGAATACGTATTTATGGACAGTGAAGACTACACGCCATACAACTTCAATAAAGAGAGCATTGAAGAAGAACTTCAGTTCGTGAATGAAGAAACGCAAGGTCTATTTGTACTGCTTGTTGATGGCAGTCCTGTAGCGCTTGAACTTCCTTCTGTTGTGGAATTGGAAATCGTAGAAACTGACCCTTCAATTAAGGGTGCATCAGCGGCGGCGCGTACTAAGCCTGCAACGCTATCGACTGGTCTTATTATCCAGGTTCCTGAATACATTGCTGGCGGCGAGAAGGTTCGTGTGAACACTTCAGACAAAGCATTTATGGGTCGTGCTGACAAATAAAGCGCGCTCAAACGCAGCAAACATTTTAACAATATGAAAACGCAGTGCATTGAATGCACTGCATTTTTTTTATCTGGAAGGGAGGAGATCCCCGTAGAGTAGCGTAAAAATCGTTTTATCCACTGGTGCAAATTTGATCGCACAACGCTATATTTATTGATGTATGTGAATAATGTTGCAGTGGTGTTGGTTTAGTGTGAAACTGACTTGTATGGCCTACATTGTGGTTTTTCAATCACGAGCAAAGGATTGCTGTACCCATCGCAATAATTGATCAGACATAGCATTGATACTCGCTAGGATGAACTGTTATTGAAGACGATGAGTATAAGGTAGGCGCTATTTTATGGAGTCGTATATGTACAAATCATGTCAAATTGCTATTTGCACAGCAATAGCGCTTGGTCCTGTTCCCGCAAGTTTTGCACAAGGTGTAGCAAGCACTTACATCGTCAATGGCACCCCTATATCCGTGCAAATGTACCCCTCGTTTGCCAGTTTATATTTTGATCAGTTAGATACTTCCGGGCTGCATCAAAACTATTGTGGCGGCACTATTCTTGATCAATACCATGTATTAACCGCAGCTCACTGCGTAGAGGGAGATTCATATTATTATACCTACACCTCTGTCGCGCCTCAGTTGCAAAATGAACAACAAATTATTGCGCGTGTAGGTACATTACCTAAAGTTGAGCTGATCCGAGCCAGTGAGTTTTATTACCCAAGCACCTTTATAGATAGCGCTAACTTAAGTTGGCCAGACGATATTGCGATTATAAAATTAGAACAACCAATGCCAGTTTCATCCTCTGACTATACGCAATTGGCTTCGTTAGCGGATGCCAATGTGTATAACGTGGTCGGAACCGAGATGCTATCCATTGGGCATGGTTATACTCGTTCAGATACGGGGAACGACAATATATTGCAGGGAATCACACAAAGGATATTATCGAGCTCAGCGTGTGAATCCGCCAATATCAGTAGTAAGCAGTTGTGTTTGCAAGGTGATGTAGATATTGATTCCCAGTTACGTAACTCTACTTGTGGGGGGGACTCTGGCGGGCCTTTGTTTTGGTACAACGGTACTCAGTATATTCAGGTCGGTATTACCAGCTATGGTCCTTCCCAATGTGGCGATCCGAGTGCGGACTACTCCTCGGCTTACACTGAAGTCGCAGAATATCGAGATTGGATTGATAGCGTATTAGCGGGGCGAGAAGTTCCGAAGACGATAGTGACTGAATTTGATCGCGAAAACTACACCCCAGAAGAAGAAGCGGATATCTTGGCTGAAGAGTCCGGTGGATCATTGTCTTGGATGTGGTTATTTACGCTATTGATTGGGCATAAGCTTCGCTCTCATAGAGCGTAACTCATCATAATGAAGAGGTGAGATAAGCACGCTAATTTGCGTGCTTAAGAGTTTTTAGCATCAAGGGTGCAGTTGGAAAATGTGACAGAGGTGCTCTGTCCACTTTGTTTTGCCATGCTGGCTGAACGCGCTTCTAGCGTCATGTCGTATAAGCCATTCATTGAGAAGCCGACAATAACACCTAAGATCACAAATTGTATTGGCTTTATATTCATACATCCCTCAAACATCAATCGCCTAATATTCGTTCTTTTACGAATATAGCCACAATCTGAGATTTATACCAACTGTAACCGTCAACGGCTATGACAATACCCATAAAGGGTAATGACTGCGATTGCTCGACGCTATTTAAAACAAACGTCTGCCCAACGTGCCAGCCCAGCCGTGACGGAACCAAAGTAATTGCCACTGACGATAGGGATGTTCGGTAGTACAGATTTCACCGCATTTTGCAGTGTGGTTGAGCGCGCCGAGCCACCGGTCATAAAGACTACATCTGGAGTGATTTGAGATTGTTTTACCGCTTCTAATACCAGCTTTGTAATCTTATCTTTAGGAACTGCGATCGCCGCTTCCATTTCTTGCTGCAATACGGGCACTTCAATGATTTCAGAGAGCAGTTTGATGTTTGCGTGATAGTGCTCTGCTTCCGACAGAGCAATTTTTGTTTTTTCGGCCTCAGAGACAATGCTGTAACCCAGCGCCCCTTGGTGAACTTCAATCATGCGTGCCAGTTTGGCAGGATCCACTGCTTCTCGTTGCAATTGCTTGAGTACAGGCAAGTTCTCTTTAGCGTAAAATTCACGCTGAGCTTGTACGTTGTTGATTAAAATAGAATGCCAAAACTGACTAATAGGAAGCTCTAGCCCGGAACGTTTTCGACCTCCTTTCCCCAACGCCGTCATAAATTGCTTATAGGCTATATGGATATCAAGATCGTTTCCTCCGACAAGCTGGCCGGTATGCCCAAGCAGAGTTTGTGTGCGATCGCTCTTGCCAAGCCAAGAAGGGCCCATTTGGATCATAGAGCAGTCGGTTGTACCACCGCCGATATCGACGATTAACACATTTTTATTTTCAGTCAAGGTGCTTTCGTAATCCAGTCCAGCCGCAACAGGTTCAAATTGAAACTCGATGTTTTTAAAACCCGCTCGGGTAGCGGCACGCAGTAAAATATCTTGCGCTTGCTGGTTGGATTTTTCTCCGCCGCGCCCAAGAAAGTTGACTGGGCGACCGATAACAGTATCGGTGATTGAATAGCCTAAAGAGGTTTCAGCTTGCGACTTGATGTTCTCCATCATGGCGCACACGAGGTCTTCAAAGAACGCCAGTTGCACTTCTTTTAAGCCGCGCGCACCAAGAAATGATTTCGGCGATTTAATGTAATACACATCTTTTGGTTCCTGCAAATAGAGATCCAGTGCCGCTTGACCAAAGAGAATCTCTTCTTCCATCACGTCAATGCCTTCTTCCTGATTGCTACGAATAGCACGCTTTAAGATAGCCTCACCGTGCTCAGTAATAGGAAGAATATTTTTACGACGAAACAGATACTCTGAGATTGCCTCAGAAGTGGGAGCACAAAGGGTTGATGAAATGTACTTCTGATCGTTGTCCAGTGGGATGTGAATGGCCTGGTTATCGATAATGTGTGCGACTGAGCAGTTTGCGGTACCGTAGTCAAAGCCGATTGCCATAGTGTTCTCCAAAGGTCTATCTCGCAGAAAGGGGCGCAATTAAACACCGTTTATCGGTCTTGGGTCAAGAGAGGCAAGCAATTTATACCCACCTAATAGTGGTTATCTCTGAACGTAAAAACCATCAAGCTTCATTAAGTGTCCATTTTCTAGATCACAGAGCTTTATAAAGAGGTTATTTGATAAATTATGAGTGTAAATAGACAGATAGCTCATAACTCTATTGCATCCGATGGTCGGTATCCCTAATATAACGCCCATCAATAGTAGATAATACCGCTTCTCATTTGCGTTTGTGTCACCGTTTGGACTTTGTTTCTCCTTTTTTGACATATTTTTATGAACGCTGGGGTGAGATCAAAGCGTTTGCACAGCAGGTATTATATACACATGAATAGCGTGTCGAGCGTCTGTCTAGCAGGATATGCTCCTATTCAATATCAGCTAAATCAAAGATTTAATGAGAACCCTATGAACCACAACACCATGCGAACTCTATTAGTAGCAGGCTTATCTTTAGTCAGTTCGCTCGCGTTTGCCTCCCAACAGAGCACATTGCAACAGTCTCAAAACATCGAGACTCAAATCACCAAGAGTGCAGCGAACAGTCAAAAGAAAGTCGTTAAAAGCAGTGCACAGGCCATTCGTTTAGAAGCTGATATTGCTGCTATTAAGCGAGAAGTACACAACCTAGAGGTGTACCAAAAACATCTTAATGGCTTGATTAGCAGCCAAACCGAAGAGTTGGCTAGCTATGACTCCCAAATTTCAAAAATTGATGATACTCGCCAAAGCATTGTTCCTTTGATGTACGAAATGCTAGAAGGTCTGGAAGCGATCAACGCGAATGATCGTCCGATTCGAACTGAGGCGCGTGCTAAGCGACTGACCAGCCTTAAACATATGATGACGCAAGCGGATGTCAGTGATGCGGAAAAATACCGCCGCATCTTGGAAGCCTACCAGATAGAAATGGATTACGGCACTAAGATGGGAGCGTATTCAGGGCCGATTCAATTTGACGGTAAATCAATGATTGTTGAGCAACTTTATCTAGGGCGCATCGCTTTAGTGGCTCGTTCCAATGATCGCCAACGCTATTGGGCGTGGGATGCAAGTCAAAAAGTGTGGTTAGAGCAAAACAGTCGCCTAGGACACGACATTGATAAAGCCTTTGATGTTGCAGCAAAACAAG
Source organism: Vibrio ezurae NBRC 102218 (assembly GCF_000467185.1). GTDB lineage: Bacteria > Pseudomonadota > Gammaproteobacteria > Enterobacterales > Vibrionaceae > Vibrio > Vibrio ezurae. The sequence continues at coordinate 45,290 of NZ_BATM01000044.1, forward strand.
CGTCACCTTCATTGCTGAAATTACCCGTATCGTTAACTCAAGGGCAGGAGATCTCACAATGAAACGCTACCTAGCCACTATAACATTAAGTGTGATGATGCTGTTTAGCATTGCACCCAGTTACGCCAACCAAAGTCTGTTAAATCAAACCGCGCACGCTAAAGCCGCCGAACAAAAAGCCAACAAACAGCGTGAAGGAGAATTTGCGGCAACAGAAGCGCAATTAAAGCGAGAATTAAACGCTTTGCAGGCGAAACGCAAGCGCCTCGACAAAGACATTCAGACCCTCAGCGATACCTTCCAAGTGAATGAACAAATTCTGGCGGATAAAGAGAAACAACTGACGTTAGCCACCGGCAGTTTAGGCGAGATTTTTGGGGTCGTACGTCAGGCAGCCAAAGATGTGCAGCTTGAGCAACAACGCTCGGTTGCTTCCATTGGTGCAGCCGCGGATGTTGCTGTTGTCTCGGCCATCATTGAGGCAAAATCGATTCCGACAAAAGACGAGTTATATGGTCTTTGGCAGGCGTACGTACACCAAATCAATGCCGGCGCTCAAGCCTCGTTGGTGTCGGTTCCTTATGTGGATCACTCTGGCGAAATCTCGCAAAAACAAGTTCTGCGTTTGGGTGCGTTTGCTTTAGCGGATGAAGAGGGTTACTTAGCATGGGATGCAAGTAAGCATATTGCAACACGTTATAGTGTTCAGCCTGATTCGGCTCTGCTTTCTAGTATGAAGGTCAGTCAGGGGGTATCTGTGGTTGCTGTGGATGCGACTCGCGGGGCATTGTTAGAGCAATTGGCGAACAATCCTACCCTAATACAACGCATTGAGCAGGGTGGCATCGTTGGTAAGATCATTTTAGGTTTACTGCTGATAGGTCTGCTCATTGGGGTGTACCGCGCGCTTATTTTGCTTTCCATTAAATCCAAAATATCGAAACAGCTAAAACAGGTCGACAGTCCAACAGCCGACAACCCTTTGGGTCGCGTCATGTTGGTACATAAAGAGGATAAAAGCCCCACGATTGAAGCGTTAGAGCTTCGTTTGCTTGAAGCGGTGATGGACGAGCAAGAGAGTTTAGAAAAGGGCATTTCAACGGTGAAGTTGCTTGCCGCTATTGCGCCAATGTTGGGGCTGTTAGGAACAGTAACAGGCATGATAGATACGTTCCAAACCATCACTCAATTTGGTAATGCCGACCCTCGTATTATGGCGGGTGGTATTTCAATGGCTCTTATCACCACTGTGCTTGGGCTTATTGCAGCGATGCCATTACTACTAGTGCACAACATGCTGTCTAGCTTATCGGAAGGCATTCGTAACATCATAGAGAAGCAGGGAGTTGGCTTGGTTGCAGAAAGAGCGGAACAAGCGCAAAACCTGAAACTCACTACTGAGCAAAATGCTAGCCAAGAGGTTATCGCGTAATGAGCGAGATGTTGGCATTTTTGAGCCAGTTAACGGATCTCCCCATTTTCGGCTCGATTGAGCAGTTGATGTTTCGTGGTGGTCCGGTTTTATGGTGGCTTGCCTTTGTGATGCTGATCTTTTGGATATTAGTGCTCGATAGGGTGATGTATTTTGTGTGGGTATTCCCTAAATACCAACAGCAATGGGTGCAGAAGTGGCAACAACGCAGTGATCGTCATTCATGGTTTGCTCTGTGTCAGCGTGAGGCGTGGTTATCAGAGTCAGAGCTGAATTTAAATCGTTCATTATCATTGATGAAAGTATTGATCTCTTTATTCCCTATGCTGGGGTTACTGGGAACCGTGACCGGTATGATTTCCGTCTTTGATGTGATGGCCGCGCAAGGTAATAGTGAGCCTCGTTTAATGGCTGCTGGCATTTCTATGGCGACGATTCCCACAATGGCTGGCATGGTCGCGGCTCTAGTGAGCATGTTTATTTATTCTAGATTGTGCGGGCTTGCTGAACGTAAGCAATTGCATTTAGAGCGTTTATTGCGAACTCATAACGGTTAGTAAAATGCGTATACAGTTTTTAAAGGTTTTATTGAAATGAGATTAGGACGACGTCGCCAGCGCAATGATGAAGCGCAAGTGGATATGACTTCGATGCTCGACATCGTATTTATCATGTTGATCTTTTTTATTGTGACCAGCTCATTTGTGCGTGAGTCCGGGGTAGAAGTGAATCGCCCTCAAGCGGCGAATGCCACCAGTCAGCAAGATGCGGGTATTTTTATCGCGATTACCGACAATAACTTGGTTTATATTGATAAACGTCTCATCGATGTTGAGCGTGTACAGGCCACATTGGAAAACTTACTGATTGATAAACCGGATGCTTCTGTGGTGATCCAAGCGGATAAATTTGCCTTTAACGGCACAGTGGTACAAGTCATGGATGGCGTCAAAGGCGCGGGCATTGAGAAAATCGCTCTGGCAACGGTCGCGAAATAGAGATTGTTGATGAAACGATTATTTATCGCTTTACCTGTTGCGCTGCTACTGACCTGCTTTGTGTTTGGTTTTATGACGTGGCTAGTGAACTTAGGTAAAAGCCCACTGCCTGAACAACAATCAATCGTGCGTTTTGATATTGTCCAGGTTGAGCAAGAGAGTCATGCGCAAAGACGTCAGCGTCAGCTACCTGACCCTCCTAAAAAACCTACGCAACCACCGGAAATGAAAAGCAATAATTCAAGCCAGCTTTCAGATACGCCTTTTACCATGCAAAAGTTTGAGATGCCGTTGGTGACCGTTGATACCGCGGTATCAGGTTTAGCTATTGCGAATCCGGGCTCGGTTAATATTGGGCATAATCAGCAAGTGATGCCTCTACAACGAATTGAACCGCGTTATCCTGCTCGTGCGTTAAGCCGTAAAATAGAAGGCTATGTGGTGATGAGCTTTACCATTAACGATAGAGGTCGCCCAACCGATATTGAAGTGGTGGACAGTAAGCCGAAGCGTATTTTTGACCGAGAAGCCACACGAGCATTACAACGCTGGAAGTATCAACCTTTGATCGTTAATGGCAAAGCCATCGCGCAAAAAGGGCAAACGTTGAAGTTGGAGTTCAGACTGCAAAAATGAAGTACTTACTACCTACTTTAGCCCTGTTTATCAGCTTGATTGCGAGTACGGCACACGCTCAAGAGCTCAGTCGTAATGTTGCCACTCGTCTGTATAAAGCGTATGAGCTACAAAGCAATGATCACAACGTCAAGGCGATAAAGGTGCTAGAAAGTATCTCAACCAGCCGAGTGTATGACACTTCTGTGGTACAACGAATGCTGGGCATTTTGTACTGGCAAGAAAAGCAGCCGCACAAAGCTGAAGCTGCGCTATCGAAAGCGATTACGTCCAATGGTTTGCCCGTTGAACAACACTTAGAAACCTTGCGTATGTTAGCGGATGTCCAGCTCTCGAATGGCCATACCCGCCAAGCAATAAAAACCTATCACGAGATCATTGCGCAAAATAACACCCATAAAATCATTGCCCCAAATGCCATTCAGCAAGTGTGGTTACGTATTGCGCAAGGCAACTATCACCTTGAGCAATGGCAGCCTGTCATCACGGCTGTGAATCACTATTTCGCCATAGGTGGTGCTCAGCAAGTGTCAGTATTGAGTTTACGATTAGGTGCTGAGTTGTCATTAACCCAATGGCGCAGTGCATTAAAAACGACGCTAGCACTAAGAGGGTTAGAGCCTAAAAGTGATCGCTGGTGGGTTCAAACCATCAATCTGTATTTACGAGTTGAAGATTACCCACAAGCATTAGCTGCGACTAAGCAGTATCAAAGGGCTGGATTTCAGTTAACCGAAGCACAATATCGCATGTTGGCGCAGCTGTACTCCAAACAAAAAGTGCCGTTAAAGGCCGCAGAAGTGTTCCATGATTTAAACAAATCTAAGGCGACGCCAGCCAAAGATTTTGCCATTGAAGCGCAGTATTGGCAGCAAGCGCGAGAATGGACAGAGTCGCTTGAGGCATGGGCTAAAGCCAGCAGTCAGGACCCTCAATATCGCTGGCCGTATATTCAACTGCTGATGCGAAACAAGCAATACCAAACGGCGCTCGCACAACTGAAAAAGCAAAAAACCAGCTTGAGAACAGAGCTCACCAGTGTTGAGGCTTATTATCGCTTAGGGGATATTGCAAAGGCGCTCAATCATGCGCAAAAGGCCAATCAAATAGACTCGACGCCTTCGACGATCAATTGGATTAAATACTTAACGGAACTAAAAGCCAGTCAATCTTAAGCCTTAATCGCCACAGTTAAAGAGCCTATGTTAAGCTCGCTCTATGAAAGAAATCGCTCGATTTAATCTGGAGTGAGCCTGCATGGCTTGTACTGACAATTTGGGTTTACTGCGATTAAACATCCAGAAAGGCTCAAGCTAATATGACTGTCCAACGGTTATCGCCAGCTTTCGACCTAGTCTCATCATAAAGTTGCATTCTAGAATAAAATATCGCACCATTCTGCCACGATTACTTTGCCCACCAGAGAAAATACACATGAACAATGATGCGGACATTATTACTACCCTAGAAGAGCTTGAAGCGTTTTTAGTCGCGGTCGAAAATGGCGGTTTTAGCCTAACCAATGTGGCTGGACTGGCCTTAGCTACGAGCAACAAAGACGGTCGCCGCTTTGTAGCGGTATTGGATGATAATCATCAGCTTTTACTGTCTCGCTGGGTAACAGAAGATGTATTCCAAAACGGGCAAGATTTGGTAAGACGCGGTCCAACGCGCCATTAATCTAATCGGGGTCAGGTCTAGAAATTTGCAGGTTAGATAAAGTCTAGCCTGCAAATTTCTAGACCTGACCCCATTTTCTTACTTGGTAAGGCGAGGAATATCCTCTTTTAGAATAGTGAATACAGCTAGGTGTTTACGTTGATTTCCAGCAACATAACGTATTTGTAGGCTATTGTTTTTAGTAGAGCCATCTAGCGTAGCTAAAACTGTTTCGGGTACATCAATACTGATTAGATCTTGTTCATTTGGACGTTGATTTAATGTATGAGATAACCATGCGGTAAGATCATTGTCTCCTGATACTTCGATTTGGTAGTTAAGTGCATCGTCCCATAAATCAGTATTCGTCAAATTAAACGAAATATTAATGCCATCGTTTTCACCTTCCGCAATGGTGATATCTTTGAATTGAGCATGATTGATCACGCTTTCTTGCTCAGAATCATAACCTGGTGTCGATAGTGTAAATGTTGCTTTATACCATAAGTGGTCTGAGACAAAATCACGTTCTTCGTATGTCGGTTCTCCATGTTCGTTGACATGCATGCCAGAGTGTTTTTCATCCCATTGATAAGTATCATCTTCACCATGAGGCCCAGGGAAGTAAGTTTTAATTCTTGGTCCAATTAGTGAGGCATCTACTAACTCAATATCTTCAGCGTTCGCATTGTAGTAAATGAAATCAATACGATCACGGTCGTCTAATCCTCGACCACACTCATTGACGTATGATGCACCTTGTGTCCAACTATCATCTATATGGAATGGCCAAGTTGCTCCCATATTGGTTGCAGGATCAGGATAGAGATGACGATAGCTGTCAGTATATCCTGCGTCCAGAATGCGTCTATGAGTCATAAAGTCATGAACCGTTCCTTTTCGATCATACATATTGGCTGTATCTTCAGTCCAATCTAGTCCAGAGGCTTCGTTTAAGTCGCCACCGAAAATGATAACTGCATTATTTTCAAGGTAAGGGGATAGCTGTTCAAGCATGTAACTAGCTTGACGTGGGCGGTATGATTGAAGATTTAATGCATCAAGATCTTCTTGGCTAGTGATCGGGAGACAGCCGGCATGAGCTTGCCATGTTATACCGTTCCCACCTCTTGCATCGTAAGTGATATAGCGTGTGTAATCTAAGTGATTTGAAAAGACAATAACGTCACGTCCATTGACATCAAGGACAGCACCAATATTTCCACCATATTCATTATGGGCATCAATGGTATTTTTTATAGGATGCTTAGACAAGATCCCAACACTTCCAACACTATTATTTCCATGGTAATAGTGCATACCAAGTCGCTCTGCCATTCTTGCTGTTATTCCAGTCGCTTCTTGGAAAAAAATAATGTCTGCATTGGCATGTTGAAGTTCTTTTACGGCAACCTCAAACGAACTAGTATCATTGAAATCTCGATATAAATTTTGCCACATATTGGCAGATACTATGTTTAAAGTAGTAGTGTAACTTTCTGGAGGAGTGATCTCAGGAGCCGATGTATTGTTATTATCGTTGCTATCGTTACACCCAACTAGTAGAGCGGATAGTAGAAGGGGGACGTACAGTTTATTGTTCATGATGATGCCTTTAAAGGGAATGAATTCAGGCACTGATATTAATCATACAATATGACGGCAATAACGATTCTTCGGTTAGATTAATTTAGCTTGAGGTATAGATTTTATTAAATGAAACGTCATTGATTGGTCACATATTGGCTCACTACTATAATCCTGAGTTAAATCATGCGATTTTCAAAAATTAATTAAATGGCCTTAATTAGTTAAAAAATTTGCCTCACTTATCGTATCTTGATAAGTTCCACTTTATAGGCGTACCACTGACCTCTACGGTAAAACAATGGCAAGAACCGCACACGCGCTTCATATTTTGGTGAAGCACAAAGACAAAGCTGAAGACATTATGGCTCAGCTTAAAAAAGGCAAAAAATTTGCTGAACTCGCAAGAAAGTACTCCACTTGCCCTTCAGGTAAAAAAGGGGGCGATTTAGGCGAATTTAAGAAAGGCCAAATGGTTCCACAGTTTGATAAAGTGGTCTTTAGCGCTGAAACCATCACTCCTCATTTGGTGAAAACTAAATTCGGTTGGCATATCGTGAAAATTTTATATCGCACGTAATACCATGTTATCGATATAACTATTTATAAACGTCAACGAATCGACCAAATGTAAGCTCGAGGAAATAACTATGTACGTTGTTACACCCAAAAGTACCGCTTTACTTGAAAAAATGAACGGGCTAGATGTGGTATTAGATGTCAATATTGAAGTGACGAATATTGATGAGATGCTAAAAGAGGGTGAACATGCCCACTTTCTGGTCAGTTTTGAGGCTGATGATGAAAATGAGCCAGAGCAATACCCACTAGGCGACTTAATTGCTCAAGCGATGCAAACTTTAGATGAGTTAAATGAAGGTGCGATGGCTTGTTCATTCACACTTGATCGCGTATGGATGAATGGTGATGAAATTCATCTATCAGTACGAACTCTTGATAAGCAAGAATCTTCATTATCTTAAACAAAAATGGGCGGATATTAATTAGCCCATTTTTATTTATATTTAATTATTCAACTCTGGTTCGATTTCTTATTTTGCATAGTGAAACTGTAGATCTTTCACAGTGTTCGGCAAATGTTGAGTGCACGAATATCTTTGGCAAACGGTAGGGATGATAGAAAGCTACAGCTATCCAATGATACCGAAATTTAAAGAACAGGAGGCTTATCACAAAGATGAACAGCGATGAAATAAAGAGCAGATCAACAAGCACAATAGCACATACGTAAACTGTGAGATACAGCGCAGAAGATTGTAACAATCAAAGTCTGTATTCTTCTTAATAAACAAAGAGATATCATTGAAAATGAGCTTTTGGCTTGATAGCAATCGGTTAAGAAAATTCAAGGTTCATTTGACCGATCTTTAAAAGGTTTCACATCCGATATTAAGTTTCTAATATCGGATTTTTATGTCTTTCATTCCTACTTTCGAAAATATGCTGTCGTTTCCCCAATAACATCAATAAATTAGAAAAGTTAAGGCTATTCTAGATATTCTGACTAAGCCTTTGATACCTTCTAGGTAATTTATTGGTCAAGTTGATCTCGCTTCTAGTCAGCACCTTCACCACTCGTTGTGCCTGCTTATGGTTATATTCTGTCATATAAACCTCTGTGTGCTCCGTCAATTCCTCTCCCTAAAAGTCTAACGTATTCACTTTGTTTTAGGGATTAAAAGTACTTTTCCTACATTAATGGCCGTTTAGTTATCAATAGGTGCGTTGGATCACACTGGTGTGATGCTGAGACAAAGCTATTGGTTTTCATTATTTGAACTTAACTCACAAAAATTAACTCAGATATATCCTCAATAAAATGAAAATTAAAAACTTGTGATGACCTCGTTATATTTTCATTTTTTTGAAGGTTAATATCACCCCGTAAATTTTTAATGCAAATTAACTTTTTAGGATGGAATTTATGAGAATTTTTTTATGTTGTTCAGCCGGTATGTCCACAAGCATGTTGGTTAAAAAAATGAAAGAGTCAGCAGAAGAGCGGGGAATTGATTGCACTATTGATGCCTTCTCAATATCAGAATTTGAAACGCACTTAGCACAAAATGATGTTTGTCTTGTTGCTCCACAAGTGAAGTTTAAGTTTAACGATTTCAAAGCTCGTGCCGACTCCGAAGGTAAAGGATGCGGGCTTATTGAAATGGCTAATTACGGGATGATGAACGGTGAGTTAGTGCTTAACCAAGCTATCTCGCTTTACAACACTAATAACCAATAGGATTAATTATGTCACTATTTAATAACGTGATGAATTTTGTTGAAAATACCGTATCGCCCATTGCCGGTAAAGTATCAACACAAAGGCACATCAATGCAATTAAGGACGGGTTTGTCGCTACAATGCCATTCTTAATTGTTGGCTCTTTGCTTCTAGTTCTAGCATTTCCTCCAGGAAAAGGTAATTTTTTCCTAGACGGATGGCACTCACTGGTTGAGTTCATTGGTATGGGTAATATTCTTGCGCCATTCCAACTTAGCATGGGGATATTTGCACTGTATGCCTCTTTTAGTATCGGCTTTAGCTTAGCCGAATCTTATGGTCTACGAGCATTGAACTCTGGCCTGTTATCGATGTTCACTTTTCTTTTAGCTGTCGCACCGGTTGAATTTATCGATATTGGCGGGATTATGCCCATCGCGAATATGGGTGGAACTGGGGCTTTTACTGCTATTATGGCCGGTTTATTTGTACCCGAACTTCAACGTTTGTTGCGTGATAAAAATATTCGATTAAAACTTCCAGATGCCGTACCACCAAAGATTGCGGCATCTTTTGATTTACTTATTCCTATTATTATCGTCGCGATATTAGTTGTTGGGATTAATGTATCGCTAGGGAAGTTTGATTTAAATATTCCTTCTGCTGTTATGGCTATTTTTAGCCCACTTGTATCTGCGTCCGATTCATTTTTTGCCTGTCTTATCGCTGTAATTATCATTCAATTACTTTGGTTTGGCGGAATTCATGGATCTTCAGTTGTTGTCAGCGGCATCCTTTATCCCATCTTAATTATTAACCTTGGTCTCAATCAAGAAGCTCTAGCTGCGGGTACAGAATTACCCAAAATATTCGTTAATCCACTTTTAGATTTCTTCATCTTTGTTGGAGGAGCTGGTGGTACTTGGGGCTTCGTTGTTCTAATGATGCGCTCACGTTCAACACACTTAAAAACGATAGGCCGAATGTCAATTATCCCTGGCACATTCAATATAAATGAGCCCGTGATATTTGGTGCACCTATTGTAATGAATCCTACTTATTTCATTCCTTGGATGCTTTCTCCAATCGTCAATACCTGCATTGTGTGGCTTGCGTTTAAAACTGAATTTGTATCAAAAATCATTTCATTACCACCTTGGACAATGCCTGCACCTATTGGCGCTGTTATTGCTACCAATTCTGGTACGGCTGCAATAGTGGTTGCTTTATGCGTTGTTGTCAGTGTCGTCATTTATTACCCGTTCTTCAAGATTCATGAAAAGCAGCTCTTGGCTGAAGAGAACATCATCGAAGATGCAGAACCTAAATCCCCTCAATTCGCTAAGGCATAAATATGACTTTTAGTATTAATTCTCAAAATGACATTACCGAAGAATTTTTGATGTCACTACTTTGCTCTGCCGGAGAAGCTCGTTCGTCGGTAATGGCAGCGATGGCTTCAGCTCAAAAAGGTGATTTTGAACAGGCTTCATTGTTCATTGATACCGCTGATAAAGCTCTAACAGAAGTTCATAAAACTCAAACGACGTTAATAGGGTATGACGAAGGTGTTGGCAAAGTCAGCATGACTTTAATTCTAACGCATATTCAAGACCACATTATGACAGCGATGCTCTGCAAAGATTTGGCGTTAGAAATCATAGCTATTCACCGAAAGTTAGGAGATTTGAAATGAACAAGCGCATTTTCGATTTAACCCGTACTGATATCGATACGATGAACCGAAAAGATATTCTCGATTGTATTGCTCGCTCAGAAGGTAGGGCAATGATGGTTGAAAATGTTGTATCTATGCAACCCCCTGTTGATCTGGTTTCCGGAGCTGAATTAGCAGCAGCATTTGGAGCTGACATGATCACTTTAAATTGCCTCGACATCTTAAAACCGGAAGCCGTAATTACCGGTGCCCTAAATCATGGTGTAGCCCCAACATGTAACATTCAGGAGCTTAAAGAACTATCAGGTCGACTGATGGGATGCAACCTTGAACCTGTTCCTGAAGGATTCAGTGATATTGAAATAGGTCGCTCTGTGACAAGAGAAACGATAGAGGCTCTTGTTGCTAGTGGTCTTCATTACGTGATGTTAACAGGAAACCCTGGAATGCAAGTTTCTCAAGAGACCATCTTGAATGCCATATCACTTGTTCGAGAAATCTCAGAGGACATTGTCATTATTGCTGGAAAAATGCATGGCGGTGGTATTGGTAACGATTACAACTTAGACATTATCCCTCAGTTTGCAGCCGCTGGTGCTGACATCATGATGTTTCCTGCTCCTTATACCACCCCAGGAGTAACACCTGAAATAGCCTACCAAATGATGAGTGAAGTGCATCGAGCTGGAATGCTCGGACTATTAGCTATTGGCACATCACAAGAAGGGGCATCAGAGAGCTTTATAGAGCAAGTCGCTTTAGCTTCCAAAGGGGCTGGAGCAGACATAGTTCATATCGGTGACGGTGGATATGGTGGTTTAGCACCACTGGAGAATATCTTCCGTATGGGCATGACTATTCGCGGTAAACGCCATCAATACAAACGAATGGCGAATCGCCGCTAAGCAAAACGTCGCTAAGTAAAAAAATAAAAAATTAGGGCTTTGCCCATAACGTGAAATAACAGGAAAATATTATGTTAAAGAAAACACTATTAAGCACTCTTGTTGGTGCAGCTATCATTACCGCTTCAGGATCAGCACTTGCTTCTTCAGAGCTTACAGATAAATTTGAAATCTATGGACAAGTCGCTGTATCTGTATGGCAATTTGGTGAAGATAAAATTAATACCGGTGAACAGCCTATTCAGGTAGAAAATGAATCTCGTATTGGTGTACGCGGAGACGTGGATTTAACTCGAGGACCAAATCTTTTTTGGCAACTTGAAGGTGGTAATGTCGGGGATGCGGGTCAGAACTCAGGTCTTGGTGTGCGAGATACTTTTGTTGGTATTAACTTTGAAGATGGTGGGAAAATTCGTTTAGGCCGATTACTTACCCCTTTGTACCAAATGATTGATTGGCCTTATTCGGGTCAACGTGCAGGTGCTGTATTTGATTGGGGAGGCGATATTGTTGGCAATACCAATTATGATCGTCAATCCAATATGATTCGCTATGACTCTGCGGAAAGAAGTGGATTTAAATTTAGTTTAGCGGGGGGACGTGGTACAGAAAGTGATGCTGGATCTAACTTTATTGGTGCGGGTGCACATTTAACCAAAGGTAACATTACCATTAATGCCGGCGCAGAATATGGTGTAGATCGTCAAGTTAGTGCCAATGCAGATTTATATGATAAGTGGTTGTCTCAACAACCAGGAAATAATCCCACATTTAACGATGTTGAAGGTCAAACTAAATCTGACACTCAAGCGTACTTACTTGGATTTGAAGCTGATGTAACAGATGACTTTCAATTATATGGCGCAATCAAATACCAAAAAGCAGTTTATGAAGATGCAACCTTTACCGTCGATGGCGTAGATGTTGAAATTAAAGATCTTGAGCTTGATCAAGGCAGTTACTCAGTAGGAGTTGTCTATAGTGGATTTGAGCATTGGGTTCTGAAAGCGAATTATGCAGCTAACTTAGATGTAAAATCGAGTGGTACAACCATTCATGGAACTGCGGACTCAATCATCTCAGCTCAGGCGTTGTACTTCCTCAGCGATAGTGCTTTAACTTATGTTCGACCTTATGTTATTGATCAAAACGACTCTGGGTATGAATTTGGTTGGGGGGCTGGTGTAGAGTATTACTTCTAGTTCCTAGTACATGTCTGTTAAGACACAACAGAGCATGTAACTTTGAATCCTAACATGGAACATTGAACATTAAGTATTGGTTCACCAGTGACTCAAAAAAGGGTCACTGGTTTTTTTATCTTACGAACTCATTAATTTCCCCTTTTTTCATTTTTTGTGAACAAAAACACCGTTAGTTCATAATAATCTTGGTATGATTAAATCATGCAAAAAAATGAAGATTTAAATCATGGCGAATAATTTTATTAAAAAACATGGTGTAGCATTAATACATATTTCACGTTATTTACTAACCGTCAAACCACATGACAGGCTACGAACTATCGATGAATTATCCGCTGAATTAGGGTGCTCTGTGGGTTACATTGCAACCGCTATAAAAAAAATTGAGGCTGAAGGTGCTGTCACTTTAGATCGCCGTGGACGCAACGGTACTTTTATTTCAAATTTAGATTATTGCCAGCTAATTCGATTAGCTGAATTTGGCAATATGGTATGTGCTATGCCGCTACCTTACACCAAACATTACGAAGGATTAGCGTCAGGATTAAAAGCACAGATAAGTGTCCCTTTTTATTTTGCGCACATGCGCGGGGCTGATGTTCGTGCTGAATGTTTAAAAAATGGCATATATGACATTGCTATTATGTCTCGATTAGCAGCAGAGCATTATGTTGCTTCTGGTGATTTAGATATAGCACTAGAGCTTGGTCCAAATACCTATGTATCAGAACACAGATTAATTTGTCGACAAGGCGAACTACATAATATTAAGCGTGTTGGTGTTGATCCTTCATCACCGGACCAAAAGCTACTGACTGAAACATACTTTAAAAATCAAAATGTTGATATTGTCGAAGCTCCATATAATGAATGCCTTGAATTAATTGCCAACAATACTATTGATGCATCAATTTGGTATTTATCAGACAACGAACGGCTTACTTCTATGGGATTATCAGCTGCATCAATCAGTCATGTTCCTGATTGTGAAAAAGCGTCTTCGGCTGTATTAACAGTGAGTAAAAAGGCGCAGCACGTTAAGATTTTAATTGACCATATGGTGGATACCAACAACTTATTACAACATCAAAATGATGTTGTAACCGGTAAAGTAATACCAACCTATTAATTGAGAAATATAGATTATGCATGAAAGAATGACCTTACTACTTAATTCGGGAGTGATTAGCCCAAACGCACACCTAGGTGCTATGACTGCGATTAAAACGCTTAATGATGAGTGGGCGCTTTGCACTGATAACGAACAGTTCCAAATGGCGATGACTCACCTTGCGAGAGCAATTGATAGAATCAGTGACAATGAGGCAATAAAAGATGGGCTTGACCCAACGGTAATGGATGAAATTATTTCAGATGCTGCTTTTCCTGAAATCATAGAAATGAATGAAAAAATTTGTCGTGGCGCAGGGCTTGTAGAGGTGCCAGTGACTGAGGATAGCTTTTTCATTTGTAACTTATTCTCTCTTTATTTAGCTAGCCATTAAGGGACATATTATGCCTATAAATGAAAGTGGTTATACGTATTGCCATGAGCACCTCCACATCGACCTGTCAAAACAAAAAGGGGACGATGATTGCAAACTGGATCAGTTTGAGTTGATTAGTGCTGAGCTAAAAGCACTTAAAACACGTGGCGTTTTTAACATCGTAGAAGTCACCAATAAATTTATGGGCCGTAATCCTCAATTTATTGAAGCTTTAACAAAAGAAACACAGATGAATATTCTCTGTTCAACAGGGTTTTATATTGAAGGTTTCTTTCCAAACGCGCTAAAGCAAATGTCTGTGGTTGATATAGCCAAAACAATGATTCACGAAATTGATAATGGTATTGACGATAGCAATTTACGTGCTTCGGTAATTGGAGAGATCGGTAGCAGTCACAATGTGTTTACTGATACAGAACGCAAAGTATTTGAAGGGGCAGCGATTGCTCATTTAGAAACGGGTTGCCCAATCTCAACGCATACCTCATTTAGCACTATGGCTAAAAGCCAAGTAGAACTTCTCAGAAATATGAAAGTAAATCTTAACAATGTCTCTATTGGGCATTGTGATTTGCGGGATAACTTTGACGATATTCTTTGGTTACTTGATCAAGGGTGTTATGTCCAATTCGATACCATTGGTAAAAATGACTACTACCCAGATGCCAAGCGAATCGCCGTTATTGACTCTCTTATCCGTCGTGGATACGCAGATCGAGTGATGCTTTCAATGGACATTACTCGTAAATCACACCTTAAAGAAAATGGAGGACTTGGGTTTTGTTATTTAATTGATCACTTCGTCCCCATGCTTCTTGAGCGAGGAATACAACAACAATATATCGACCTCATGCTTAAACATAACCCCGCCAACTTTTTTGGCACAACACAAAAATAATAAGGTAGAAAAATGAAAACTATCGCAATTGCTGGTTTACAACGTGAACAAATTAAAGAACAGATTGAAACAGCGGCACCGGGTGTCTTCACTTGCTTCATTCTTAGTGACATAGATGCAGCCATGAAAGTGAAGTCGGGTGAAATTGACTATTACATTGGTGCTTGTAATACAGGGGCTGGCGCCGCGTTATCTATGGCCATTGCCATCATTGGATACAATGAATCTTGCACAATCGCAAAACCTGCTTTCCAAGCAAAAGAAGAAGAAATTCAGACATTTATCAGCGAAGGTAAAAAGGCATTCGGATTATCAATTGAGCACGTCGAACATGCTGTTCCAATGCTAGCGAAACAACTGGCTAAGGTGTAATTATGGATATAATGAATATAGCGCTCATCGCGACACTTTGTGCAATGACCGCTCTAATCGCAAATATGAGTGCGGCTGTTTTTCATGATGGGATTCGTCCCATCCTCCCTCAGGTCATAGACGGACATATGAAAAGGCGTGATGCAGGCTCTGTTGCATTTGGTCTTTCTATTGGCTTTGTGGCTTCGGTAGGGATTTCATTTACGCTTTCAACGGGTTTGTTGAATCCGTGGTTATTGTTCTTGCCGACCGACATTATCGGTGTCATGGCGGGCAGTCGAATCATTGCTGCAATTGGTGGTGGTATCTGGGGAATCCTAGTTGTCACAAGTCTGGCTGGTGTAAATGCAGTATTAACGGGATTACCAATAGACGCATTGGGTGCGCTTGGAGAGCTAGGGACACCAGTCATGTCTGCATTTGCATTGTTCCCGTTATTAGCCATTTTCTATCAATTTGGTTGGAAAGCAGGGGCAATATCAGCGGTTGTGATTCTTGTGTCACGATTGTTAGTGGTTAAATATACAGGCATTTATCCAGAATCAATTCAAATTTTTGTTGGGATGGTGATGCTGATTAGCATTGCTATTCGAAAAGATATTAAAGATAAAGCCAATGGCATTGTCCCTCCTGATATGAGCGGTTTAACGGGCTTATTTGAAGAGCGAACTAAACGCATTTATAAAAACATGCCATTTCTAGCCATCACTGGCGCTCTTATTGCCGCCGCCGCCGCATCAGGTATTTTTGCTGGCTCAGAAGTCTCTATTTATGCATTAGCCGATGCTTATAAGATTACAGATCCTATTGCTCATAAAGAAGCAATGAATCAAGTTGCCTTATCGGAGTTTATGCGTGGTCTTGGGTTTATTCCATTGATAGCAACCACCGCCTTAGCAACTGGTGTCTATGGTGTGGTCGGTATGACCTTTGTGTTTGTAGTCGGGTATTTATCACCTAATGTACCAGTGGCCGCAGTACTGGGTGCTATTACTATTTGTTTAGAGATATTGCTACTTCGTAATATTGGTCGCTTTTTAGAGAAGTTCCCGTCGATTCGTAATTCGTCAGATAACATCCGAAATAGCATGAATACCTTAATGGAGTTCGCGTTATTAATTGGTGGTGTATTAGCGGTTATGAAAATGGGTGGAACAACCGGGTTTACCATTTTCGCCATCTTGTACTTCTTAAATGAAGTTATGGGTCGACCGGTACTTAAGATAGCTGCGCCTGCCGTCGCTGCAATTTTAACGGGTGTTGTTCTGAACTTATTGTTTGTGGTGGGTATGTTCGCACCTATTTAGTTCAACTTGAGGTCTTCTCTTGCTTCTCGATGAGAAGACCTATATTCCACTGAGCTATCAAATAACAATAAAAGACGTGAAGTGAGCAAACTTCATTTTGATTTTAAATCATTAAGAAGGCTTTCAATATAATTAAGCATATTGCTATCGATATAGTATTTATTCTCATTATATTGGAGACTAAATATAGAGTAGGTTTATGTTCTTAAATGCACTAACAAAACAGAACCCAGAATTAATTAACGCAGCCTTAGAACTTCATCAGCAAGGTGTGATTCTTCCTGATACCTATGTCGTTGATGTTGAGCAGTTTACTCAAAATGCCAAGCGAATAAAAAGTGAAGCGGATAAGAACAGCATCAAACTGTATGGGATGACAAAACAGTTTGGACGTAACCCTTATCTAGCGAGAATTTTAATAAACTTAGGTTATGAAGGGATTGTCGCCGTTGATTATAAAGAAGCTCGAACGCTGCACAGCGCAGGTATAAAAATATCGCATGTTGGACACCTAGTTCAACCGCCGACGGCCATTCTTAAAGAGCTTATTGAAGAAATAAAGCCTGATGTTATTACTGTTTACACATTGGCTAAAGCTCAAGCTATTTCGAATATGGCGTTAAATGCCGGACGAGTTCAAAAAATATTATTAAAATTCTTTGATGAAGGTGACCACCTTTATATTAACCAAGAATCAGGTTTTCCGATCGATACCTTAGACGAAGTATTGGAAGAAGTATCTAATATGCAAGGGGTTAAGATTGAAGGTTTAACTCACTTTCCTTGTTTTCTGCACAACAACGGAGAAACAACCTTAACACCTAATTTCCATACCCTGATAAAAGCCAAAAACAATATTGAAGAAATGGGCATTCAGTTGAATCAAATCAACTCACCGTCATCAACAAGTTGCGAGACCCTCCCAACTCTTGGACGTTTTGGGTGCACACATGGTGAGCCTGGGCATGCATTAACAGGAACCACCCCTGCTAATCAAAATGGCACGACCTCAGAAAAGGTAGCCATGCTATATCTATCTGAAGTCTCTCACGACTTTAATGGACAGTCGTATTGCTATGCCGGAGGTTATTACCACCGCGGACACTTATCAAATGCCATTGTGAATGATGAATGGGTGGAAGTGAGCAACGATGACGACTCCAACATAGATTACCACCTACGACTGCATGGGCTATTTCCTGTAGGAGCTCCTGTGATCATGGCTTTTAGAACACAAGTTTTTGTCACGAGAAGTGATGTGGCGTTGGTCGAGGGGATTTCTGATGGCAAACCCAAGCTTATCGGTCTCTATGATTCATTAGGTCGGGAGATTTAATATGCCACGTTTTATAGTCGTTGTACTCGATGGGTTTGGGGTCGGTGAAATGCCGGATGTTGCAGTGGTTCGCCCGCAAGATAGAGGGGCGAATACGGCGTGTAAATTAATGAATCATTTCCCTCATGATTCTCTACCCACATTAGAATCACTTGGTCTGGTGAATATTACGGGAACCAAGGTGCCTTCAATGAAAGCGAATGCATTCGCCAACGTCGGAAAAATAATGCTTGAACATGAAGGTGGCGACACCTTTATGGGGCATCAGGAAATTATGGGCACCAAGCCAAAATCCCCCCTTATTAAGCCATTTAAAGAGTCCATAGATCTTATAGAGCAGGCATTATTGAATGCAGGCTGCTCCGTAGAACGAATGTGTAAAGATGGACTTGAATTGCTGCTTGTAAATGAATGCGTAACAGTCGGCGATAATCTTGAGGCTGATTTAGGGCAGGTATATAACATTGCAGGGAACCTTAACCAGATAACCTTTGAAAGCCTGCTTGATATTGGAAAGGTTGTCCGCCGTAATAATTGCGTGGCCCGTAATATCGTATTTGGGGGTAATTTAAGCTCTTCATCTCAACTATTGGATGCGATAGAAACTAAGGGTTCGACTTATATAGGTGTGAGTGCGCCAAAATCTGGTGTTTATGACCGCGGATTTCAAGTCATGCACTTGGGGTATGGCGTTGATACTAGCAAACAAGTGCCAGCGCAACTTCATCAAGTCGGTGTTAAAACGACGTTGATCGGTAAAGTGGCCGATATAGTGGGTAATGAATCTGGTACTAATTATATGCAAATGGTCGATACCACGAAGATAATGGACAAAGCGGCGGCTGAAATTAAGGAAAACAGTGACGGGTTTTTCTGTATTAATATTCAAGAAACCGATTTGTCTGGTCATCAAGAAGATCCCCTGCGTTACTGGGAGACTTTGAAGAAAGCGGATCATGGTTTGAGTGTCTTAACTTCGCTCTTAAACACCGAAGATACGCTTGCGGTAATTGCTGATCATGGAAATGATCCCTTTATAGGGCACAGTCGTCATACTCGAGAGCTTGTTCCACTTATGGTGTATAAGCCACAGCTAACACAAGTGAATCTTGGCACTCGAAGTACGCTCTCTGATGTTGGCGCAACCGTATGTGATTTCTTTGACGCAAAACAACCCGAAAATGGGAGCTCTTTTCTTCATCTTATTCAATAGTAATGAATAAGATGCATGCATTACTAACGTCAGCATCAGCTCTTAACGAGTTACAATGACTCTTGTTGTGTACTGTTTTCACTTTTAGAGATAGTCCCGATATTTTTACCTTACCCACAAGCAGAGCACTGAGCTCTGCTTTTCGGGTTACTCCACTTGATGCTTACCATTTTCTCAAACATTCTTTTCATAATACTATAAGACCAAAGGTTCATTAGACTGATTTACAACTGCGTCTCTGCCGTTTTAGGGGCGCTTGCAGACAGGATTAGGATAATGACTCATATCACCAATAAAGATTATGTATACGCAATGAGCAAAGACAACGCTGCGGTTGCTCGTGTACAGCAAAATCAAACATTCTCTGTGGATACCTTTGATTGCTTTCGCAACCAAATGGAAGATGCAGGTTATGTTCTAGAAGAGATCGACTTTGCTAAGGTAAACCCAGCTACTGGCCCGGTATTTATTGAAGGTGCTGAAATTGGGGATGTGCTTGCGGTGACGATTCACGATATCGAACTTGCATCGAAAGGCGCGATGGTTTCATCAGACCTATTTGGTAGCCTGTCACACAAACTGTCAGGTTCTATTGTTCAGCCAATTGAGATCAACGGTGACAGCGCAGAAATTGCGCCAAATCTTGTTGTGCCATTGTCTCCTATGGTCGGTGTTATTGGTACTGCGCCAAAAGAAGGCAGCATTGCATGTGGTAACCCCGGTGAACACGGTGGCAACATGGATACGAAAGAGATCAAAAAAGGCTCGATCGTCTATCTACCGGTTAACCATGCAGGGGCTTTGCTATCTCTAGGTGATTTGCATGCCGCAATGGGTGATGGTGAACTGTCTGGAACGGGTATTGAAATCCCAGGTAAAGTGACTCTTTCTGTTGAAGTATTAAAACAATCACAACTGCCGACGCCTGCGGTTCTCAATGGCGAATTGTTTACAGTCATTGCCTCAGACCCAGATCTTGATACAGCGGCAACAGTGGCGGTTGAAAAGACTCATCAATACCTTATCTCCGAGCATCAATTGGATGATCACGTTGCGTGTCGTTGGATGAGCGTTGGCGCTGATCTTGGCGTGTCTCAGATAGTAAACCCGCTAAAAACAGCAAAAGTGACTATTAACCTGTCATGGCTTAAATAGGCTCAAGAGTACTGATAATGGAATTGAAAAAGAACATGGGCTTTGGCGGCCTGCTAATATATGCACTGATCTTTATGGTGCCTATTGCCCCGTTCGGTATCTATGGCGATGTATTTAATGTCAGTCATGGCATGGTGGGTATGGTTTACCTAACCGGTTTTGTAGGAATGCTATTTACCGCACTGTCTTATGGCCGCATGATGAAAGAGTTTCGTAAATCAGGCTCGGTATACGAGTATGCGAAACGTGGTCTTGGCGCAAATATTGGCTTTATTGGCGGCTGGTGTATGCTTCTTGATTACATCATCATTCCTGCATTGCTTTATATTGTCGCGACGATTGCGATGCATGAGATTGTGCCAGAAGTCCCAGCGTTGGTTTGGGCGGCTATTTTTATTGCCTTTAATACCGTAGCGGCGTTGGTTGGTCTTAATTTTACTGACAAAGTAAACAAAGTCTTTCTTGCCTTTATGCTCGTGCTTATCGGTTTATTTGTGGTGATGGCGTATCGCGGTTTAACTACAGGTGAGTTCCCGGATAGCCAAGGCTTTACCATGGCACCTTTCTATCAGAAAGAGCACTTTAACATTGGTTTAGTCTTTAGCGCGGTATCCATAGCCGTAATGTCATTCCTTGGCTTTGATGGTGTATCCACCTTGACTGAAGAAGCAAAAGACGGAGTGAAAACCCATTACGTGCCGTTGGTGTCTCTTTGTATTGCCGTTGTCTTGTTCCTAGCACAGGTTGTATTTGCCGCTTGGGTTCTGCCAAATGCGGATGCTTTCCAAAGTAACAGTGGTAATGCTTGGTATGTGGTTGCTCGCATTGTTGGTGGTGGTTATCTATCAACAGCTTGCGCTCTATTAACAGCCCTTTCTTGGGGGATTACCAATGCGTTAGCATCACAAACAGCGGTATCACGTGTGATTTTTGGTATGGCGAAAGATGGCGTATTGCCAAAATCTCTGTCGGCGCTAAATACCCGTTTTCACACACCACACGTGGCTATTTTGTTATCAGGCGTAGTGTCTGCATTGCTGGTATTCCTATTTGAAGATCATCTAGACGTGTTCGTGTCGTTTGTAAACTTCGGTGCGTTAACCGGCTTTATTTTGCTTCATCTTGCGGTTATCTCTTGGTGCAATATTAAGAACAAGCGTCAAAATGTGTTTGTGGAGCTGATTTCACCATTGTGCGGTATCCTTATTCTATCGTATGTGTGGATCTCTCTTGATCAGAGCGCAAAACTGCTCGGTCTTGCTTGGTTGGTGGTTGGTGTGATTGTTATTGGCATCAATAAATTCCGTGGCGTGTCAATCAACATGGAAGCCATCGACTAAAGAACGATGATTCATTGAATATCCAATGCCCAAGCATGAATGCTTGGGCATTTTTTTGCTTTGAATATTCTCGATGATTAAAAGCGAAAGTCTTGAGTATGCTTATTTATACCAATCACACTAAGCTAGCTCTGATCAGTTATTTAGTACGATTGGTATTATCTATCTATGATTTATAAATTAATTCTTGGCTATGCTGGTTAAATGACCCTCACTTTTTTCGATCTTACCGTCGATAGCTCCATTTGGATTTGGTTGCCGCTATCTATTGCAATTATTTGTAGCTTTTGCCAACGAAAGCCATGGGCCTATATGGGGCTTATTATTACGTTATTTGCCGGCTTATTAGAACAGCGAATCACTGTGTTAGGTGTGGCGCTGGCAGTGTTAGGTTTATTTTGTGCTTGGCTGGTGGCCATTCAACAAGGATGGAAAAAGCACCTTGCTTTCGGGGTTTTGATTTTGTGGTCTGTTGGGCTCGCACTGCATCTGTTACCGGGATTTAATAACCTTCAAGTTCTTGAGCATGTACATTCAGGGCCAAATAGTGCGCCTTTCTCTCTGTTTTTAAATTTGGATAAACCGCTGATTTTCTTTGCGTTATTGCTGGCTTATCCACAGTTGTTTGGCAAAGCTAAACCCATACGGTTTGTCACATTCGCAGCGGCTACTGGTCTGCTGTTGTTGCTGTTGCCCTTTGCCGTCGCAATAGGGAAGTTAGACGTTGAGCTAAGCTTGCCTCATTGGTGGTGGCTGTTTGCGCTCAATAATGTATTGCTGACGTGTGTGGTCGAAGAAGCCATTTTTCGTGGGTTTTTACAACAAAAGTTGTCGACGTATTGGGGGTGGAAAGTCGGGCTGGTGGGTGCCAGTGTGCTGTTTGGTATTGCCCATGCGCCCGGCGGACTTGGGTTGATGGTATTTGCCACGCTTGCAGGAGCAGGATACGGGATGGCTTTTTATTCCACAGGGCGTTTGTGGGTGGCAGTAGGCGTACATTTTCTTTTTAACCTTTACCATTTACTCTTTTTTACTTACCCATTTTTAGCGGTACATTAACGAAAAAATGAGACAGAAAAATGAGAGAGTTAGGCCGTATGTGTTTGTTGTCTTTGGATAAAGTCATGAAAGTTTCAATGAACTCGTATAAGGTAGAGAGCGCACTATTGCACGATAGTCCCAAAGCTTCTGGGGCGTTAGAAGTGATAATAAAAGAGGTTTAACATGGACTATAAGTTAGAAGTAGATTTACACACTCACACCTTAGCCAGCGATCATGCGTACAGCACAATTCATGACTACGTTCGTGAAGCCCCTAAACGCGGCATTCGTCTCTTTGCAAACACTGATCATGGGCCTGACATGGAAGATGCGCCTCATAAATGGCATTTTGTGAATAGCCTGACTTTCCCTCGTATGGCCGATGGCGTGGGCATTCTACGTGGCATAGAAAGCAATATTAAAGATCTTGATGGCAATATTGATATTGAAGAATCCATTCGCAGCAGTTTAGATATCATTTTAACGGGATTTCATCCTCCAGTGTTTGCACCAAGAGATATTGATGCGAATACAGAAGCAATGGCGAATGCCATAAAAAGCGGCAAAGTACACGTAGTGACTCACCCAGGTAATACCAATTTTCCTATTCATATAGAGCACATTGTGAAATTGGCGGCGCAAGAGAATGTGGCGCTTGAGATCAATAACAGTTCATTTTTATTTTCTAGAAAGAAAAGTTACGCCAATTGCCAACGCATCGCTCAATTAGCAAAACAATACGATGCGCCAATTACTGTGGGATCTGATGCTCACAACGCGTGGGATCTTGGACGTTTTGATATCGCAAAAGCGATGATTACTGAGGTGGGGTATCCCGCTGATCGCGTAGTAAACAATACGGTTGATTCTTTATTTGCGTACTTAGCCACAAAAGGTATTGATATCGCAGATGAATTTGAATTTTAAAGAGATTTTTTAGATGAACTAAAGGAATGATGAATCGATAAATGAAAACATTAAAGATTGCTTATATTGTTACACTGACGGTTATTTTAGGCTTTGCACTGTTTGCCGGGGCGGTGGTGGCTCCAGTACTGTTTAATTCAGCCACTTCTCTTGGGGAGCCGATATTGAGTCGTTTCCAAGAAGGGTTGTTGATGACCAATGTGTTTGTACGTCTTTCCTATCCTCTTATAGTCATTTGCGCTATTGCACTCGTGTATGAGCTGACTCAATACCTAACAAAAAAATCCGATTGGATCGCACTCATTAGTATGACGCTAATGGTGGTAACGGGTTTTCTGTTTGGCTTTTATTTTGTACCAGAGATTGTGCACATGCAGGCTCAGGGAGCATTAGTGACTCAAAGCGCCTTGTTTGCCTCTATCCATAAAACATCGGAAATCTGTTTCAAGATCACCCTTGTTTCCGGCATCGTTTTAGTCGTTCGCAATATGATGAAACTGACTCGTTAAGCGGTTTTACGTTGCACTGTATGTTTGTAAATCCCATATTTGCAAACATAGTTTGGTTTTGGGCTTTGGTTATCTTAGTTCATACTTTCTCCGATTATTCAACTGAGCGCACTAACTGGTGGTTAGTGCGCGTTTGAATACCGTAGAGGGGTAGGGGATTAACCATGAGTTTCAAGATAAAAAGTTTAGTTTTAGTGGGTGTTTCAGCGCTTATTTTAAATGGCTGTGATGCTGATTCAGTTGATCATGTTCAAGATAAGCTTGAAGTGGCATTAAAAAATGCGGGTGAAGAGCTTAGTAACATAGAGATTGAGAAGGTATTAGAAAAGAAATTTCACTTAACCCATAGCGATGCGGTTTTTGTGGCCAAACATCATCACGATCAAGCTAAATATGTCTCAGAAAAGCATGACCCTATCTTTGCCAATGTCGCGTTTAATTTCACCTCTACAAGCGTGCCTAAAGGCTGGGAAACAAAGCTTGAAACGCCAACGCCTTGGACTGATGCTGCGCAAAATAATGTGCGCCGCATGCTCGGACAAATTGCGTTTATTCTGAATACGAAAGAATTTGAATCGCGCTTTAATACTGCGGGTCTAGAGCGAATGAGCGATAGCGCTTTCCACTCAGGTTATCGTGATGCAGGTGTGATTCCATCTGACTACACTGCGTTTAAATACGTAGTGAATGATCGCATTCAAAACTGGGGCGATCACCCGACTTACCAACTCTCAGCATTTGATAAAATCACTTCAAATAGCGGACATTTTGACAGCACTCAAAGTGAGCCAAACATTTATGTGAGCTTGCATGCAATGGAGCAAACGTCAGACTTACATCAAAACTCAGCACAACTGTTGCGTGAACTCACTCGCACTGTGGGTTATTCACATGATGGTGTCAATGATCTTACTCCGAACAACATCCCATATTATGTACAGGCCATTGCGTCACAAGGCGGAATGAACACCACAAGTTGTGATATCTTGATGGACAGTGGCAAGGTGCAAAATGGTGTATGGGCCTCTAACTGTAATACAGATGCGACCAATACCGATGTTGCTACGCAGACCCTCAATGCGGATATATTTTCTCGCTTCTTTGGTAACTAATTTGTTGTTTCTCAAGTAGAAAAGAAAAAGCCGACAAATAAATTTGTCGGCTTTTTTATCGGTATTACTTTAGCGAAATGCGTGATGAAACCTAGTTTAAGTTAGGTCTAAGCGTTTTTTCTTGCACGAGCGCGAGCAAACAAGCCTGTGAGCATCAGTATTAGTGCGAAGAAATCAAAGCTACCACCGCTTGAACCTTCATCGATGTCACCGCCTTCTTGTGAATCGTTATCGCTGCCATTGTCGCCTTCTGGAGTGTTGTCGCCTTCATCTTCAGAACCTTCATCGTTATTGTTAAACGAGAATACAACAATTGTTGGATCGTGGTCAGAAGAGCGGTAGGCGTCGTTAAACTTCACTAGATCACCAGTGAATTGATTTGCATATTCAAATAACGTCGATTCAACGGCGTTAATTGACCATACTTCAGCATCAACAACGAAATCCTTTAGCTCATTATCAACTAGAACGTAGTCTAGCGTACCCATAGTGTCGTTGAACGAGTAGCTGTAAGTTCGTGGCTTAAGCTCTTCAACAATGTCTAGGTAATCAAATGATTCTTCGATTAACGCGCCTTCTTCACCGTGCAGTAGAGTACCGTTGGTTGCATCGCCACCAATGTAAGTGTTACGCGCTGCGTGGATTTCATAGTCTGCTGGTGCATTGTCACGGTTGGTCAATACCAAGATAGCGTCTTCTTGACCGTAGCTGTTAAGGTCGCCCATAACCACTTTGTAACCGTCAATCTTATTCAACTCTTGAGCCAGTTGGTAAGCCGCTGATACACGGAAGTGCTCACAGCTACCTTGTAGGTTCACATCGTTTTCTTGATCAGCAGTTGCTTCATCTTCCCAACACGTCGAACCTTTTGATTTGAAGTGGTTGGTTGAGATCACCAGATCTTTTTCTGCATGTTCAACAGCGAAAGAAGCGGTGAATGCATCACGCTGATAGGCGCTTTTAGTGTTGCCATTTTCAGTAACGTGCTGCTGTGGCAGTTCAATCACGTAAGTGTCATTTAGCGTAGCAGTGCTAGGGCGATAGATGATTTTGTTAGTGATTGCATCTGTACCTACAAAGCCTTCACCTTCAAGATCGCTAGGCATAGCAATTTGGTAGTGATCCGCTTCGTCTAGGTGGCTGTTTAGCGCTTCAACCAGAACATGGATAGCTGAGTCTTCGTCAAAACCGTTGTTTTCAATTTCAATTAGACCGTAGATGTCAGCATCGATAGCAACTAATGCGCTAACGATTTTTTCCAATTGCATATCAAATTCAGCAATCGTTTCTGCGCCACGGTTGCTGTTGGTTGGGTTATCGCGACCACCAAATGGAGAGTTGAAGAAGTTAAGCACGTTGAAACTAGAAACTACTAAGTCTCCCTCTTCTAGGTTAGGTGCTTGTGAACGTTCATTCTCAACAAAAGTGCTGTTGTCTGCGGTGTTGTGTACGTATAAGCGGTATTCAGAATATGAGTAACCTAGTACGCCCGTTAAGCCTTCGTCGCTAAGTTGCGCGCCAACACGGATGTAGTCATCACTAGTGCCTGTGCCGTTGTCTTTTGCAAAGTTAGGGTACCAAGGTACAACGCCGTCTGCTGCATCCATTGATGATTCAACGAATAGACGACGATCAGCGTTGCTTGCATCTTGCTCAGCTGCGCCAGCGGTTAGTGGCGTATTCAGTTGGTTTGGATGGTAGTTAACGGATTGATGAGCCAGTACCATGTTGTTGCGGTATGCGCTGTAATCAAAGCCAAAAGTACGTGCAACGTGCATGTCAGTTTCAGCGTTTACACGCACCAACATACCTTCGTAACGCTCTAGCGTTTGCTCGAAGTTTTCATCGCTTTCAAGGGCTGTAATGGTCGTTGGCTCAATGTTTTCACCTTCGCCAAGCACTTCAACAAATGCAGGTGCAGAGGTAGAACCTAGTTGAGTCCAAGAATAGTACTCTTGCACCTTTGCGGTAACCGCAACTTCGTCGCCAACTTTGACATTGCTTACATTAGCGTTTACAAAAATGCCGTTTGAAGCATTTGAACTTGTATCTGCGGCTGGATCTTGCATAAAGAATCCAGTGAGAAGGTCGTTGTCTAGCTTAGTGTTTTGTACGTGAGTGATAACGCCTTTAACAACAAACGTTTCTTCTGATTCAAATTGGTAATTTGCAGGGTCTGTGTACGGTGACCACTGACCTTCGCCTTGCAGCTGTGCAATAGTGGCTTCTTCACCCACTGGTGCTTCAGGCGCTTCTGGTGCATCACAGCTTGCTGCGATATGACCTAAGTCGCTCCAGTCATCTTTAGGGAAGGTTAGCCATTGTGACGCATCCCACGTGCCATTGGCTGAGTATTCACAGCGAACCAGAGTGATATCGCTATTAAAGTTACTGTCACCAGCATCACCTGCTCCAAATAAATCAATCACTTCACCGTTGAATATGATGCGTAGAGGATCATTGCCGTTGAAGTTTGCAATGGTGCTATTTTCATCATTAAACAGTGCTTTTAAGTCAGCAGCAGCACTTGCATGGCCAACCACATATGTTTCGAAAGGCTGTAGAGTGATTCCATCTAGTGCAAAGTCTGCGGCCCAAGTTCCACCAAAGTTGGTTTCTTTTTGCAAAAGATAGCCGTCTAGAGTAACTGTGCTATCGCCAATGTTGGCAATCTCAATGGCTTTATTAAAACCGGAGCCTTCAACCACTTCTGAAATTATAATATTGGCATTTGCACCGCCAGCCGCTAATAAGCAGGGTAGAGTCCAAGCCATTCTTATCTTGTTCATTGTTTTCCTTGATACAGGTAGTTTTGATTGGCCGGAATCTTAATTATTAAATATTACATTTATATTTTTTGATAAATTCATAAAAATAAGGGGTTTATTTATAAGTATATATATATTCGCTTTTACACTATAAATACTCAAATTACTGTTATTTAAGCTAAATCTTGCTTGCTAAATGAACTTTTGCAATGTGATTTAAATATAAATGTCACGGTAATTTAATACTTTGTTTGTCTATTTAAGCACCCATAAGTAATTATTAATGACAAATCAATTATTGTCATAATTCCTTAATTTATAGCCTTTAGGATGCACCGCATATTCAACGTCACAAGACCTAAATTGAAATAAATAGGAACTCTAATGAACAAGAAAATATTAGCTTTAGCTGTTGTCGCAGGTTTAGCAGGTTGTAATTCTTCCGACTCAGGTAATGAAGCACAAAGTGGCGAGTCATTTAACCTTCGTATCCTGCACATTAATGATCACCACTCAAAACTTGATGCAACTGGCCCTGTAAGCTTAACTCTTGGCGGTATTGAGGCAGAAGTGGAAGTCGGTGGTTTCCCACGTCTTGTGACTAAGTTTGATGAGCTGCAAAATGACAACACGCTTCGTTTGCACGCGGGTGATGCTATCACAGGTACTATGTACTACAGCTTGTTCCGTGATGAGCTTCCTGATGCGCTAATGATGAACCAAGTGTGTTTTGATGCATTCGCACTGGGCAACCATGAATTTGATGATGGCAATGAGCAATTAGCTCACTTTATCGATACTCTAACCAACGGCGAAGATGCTTGTGGTACAGAAGTACTGGCCGCTAACATTACAGTTCCTTCTACTAACCCTATTTACGGTATGTACGAACCGTACAAAATTTTTGATGTAGCAGGACAGCAAGTGGGCGTTATCGGTATTGATATCGCAGCAAAAACACAAGCTTCTTCTTCTCCGTCTGAAGATACTGAGTTCTTAGATGAAGTTGAAACCTCTCAAAAATACATCGACATGCTACAAGAGAAAGGCGTTGATAAGATTGTTTTGCTGACGCACTACACTTATGGCAACGACCTAGCAATGGCGCAGCAATTGACTGGCGTTGACGTTATTGTTGGTGGTGATAGCCACACATTGTTGGGTGACAAAGAACTTCACAGCAACATTGGCTTTGGTAACCCACTAGGTGAGTACCCTACAGTTGTAGAGAATGCTTCGGGTGAAGAAGTGTGTGTTGTGACCGCTTGGGATAACGCGCAAGTACTTGGCGAGCTAAACATCAGCTTTGATGAAGCAGGCAATGTGACTCAGTGTGCGGGTACACCTCATCTATTGTTAGGTAATGAATTCACTAACCCAGCGGAAGAGAGTGATGGCACATTCACCACTGAGCAGATGGACCAAATCCACGCTTACATCGATGAATACTCTGAGCTAAGCATGGTTGAAGAAGATCAAGATACAGCGGAAAAACTGGCTGTATTTGCGGCTCAAGTTGATGAGAAAATGCTAGAAGTTATTGGCAACAGCAACGGACTATTGTGTAACGAACGTACGCCAGGATCTAATCACTCTTCAGGCGCACTTTGTGCTGAAGGCAGTGATGAGCGTGACTTCATGAACAAGCACGGTAGCATCATGGGTAATGTAGTAGCTGAAGCATTTGTTGATATGTCTCTACGTTCAGATATCGCGATTCAAAACAGCGGTGGTGTACGTACCACTATCGAAGAGGGTGATGTTTCTGTAGGCCACGTATTCAATGTTCTACCATTTACTAACTTCCTAGTGAACTTAGACATGACAGGCCAAGAGATCATCAACACGCTAGAAGACGCGATGGATAACGTAGTGGCAAACAACTCAAGTGGCGCATTCCCTGCGGCAGCAAACCTACGTTTTAATGTTGATATGAACGCAGATAAAGGCTCTCGTCTAAGCAATGTAGAAGCTCGTCGCAAAAACGAAGACGGTACATTTGGTGAGTGGCACAGCATTGAGCTAGACAATGAGTACGTTGTAGTAACTAACGACTTCATCGCCGCTGGTGGTGACCGTTACGACTCATTTGTACCTGTATTTGAAGACGATAGCCGTCGTGAAGACACTGGCCTTCTTTACACTGACTCTTTGATTAACTACGTGAAGAAACTGGAAGAAAAAGGCGAGTCTTTAGACATCCCTGAGGTTTCTGAAATGGCTGTACAGAACTTCACCCCTTTAAATTAAGGGTGTTGAGCTAACACAACTCAATATAAGTTAGTGTATAAAACTTTGAGGCTTATTATTATTTTAATAAGCCTCATTTTTTTGCAATTAGGGTGTATTGGCAAAATCATTTATGCTCCTTTTCTTGTTAACGAGCTGATTCTTAGTTATTCAATCATGTATTAATTGACTTACTTTTTCTCATGTCTGTAATGTAAGCCGTAGCTTTATAACAATCCAAGGATTCCATAGTGATGAACAAAAAGATCGAAGCTCTAGGCAATAAAATTGATATGGCATGTGATAACAATGATGCCCCAGAGCTAGAACAACTATTAGTTAGCTGTGATTCTCTTATGGAAAATGAGACAAGTGAAAATCGTTCAATTTTGTTTTTATATAAAGCTAATTGTCATGCCGCACTTAGTATCATTGAGCGAAAAGATGCAGATGATACTTGGAGTTGGTCTCAGGAAAGGCAAGTGGCTGAGATACTTAACCTTCGAAAGGCCATTGCAGAGTCAGGGTTCGAAACGCTTCATAAGATAATGCAATGTAAAATATTGACAAATATAGCTAACGGAATGAGTTCGTTAGGGCGATCTATAGAGTCAATTAGCTATTATGACAAGGCGCTGTCTCGTATTGACAACTTTGCTATGGCAATAGGTAATAAGGCAATTGGTCAAGTCCATTATGGGCAGCATCTATATGACTATGGACATAGTGGAGCTTTCTTTTTCCATGCCAACAAGGATCTTAATCGTTTTGGCAAGGAGCCACTAATATGGGATTCTGGCGTTCAACAGGATGCACTAGAAGCCTTTATGTTCTACAAAGAGTTTACGGAAGATGTTCTAGAATCAATTGAGTTCGATAGTAAATTTAATTTCAATGGCTTCTCATTAGGCAAGCATCAAAAAGAGCAGGATTACAGACGGTGGTGCTTGCAACATAAGCTATTTATGAATCCTTTGAATGACGTGTTTACAGCTACAATTGCTGCTAATGATGTTTTACACCTACCAAGTCATGTTTATGCAGTCGGAGAAGAGCCGAGATTTCCTAAATATTTTAATTTGTTGAAGCAGGAGTTTATAGTCGCTCGCCATATGCTTTACGAGTTTACTACAGCCGATATTGAGCACTATGCTGACAATGACGTCCTACTAGAAAATGGTCTAGATGGTGTGCATTTGGGGTATCGAAATGAGTTGCTAAAAAACTCTTTAAGAATATCGTATTCAATCTTTGATAAAATAGCTTTGTTCTTAAACGACTATATGAGCATTGGACTAAAGATAAATTCTGTCAATTTCAGGAACATTTGGGGATCGTTCAATACTAAAAAGAAGGCGTTAGAACTCTACCCATGTTTCCTAAATTGTGAAAACTGGCCGTTACGAGGTTTATACTTCCTATCTAAAGATTTGTATGCCCCAAACTTTACTGAAGTTGCAGAACCAGAAGCTAGGGAACTGCATACCATTAGGAAAATGGCTGAACATAGATATCTGGGTATTCAAGATTATCCAGCTCAAGTCGATGATAACGAGTATCTAAAATATATAACTGTCGATGAATTAACTGAAAAAGCATTAAAGATGATTAAGTTATCTCGTGAAGCTTTAATATATCTATCTTTAGCAATGCACGCTGAAGAGCGTAAACGTGAAGAAGCCAGAGAAGATGGCATTGTAGTCCCGATACAATCCTCACGTCTATAAAAGATGGTTGCTTTCTATGTAGTGGAGCCCACTAGATTAGAGAGTTGCAATGCCCTTGATAACCCTTTAAAAAGTTAATTAGGGAAAAACACTGACAAGGTTCTGCCCCTTTATGTTTTAAGT
>NZ_BATM01000043.1 GCF_000467185.1 Vibrio ezurae NBRC 102218
GTGATAGGTATAAGCCCATACGCATTTAGATTTTATATTGATGTTAAAAAGCCATTTTCCTGATTGATGAGGAAAATGGCTTTTTCAGTTTTGCTTGCTGTGCTATTGAAAATTAAGAGTTATCTGCTAATTGCACTAAATATTCAGCAATGGCTTGCATCCCAGACTTTGGTACGCCGGCTTTAATTTCAGCCTTTGAGTTATAGTTAGTATTCGTATTGACGTCATAGGAATACCACTGGCCATTTTCATCGCTGATCACTTCAATACCGGCAATATCGATATGATTATCGGCTAAGAACTTTTCATGCAGTTTTATCAACGGTGAATGATCAAGGGCGGTTGTTATCTCAAACTTATCTTGGCCTTGGCTGTCTTGTGACTCTACAGGTTGACTGTCTTCAAAGGCAGGGCAGAACGCATCTTCGATAGAGCACCCATCCGCAGGGCAAAGTTCAAAACCGCCTTCGGTAGAGACTTTCACCGCGTACAGGAACTTACCGCCCACATATTCACAACGGATGATGTAAGGTTGAGTGGATTTGACGTACTCTTGCAATAACCAAATTCCATCTAATGGCGCATCGGCTTTGAGCCTTCTAAGGCCTAATTTTACGTCATCAAGAGTATTGAATTTTTCCACACCTAACCCCTTGCCACCACGGTTAGGTTTGATGATCAGAGGCCAAGTATTAAACTTTTCGGCCGCGGCAACAATTAAATCACTGCCCACTACCGCTTGCGTTTTAGGTGTGGCGATGCCGGCTTTTTGTAAGGCTGCGTACTGCGAAATTTTACACACTTCTAAATCGATAACACCATTACCATTGACGACAGTGACGTCGTGTAAGCTAAGCCATTTATCGATAACGCGAGTTAATTCAGGTGCATAACGGTGACCACGGGTGTGTGATGAGGCACTCATACGGTTGTAATAAATCGCGTCTTCAGGAGCGGAATCAAACTCAATATGGGCTTCATTGACGAACCATTCTTTCGCAGGCACGTTTAACTGTTTGAACGCTTCATGAAGCGGGGCTACCCATTCTTGGTTCTCATGTAAAATATAGATTGGTTTCATTACTGCAAATTCCCATTCGTCGCGTTTTATTCATACCTTAGATAGTGCCAAATCCTCCCCCGAAAGCCAGCAACAAGTGACCGATTGCGTAGATGAAATCGGTATAGCTTATAACAGCGCAGGTTTAGCTCAATGAACTCATCTCAGGGTAAGGCGTAGTGATTAGTGAAAACACAATGCCCAAAGCGTCTCACCTTGGGCATTTTTATGATGTTAATTATCTGTTTTCAAAGCGGTTGTAGTCGAGTAAGCCATATTCTATGGGCTGATCTTTGGCATACCACTCATGGATTTTATCGCTGAAAGGCCAAAACCTAAGATCGGTACGACGGATCGCAAAGCGATCCAATAGATCTTCGTAATCGCCATCGTCATCCACCTCTCGAATGCGTTTCAGCAGTTCTGGAATTTCTCTTTCTTGCAAGGTTAAAAAGGCCGCAGGGTAGCTACCTAAAATACCGTTCACTATCGTTAGAGTGTCTTCTTCTGGTTTGCGATTGTCTTCTTCGGCAAACAAGCTTGAGATATTGGTGTGCGCGTTGCTGTGCACTAAGGTAAAGACATGCTGCTGCCCGTTATCGGCTTCAATATTAATTGTCATGAGCTGTGGGAAGCTTTCGATACCACCACCGACCAAGCTATTGATTTGTTGCAGTAATAGCTCACTGTCACGTTTTAGCGGTGTGTTCATGATTTCATAGCGAGGCTCTAAGATTGGTGAGACATGCTCCGTCAGCAGTGTCATCAATTCAGCTTTGGGGTTGTTGGTTCGATATTCTATGCCTGACTCTTGATCAAATGGTTTGGCATTGCGCGTGAGGTAATCGGTAAATTCGATAGACTGCCCTTCATACCAGCTAGACAAGATATCGTGACGAGACTCTTTAGGTAGTAGGGCGATAAAGTTAGTTTCACCTTCTATTCTTAATAAATCCATATACATGCGAGTGATCAGCTGGTGGCCAAAGTTGCCGTAGATATCAAAGCCTGCCACCAACAAATAGTGGATACGCTCTAATAGCGAATAGTCGATAACCCATGCGGTTTTAGGTTGATTACCCACGAGACCTTTCGCTACGGTCGCGCTATCAAAATGCCGGAAAATAGTCAGAGCAGCATTTGGATTTGTTCCATCACCATTCCAGATCACGTCAATATCCAAATGTTCACCATTTTTAAAATGGTTGTTCATAAAGTTCATTTTTTCGGTCAGGTAAATAGACTGAGATTTAGAGAACTTAACCCAATTAAACAAAGGTGTGGTGTTACTGTCGAGTTGTCCGGGCAGCGCCATGTTTTGCGCCTGAGAGCGCAGGAAGTCGGTCGCAACTTTGTTGTCCATTCTGCCTGGGTTGGTAAAGAACACCCAAAAGTGATCATTGATGACATTCAGTGCCAACTGCCCACGACAAACAGGGCCTTTTATAAACGCCATAATGGTGTTTTGTGCTTCATCGAGCAGGAAGTTATAGCGTGAATCTACTGGGATATCCGCAAAGGCAAGTATTGGATTGGAAGCCACTTCGATATCGTAGCTAGGCAGTGTCTCTATGCGGTAATCCGCCTTATCAAACCATGTTAACCATTTTTGCATGCGTTCATTATTGAGCGCATAGGGCATGTGAGTTTTATCAACAATGGTTTCTCGTTCGGCAATTAAACGATAGTAAACTCGCGGAACGTTGGGATCGCCGTAAGGTCGGCGTGTTGAAATGCGTTTTACGGGTTGCCCTGGAGGCGTTGCTGAGCGCACGAGGCTAAAGAAGCGTTTGTTTTCATGCTCGGAGAAATAGAGGTGAGAAAGAAACAAATGCTCATAGATATAGCGACTGGTAATTTGGCGCTTTAAGCTGTCTTGGTTGAAATAAGCTTCCCATTTATTCACTTCTGCCAATTGTTCTTTGCTTAATGGCACGGGCTCCGACATGCTCGCTCCTTGGCGCAACCATGCCAATAAGGTTTGTTGTTCATCGTTGGCTAATGCGGGCATACCGTAAGGCATACCACTCAATGGGTATTCCTCTTTATAGGCTTGTATTGAGTCAGAGGTTGGACAGACAAAAGCGCGGTCGAGGCTAAAATCAAAATCGTCGTCATCTAAAATCACGTCGTTAGGAAGCGGGAACTCTTCTTTTTGAATTAATAATTGCGCCATAACACCGGCCTCAATATTGGCATCCCCACGTTGTAATCGTTCGTTGAGCACCGGATAAAAGCCATGCGTACGCCATTCTTGAGTAGAAAAGGCATCTTCGTAGAGGCGAGTTGGGTTAGTGGCCGTTAATCTTGCACCTTGATACACCATTGCGGTAGTTGCACCTCTATCTATGCCTTCCGGTGAGGTCAGTTTGAGTTGGCAGGGCGCATCGTAACAGGCGTGACATACTACGCAGCGTTTATCGAGGATGGGTTGTACTTCATCGATAAAATAATGGGCTTGCGAGAAGCTGTGTGAGACGGTTCTATCCTGAACCTTTTCTGGACCAAACAGTGCTTCAAAATTTAACCCCACAAAGGAGCTACAGCCTGCAACAACAATGATGAAGGCAATCAGTGCGTACTTTTTCATTAACATCCATATCCTCAGTAAAAGCGACTCTTTTATGATGGTCTCATCTGCAATTAGTGTCAAAGAATATGAATGAATAGAGATTGATTTTA
Source organism: Vibrio ezurae NBRC 102218 (assembly GCF_000467185.1). Taxonomy (GTDB): domain Bacteria; phylum Pseudomonadota; class Gammaproteobacteria; order Enterobacterales; family Vibrionaceae; genus Vibrio; species Vibrio ezurae. The sequence goes on from NZ_BATM01000043.1 coordinate 3,743, forward strand.
ATGGCAGGGTGTTGCATATCAATTTATGATGAACTATGCATCACTTGATCGTGAGTCATCTTAGAGGGCTATTGTGTTGTACGGATAAAGAGGCCAGCACAAGGATGAGCAAGGATTACGCTGTGAACCGATGGATAATTTCTCTAATTATATGAAAAATCAATCTTTTTCGTCATACACATCACACTCCTTAAGTGCTCTCATTGTGTTGGGTATAGGGATAAATTAGAGTATACACTCTAATTTTTTGCAGGTATCGCCAAGGAACAGAACAAGGTGAAATTAAAACGTATTGCAATGACGTTGTTGTGTGGGCTAGCGTTGCCCGCTGTCGCTCAAGAGGTGACTTTTTCTCAAGCGTGGACGTTGTTGCAGCAACAAAATAACTCTCTGGCGGCGAGCCAAGCCAATGTGGATCGCTACCGAAATTTACAAAGTGCGAAGCAAAGTTTAGATCTCCCTTCTATCACTTTAAACGCAAACTATACTCGGCTAGATAACGATATTCAGCTCAGTGGACAGCAGCTGGTCGATAGTATTTCTACCCCGATCGCATTGCCGCCCATTTCATTGCCTATTCTTGCTAGCTCTTATTCAACCATTGCAGAAAAAGACGTATTTACCTCTTCTATTCGAGCGATTTGGCCCATTTTTACAGGGGGAAAAATCATCTCGGCACAATCTATTGCGTCAGCACAAACGGATGAAGCTCGTGCTCAACTGGAGATGGAGCGACAAGCAAGATATGAGGACTTAGCCAAATACTATTTTGGAGTAGTGCTTTCTAAACAAGTGGTTGAAACCTATAGCAATGTCGAAAAAGGCTTAGAGCAACATGCGCATTTTGCCAGCAAGTTAGAGCAGCAAGGTCAGATTGCTAAAGTTGAGAAATTGCAAGCGGATGCTTCGCTAGCAAAAGCACGAGTTGACAGAAAAAAAGCGCAGCGTGAGCTGCAAATTGCGACCAGTGCGTTGACGCAAATTCTAAATCAATCGCAAACGGTTACCCCCGTTAGCCCATTATTTATCAATAAATCTCTGCCTCCTTTGAGCGCATATACGGATGAAACCTTGGTCAGTTATCCGGGATTATCAATTTTAGATGCCAAAGAGAAGCAAGCAAAAGGGCTAACCGATGTACAAAAAAGTAAGTACTACCCTGATGTTTATTTGTACGGTAACTACAGCCTATATGAAGATGATTCGTTAGCCTCACAGCTTAAGCCTGATTGGTTTGTGGGGGTGGGAGTCAGCATTCCACTGCTTGAAACCAGCGGACGCTCTCGCCAATTAGATGCCGCGCATAGTGCGGTTTTGCAAGTGACGCATTTGCGCGCCCAAGCCAAGCAAGACCTTACCGTATTAGTGCAAAAAACCTATTTAGAGGCTGAACAGTCGATGGAAGAGGTGAAAGGGTTAGAAACCAGTATCGCACTTGCTGAAGAAAACTTACGTTTGCGCCGAAAAATGTTTAGCCAAGGGTTATCTAACTCGTTAGAGGTGGTGGATGCTGAATTGTATTTAGCCAGTATTCAAACTCAGCAACATGTTGCGCGTTTTAACTACTTAATATCATTAAATAAGCTGCTTGCGTTGAGCGGAAAAATGAACACTTTTAATCAATATGAGACCCGTCCTAATAAGGCTATCAATGAAGCTAATGTAGGCACTAAAGGAGAAGTTAATGTCAGCTAAAACCCCTATTGCCCTTGTTGTAATAGTGCTTATTGGTCTAGTTGGATACGGTTTTTATCAAGCCTATCAACCGCAACCGATTCGAATTCAAGGACAGATGACGGCGCAGCAATACAGCATTTCTTCTAAAGTGCCGGGTCGCATTGAAAGCATCAATGTGAAAAAAGGCGATCAGGTTAAAGAAGGTGATCTTATTTTCACTATCTATAGCCCAGAAATTGATGCCAAGTTAGAGCAGGCTCTAGCTGGACAAGCAGCGGCAGGAGCACTGGCTAAAGAGGCTGAAAATGGCGCGCGAAGTCAGCAAATTTCGGCGGCGCGTGATCAATGGAATAAAGCGAAAGCGGCCGCAGAGTTAATGGAGAAAACTTATCGCCGTGTAGACAGCTTGTATCAAGATGGCGTATTGGCAGAGCAAAAGCGTGATGAGGCTTATACACAGTGGAAGGCGGCGAAATATACTGAAAATGCGGCTCGCCAAATGTATTTGCTTACCAAAGAAGGAGCGCGCTCTGAAACGAAAAAGGCGGCGAGCGAAAAAGCGCGCATGGCGGCAGGTGCCGTTGCTGAGGTGGAAGCCTATGCCGCTGATACTCACATCGAAAGTTGGTTTAACGGTGAAGTATCGCAAGTGCTGTTGCACAGTGGTGAGCTTGCGCCGCAGGGCTTTCCTGTTGTGACTGTTATTGATGCTCTGGATTCTTGGGCGGTATTTAATGTACGCGAAGATCTGTTGAAGCATTTTCCCAAAGGCGCACAAATCAGTGCTTTTGTCCCAGCGTTGGATAAGACGGTGCGTTTTCGCGTTTCTCATATTTCAGTCATGGGCGATTTTGCGACATGGAGAGCGACCGACAGCAGCCAAGGTTTTGACTTGCGCACGTTTGAAGTTGAAGCTCGCCCGCTAGAAGAGTTGGACCAGTTTCGTATCGGTATGAGTGTGGTATTAACGCTAGACGCAAAAGAGTAGGTATATGTTTCGTTTTATAGCGAACGAATGGCAACGACTGGCTCAAGACAAATGGTTATTAGCCTCCATTACTTGGGGGCCTATTTTGTTGGCTGTGAGTGTATGGTGGATTTTCTCCCAAGGTACGGCGCGCGCTTTACCAGTGGCGGTCGTTGACCATCAGCAGAGCTCTTTATCACGAGAGCTCGTTCGATACTTGGATGCCAGTGAAACCTTGCATGTTAGTACTTACTTTCAAAATGAACATGATGCAAAAAGGGCGTTGAGTGGCAGTGAACTTTATGCGTATGTGGTCATTCCTCGAGATTTCGACCGAGATATTTTTCTGGCTAACCCGCCACAAGTGAGCGTGTTCTATAACAATCAATACATTTTGGTCGGTAAGCTGGTCAATTCGTCGGTACAGCGCGCCATTGGAACCTTTGATGCTCAAATCCAAACCATTAAGCAATTGTCTTCTGGAAATTCAAATTTGATCGGTGCGCTGGGGAAATCAGTCGCAGTGCGCACGCAAATCACGCCGTTATTTAATTTAAATAACAACTACGCACAGTTTTTAGTGTCGGCGATAGTGCCGGCTATTTGGCAAATCATAATTGTTGTGGGAACCGTACTCACTTTAGCGATGCACAAACGTATCGGTACTATGGATAGCTGGTTGGAGCAAGGGGTTGTTCGCTGTATGGCGAAAACACTGGCGTGTTATATCCCAATCTATGCGGCGCTAGGGGTGAGCTTTCTATGGTGGTTTTATGCTTTCTTTCAATGGCCGATGCAAGGTAGCTATGCGGTGCTTATCTTTGCCCAATTCGCGACCATCATCGCCTGTATGTTAGTGGGCGCGATATGTTTTTTTGTTCCTTTTGACGGTGCAAGGGCGTTGAGTTTTGCAGGAGCATTTACCGCCCCAGGGTTTGCATTCATGGGGATTACATTTCCGGTCACTGACATGGGAGCATTAGCGCAAGGTTGGCGTAGTTTGTTACCCATTAGCCACTATATTGAAGCGCAAGTCAGTCAGGTTTCCTATGGAGCCTCTGTGTGGCAAACCTTAGGCCATTTAACGCCTATGCTGGGCTACTTAGTCTTATTTGTGGTGCTGGCTAAACTGGCTCCGAAAAAGATAAAAGGGGCGTTAGTATGAGTTGGTTATCCATCTTTAAGCTGGAACTCAAAGCCATTTTAAGCAACCCTGTGGTAGTACTTACTATCTTTGGCGGGGTTGTATTTTATTCGTTCTTGTATCCACTGCCTTATGCAAAGCAGGTTCCTAATCAACAATCTATCACCGTCGTGAACTTGGATAAAAGTCAGGTGAGTTTTGATTTGGAGCGAATGGTTGATGCTACACCTCAAGTTCATATTGTAGAGCGCGTGCATAGTATTGTGCAGGCGAAACAACAGTTTTTAGACGGAGATGTGAGAGGGATTTTAGTGATTCCAGAACATTTTTATAAAGACTTATTGCTGGGCAAGAGCCCAACATTATCCTTTGCCGGTGATGCATCTTACTTTCTGGTGTATGGCACCATTGTTGAAGGGTTAGCGCAAGCCGGGGGCACCTTAGCCGCTAAGGCCAAAGTGACTCGTTTTTTGATGGAAGGTGAGCCTTTAGTAAGCGCATCGCAACATCACTCTGCGATTAAGGTGAATATGAAGCCTACCTTTAATACCACTGGAGGATACGTCAATTACGTGGTACCGGCAGTGTTTGTATTAATACTGCAACAGACGCTGATTATGGGAGTGGGCTTAGTGGGCGCAAGCCTTGCTGAAGAGAGAAAAAAACAACGAGCAAATTCCCCTTCTTTGCATCATCACTCTCAGAGCCATTATTCTCAGGATCATTGTTCTCAAGGTAAGCCATCGTCAACGGCTGGCCTTGAATCGTGGAGACGATTACTGGCAAGAGTGGTCTGTTTTAGCGGATTTTATTACATTTTAGGCGCGTACTATTTCGGTTGGAGCTTTGATTATTACTCTGTCGCTCGGCTTGCGCATCCGTTGCAGTTGTTTATCTTTGTGACGCCATTTTTATTGGCCGCTTGTATGGTCGGTGTGGTGCTAGGCATGCTAGTGCCAAGGCGAGAGCTAGTGACGGTGGTTGTTTTGATGAGCTCGATGCCACTAATCTTTAGTGCAGGCTTTATTTGGCCACTGGAGATGATTCCAACACCATTGATATGGCTATCAAACCTATTTCCAAGTACGCCAGCGATTCAGGGGTTGTTACAGCTTAATCAAATGGGGGCGGATTTTTCTCAAGTGACGCCTCAATATTTTTTATTGATTGGGCAAATCATACTGTGGGCGCTACTGGTGTATGTTCTGCGACGAAAGCAGGCTAGCTAATCGTTATTCTACAATCAAAAATTCTAACGCCGTTATTTATTACGATGAGTATAAGGTCTGAGATAGGTTTTCTCAGACCTTATGTGTCGTCTTCGCTTATAGCAATCGTACTTAGTGTGATTGGTATTATTTAGGGAAGTTGACGATAGGGAAACATTTTAAGAATCCGTTATCGGCACAGTTGATCAAACCCACCTGTACGGCATCGATATGCTTGGTGTGGTTGAAAATACCCACTTGGACAGTGGACTGGTTTGATAGGCTCACAAGACCCACATCGGCCACGGTTGTGCCTGTTGAATAGTTAACCGCTGACCAGTTTAGGCCGTTCACGTCATGAGTAATATTGGCTAGTCCTAAGTTAGCACCGGTGGTTTTGCCTGTGTTCCAGTTAAACCACCCAAAAGAAACACCCGTCATCTCTTGGTTAACTTTGTTTGCACCAAATGCGATGTTGAAGTTTACACCTGTAGTTCGGTCTGATTCCGACATACCAAGCAAAGAGAAATCGACACCTTGTACTTCTGAGACTTTACCGTGCAGAACAGAGAGTCTGACACCGTGCACGACATTGTCTTTTGGCGCATTCGTGTTATTGATGGTGGAAAACATAACCGGCGTTTGTGCGCATGCCATTGAAGAAGCTAGGGCGGTGGTAAATGCCACTGCGATGAGTCGTTTTTTCATACAGAATCTATCCAATGATGAGTAA
>NZ_BATM01000042.1 GCF_000467185.1 Vibrio ezurae NBRC 102218
AAGGTCTTTTTATTGCATTTTACGTGTGGGCAATGACTGCCAATACTGTTTGTGCTCAATAGGGATGGTTTTGAGTAAGTGAGGGTTTGCCACTTCAAATACGACAGAGCTTTGCCACTTTTGCAAAGGATAGGCAGACTTTGTGACGGGGTGGCTTCGCATCAGTTGCTCTACCAACCCTTTTTCATTGGCGCGGATAAGCCCTGTCTCTATGCGATAAGCCAGCAGAAAGTTCTTATGGCTGGTAAAGAAGAATAGCGGCACCGTGTAGTGCAATAACACTTTATCAAAAGCCAGCAAAGGCTTATCGGGGTTGGCCGAGTTGTAGGCGTCTAATTCTCCGTACCCTTCGGTTATCGCACGAGGAAAGTAATCACAGCGCCCGCTGTGCAGGTAATCGAACATAGTTTCAAACTTCTCTACCCGAATGACGTTGTACCCTTGTTCTTCGAGAATAGCGGAGTCAGGCCAAGAGGAGCCTTGGCAGGCTTTGAGTACTTTTAGTTGTTCAGGGCGGCTTATTGCTAGAAATTTCGCTTCATCTTCTGGTCGAATGAGCATCATGCGGTAACCGAGTAGCCCCATTAATAAAGGGAAGCGGGCGGCGCGAAATTGAATTTCCCGCTGGCGGGTGGGCGCTGAGGCAACCGTATCTAAAATGCCTTCGATATCCAATAGAGGCAGCACCAAATTTTGCCCTAACTGTATGGGCATAAAGTCTAATTTGGCTGGACCAAAGTCATGCTCCGTCTCTTTAATGGCTAACTCTAACAGTGACACCAAATAGCTGTGTGAGACATCTTCATCGGATTGCTTTGGCGCCATACGAATAATAACAGGCTCGGGAGTTGCTTGTGTGGCCTTGGCATTGGCCTTGGCATTGACGGGAAAACTGAGCATTAATATCGACGTCAGTGTTAACGTCACGATACATAACCCCAATGTCGAAAATTGAAACCTTGCTCGCGTCCATGTCACCCGATAATCCTCTTTGATCGTTGCAAGACAAATCCATGTTTTATTAGTGTAGCAAACCTTTGAAAATTAACATGAAAGCGCATGTTTTTCTGATTTTGAACTAAGCTGTACTGAGTGGCATTATGGATAAAAGAGCGCTTCGCGAAAAAGCTCTGTACAAGGACTGTCTGTGGCAAAATACATTCAATGGGTTATTTTAGTAATTGGACTCGTTTTTTCGTTCTCTACCCTCTCTGATACGCAGGAAAATGAGCCTCAGACGAACGCGGCAAGAACCGTCGTAAGTACGCCGCTCCCTTTGCATTTGAGGCAGTGGATAGAAAAACATCCCGTAGTCAGATACAGCCCTTCATTTGATTTGCACCCCGATGATTTTATTAATGCACAAGGCTTACACAGCGGTTTTGCCAGTGATTTGTATGCCGCATTAGACAGAGTGCTTCCGGTGCGCTTTATTGCGGACAATACGCGTAACTGGAACCAACAGCTAGTGGCGCTAGAGCAAGGCCAGACAGATATTCTCGCGGTATGCAGTCGCACCCATGAACGTGAGAGTACGTTTTTATTCTCAGAACCCATCGCAATGCAGGCGCCTGGTTTCTTAATTAATAAAGACTCGCCGCAGCTTGCCGATATTCATAATTGGAACAGCTCAACCATTGTCGGCACGATACAAGGAAGTGCACTACAAAATCACATTAAGTCCGCCCTAGATAGGGTTCAGCTTACTTATACTCTTGATAATGAACAGTCCGTAAATTTGGTTGCAAACGGTTCGATCAATGTGTTTTTAGCGTATCAATCGAGTATGCATTATTGGGCTAAGGTCGGTAGCCTAGATTCGGTGCAGTTTATTCCTTTTGCCAATACGCTTCCTGATGTCAGTACGGTGTGTATTCGTAAAGATGCTCCTGAGTTGGTTGAGCTGATCAACTGGGGCTTAAAACAAATTGGTGCGGCTAAATTGGAGGAAATGCGCAGTAAATGGTACTCCAATCAACTGGGCGCTTCCGATCAACTGTTTGAAGAAACGATCGATCACGATGCGTCTGTGTGGCGAGTTGAGAAGATGCGCTGGACTTTCTTTATCATGTTCGCTTCCATTGTCCTATTTGTATTGATATGGACGGTTTGGCTACAAAAAAGAAAGCTATTTCATGAGTTCTTTGGCTCTGCCAATCAAATCAAGATTTTTATTAGTCTGACGGCATCTATCTGTATTGCGTTTATCGTCTCTATCTCGTTGGCGCTTAATACTCTTAAACAAAGTGAAATAGAAAACTACCAAATTCAGCTCGATCTTGCTCAAGATGGAGCGAAAAACCTGCTCTATGAGTGGGTGGCCGAAAAACGAGCTTTAGTGAAGTTGATATTAACACCGGAGTTTTCCATTCTTTCTGAGATCATGGGGCAGCTATCGGCAATTACTGAGGATGAAGCGGAGCGCGGTGCATTACTACGTGAAACCCCCGTTTTAGCTAAGGTGCGTCAATTCGTACACGACAGAGCATTATTGTCATCTAACTCAGGATTTTATGTGATTGGTGAGGGGAATATCACCATTGCTTCTGATCGAGACAGCGAGCTGGGCAAGCAAAACCTATTGCAGAAACAAACCCCTGAATTGTTGGCACGAGTATGGGATGGTGAAGTCGTGCTTGTGCCTCCCGTTCGAACTCAGGTGCGTACGTTAACAGGAGATATTGAGTCTGCTCCGGAAGCCGCTATGTTTTTGCTTAGTCCTATTGCCAATAGCTCAGGGCGAGTGGTCGCGGTGTTTGCACTAGGGATTGACCCAAGAGAAGGTTTTTCTAACCTGTTCCGCATTTCTAATATCGGACGCACTGGTGAGCAGTTTGCTATTAGTCGAGATGGGGTCATGCTCAGCCGAAATCGTTTTGAATCTAAGCTGTTAGAAGATGGCATACTTGGTGATAATTTGACCTCCATTCTGTCCATTCGTATGGATGCTAAGTTATTAGAGCAGACCTTTTCCCAACACCCTCTAGATGTAGAAAACGACACCAACCTTGAAAATTACCAAGATTATCTAGGTAAACCAGTGATGGGATCATGGCGTTGGATCCCTGATATCGAGATAGGCATCGTGGCGCAAATCGATATGGATGAGGTGCTCAGTGATTATTACGCCACTCGAGAAGTGTTGTTGGGACTTTTGATCATTGCCCTAATAGTCATTATTGCTATCGCGGCATTTATGATGTTTGTCGGCCGTCGTTCGTATTTACTTTCACAGCGTTCTAAATCTGAGCTTGAAGATCTGGTGCAAAAGAGAACCTCAGAACTAGAACAAAACCAAGAGCTGCTCTCTATTTCTGAGAAAAATACTAAAGCGATGATGCAAGAAGCGCCATCGGCTATTTTGATGGAAGATGACAAAGGGGAGATCATTCAAGTCAACCTAGCGGCCAGTCAGTTACTTGAAAAATCAGAGCAAGAGTTACTAAACAGCAGTTTTGCGCAGTTATTTTCACCGGAAATAGAAAAGCAGGTGAAAACAGCCATGGATCAGTTTTGGTTAAAGGATGAGCCTATTGAGCTACTCAAGGATCAACAGCTGACCTTAAATTCGTCCGCTGGTGAACTGGTTTACCTTAAGGTGATGTTAACGCCTATTTTGTTGTCTAGTGGGCGATTTACTCTTATTTCGATTCAGGATATTACCTCGCTGATTAGCGCCGCAAATGCGATGAAAGAGGCAAGCAATGCCAAGTCAAACTTCTTGGCCAATATGAGCCATGAAATTAGAACGCCGATGAATGCCATTATCGGCATGTCCTATCTGGCACTGCAAACCGAGCTGAACGATAAAGCGCGCAACTATATCAGCAAAGCCAATGGCGCAGCTGAGTCATTGCTGAGGATCATCAACGATATTCTTGATTTTTCTAAGATTGAAGCCGGCAAATTAGTGGTCGAAAGAGTCAATTTTAACCTCGATAATACCTTAGAAAGTTTAGCGGATGTCCTGTCACTTAAAGTAGAAGAGAAAAAATTAGAGTTACTATTTGATGTTGATCCTGACATACCTAAAGAGATTGAAGGGGATCCACTACGTTTAAATCAGGTATTACTCAATTTAGGATCCAATGCGGTGAAATTTACCCATTCAGGGGAGATTTTGATTTCCGTGAAGCTGCTTACGTGGCAAGGCAATCGTTGCCAACTGCAATTTTCAGTGCAAGATACCGGCATAGGTATGACGCCGAAACAACAGGCACAACTGTTTCAGTCTTTTTCTCAGGCTGATGCCTCTACTACTCGAAAATATGGTGGGACAGGGCTTGGTTTGAGTATCTCTAGCAAGTTAGTCGAACTCATGGAAGGGAGCATTAGTGCCACCAGCACGCCAGATCACGGCAGTTGTTTTACCTTTGATATTTGGGTTGGCGTAAACCACAGTAAGCCCGATAACAAAGAGCGTTATGGTTTATATGGTATGAAAGTGCTGGTGGTGGATGATAACCCCGTCGCGCTTGGCGTGATTCGTGATTTGATCAAAAGTTTGGGGGCGAATGTGTCGGTTGCTAGCAGTGGTTCACAGGCGCTAGAGATTGGCACGAAAGAAGGGGGGCGATTTGACTTAGCCATTATTGACTATGACATGCCACAACTTGATGGTGTGGAAACCAGTCAGCAACTTAAAGCCATTAATAATAAGCCGTTAAATATCTGCTTAATGGTCGCTGCCAGTGTCACTGAGGACAGCACTGTCTTACAAAAGAATGCCTTTGTGGATTTTGTGGTGCGTAAACCTTTAACCGCCTCTAGCTTATTTGATGCCATTGTTGATTTACCGCAAACAGACAGTGAAGCTCCATTGTCTGAATCGACAGTTAAAGACGTAGGAGATGAAATACGCTCTAAAACCTCGCTATCCGGCACTCGATTACTGTTGGTTGAAGACAACGACCTCAACCAAGAAATTGCCGTTACCCTGCTTGAAGCTGAGTCGATAGAAGTGTGCGTGGCAAGTAATGGCAAACAAGCCATAGAAAAAGTACAGCAAAATGGTTTTGATGGCATTTTGATGGACATACAAATGCCCTTGATGGATGGATATTCGGCTACTCAACAGCTTCGTGAATTAGGTATTTCTGTACCCATTATAGCGATGACCGCAAATGCGATGTCAGGAGATAAAGAGAAAGCCCTACAAGCGGGAATGGATGATTATATCTCTAAGCCTATTGATGTGGCGGAGATGTTCAAAGTACTGACACGTTGGTTTGCAAAAGAGAAACAGATAACGACTGAATCGGCGACAAAACGGCGCACCGGCGAAACAATTGAACAGCGTTTAACACTCTCACAATCGGTAGGGCTTGCCTACTGCAATGGAAATAAAGACTTATATCACCGAATCTTACTGCGCTTCACTCAAGGGCAGGGGGATTTTTTAAATCAGTTTAACAATGCTTGGTCAGAGCTTGATTGGGAATGCTCCACACGCCTTGCACATACGTTAAAGGCAAATGCCGCCAATATCGGTGCACAGCAACTGCAGTGGCTTGCTTCAGAGTTGGAGGCATCAGCGGAACAAAAAGCAGATAGCGAACGGATCATGAGCCAATTAGATGAAATTACTCTTGAGTTGGCCAACGTTATTGATGAAATCGCGCCTTTGCTTGCAGAGCAGACGCCTGATCCTTGCTCTGTGATTATTGACCATACAACGAGTGAAGGTTTAGCCAATACCGCCGACTTTACCCAAGGAGTAGAGCAGCTCGATAAATTGCTTTTAGCCTTTAACAGTGAGGCGAAAACCCAGTGCAAAGACTTACTAGAGATGAACTTACCCGCTGATGTAAGGCAGGTCCTCGTTGAGGTGGATAACGCCCTAAATGGGTATGATTTTATCTCGGCCTCTGAGCTTATCAAACCGTTAAAACCGGAATAGAGCGTCGGTGTTGTATGGCGCTAATTAATCGTAAATGCTCCCCTAAAAAGGGGAGCGAAAAGACGCTTATGAGCGGAAGCTTTCAAGTTCTGAAATTGTGGTTTGAGAGACCAAGGTGTCATCCATATAGAAGCTCACACTTTGGCCTTCTTTGATGCCGGTTAACACGGCCGTATCACCATTTTGATACACGATATCCATTTGCACGGTATTTTCATCAATCTGCACCATTTCACCTGTATCGATAGTTCGAGTATGGGTGATAGGCCCAATAGGCGCGTCGGTAAGGCTTGGGTCCAAATCGTCATTCACCTCAAAGTGAGTGTCTACCTTAGAATCAAAGATGTGCGGTGAACCACTAATTGGGTTTTTTCCGGTCCAGAATTCTAAAGAGTTAAACACTACATAGTCGGCCGCAGTCGTAATGCCGTAAACGGGTGCGAGTAAGAAGTTCACACCCGCTCTTGCATATCGGTTATCAACAACTTCAACGTTAAATTTCATTACCTTCCCTGTAATGGCATTGCTACCAATACAACCAGTGAGTGCTGATGCCAAAACGGTTAATCCAATTACTTTAAGAGCGATTTTCTTCATTACATGACCTGTTTCAATTAAAAGTGTTTGTCGTCGGAACAGGCGTAGTATCGGCTAGATTCGCGGGTGGCTTTTACCATATTATGCCACTTAGTGTATTGGGTTTTTTTTTGTTTTTATCGGTAGTGCTCTGCTTGCGATTGCTATTGATCTTGCTGATAATTGGTTAGATTTAAAAAGAATTGAATTGACTGTGTATGTGGATAATGAACGAGCACTGAATCTATACAAAAAATTCGGCTTTAGCATTGAAGGGGAGTCGAAGGCTTACGCCTTTCGTAACGGTGAGTATGTGAGTGTTTATCAAATGGCAAGAATCAAAGGCTGAACTTAACCAGCCGTTAAAGGAAGTGCAATGAAAATACATTATCTTGAAATCGTAACCGCAGATGTAGAGTCTGTTTGTTCAGCCTATGAGCATTCTCAAAATGCCCATTTTAGTGCCCCGGATGAAATGCTTGGTGGTGCAAGAACGAGTGTACTGTCTGACGGCAGCATGGTTGGTGTTCGTGCTCCGCTACGCGAAACAGAAACTTCAGTTGTGCGTCCGTACTGGCTTGTGGAGGATATTGAAAAAGCGGTATCTGATGTTCAGGCTCAAGGCGCAGAAATTGCGGTGCCACCACTGGAAATCCCCAGTAAAGGGAAGTTTGCTATCTATATTCTAGGCGGCACCGAGCAGGGTTTTTGGCAGCTATAGGTCGTATTGAGGCCGCCTCAGAAATCGCTTAAGGCGTACTCATTAAGCGTTTTTTGATCGGCAGCAGAGACGCTCCTTTTACTTCAGCACCCCCTGCAATGTTTGAGTGATATAACTCTGGCGTAGGGTAGCCAAGCATAATTTGCTCGCCAATCACTTTATTGATAGACATCTCAAACAGTTGCTTCACCGCTCTTGGTGCATGTCCGCCAATCACTATTGCGCTGGGATCAAATACCCCTAAATAAGAGCGTATTGAGCGCTCAAGCATTGGCTCAACTTCTTGGTACCAATTCACGACTAATGGCATGTTTGTGCTTACTACGTGTTCTAAATTTTGGGTGACATCAATATCTTGTTCTGCAAGATAGCGCAGTAAGTTAGTCATCGCAGGGCGTCGTAAGCGCTCCTTTTGGGTGAAGGTTCGACCAATTTGTCCTGCATTGCCAAGTCCGCCAGAAACGAGTTCGTTTCGCCATACCAACCCACTACCATACCCATAGCCAAATGAGAGGTATAAAAAGCTATTAAACTGCTTTCCTTGCCCCATCATTAGCTCAGCAATGGCAGCGCAGTTTGCGCTGTTATCGATCCAAACAGGCAGAGAAAGATGTTTGCTAAATTCGGCTGCGTAATCCAATTTAGGCCACTCGCCAAAAGCTTCAAAAGCTTCGGAGCCTTGTGCTGTTTTTGCGCGAAAGCTTGGTAAAGCAACGCCCATGCCTAGCAGCTGTTTGGCTGAAATATTATTTTTTGCCAAGGTGTCATAAATGGCATCAGAGATCTGTTCGAACGTTTTTTCATTGTAGTGGTTATCGACATCTAACTGTGATTCAAACAGGGTTTTACCCTTTAGATCCACAATACTCATGTAAATGCCGCGTCTTTTAATAAAACTTAAACCTAAAGAATAATATTGCTTCACATTGATGCAGACGCAGGGACTTGGTTTGCCTCGGCGCTTTGCGAGAGGCTCACCCAATACAAACACGTGTTTTTCAAGTAATGATTCGACAATTCGGTGAGTGGATTGCTGAGTGAAAGGCACTTGGGCTGTAATATCACCACGTGAGATTGTTTTTTTGTTCCAAACCACGTCAACGACCAGTTTCTCATTGTCAGAGAGTTCGAGTTGAGCGCAAGGGTAGGAGAAGAATTCAGTCATGGTAAATCACATTCGAGTAAAGTTTGCGTAGTTCGTGACAAATCTTGCCATTTTTTATGGGAGTTTGTCACCATAAGGTTGTTCTGTTTGCCAAGGAATTCACTGATTTGGCGGTCTTAATTCGGCGGCTATGCTGGTCACATTGGTGATAGTGAAACATTTAGCCTCGCGGTCTTATTACTTGCTTGGCATGATTACCCGAACTCTTTGACCCAAGATGGTGGGTTCTTCTTCACCGACGAGGCGTTAGCTTTGCGTGATAAATACAACACTCATTGGTGGATTAACACCCTATACGATAATAATACTCCTGGATTACGTTCTGGTGGACGTGGGGATGAACTGGCGTTTCGTGATGGTCAAGCGGATGAAGTATGGGGATGGTGGCATCGCAATGGCGCAACTATCTTTCAAACCGACGAGCCAGTTATGGCAACAGAGTTCCTAAACGAGGCGGGTTATCGTAAAGCATACTGATCGAAATCGATCTTGGGTCAATTAAGGCCGTGATGCCCGGTGTAGTTAAAAACTCAACCTTGTTGCAAGGTTGAGTTTTTTTGCACTGTGTACCCTATATCAAGTGCATGACTACAGGTCTTGGTATTGTTCTTTGTATTGCAAAATGGCATCCAGATTTTCAATAAATAGATCCACTAGCGTAGGATCAAAGTGTTTGCCTTTTTCGCTGCGGATAAGATCGATGGCTTTTTCGACGGTCCAAGCTTTTTTGTAGGGACGCTCAGAGGTGAGGGCATCAAACACATCGGCGATCGCGGCAATGCGCCCTACCAAAGGAATATCAGTGCCAGAGACTTGATTTGGATACCCTGTGCCGTCCCATTTTTCATGGTGGTTTTGCGCCACATCTATGGCCACTTTTAGTAGCTGTGAATGACTGTATTGACCGAGAATTTCTACGCTGATATTGACGTGGCTTTGCATGATTTTCCATTCTTCTGCATCAAGCTTACCCGGCTTTAATAGCACTTCATCTGGAATGCCTATTTTACCGACATCATGCATCGGGGCGGCATCACGTAAGGTTTCAGCGTCTTCATCGCTCATACCTGAAGCCATCGCCAGTACATAGCAGTAATGACTCATGCGCATAACGTGCATGCCCGTCTCATTATCTTTGAACTCAGCGGCTCGACCAAGGCTTTGTATGGTTTCTAATTTACCTTTGTTGATTTCTTTCGTTTGCTCTTTTACTTTTTCAAACAACGTTTTTTGTTGATCATAAAGCGCAAGGTGAGTTTGAATTCTACGCAAGGCAACCGCGGGGGTGACAGGTTTTGTAAGGTAATCGACAGCCCCTAATTCCAACCCTTTAACTTCGTCTTCTGGCGCAATTTTAGCGGTCACAAAAATAATCGGAATGCGTGCGGTATTGGGCTGAGATTTAAGGATTTGGCAAACCTGATAACCGTCCATCTCTGGCATCATAATATCAAGTAAAATGATGTCGGGCTGTGGCTGCATTTGCGCAATATTGATTGCCAATCGACCATTAATTGCCACTCGCACTTGATAATCATCTTCTAGCACGCCAGTCAGAACATCCAAATTGTTTGGTGTATCATCAACAACCAGCACTATGGGTTTGGACGTCATTCTTTCCTCGTTTAACTAAATGAAATTACGATAGTTTTAGTGTAGAAACAGATGGAGTATCCCACCACTAAACTGGAATAAATTTGCGGGTATTTCACTCTTTTTCGTGCAAAGTGCTTACTCAGAGTTGCTTTGAAGATGGATGCACTGATTGGCGAACACTGTTCGCTAAAAAAGAATGCGATACATCACAGGCTGTGACCATTACTGCTGAGCTTCGAGCTGCTGTTGAATCATGGTTGCAAGATCAATATGAGTGGGTAATTCACGGATGTTTTGGATTTTTACGTAAACCGTCATCTTTATTTATCCTATTCTGTGGTAGTTAAAAAAGTATGCACAGTTATTAACAAGAGTGCTTATCAATTTACGCCAAGAACTGAATGAGTAAACAGAGAGAGGAGCGCATTTGCTGGCAGGATTTGTCGATAAGTCGTTATCTTACAATCGATAAATAAAAGGCGATGCAGTCACATGACTACTATTGCTATATGGTAATTTAAGGCGTGCAATCTATGCTGTATAAGTGGTTATATAAAAAGAGATTTTTATGGTTTCAAGTACATTTAATGTGCCCGTTTTGCAGACGAACTACGCAAAAATTTTAGTGGAAGTGTGCACTGAATATGGCATTGACCTGCATCAGTTATTAGAAGATTCAGGATTGCCTGCGGATCTCTTTCAGTCCGACAGTGATTTCATTCCTTCAGAGTCGATAAAGCGCCTGCTCTTTTTAAGCTCAAATCAGCTTGGGACGACTCAGTTTACCGAGGTGATTGCTCTTGCTATCCAACGTCGCATTCTTCCCTATATCCTGCACCAATTTAAGCCTTACACTACCATTGGTGAGGCATTGCCACACATCAATAGCATATTTACCCTAGACACACCCAGTAGTAATGTGTTTTTTAAACAAGAGCACGGTTTGAGTTGGTTCTGCGTTGAGTCCGCGGGAAAAGAGCGTCAATATTTTCAGTGGACGGAAGTGTTTGCCATTCTCTATATTATCGAACTGATCAGTTTATTAACTCAGACTCGTTGGCAACCAGATAATATTAAAATTCAGGGGACAGAAACGGATATCATTCAATCTATCTTGCCTACAGGGTGTAAGCTTTTTGTCGATCAAGAATACAAAGCAATCCGTATTCCATCTCATATTCTTGAACAGCCGATTCATCTCTCCTCGGATACTCTAAGCGCTAAACCCGCAATGGTGGAGTGGCACACCAGTTTTACTGACAACGTATTTGAAGTGCTAAAACCTTACGTTAAAGAGACCGATCTCACCGTTGAGTACGCCGCAGAGCTACTGGATTATTCAGTCAGAACTTTGCAAAGAAAACTGAGCGCTGAGAACACGTCATTTCGAAAAATAAAAGAAAATTTAATGCTATCAGTCGCCTGTGAACTACTCGAAGAGGGGCATTCGTTGACCTATGTTTCCAGTCAGTTAGGCTATGCCAATTTGTCGCATTTTTCTCGCGCATTTAAGCGAGTTTCAGGCTTAACGCCCAAGATGTATAGAGATTCAGTGACTCGTGATTCAACAACTCGATGATGTCGAAACTCGCAACATGCTGGGTTTATGATAAGTTAGCTGCCCATGATTACATCACTAATCAACAACGAACGAATCATTAGCTAAAAAAAGCGAGAAAGCTTGATGACATTTAAAGCTGTAATTTTTGATATGGATGGGCTGCTATTAGATACCGAGCGTGTGTGTTTACAAGCCTTTGAGAAAGCGTGCCATACGCTGGGTATTGAGTTTTTAGAGCCTGAATACTTAGCGATTATAGGACAAAATGCCCAAGGGATAGAGCGTACTATTCGTGCGGGCTACCCAAAAAATATTGATTACCCTAAGCTTCGGAAAGTGTGGATGCACAATTATCACAGTGTGTCTGAGCACCAAGCGATTCCCGTCAAAGAAGGCGTAATTGAGCTTCTTGAATGGCTTAAAAGTAAAGGTATTCCCATGGCGGTTGCCACTTCTACCGATAAGCGTCTAGCACCAATTAAACTCAAATTTGCGGGCCTGTATGATTATTTCGAGAGTGTCACTTGTGGCTGCGAAGTGACTCATGGAAAACCCGACCCTGAGATTTATGTGCTGGCGGCCAAGCGCTTAAATATTGATCCCGTGTATTGTTTAGGGTTTGAAGACTCAAATAATGGCGTGCGAGCCGGTGTTGCCGCGCAGCTACAAATGGTGCAAATTCCCGATTTAGTGATTCCAACCAAAGACGTTATTGCCCTAGGGCATCATATATTCCCGTCGCTAAAAGACGCATTATACCAGTTAAAACAAGACATTTAGTTGTTAAATTGTTGTAAAATAAGTTGTTTACTTTCTCGTTGTGTTTGGCTTTGTTTTACCATTTTTGGTCTTGCGTCACTTTTTGGCAGTTCCGATGTCGTTAAAAGTTGTTCCTCAGGCAGGGATAGAGGAAAATATCGCACTTCATTCACATTAGTTTGGTGAATATTTCAAATAATGGCAATGACAGGGATTAAGTGCTCAGAAATAGCGTCGCTAGACTGATAAGTTAATGACTAGGGTTGCCTCACACTGCATAGCATAACCAAGAGGTAAATGATGGGATTGTTTGGTCAAAGTAACGGTAAACCGAGTAAGCATTCAGCGACGACACTCATTGCTAAAGGCTGCCAAGTTGAAGGGCTGTTTAAACTAGAAAGTGATATGCACGTTGACGGCGTTGTTATTGGACAAGTGAGCGTCGAGCAAGCATTAATGGTCACTCAATCTGGACGTGTTACAGGTGATATCTTTGCTGGCAAAGTGATCGTCAATGGCATTATCGAAGGTACTTGTCATGCAACTTCAGTAGAAATTTTAGAAAATGGTCAGGTGAAAGGAACCATTTTTACCGACGATTTGAGCATTGAGCGTGGCGGTAAGTTTAACGGTGACATTAAACCCGCAGAAAAAGAACAAGTGGTTGAGCTGGCTTCAAAAGAGAAAAAAGCAGAGCCTGTTAAGGCAAGTAAAGTATCCAATAGCTAATACCTATCGTACTAAATAACGGGTCATTATAGC
>NZ_BATM01000041.1 GCF_000467185.1 Vibrio ezurae NBRC 102218
CAGAGCTTGAGCAATAGCGTCACGATACTGAGTTTCTGCTTGTTTGCGACCGGTAAATCCATACTTCTTACACAAAGCTTCCCAGCTAAGTTTCTTAATGACTAAATCCGTGATAATTAAAAGAGCATGACGGTCACTAGACCGAATGCGGTTCGAAGTCATTTTCCCCAGCAGTGCGCCTTGCACTATGACTCGGGTTGCTTCAAAACTCGCGCCGCCTTGTGCATAGTTCGTTAGCAATTGACGATGGCGCTCATTCAAATCGGCACGACTCTCTAGGGCGTTTGATAATAGGTCCACAAGTGTCTCGGAGGGCAGATTTAAGTGAATATCAGAGGCTGTATCTACCAAGTTCATCACTAGCTGAGATTGCGCCTCTGGGGACCACGCTAACGCCGAGTTTAAAGGTTTAACCATAGTGACAGAGAAGCAACCACTGGCTTGATCTTGTTTGCTCCCCAAACGAACCGCGTCAAAGTCGTTACGATGCCAAAAGTTAAATAGCTCTTTGGTGACACCAAAACTGGTCGATAGGTAGGCCGGCGTATCGGTTTGTAGCAAGTCCAACCGAGATGAGAGTTGCGACAGCATCCAACTCCCAAGCCCTTTGCTTTGCAGTTGCGGATGAACTGCAATTCGCATAACTCTAAGGCTGAGCTGCAACGCAGGTTGATTGTCACCTAATTGGCTCACCATAGATATTGGAACTAAATGCCCAGGTGGTCTTCGTTTTCCAAGCTGAATATCTTGCAATTGTAAGTCGTTTAATCCGCCTTCAATATAGCCAAGCATTACACCGGCTACGCGCCCTTCTAACAACACTTGATATAAGCGCACATTGTTATCGTCAAGGAGCTGAAATACGTCGTTAGGTGTGGTCTGGTAATGGGCATTCACTAATAAACCAAACGCTTTTCGTAGTGACAAAATACAGTCATCAGAGTCTGTAATTGCCACAAGGGAGAGCTGCGCATTGGCATAATCACAAGACACTAAAGGTTCAATCTCCGCATCAAGTAAAAACGTATCAAATAACCATGCTTCCACTGGATCGCCAAGGTTCCAGCGGATCGGTTGAGTCAATTTGACAGACTTCCACCCCGGTCGGTGCTGATTAAGCCACGCGGCAAACTTAATGGAAAAGCCTCTACCACACCCTTCATAACCGTGTACTGTGGTCGCAAAGCAAGTTCGATGAAAACGCTCAACAATAGACTCAAGCAATGGCAAAGGAATAGCGGCAGCTTCGTCAACCAGTAATAAATCGCAAGCAACAGGCTCTCTGAGCAGTTCGTCAGGAGCAATAAAGCGTAATGTGCCACCACTGTCAGACGTCAATGTATGACCTTTTAGTGAACTTAATTCGAGTTCTTTACTGGCATGTTCAAACAAGGTTTTCACAGCTTGCGTGCTTGGTGCGGTAACCAGCACCGTTTTATTTGACTGTTGAATAATCTGTGCGGCGGCAATTCCTAACGCAGCCGATTTTCCCCGACCTCGGTCTGCGGTTATCACCAATGGTCTTTTGCGATGGCCCGTCACGACTCTATGTATTGCTTCAATCGCCCGTTTTTGCTGTACAAAGCGGTCGCTGTTGTCGTGACTGTGACTTATTTGCTCTAGGTTTGACAGAGCCTTTGCTGGAGCAGACTCGTCTAACATTAAAAACCCCTCACAAGCACGCTCAATCCAGCCTTGTGAGTAACTCAAGGCATGAGTGCAAGGAAGAACAATCAATAAACTGCCCCCTTTTAGGGTTCCGGTTACTGCGGTAAAACCATTCGCATCAAAGGTACTATTGAGATCAGCCACGATAAGATCGCTTTCTTGACCTAGTTTCTGGCGAGCCTGCTTAAACGTCACCGTCTGTGCATAACTCAGTGATCTGTCGCCAACGACAAATGCTCGCTCAAACGAGTGTAACTCCCCCAACTGTTCGAGCACTTGCTGCTGCCATTGCACCGTACCTTTTAATACAACACCCAATCGATGTGACCTATGTTGAGCTTGACGCTGCAACGCTAACAACTGTTGGGCATGGTTTAAATATGGCAAAGCAATCACCTAAGTTAATGAGTCGAGTATTGGCATAGAATAGCAGAATAGCGATAGGAATTAATGCTAAGAAACGGTTCGGAAAATGCAATCAGTGCTCAAGTAAACTTGCAATATCACAACAAAATCAAACCTGATGCGATGTTCCTTTACTCTAAGTAAATGAAAGGCTTAGTATATGAATAAGATAAAACATGGAGGTTTATCGAATGGAACAACAAACTGCACCCGCTACTTGGGTATCGGAGCACTTAGGGCATCTACTGATTGATTTCTTAGCGCTATTCGGCGTAACGTTTAATCGCAATGATGTTTTGGCCGATCTCTTACTCATACTCATCAGCCTTGGGTTTTCTGCGTTTACCTATTTAGTGGTTCGTCAGTTCTCCCGCAAATTTGTGCGCAAAAGTACCGCCAGTTACGACGAAAAAATAAAGCGAGTCATTGAACTAAAACACTTTCCGGAAAAGATTTCGTTTATTTTACCTTACTACTTGGTCATGTCTGCGGTTGAATTGATCATTCCTAAAGTGACGATTTTGGGCCAAACCATTAATGCTTTTTTGGAAATAGGCGCCGCGATTATTGTTTTAAGAGCGCTATTTGCCACTTTTGATATCGCATTAGTGATCCTCGCTAGCAAATCCTTCGGTAATAGATTACCACTGCATGGCATAGTGCAATTTTTCAAACTGGCCTTTGTCGCATTAGCAGTGCTACTTACGATTTCACATATCCTTGATAGAACTCCAATCTACCTGATCTCAGGGGTGAGTGTCATGGCGGGAATGATAGCGTTTGTCATGAAGGACACCATCATGGGGTTTATCGCCGGTATTCAACTGGCGGCCAATAAAATGATTTCAACAGGAGAATGGATTCAACAGGAGAATGGATTCAACTGGACAATCACAATGTGGATGGCACCGTTCAAGAAGTAACATTAACCACCGTCAAAGTGAAAAACTGGGACAACACCATTGCGATGATACCGTCACAAACCCTTGTCACTGAGCCTTTTATTAACTGGTATGGTGTAGAAGAAACGGGCGCAAGACGAATTAAACGCGCCCTGTTTATCGATACGGAAAGTATTCAGTTTTTAGATGCGAAGACGCTGCAACAAATGCAACGATTTAGACTGCTTAAACCCCATATTCAACGTAAGCAAAAAGAGATAGAAGAATACAATCGCACCCTTCCACAAGATGCCGATCCCATAAATTTTCGACGCCTGACGAATCTTGGCTGTTTTCGTGAGTATGTCGCGAGCTATCTTGCTACTCACCCTGCGGTCATTAAAGATTTGACCATTGTTGTAAGGCAATTAGAAAGCAACCGCTTTGGATTGCCAATTGAGGTTTATTGCTACGTCAACAAAACCAGTATTAAGGATTACGAAAGAGCACAGGCGGATTTATTTGACCACATCTATTCCATTTTAAAAGAATTTGACCTCAAAACAGTCAAACCCTACGCCTCAATGAACAAATAAAAAAAGTGGGTATCAATTTCTTGATACCCACTTTTCTCTATTATATCGGCCTTTATAGCGACGTTATATTTACTTCAATTTAGCTTCGATAAACTGAATGATCTCTTGAGCCAAGCTATCGTCTACTTTTTTCAAATTCAAAGCTAACGATTGACCTTTACGAACGTAAGTCGCCTTACCTTTTACCAGTTCAACCGGCTTTTTCACTTCATTGTGAGTGCTTTCGTTAACTTCGGCAATCCAGCCTTCGAGCAACAACGACACTTGTTTCGTAATTTTAGCTTCACTAATGCCACTGAAACGTTGCCAAACGTAAGCACCACCTTGCTGACACTTATCTAAAATCCCTTGCTGTGCCGCCTCCTCAAGCTCGTTGAACTGCTTGTGCAGCTTAACAATAGTAGGACGCCCAAGCTCGGTTACGTTTGGATACGCTTGCAATAAAGGCAAAGGTAATGATGCCGCCTTTAGCGCACCACTGACGAGGGCTTCACTGCATTTAAATAGAGCGGCTAGCCCTTTTTGATCACTCACTTCACCTGAATCTAACTTAGCTTGCATCTCGCGGCCACGCTCATACAGAGAAAGTGGCTTGTGCGCATTAGCGACGTCAGACAAAAACTTAGCATGCTCACTGTTAATGTCTTCAGCAACGTAGATGAGAAAGTCTTTCTCCGCCAAAATACACGACTTTCTACGACGACTACCATCAAGAACTTCAATCTGGCCTTGGCTATTCTTTCTGCCGACCGCAGGATATTGCTGACCGCGATCTTTGAGAGTATCCAGAATATCGGACAACGCATGCTCATTAAGAAACGTTTGTTCACGAGCATTGTCAGAAAAGACCACGGTCTGCTCTTCAATCTTCGCGGCAGGAATACGTTGTAACTGGAAGGACACCATATCCTGCCCTGCTACCGCAAGCTCAATCACTTGCGCGTTTTCTTTGGCCGCGGTTTGCGCTTCTGTAGGCGTCGTTGCCCTACGTTTGTTCGCCTTACCAAATAATTTAGCGTTCAAGTCGGATGTTTTTATCGCCATACCTTAATCCTCCTGATTTAATGACGCCCAGTGGCTGTGAAGCACACGTTCTAATTCTAATGCGCTTTTTTGAACCGCATCTTGCGCAACTGCGAGCGTCTTTTTGCCCCCTTCAAAATCACCAGGGGTTAAGTCAAACACAGTGCTGTATGTATCGGCACAAGTTTCAAATGCACGACTTCTTGGAATGGTCGCCATCATCACTTGATCTTGTAACAGGTAGTTCATTTCAGTCAGAACCGATACCTGCTTTTTATTGTCGTCTTCAAACATGGTTGGCACCATACGAACAAACTCTAATCCATGCCAGTCCTCAGGGAACATCTCGTATACCGTCGGCAAATGCTGGAAGAAGTTAACCGTTGAAGCCCAGTCCAATCGCTTAGCGGCGCACGGAATCAATAACGCATTTGAGGCGTACATGGCATTCCAAACCAGTGGATCTACGTGTGGGCCGGTATCAATCATGATTACGTCAAAGTCATCAGCAATTTTATCGATAAGCTTTTCTTTAAGTAGCTTAACAATATCAAGAGATTGATCTTGAGACAGTGATTGCCACGCTTCAGCATTAAACATCGCATCTTCAGGAAAAGCTGAAATGGTTTTCAGGTTTGGATACTGCGTTGGAAGCAGTACATTCTTACGCAGAAAATCTAAATCTACATCGGTATCTTCCGGAACATTATCCAGCATAATATCAACCGCTGAATAGATATTATCGTGCTCGCTAATACTGATCTGTGGATTTAAAAACAGTCGTAATGACCCTTGTGGATCCAAGTCAATAAGACAAATGCGGTAACGCTTATCTAAATTCAGTGCCAAACAAGCCGCTAGATGAACCGCCGTCATCGACTTACCTGTACCACCCTTTTGGTTTTGTACATTGACAACCCAAGGCTTATTGTTTTGATTTCGCTTACGCTCATGAAACATTTCAACGCCGGCAGACTCCATCAAATGATGAGCCTCTTCTAAAGAAATAGAGTAATGATTGGCGTTGTTTTTTGTAAATTGATGCCCTTTGGCTTCCATTTTGCTGATAGCGTCGTCTAGCTTTCTGCGAGTCAAGCCAGAGCGAGTTTCCATCAATGCTTTAGACATTGCAGGGAAGTGCTCATCGTTTCGCTCTTCCAATACAATTTCAATACGATCAGCTTGAACCTGTTTTGTTTGTTCTGCTAATTGATAAAGATTATCTATCGTTGATTCTCTTTTCATCATTCTTCCCATAAATGTATGACTAAGTTAATTGTACAGCTAATACAAGATAATTCAATTAAGTGCTGAACATTTATTAATGGGCTAAATCACATAAATAACCTGTATTATGCTTATAGTGACGTTCGTTTTAAACCAATAAGTACTCAGAAAAAGACACAGATTTCAAAAGTTACAGGAGTCACTTATTTACAATGTAAACAGACAGAAAAGCGTAATATAGGGTGGGGAAGGGTAACTAGAGATAAAAAATCCAGTTTTTGGCGTAACAAACGGAACGATGATAAAAGCTGTACGAATTACGGTCATTTGTAATCCAATAAAAATAAAGCAATGATTATTGAGCCATAAGTCGAACTGTCTGTGTTTTGTAAAATGATCCAGCAACAGCGCCATTCATGAGCAATGTACAGTACATTCGCTAATAGCAGCGCGAATAAATGACTTTCAGCGGAAACAACGGAACAATGATCAAGAAAAGACCTTGATCATTCTTCCAAAGCAAAAATAAAGATAACGCCACATAATTCAATAAATAAGAAACGATGATCAAGGCAATAGGTGGAGAGAATATCGATTCCATATGATCAAGGTTTACATCCCCTCAACAGGATCTTTTTCGGATCGATGATCAAGTGTAGTTTCAACACGGAAGCATGTAAATTACTCGCTAGATTACGGGAAACATCAAGCAGAATGGGCATTTACGGAAAATAGCGAATAAAATGAGCTCTATTCATTTATCAATACATCGTCAAAGCAAGAAAAACCCATTCACTTGATCATGCTTCCACCTATTTGTTGAAAATAAAATTGAAATTGGGTGTAGCGGCAGAGCTCAACGAGGCCGGCCCGCATTCAATAGACAATGAGTGAAAACAAATTGGCGTGGATAAAATTAAGCAGAACAGCAGATCAATGCTAGTCTTGATCATGCTTCCAAAGCTTAAAGCGTTTAAAAATCAGCATATTGAAGGTTTGTGACAACTGAAAATAAAGCATGATCAACATGCGACACCTTACAACGACTGATTTGTGCAATAAACATACTAACCTGCTGTGGATAAGTTGTTTACTCTCAATGATCATGCTTTCAATACTAACTTGATCATTGTTCGTTCATTATGTTGATCACACTTCCGAAAATCACTGATCATGTTTACGACTTCCATATGATCATTGTTTCGAAATAACGTTGATCATCGTTCCGTAAGCCCTTAAAAATAAAGCCAATAAACTCAACAACTTACTAGCAAAATAATTGCCGGATCATTAGATCACATAATCAATAAGATCAGTTTTAAACATAAAGATCAGTTTTAAAAAACCTTTATAATTTTTCTTTCTTTTTAGAAGAATTTTTCTTAAGCTATACGGAACAATGATTAAGTTACGATTAAATGTAGACGGATAATAAATGACCAAAGACAGTAAGATCTTAATTAAACCGCCAAGAAGTCATAAAGATGGCCATTTATTTGAAGTCAATGATGCCGCAATCGAATGGATCGAGCAGTATCAACATTTTAAAGGTGTTACCAAAAGCATCATTGAATTACTGAATTTAATCTCACTGCGCGGAATGAGTAGCAAAGATGGTTTGGTTTCCACCACAGAATTAATTGACGCGACAGATGGTCAAATTACTCGAGCAGCCATTCAACAGCGCCTACGTGCAGCAGTAAACATAGGTTTATTTGGGCAAACCCCCGTTCGTTTTGAAACAGGGTTAGCAGGAAAAACCATGCTGCATAAGTTTGTGAATCCATCACTACTTATCACTACGCTTGGCACTGGAAGCTTACAAACCGAAACCAGTAAGAAAACCGCTAAGAAAAAGAAAACTCAAGCACTTGCACAAACTCACGTAAATAAACAACTGCTTAGTGAGCATGGATTAAATAATCCACCAGCAATGCTAGACGAAGCTGATCAATTTGTGGTTTCCCCAACAAACTGGGCAGGTATTATTGATCAAGCGTTAGCGCCACCAAGAACTCGTAAAAATTATCAGAAATCGATGGTTTCAATCTCGGGAACACGCGCGGTGATTGAAACTCGATCTTCAAAACATATTATGACAGTGGATGATCTCATGACATTGTTTGCTCTGTTTACCTTAACAGTGCAATACCACGATCATCATCAAGATAATTATCATATCAACGCTCAAATAGCGCCTAACAAAACCCCATTGTACATCACTGATATTTTGTCTCTTAGAGGCAAAAAAGACAGTGGCCCCGCACGTGACTCTATCCGTGACAGCATAGACAGAATCGAATACACGGATTTCCAATTGCATGAGCTTACGGGGCAATGGTTGAGTGAGAACATGCCAGAAGGCTTTAAAAGTGATCGTTTTCGTTTCCTAGCCCGAACCATTACCGCCTCGGAAGAAGCGCCAACTGAGAACGAAGCCGGCGAGATTAAAATCAAACCTAATCTCTATATTTTGGTGTGGGAACCGTCGTTTTATGAAGAACTGCTCACCCGTGATTATTTCTTCTTATTCCCACCAGAAATTTTACGTCAGCATACGTTGGTGTTCCAACTGTATTCGTATTTCAGAAGCAGAATGTCACGTCGCACCAATGACAGTATGCTATTGAGTGAGCTGAACCAGAAACTGGCCCGAAACATTGAATGGCGTCGTTTCTCAATGGATTTACTGCGAGAACTGAAAAAGTTGTCTAACGGTAAAGGCAATGATGAGCTGTTTGTCGTGAACTTGTGGGGCTATCATCTCACGCTAACGATGCTAGAAACGAAAGGTAAAGTGAAAGATTACCAGGTGGATATCAAGTGTAATGCGGAAGAGGTGATTCGTTATGCTCGAGCGAGAACCACCAATGCAGGTAAACGCAATATGGCACCGACATTGCCAAACCCATTGCGCCACGAAATGGTTTCTAAGAAAAAACTCGACGAATTGGCCGAAATTATTGATGGTGAGTTTGAACCGATCCAACGTAAGAAAAGCTCTCCACGAGGGCATTTAGGTCGTCGCGTTAAATTGCGTAAACATTTGGTGGAGATCAATGCTGAAGAGATCACTATTAGCTTAACTAAATATACATCACCAGAAGCGCTAGAACGCAGTATAACCGCATTATCTGCAATGACCGGACATTCACCGACTTCGATTAGAGAAGAGTGTCAGGAGCTGTTAGAGAAGCTAGACTGGTTGAGAGTCGAAGACAAAGTTGTAAGCTACGAAGCTCTGAGCCGCACTATAGAGTTGTACAACCAAGATTCAGAAGGGGTACATTTGTCCATCGAACGCTTGATCTTAGGTTTAGCCGTACGACGTAAAGTGTGTCGTCAGATCTTTGAAGGTCATTACGATGAAACGGTAATGCGGGTACTGCGAGAGATCGCCTCAGGCTCTTGATCATGCTTCCGTATAGATCTGAGTTGATCTAAGATCTATACGGAATTTTTTAAGGGTCTTGAAGGCTTTAGTGCCGGGATCGGCGCTTCATTGAATGGGTAATGCGTTAAAAATTTGATGTGCGTTTCTATTTGATTTTGTAGCTCAACCTTCCATCTG
Source organism: Vibrio ezurae NBRC 102218 (assembly GCF_000467185.1). Lineage (GTDB taxonomy): Bacteria > Pseudomonadota > Gammaproteobacteria > Enterobacterales > Vibrionaceae > Vibrio > Vibrio ezurae. Next base: position 9,372 of record NZ_BATM01000041.1, read on the forward strand.
TCCCCGTGCTGCTTTTTACAAAATTCAACGATCAACACCATGATCTGCTCTAGTTTTCGGCAACAGCAACATCGAATATTCTGATCGACTTCCGCGCGGCATACCACTGACTCTAGACGTGCTTGTGCAAGACATAAGTATGAATACGCGCCAGAGACGTTCCCTTGTTGCTGATAATGTTGATAAATTCGACTACAGCCGTCCAACCAATATCCTAACCCTTGGCTTTGCTCAATCGTTAACTCCGGCCCCCATAGCTCTGATGGAGGATTATTAATCAGTTGCGCAAGAGCATCTACTTGATCATGCTTTCGGGCTTTGTGCCAATGTGAGACTTGCTGTTGCCATCGATCCAGTTGATTCACGAAAACGATCCTTTCCTATTCGATTCCCAATAAGTGTAATTCAAAACTGTTTAAAATGTAGTCAAACATAGTCTATGCTCATAAAACAAAAATACCCCTGATAACTGCATCACATTTTAGTTCTAAAGCACTTAACACAAAGGGGTTAGATTGATATCTATATCGAGGTCAGAAGAACAGTGCTAATGAGATAAATAGCGCGTGATTCTGTTACGTAGAAGTAGGGAAGAATCCCTATAAATTATTGTTATTCTAGGAGCAAAGCGATGTCTATTAATTCTATCAGCCGAGAAGAGATGCAAGATCTCGCGGGTTCGTGGGATGAATTGAACACCACCCCCGCAACGACTTCGAATAAACAGTTAAAATCTGCAGAGGCAAGACGCCGAATAGAACAAATGCGTGAAATCAGGGAAAGTGGATTAACACTGGAAGAAGCTCGAGAGTTGGGGCTGTTGCATTAATTTACCCGTCACTAAATTTGTATTGAGTTGAGCTGCATAAACTTAATCGATAGTGGCGTTATAACCGTCTGTCATTGATGACGCAACATCAATAACGGTCTTGAAATGCATACACTAATTTAATTGAGTGTATGCATTTTTGTTTCTACCTAACCCAAACTTTAATGCTCGGTCAGTTGTGTTTGTCTATGGCTGTTTGTTCGTCAAATAAACGTTTTTCCACTTCAGCTTTTGGCCGTAAATTTAGCCACTTTACAGTGTAAATTTTCTCGTTTTTTCATCCTCTGAAAATGTGTTATATTACGCAACACGAATTCGTATAAAAAACCTCACATGTCGATAAATCTTTCTAAACTTCCTGCTGAAGACAAATACCGCGTTGAGTTAGACAAACAAGCATCTTATTTGGTGTGGAAAGTCAAAAACTCGCAGGGTACTGAACTCGATATTTCAGAGCAACGCAGCAAGCTTAAAAGCGAACAACACGTGCTTTGGTTTGATGAGTCTGTTGCGAAATATCGACAGATGATGAATTTAAAGCCAATCACGGCAGTTTAACCCGCTAGAATGAGCAGTTAATTGCTACGATTGGTTAAGGTAGTTTTTTGGATTACCAGCTGCGTGCTGGTGACTGTGACTTTTTCTGAGACATAGAATTAGAGAGTAGATCCCGATGGGAAGAAGTTTTGAAGTGCGCAAGGCCTCAATGGCTAAAACAGCTGGCGCAAAAATTAAAGTATATTCTAAGTACGGTAAAGAAATTTACATGTGTGCTAAGAACGGTGGTGCAGATCCAGATATGAACCTGTCGCTAAAGCATTTGATTGCTAAAGCGAAAAAAGACCAAGTTCCTGCGCACGTTATCGACAAAGCTATTGATAAAGCAAATGGCGGTGGTGGTGAAGACTACCAACCAGCACGTTACGAAGGCTTTGGCCCAGGTGGCACAAGCGTTATCGTTGACTGTCTAACCGATAACGGCAACCGTACTTTCCAAGACGTTCGCCAATGTTTTGTTAAAGTAGGCGCTAAAATCGGTGTTGAAGGTTCTGTTTCACACATGTTTGATCACCAAGCGGTATTCCAGTTTAAAGGTGAAGACGACGAAGTGATTCTAGAAGCTCTTATGATGGAAGACGTTGACGTAACTGACGTTGAGCTAGAAGACGGTGTGATCACTGTATTCGCTCCGCATACTGAGTTCTTCAAGACTAAAACAGCATTAAACGCTGCTTTCCCAGATCTGACTATGGATGTGGAAGAGATCACTTTCGTACCTCAAACTCAAACCCCAATCGCGGGTGAAGACGCAGAGAAATTCCAGAAGTTCCAAGATCTTCTTGATGACTGTGATGACGTACAACAGGTTTACCACAACGCTGAACTGTAATAGTTCAAGTTTAAGTAAATCGTCTTTGATCTAATGTAATGGGATCGGAGACTGCGAATTGTAGAGCAAGCTATTGGCTTGCTCTTTTTTTTTGCATCAATTTTATTGATACGCGTGGTACCCTGAATAGAAGCACACTATCGCGACAAGCAGGAGCAAATTATGAGAGTCAGTTTTCTAGGTTTAGGGGTAATGGGATACCCAATGGCAGGTCATTTAGCAAAAGCCGGTTTTGATGTGCGCGTTTATAACCGCACCACCAGCAAAGCTCAGCAATGGGCTGCTGACTATACAGGACAAGCATTTGCGACTGTTGCTGAGTGTGTTGCTGGCGCGGATGTTGTTTTGGTCTGTGTCGGCAATGATGACGATGTACGCAGTGTGACTACCTCAGAAACTGGTGCATTAGCTCACATGAAAGCTGACGCCATTTTAGTGGACCATACCACCACTTCTGCCAACCTTGCCGAAGAGTTATTAGAGGCTTGCACTAAAGCACAATTAAGATTTATGGACGCTCCTGTGTCTGGCGGTCAAGCAGGCGCAGAAAATGGCGTTCTGACTGTGATGTGTGGTGGCGAAGCATCAGACTTTGCTGCGATGCAGCCCGTGTTTGAGGCGTACGCGAAATCATCGGTATTGATGGGTAAAGCAGGTCAAGGTCAGCGCGCTAAAATGGTTAATCAGATCTGCATCGCAGGCGCGTTAACTGGGTTATCTGAGGGCTTACTGCTGGCTGAGAAATCGGGTTTGGATGTGCAAACGCTGGTGGATTGCCTGAAAAATGGCGCGGCAGGGTCATGGCAGATGGAAAATCGTGCGCAAACCATGGCACAGGATAAGTTTGATTTTGGATTTGCTATCGACTGGATGATCAAAGACCTTGGTTTTTGTTTAGAAGAGGCAAAGCAACATAACTTAACTCTACCTCTTACACAGGCGAGCACTGATGCCTACAAAGCGCTATCTGAAGAGGGGTTAGGGCGCATGGATACCTCTGTTTTACTTAAAGCGATTCGCAAGCAAGCTGAATCTTAAGCATTGATTGAGTAATCAATTTGTCGTTTTATCGGCAAACACTATATACTTCAGCTATTCCATTTAACGTGCCGTCTTATGACGGCACGTTTTTTTACTAGGAGCGGCAAATGTCTGCAAAAAAAGAAATCCAAAATCTGAACAACCGAATTGATAAATACAAACACAAACTTGCCGCGGCGATTGAAAGACGCGATCAATCTATCATTCATCAATTTGAAAGAGAGATGGCAAAACTTGAAAAACAAGTGGCTCAACTGAAACATAAAGAGAGCTACGATCTAAACAAAGAACGTAAAGAGCTTTCTGATAAACCATTTTCTCGCCCAATTACTAAGCAAGAGCAAGCCGATATGGGTCAACTTAAACGCCGCGTAAAAGGGTTAGTTGTCGTGCATCCTTTAACGAAACTAGGCAAAGCGTTACGTGTTGACGAAGTGACAGGTTTTGCTGATAAAGAGTTTTAAGATCCGCTAACCTATCAAAAATGAGATTTAAACTTGCTGATTTCGATGGTTCAAGTAAAATATGCGTCCGGTTAAAAAATAATCAGATAGCAAGGTATCAATGAAAGAGCATGTGATAGTCACCGTTTCCACCGTGGACGGTACGCGTCATTTCCAGTTAGGAAAAATATTACAGCGTTGTCTTAAAACCTTCGGTTATTTCATGGTTGCAGCAATTATTGCTGCCTGTGTGTCTATTTATTATCTCAATAATGAAGTGGATTTTGCGGTTTCGAAACAAACAGAGTTGCAAAACCGCTCATTAAAACTCAGTGAAGAAGTTGAGCAGCTACAAAATCTAAAACTTGAGCTTGAAAGTGATCTTGGTGCCCGTGAAGAGCGATTGCAGCAAGTATCCGATAGGTTAGGGGACTTAGAGGTTGTACTTGGCGTATCTGATAAAGACGGTGAGCTTGAAAGCCGTTTAGATGCTGCTGCTGTGACTTCATCCGTTCGTTTAAATATGCTCAATAATATCCCCAATGGTTCGCCGGTTGGGGATGTCAGAGTGTCTTCGCACTATGGCTATCGTATTCACCCCAAAACAGGTAAAAAGACGCTGCATCGCGGCATTGATTACGCTGTGAATACTGGGGCTCCTGTGTATGCCTCCGCAGATGGTGTTGTTGAAGTGGTTAGGCCAAGTAATGTTGGATCGGGTAACTTCTTAAAACTGCAACATTCGTATGGGTTTTCTAGCTCATACTCTCACTTGCAAAAGTTTAAAGTGAAAGCGGGTGATTTTGTGGAAAAAGGCCAATTAATTGCTTATTCAGGCAATACTGGGTTTTCAACGGGTCCGCACCTTCACTATGAGATTCGTTTTGTGGGACGCGCCCTTGATCCACTGGCATTTCATGAATGGAGCTCAGACAACTTTGAGTCGCTTTTTGAAAAAGAACGCGGTATTCGCTGGGATACTTTAGTGGCTAAGATAGAAAGCCGAGCGAGCAGTCAGCTTAAGCTTTCTGCAAACAAATCCTATAACACTCGCTCTGAAACCTCAGAAGCCACTATTGAGCAGTAAGCAACTAGGATAAAACGT
>NZ_BATM01000040.1 GCF_000467185.1 Vibrio ezurae NBRC 102218
AAATTAATACAATTTTCCTGAGTGTTCGTAATCCAAAAGATATGGATATCTTCCTTTCTATTGATATATCGTAGCTCCTTCGAACACTTCACCCTCCTCAGGGTCTAACGCAATAGCCACACTGTGGCGCGCACGAGTCAACGCTACGTATAGTCTCGCACGAGTGGGATTCTTAAGTAATTCTGGTCGATCGGGATTACGTATCCAATTAACCATATCCTTGGTTGGGTAAATAAAAGCTCTATCAACAGTCAGCCCTTTAGACTCGCCAAAGTTCATAACTTCATACGATGGATTAACTTTGGATCTAGCGTTCCAGCGAAGTTGCATTGGCTGATATGTCTTTAAGTATTCTGAACAAAGGTGCTTAGGGACGATGAAAACCCCTTGGTGCAGGATTTTTTCTCTTCGGCAGTCATTGCACTGGCATGCATCAACAGCTTTAAATTGAGGGTAGAGTTTAGAGGAGTAGTCACAAATATCCTGATAACAGCGGTGTGATTTATTCAGTGTTGTTTCATCAACTTCGCAAGATATCCGTTTACCCAACGTTTTATCAGATGTCACAAATCCTTTGATATTCCCGTTTCCATAGTCGGAATACTTAGTTGTATGGTGAGTCTTGTAGGTAACTTGTCTTGGGTCTCCAACTAACATAACCTCTGATTTTGACTTAAATAGAAGCTTGATCAACTCTAAATCAAACCCAGCAAGATCTTGCACTTCATCTATAAAAATCATGTTATATAGGGCTGATATTCGGTTCACTACTGCTTGCTTGCTTGCTTTATTGGCTTCAAAACAAAACTTGGATATCTTATCGGAGTAGACCTTGAAGTCTTTAGTGAAGTAATAATTCTTGAAGTTATCTTTTTCTGACCAGTATACACCTTTACCATCCTTGTTTTTATACTTAAGGCCAGAGCGCGTATTAACCAGAATAAACCCAATCCTTTCATTCGCTATAGAGTCATTTAATTTGCACTGATATGGCCTAACCCAATGCTTAAGAAGGAATGAAAACCATGTGATAATCGTGACATTAGGCGGTACAGTTCTGACTTCTTTAACAAACTTATCTCTTATTTCCTGCTCATTTGATTCAGTGTAAGTTGTTATCAAAATTGACTTATTAGGATTTTCTATTGCCGTTTTAACTAAAAGCGTTGTTTTCCCAGATCCCGCAGCAGCAATTACAAGGCGATTGTTATTCATTACACCACTCCACTGCTTTAGTGATGTATTCTGGATAGCTAAACTTATCTTTTGATTCAAAAACCTTTAGAGACCAACTGGTTTTTTGTGTTTGTAGCTTTGCTGATAGTTTTTCAACGGTATTAAACGTCTTCACATTCAATTCAAGGGCTTTGCATAAGGCGGGTAATACATCCTTGTTTGCATCAGCAAACTGTGGCTCAAGTGTGTTTAAGTTATTACGATCATCTGCAAAGATGGAGATGTGTGTGTGTTTAAGGTAATCCTTATACTTTTTGGTGATCGTATTGTCGTAATTACCATCGTTATCAGTGATTACTGCCACTTTTTTATCAATTTTGTCAGCTATTTCTAAAAAGCGTTTGAATGTAAGTTTTACAGATATCACATCAAAACCATGCTCGATAGGCAATACTCCGTTATTTGCATCCATATAAGCTCTTTGAAAAATTAATTCATCGGAATCACCTTCAACGAGCACTGCTTTTTTACAAAGAATCAGGCGTAAGGTTTGATAGCCCGGCAGCTTCTTAAAGAAGTCGAAAGTGTCTTTTGATAAATATGTAAACCTTGTGACTTTATGGTTATTTAGGAGAAGAAGATTTTCAAGGCCTAGTTTATTAGCTACGAAGCTGCTATGCGTTGAAATGATCACTTGCTTATCACTCACACCATCTATGATTTCTTTTAATAAGTGATTTAACTTAGAGTGCGATAAATGATTTTCTGGTTCTTCTATCAATAGTAGACTTGCTTCTTTAGCCTTTTGATGACCCAGTGCAAGATTTGTTTTTATCACGCACTGGGAGCCTTTACCTACCTGATGGAACGGAATGTCTCCAAGGTAGGTCATCAAACTAGACTCCCAAGAATTTTGAGTAGAAAGATCAACAGATATATTAAGATGTTCCCCTTGAACTTTTGACTTATTATCAATCTTCTCGTTAATTCTCTTCACTGCTTCCTCTTCAGTAAAGCTATCCTTCATTTTTCTGTATGCCTGAGATAACTTGACCTTCTCTTTGTCCTCCAACTCGTTTCTGATGATTCTTGAAATGTATACATCTGAACCATTTTGGTACTTGTTTGAGGATGAGTCGATTAGAACAGACTTAATAGGGATGCTTCTAGATGTAACTGAATCTCTATCGAAAGATGTCCATGAAACCTTATAATACTCAATAGGTAGTGTATTAAGCTTCCCTCCACTCTTTATGAGCTCAGAGTACTCTTCTGCATAGGTATCATCGAATTCGACTTTGAATGACACGCCACAAGCATCACTCCGTTCTTTGTTTCCTGTTCCCTTAAATTTAGGGACACTGTCTTTGTCGAAAATAACCTCGATGCATATTTCAGGTAAAGTAGTACTACCACCATCGTTCACTTGGCCTAGGTACTCAGACACCGCTTTGCAATTGAATAAATACTGGCTTAGTTCATTCTTTAAGTATTTGCCGTGTAATATTCCACTAAGAGCCAAATGAATTGCTTCAAGGATGGTTGATTTTCCTGAGCCATTATCCCCAACAAGGATATTCACACCTTTGTTAAACTCGATAGAGAACTTTTCGTAGTAACATTTATAGTTGTAAATATTAACTCTTTCGATGTACATCGCTACGTTTCCTTCAATATGCATATATAAAAAGATTACCAACTGTTACAGGATATCCTATGCGAACATGGACTCCCATCCAAAAATCACGCTAACGTATTGATATTCGAAGGAGCAGCTTTGCAGGCTGAGTAACCGTCCGTCTCGCTAGCCCAGAAAGAGAGGCTCAATAGTCGCGGCTAGACCAAAGCCACTACAAATGAAGATTTAACGAAGCGAGAAGCTAAGCAGAGTAGACTTAGAATGGGGCAATTTCGTGTTTCATACCCCGCCAGCATGCCTTTGGACAAAGCCTTGTTACTTATATTACTAAACTAGGATATAACGGATTAGCTGAGGTATAGGCTCAACTACCTATTGTTAGAGCAAACCCTGTCCATATAAAACGATTCGCTGGTGCTATTGGCCGCAGAGCCAAAAATGATCGTTTAGATGCAGAGTTGATCGCTCACTATGGAGAAGCAATCAAACCAGCTCTTACTGTCATAAAACCCAAAAACATACACTTAATGAGTGACTTAGTCATTCGCCGAAATCAGTTGCTATCTATGCAAACTATGGAAAAGAACCGAATACAGATACTTCCAGCTTCTCTCCATTCAACTATCAAACCGATGCTAACCACGATAAAAAATCAAATCACCAAGTTAGAAGAAAGACTAGTTAAGCTCATTGAAGATAGCCCGGAGTATCAGGCAACAAATACAATATTGCAGAGCGTCCCAGGAATAGGAAACATTGCCGCTGCATCAATAATTAGCAACGTACCAGAGCTTGGCTACATTACAAATAAACAAGCGGCATCACTGATTGGCGTCGCTCCAATAACACGGGAAAGTGGGCGTTACAAAGGTAAGCGCGTGATCCAAGGCGGTCGAGCGCAAGTACGCACAGTGTTATATATGGCAATGATATCAGCCATGCAATGTAACCCCGTATTCAAAGCAACTTATGCTCGACTTGTAGCTGCCGGAAAGCCAAAGAAAGTGGCAATAATAGCGTGTGTTCGAAAGATGGTTGTAACCCTTAACTCTATGCTGAGAGATGGCGTCATGTGGGATGAAAACACAGCCAAAAACTAATCATTGACGCCATAGTCGTTTGTTATGTACGTATTCCCTCTGGCACGATCATAGGCAGGTCTGTACAGCCAAAGTCTAAGCCAAACTGACTTAACAAACAGGTTAGCTGACCTCTGTGATGCGTTTGATGATTGAAAATATGTTGGCAGAACTCACCAACTGTTCGTTCAATTACCTGCCCCTCTGTTGTCGTGTATCTGACTATTTGGTTACAGCTATCAGCAGTAAACTGTTTAGTGATTTCAATGTAGATCGAGTCTACAAGTCCTCGTAATTCGGAGAGTGAGTCTAGATTCGAAGCGAACGTGTCAGAAACTGACTTAGCAAGAGGCAATTTCTCTAAAACAGTAGCTTCAACTGATACTAACTCGTTTGCCACCAGGCGCTGGAGCATAATCAAGTCACCGAATAAAATATGATTCCAGTGAGCCATGATTGTAGGAAAAAATGAGTTGGTATTCTGATGCAACTGCTCATGAGTTAGCTTACTGCAAACACGAAGTAACTGCTTATTCATTCGCTGATTATACACAGCTAACATTCTGAAATTTGAGGATAAATCCATTTGACCTCCAAAGTACATAACGCCTGCATAACACGTTTGCTATCATGCAGATTAAGTCCAATTTACCACTTAATGCGGTAAACCCAAAGAAACCTAGAATGCCGAATGTAGCAAATCGTGTTGATGCATTTGTTATAAGCACCTTTCACCAGATAAACTATTTGTAATGGATTGATGATTTAGTTTCAGGTATTCGATATCAGATAAATAAGCAAGATGATGTCCATTACTGATATTTTCAATAAATGCCTCATTACCGTTTTCAGCCTCACTTTGCATAAAATCGACTAAGGTTTGAACCCTATCAATAATAGTTTCAACTAACTTCTCACGTTCAGCATTTGATAAACCATAAGAATCACAAAACAACTTAGCCCTAGCCGATTGAGAGTTTAAATCACCTAATGCGTCATACTCATTGGTCTTAAACGGTGCCCAACAATAAACAGCATAAGCAATGTCCCAAAGTCTTGGCGCAGGATGAGCCGTATCAAAGTCAAAGATACCGACAGTTTGATTTCCATTTAAAGCTACATTGTAAGGAGCGAAATCTCCATGACAAATAACTTCATACGGTTTTCTGCTTGGTAGCATCCATTCAGTTTTTTGAAATGACGGACTAGAAATAAATGAAACCGTTGAATCATGATATTGACGCAAAAGCTTGCCAGCAGAAATTAGTGCTTCATCTGTAGCAATATTTCCAGTCAATGGATAATTGTAAACTTCACCCAAAACATAAGACAAAATCTCATTTCCATTGTCGTCAAAACCAAATGATTTTGGAGCGCCATTAAAGCCTTCACTTTCGAGGTGAGACAGTAACTTATGAATTGAAACAGACCAAAAACCACTTGGTCGATATACTTTATCTTCAGAGCGAAAAACTAGCCCTTCGCGCCCACCTTGAAGTTCTTCCATCATAATCCCTTTTCATGAAAAACCAGTGCTTATAACATTGTTAATAACGGGCCCGCTCGTTTTGCCGCTTGCCTAGCTTGTATTAAAGCTACCATAACCCCTTGAAATATAATGCATATACTTCACGTTCCGCATTCTTTTTTTACATAAAAACGAGCGTGCGTGTTATCACTTTTTAACAATGCGCGTTATCTTAGGAAGATAAACACTAATCCTATGATTAACAATCACTTATTAAATTTTGTGTTGGCAAAGCGAGACTGGGCTCTTGGGCAAAACAAGCCATTTTCATACTCAAACCGAGTTCAACCCCAATAAACTGTATAAATTCACAAGAGTTGGATTCTAGAGCGCCGAGCAAATTTTGTTATATAGTTGGATGGTTGGGCATAAGGAAAAGTAAGTCAAATTCCAAACAGGATGACGCACTTATAATACCAACTTAAAACATAATGGAGCAAAACCTTGTTAGCCAATCTGCTAGATCAACTCACTTTTGGACATAAGTGACACAGTGAAGTTGTTAAATTAGTCACAATGGATAGGTGAGGTATAGCAAACTGCTGGTTAGGAGGCCAACTATCTCTTATTCAAGGCAAAGAACCAGAATTATGTCGAATTCCATTCCGCCTTTACTAGTTAGAACAATGTAACAAAGTGCTATAAAAGCATTGAACGATTAAGTTAACGACATTAAGATAATGGCATAAACTTAATGTCGTTAACTTGTTGAACAACTCATGAATAACCAAAATGTAAAGGGGCGTCCAGCTCTGATATCAAAACAAGACATCATTGAATGCGCCCTAAAGATAGGGTTATCTAAAGTGAGCATGCACGGGCTTGGAAAGTCACTAGGGGTCAGCGCTACTGCTCTCTATCGCCATGTCGCATCTAAAGAGGAGCTGATACATGAGTGCTGTGACTTCATCATTGAAAGTGTAGAAATTCCGAAGCAAGATCGATGGGAGTCTTATCTATATGAATTTTCAAAGAACTTCAGAAACTCACTTCTAGCGATCCCTGGTTCAGTAGAGTTTATCCGTTATAGCCAGCAGTTTACTCCTAGTAGCCAAAAACTGGTGAATGACGCTCTTGCTGTATTCCTTAAAGAAAATTTTGAGGTACAAGATGGATTCATGGCGTTTACTAGTGTGTATACCAAAGTGACTGACATTGTTCAGCACCAAGAACAGTCAGAAAGATTACAGACTCAAGGGCAAGTTCCCCCTGAATGCCTACCCGATGCGTCTGAGTTTCCTAACTTATTTTTATTACTCAGTGAAGTAAAACCAGTCGACTATAACGCTTATTTTGAAGCCGGAATAAAAATAACAATTGAAGGCTTGAAAGCCGTCTACTCCAAGTAAGAGGAAATTTATATGTCACTATTTATCGATAATGCAATCAGTGGTTGGATTCGAAATGCTGAGAAAAATGGCGAGCTAAAAAACAACCCATACAAAGGGAAGGAAATTGACTTAGAAGATTACTTTCGAACGCCTAAGGAGTTACGTATGGGGATGAAGATCCTAAAAGATGCGAATTGCTTGCCACCTGCGGTTGAAATCATGCAGCAAATTAGCAAAAAGAAAAAAGAGCTCGAGCTAGAAAAAGATGCAAAACGTCAGCACGCACTGAGAAATGAAATTCATACTCTTGAGCTAAAAAAGGCTTTGTTTCTAGAAAACCAATAAGCAATTAACTACGTTAGATTATGGGCGCATGCACTAACCAGTCGGTCTCCATTTACAAGAGACCTCTGTGCAACTCACCCATCGATTAACGTACACTAAATGCTGATAAGAGCTGTGTTTATATTCGACTCAGCTTCTCTAACAGTAACGCTCTGTTTTTAATCATACCGAAAAGTACAGATTAGATTAATTTGTTCTACTGGTGCACTGACTAGGTCACCCTTTTTTATTTAAAAAAAACAGTCATTTAAAAACAGTTACTTAAAAACAAAGAAGTAGCATTTATAACATCGTTATTTGCAATACGTTGACTCAACTTCAAATTGCACAGTGTAATTCGTTGGATACCCCTGCGATACATAATCATGCACTGTCTCATCACACCAATCGATTGCGCTACTTTTACTTGTATAACCATCACCCTTCGCATTCCAACACTGCTTTAAATCATGTTGTACTTGATAACGAAATGGCGCATCCGAATAGGTGATTTTACAAGACGAGTAAGTAAATACTGAAGAACCATCAGAATTAGTCACGTTACACGAGGAAAGCAAGCAAGCCGTCAATAGCATTAATACTTTTTTCATCTTACTCACCCTGCTGTCTTTGATTTTTAAATAACTCAGTAAATACCACTTTAGACTGACAAGGTACCTCAAAGTAGTCGTGATCATTATTTAAGACCCGCAATTCAAGGTCATGATAGCCTTTACACTCGTACTGAATGCCAGACGTTGGGGCTAACTTCAGCGTTTCGCCATAAATATCAATGGCAACGGTCTCATTGGATATGTTTTGAATCGACAATGTCGGCAATTGGGTTGTAACCACCTCCACTCCATCCAGCGGCGCTTCAATGTCGTTTGCGAATGCAGCGCAAGATATCACTGCGAATATAAAAGCGACTTTACCAGTAAATTTCACGGCGACTCCTAGGGTGATGCAATCAACTTATCCGCCAAATTCGTCTGTAAAGTGAACGGATATTTTATTGCGACTATCTTACTCCTTAATTTATCCCACGACAGAAGGTAAAGATTACTTCTCAGATAGGACGAGCGTAAAGAGTGTTAAATTTCACGAGAACTCACCCATTTTCGAATCAATACCGAAGAAAAAGGAACTACACTATGAATACCTACTATGGTTATATCGCGTTGTCTTAGAAAGATAAATTCATCGAATAAAGGAATATAAATGAGTCATTCTATTTTTAAAGTTTCTATTTTATCCATCTTTACCCTATTTGCTGCGCATGTTTCTGCCGCTGCGCCCAACGTTCCAACACTGCCTCCCTATATAGTGCTGAGTGACAATTTAGATGAACCTAACGGCTATGGATTCTGCATTGATACCTATGGGCCAGGACAATCAGAGCTAATGCAAACTCACTCCTGTAAACCTAAAGGGCCTGAAGACTCACCTCGCAACTATTCCGGGCATGATGTTCGATTTGAATACGACGAGCAAACCAACCGAATTCAATCCTACGCTTATGAAGGTTTGTGTATGCAGGCGTTGCTCGCCAAAGGTAAAACTGAATTGGCATTGTTGGAATGCAGTGAGGCTAAACATCAGGGGTTTATTTATAACAAAGAAGATAAAACGTTTAGGCTCCAAGCCGATACTAGTTACTGCTTAACTGTTGTATCAACCACACAAGAAGCTGGTCCGTGGGTAAAAAGAGCCCTACAAGTCACCCAATGCAACGAGTCAGAAGAAAGTGTAAAACAGTGGACAATCGTACCCGAAGCATAGCGGATAGTCATATTGCGCGATGAATTTAGAATTTACCTCAAGGTTTTTATTCATCAAACCTTGAGGTAAACAAAAGATAAAGCCAACGTTTTTATGCTTAAACATAAAAATGGGACCTAAGCTGCAAGTTAGATCCCACACGCCATCAAGCAAATCGACTCATTATTTCTGAAATTCCAATAAGGCGGCTAATGCTTGCTCTGCTTTAGCGCTTTGCACAAAAATATGATCATGATAATAAGCAGCAATGACATTGGCACTGATGCCTTTTTCTGCCAGCTTAGTAGCAACCGCAGCCGTTAATCCGACGGCCTCAAGGCTTGAATGCACAGTTAATGTGATTTTTTTAAAGCTACCATCAAATGCCAACTGTGCATCTGTTGCTTGTTGCTTCTCAACCACTAACGTCAACCCTTCCGACTCAATAAAGGTTGCGATTGGGTTTAGCTGTACGTAATCTTTCAACTCACCTTTTACAGTACAAAATACAAATTCGTTGTCCTGTAATTCAGGTTGCATTGATTCGAGCAACTGCGTTAATTCCGTAATTCCTGACATGTTTTCCCCTGATCCTTATTCTTAATCTCTATTTACAGTGTAAATTATGGCGCAAGACGTTCAATTTCCCACTGTTGAGCGTCATCAACACGAGTATAAATGAATCTATCGTGTAGACGGTTTGCCCCACCTTGCCAAAATTCTATCGATTCCACCTTAATACGGTATCCTCCCCAGAACGATGGCATAGGTATTTCACCATCAGAGAACTTCTTTTTAAGCTCTAAAAACTTACCTTCCAAAATTCCGCGTGCGGAAATACGCGAACTTTGTTTACTGGCAATGGCTGCCAACTGACTGCCTTTTGGACGAGAAGTAAAGTATTTAAAGTTTTCTGCTGCGGTAAGCTTCTCAGCAACCCCAGTAACATGGACCTGTCGCTCCAATGGATGCCAAGGGAAATGTAAACTGATCTTGTTATTGTCTTGCAAGTGAATCGCTTTGCGGCTGCCTAGGTTGGTATAAAACACAAACCCTTGATCATCTAAGCTTTTTAACAACACAATTCGCTGATAAGGCTGCCCGTGTTCGTCAACGGTCGCAACAGTCATTGCAGTAGGATCCGTCAGCTGTGCTTCAATAGCCTGCTCTAACCATAAATTAAACTGATCCACTGGGTTTTCTTTTAAATTTTTTCTGCGTAAACCGCCCAGCGTATAGTCGCGACGAATATCCGTTAACTTCATTTCACATCCTCAAATGACTTTTGCTAAATTCTGCGCTTTCAAGATAAATATCTCAAGAGAGTTTTGCCTCTATAGGCATTTAGCTTAACTCGATTTTCCTTTTTACACTCTATTCATGCATAAAGCATATGTTGCACAGTGAGTTTCAATAATTATGCTTAAGATTCAACTCTCTAGCGCCCCGTCTTTTGTTACATACACCGCCACAACCGCATACATTTACTTAACATTAACCATAAACAGGCATAGTATAGAAGAAGTGCTTTACTCGCCGCTCTCAACAAACCGATTGGCGAGCAAAAGACCTCTTTCCCTTAATCACTCAATGCGCAAATGGATGGCCTATGAGTCAAGAGAAGCTAAAAAATCTCGGTCGAACCGAATTAGAGTATGTGGATGACAAAACCGCTGCGCTACTTTTAAATACCCCGTCAAACGCTAGGCTACTGCTGTGGTTAGTGCTTATTTTCTTTGGTTGCGCTGTTGCTTGGGCGAACTGGGCCGAAATAGATAAGGTTACTGTCGGAAACGGCAAAGTCATCCCCTCAAGCCAACTGCAAGTGGTGCAAAATCTAGAGGGCGGACTGGTTAAAGCTATATTGGTGCGTGAAGGTCAGCAAGTGACTCAGGGGCAACAACTGCTTTTGATTGACGACACACGCTTTCAATCTGATTTTAGAGAGCGTGAGCAGCAAGTTTACAATCTAACAGCGAAAGTCCTGCAACTCTCTGCGTCTGTGGCCAGTATCGACGTAAAAGACAACGTCAATCTAAGAAACTGGCGAGATAGCGTCACAATCAGTACTAATAAGCTGGTTTATCCCACTAACTTTGAACAAAACCAACCTAAACTGGCGGCAAGACAACGAGTCGAATACCGACAAGACTTAAGCAACTTAACAAACCAACTGAAAGTGCTTGATGAGAAAGTCGATCAAAAAATTCAAGATCTCAATGAAACTCGTGGGCGAATTTCAAACCTTAAACAAGGTTATGATTTTGCACAAAAAGAGTATGAGCTAATGGAACCGTTAGCCAAAGAAGGCATCGTGCCACAAATAGAGTTCATTAAATTAAAACGACAAGTTATCGATACCAAAAGAGAACTTGATTCCGCTAGAGGGCGAGTTCCCGTGCTTAATGCGGCCATAAGAGAAACCTTACTTAGCCGAGTGGATGCTGCCCTTGATTTTCGTTCTGAGCAGCAAGAGAAACTGAATCAAAGCCAAGATGAACTGTCGGCACTGACTCAGAGCACCGTAGGGCTGGAAGATAGAGTCAGCCGAACCATTGTCACCTCCCCTGTAACCGGCACGATTAAAAAGCTGTACACCAATACCGTAGGCGGGGTTATTCAACCCGGTATGGATTTAGTTGAAATCGTTCCAACAGAAGACATGCTGGTGGTAGAAGCAAAAATCGCACCACAAGATATCGCCTTTTTAAGGCCCGATCTCCCCGCAATTGTAAAATTCACCGCCTATGACTTTACCAAGTACGGCGGTTTACAAGGTACGTTAGATCATATCAGTGCCGATACGATTCAAGACGAAGAAGGCAACAGTTTTTACTTAGTAAGAGTGCGTACGGAAAAAACCGAATTTGGCAGTAACGGTCAATTACCGATCATTCCTGGGATGACCGCTTCGGTCGATATTATTACCGGAAAACATACCGTGCTCGACTACTTACTCAAACCGGTTTTAAGTGCTAAAGGTCGTGCATTACGTGAATAAACAATAACTTATAAAGTAACACACGAAAGGATGATCAAGGATGCGCCCCTATTATTCACTTATCGAACACGGGGCTAGCGCTCACAAAAGACAAACCATTGGGCTGAAGGCAATAATGGATTATAAGGCTTCATCAATGATGCCAAGGATGACAACGCATGAAAGACTCATTACTACATTCACTTATCTATGTCAGTCGCTACTATGGCCTCTCTAACTCGCCAGAAGCACTGTTAAACGGTTTACCGTTACCAGAGGGGAAACTCACCCCTATTTTATTTTCTAGAGCAGCACAGCGAGCAGGACTGGTTGCCAAAGAACAGTGCGCACCATTATCAAAGGTTTCGACATTAGTACTACCGGCAATACTGCTCACAGGAGAAAATGAAGCATGTGTACTGCTCAGTGTGGATTCTGACACAGGTCAAGCCGAAATCGTCAGCCCTAACACGGGGTTTATCGCAACTACGGTCACACTCTCTGAACTTGAGCAAGACTACAGTGGACGCTATTTTCTCATCAAAAAACAATTTCGATTTGACCAACGTTCTCCAGAAATTCTAAAAACACGCAAAGGACATTGGTTTTGGGGCACGTTAAAAGAATCCCGTTCAATTTACCGTGACGTTTTGATTGCCTCCATTTTAATCAACATATTTGCTATCGCGACGCCATTATTTACAAGGATTGTCTATGACAAAGTGGTCCCTAACTTGGCCTTTGAGTCTTTATGGGTACTTGCCAGTGGCATCGTTGTCATATTTATATTTGATTTATTGCTCAAATCTCTTCGGAGCTACTTTATCGATGTCGCGGGAAAAAAATCCGACATACTGATTTCTTCCAAACTGTTTAGCAAAGTCATGGGGATTCGTATGGAAGCGCGCCCTCCTTCTGTAGGGGCATTCGCCAGACATCTACAAGAATTTGAATCCATTCGAGAATTTTTCACCTCAGCAACAATAGCCGCCTTGATTGACCTACCTTTTGCTCTGCTGTTCTTATTTGTGATTTGGTTGATAGCGGGCAATGTAGTATTAGTGCCAATTGTGTGTGTCTCCTTACTGATTTTGCACTCTTTACTCATTCAAAGACCATTGAGAAATAGCATTGAAGAGGGCTCACGCCTTGCGTCTCAGAAATACGCAAATTTAATAGAGAGTTTAGCAGGCTTAGAATCTCTAAAAATTTTTGGCGCACAAAGCCAATTTCAATATCGTTGGGAGGAAGCGGTTGCCCATATGGCGAATTGGAACATTAAAAGTCGTCGTATTACTGATGGCGTTCAAAACTCCGCAGGCTTCTTGCAACAAGCTTCAAACGTCGGCATGTTAATCATGGGGGTGTACCTGATCTCTGAAGGCGAGCTCACGATGGGGGGCTTGATCGCAGCAACCATGCTCAGTGGTAGAGCAATAGGCCCGCTTGTACAAGTTGCCCTACTCTCCACTCGCTATAATCAAGCCAAATCGTCAATGACCATTATCGAGCAAGTGATGAGTATGCCCGATGAACAAGAAGAAGATAAACGCTATATTCACCGTCCTGTACTTCAAGGGAAAATAGAGTTGGATAAAGTAAGCTTCAACTACCCTGATGCCCCCGTCTCTTCCATTCGCGATCTCAGTATCACTATCCGTCCCGGAGAGAAAGTCGCAATTATAGGACGTATTGGCTCAGGGAAAACGACCTTGGAGCGCCTAATTATGGGCTTATATAAACCAACCCAAGGTCATGTCAGAATTGATGATACTGATATTCAACAATTGCATCATACCGATGTGAGAAACAATATCGGCTGTGTGCCGCAAGACATCACTTTATTCTACGGCTCTATCCGTGACAATATCACCCTTGGCAAACAACTTGCTGAAGATGACGAAGTAATGCTCGCGGCTAAAAGAGCGGGCGTGGCAGAGTTTACGATGAAAGACCCAGCAGGTCTGGAGCGACAAGTTGGAGAAGGAGGACAGCTTCTTTCTGGCGGACAACGCCAAGCCGTAGCCATTGCCCGCGCTTTCCTTGGCAGACCGCCGGTTCTGCTACTAGACGAACCAACCAGTGCTATGGACAATCGCTCCGAAGCATTGATCAAGGCTGAATTGAAAAATCTATCTAAACAGGAAACATTGGTACTGATCACTCACAAAACCTCCATGCTAGAAGTAGTGGATAGATTAATTGTCATGAGCGCAGGCACTGTTGTGGCAGATGGGCCAAAAGAAAAAGTGTTGGCTGAACTTAAAAAAGGCAACCTAAAGAGCGTTAACCAGTAATCAATTTACAGTGTAAATTAAAGGGTCCCAACCTAGCACAAGGTTGAGACCCTTTTTTATATCTTGCTGAAACTGAATCGGATTTACAGTGTAAATTGAGAATGTCTAGTTACACTCTTTGATTTACACTGTAAATCGATGTCTTCGCCGCTGTCATACCAATTACGCTAAGTCAGTGTTCAGAAGTCGCACGGGAAAATCACCTGAGAATAAGGTGAGCTTTTTCGATAAGTCGTTATT
>NZ_BATM01000039.1 GCF_000467185.1 Vibrio ezurae NBRC 102218
TAGTACGATTGGTATTATTAACCGATCATTCCCACTTGTTAAAATGTGGCTTTTGAGCGCTTTATTTCAGTGATGGTATAATCGATTAGACCTAAAAAAACCCAGCATGAAAGCTGGGTTTTTATCATCAATACTGATATTGATTATGCGTCTAAATCACCACAAAAACGGTAGCCTTCACCGTGAATAGTCGCAATGATCTCAGGCGTACCCGCAACTGATTCAAAGTGCTTACGAATACGACGAATCGTAACGTCTACAGTACGGTCATGAGGTTTAAGCTCACGTCCTGTCATTTTTTTCAATAATTCTGCGCGAGTTTGAATTTTTCCTGGGTGTTCACAAAAGTGCAACAGTGCACGGAATTCTGAACGAGGAAGTTTGTAACTTTCGTTATTTGGGTTGACCAAAGAACGGCTGTTAATATCTAAAACCCAACCGTTGAATGTGTATTTCTCAACGTTTTTGCTCTCTTCATCTTCTTTATTTACGCTCATAGAACGAGAAAGAAGGTTACGAGCACGAATGGTCAGTTCACGAGGGTTGAAAGGCTTGGTGATGTAATCATCAGCACCAATTTCAAGACCTAAAATCTTATCGACTTCATTGTCACGTCCAGTTAAGAACATAAGAGCAACATTTGCTTGCTCTCTTAGTTCACGAGCTAAAAGTAAGCCGTTCTTTCCTGGCAAATTAATATCCATGATCACCAAGTTTACTGGATTTTCAGAGATGACTTGGTGCATAGAGTCGCCATCTGTTGCTTCGAATACGCTGTATCCTTCGGCTTCAAATATGCTTTTTAGTGTACTACGAGTAACTTGTTCGTCTTCAACAATAAGAATGTTAGGGGTTTGCATTGGCTCTACCTAAACTATGTGTAATTGATTTTAAAAATATAAATTTTAGGCAAAAAATAACGTCAAGGTTGTCACTTTATGTGCATATCAAATGCACAATATGATCTCTTTGCACCTTAATATCCCCCTCCTTGGAAATGTAACAAGGTACCTAAAATCCAACAGTACCTTCATTCTTAGCCAAATTAATTGCGCATCATACCGAGTTAACAGCTTTCTAACAATCAATTGTTGTTAATATATTTTACTCTATTGATTTATATCAATCGTTATTTTTAACAAATAAGCGAAAAGAGCTCTAGATTCTGTGATCAATATCGATATTTTGTGCTGGGCGGTAGTATTCATCAAATGACTACAACGTGCAATAGTTGCACGAGTGTAAAATCTGTACACATTTCATATTTAAAAACTAAAACCAAGTTTCACTTCAATAGCACTTTGCCACTCTTCGTAGTCCAAAGTGGCCTTCAAATTCAAGCTTTCTGTTAACATATATTTACCAGACAATTCTGCCCCCATATAGTCACGAATGCTTATGGCGTCTACGTCCGGCGATGCATAGATGGCACTATTTAGAGATAATTTATTGCTGTAATGATAGTTGACTCCGCTGAGAAATCCGCGGCTAGAATGAGTGTCTGTGGAGCTGGAAATTCGTGTGGCAACGTATAAGTCAACATTTTCGAAAACTGAGTATGCATAGCCTGTATCGACTTTCCACTCGTCAAATTGCTCTCCAGAGCCCGAAATAGCCGACATAAAGAAGCGATGTGGGGTGTCATTATTCAGAGAATACGCGCCAGAGTCGGCGGCTACGGCATTCTCATAATCTGGGGCGCTGTAGGCTTGTGCGGTAAAAAAAAGACTTAACGCGAAGACAATCAAACGTATTTGATGACGAAAGTATGCTCGCATTTTGCCCCCATTCAGTCCTTGAAGAGTATCAATTATGGGTGTGGAAAAGAGGAATTGCCATTATTGTGGTTATAATTTATTCGTTTATCTTATCCGGCCTAGGGAATAGTCGCTCTGATTTCAAAATTAGAGGTTTAACAACTATACTTTTTCGCCGTTTTTGTTGTCAAAGCTGAAAAAATGTCTATTTTTGTTAATTTATCATTGACGAATTAAAGCAAAATAGGTAATTCTAGAGTTAGACATATATAGAAAACTGATAAAACACGAATGAAAAACACACGTAGCCTGATTACCCGAATCATTATTACCGACACCACCAGTGTTGGGGCAGGCTGCTGAAAGAAAACTTTTACAAAAAAGGCCTGTATCCCACCAGATACAGGCCTTTTTTATTGCGATTTTTAGCTCAGGGAGAATGGAATGCGAGTATTAAAGTTTGGAGGATCGTCGTTAGCGGATGCAGATAGGTTTTTGCGAGCGGCGAACATTATTGCGAACAATGCGGATCAAGAAGAGTTGGCGGTCGTTTTATCCGCTCCAGGGAAAACCACCAATAAACTGGTCGCAATTATCAATTCTGCGCTAGAGAAACAAGACGTCGAGCCTCAAATCATTGAGTTGCGAAACTCTTTTGTTGAACTTTCGAATAATATCAAGCAAGAGCTACCCAACATTCAGCTAGAGGCATTTTCTGCACAGATTGAAGAGTCTTTGGGTAACTTAGTGGAGTTTGTTCAAGGCATTCAGTTACTGGGCATGTGTCCAAATAACGTCAACGCCCGCATTATCAGTAAAGGTGAAAAAGTATCGGTTCGTTTAATGAAAGCGGTACTTGAAGCCAAAGGGCAAGCTGCGGGGCTGATTGACCCTGTGCAGTACTTATACGCAAAGGGTGATTACCTGGAAGCAATGGTTGATGTTGAAGTGTCTACGCAAAACTTTGTGCAGTCACCGTTGCCAAAAAATGAAGTGCACTTAATGCCAGGCTTTACGGCAGGTAATGCTAAAGGTGAGTTGGTGACCTTGGGCCGAAATGGCTCTGATTATTCAGCTGCCGTTTTAGCCGCTTGTTTACGCGCGGATTGTTGTGAAATCTGGACAGACGTCGATGGCGTGTACAACTGTGATCCTCGTTTAGTGGAAGATGCTCGTTTACTTAAATCTTTAAGCTATCAAGAAGCGATGGAATTGTCTTACTTTGGGGCTTCTGTTTTACATCCCAAAACCATTGCTCCGATTGCCCAGTTTAATATTCCTTGCTTGATTAAAAACAGCTTTAACCCTCAAGGTCCAGGAACATTGATCGGTTTAGATACAGGGGAAGACAATTTAGATATTAAAGGTATCACCACCTTAAATGACCTAACAATGGTCAATGTGTCAGGTCCTGGCATGAAAGGCATGGTTGGTATGGCAAGCCGCGTATTTGGCGCGATGTCTTCTGCGGGTATCTCGATTGTACTGATTACTCAGTCTTCTTCTGAGTACAGTATTAGCTTTTGTATTGAAGCCGCTGATCGCTTACGTGCTCAAACAGTACTAGAAGAGGCGTTTGAGCTTGAACTCAAAGAGAGCCTATTAGAGCCAATAGACTTCATCAACGATGTGGCTATTTTGACCTTGGTCGGTGATGGCATGCGCACATCCCGTGGCGTAGCCTCTAAGTTCTTTACTTCTTTAACTCAAGTGAATGTCAATATTGTGGCCATTGCTCAAGGTTCATCTGAGCGTGCGATTTCAGCGGTTATCCCTGAAGGAAAAATATCGAAAGCAATTAAGGCGTGTCATGAGAACCTCTTTAACTCTAAGCACTTCCTTGACCTATTTGTGGTTGGTATCGGTGGTGTTGGCGGTGAGTTTGTTGACCAAGTCGCTCGTCAGCAACAAAAGCTGGCTAAAAAAGGCATCGTAATACGAGTGTGTGCGTTAGCAAATAGTCAGGGCATGTTGCTCAATGGTGAAGGGTTAAATCTAGAGCAGTGGCGCGATCGCATGGGGAATGCCAGCGAGACGTTCTGCGTAGAATCTCTCAGCGCCATGGTGCAGCGCAACCACATTATTAACCCAGTATTGGTGGATTGTACTTCTAGTGAAAACGTTGCAGGTCAGTACGCTGACTTCCTGCAAGCGGGTTTCCATGTCGTGACGCCAAACAAAAAGGCAAATACCGCCAGCATGTCTTATTACCATCAATTGCGTCAGGTGGCTCGTTCATCAAGACGTAAATTGATGTACGAAACGACCGTAGGTGCGGGCTTACCCGTTATTGAGAACCTACAGAACCTCATTAATGCTGGTGATGAACTGGTTAAATTTAACGGTATCTTATCGGGCTCAATGTCTTTTATCTTCGGTAAACTAGATGAAGGTATGACGTTGAGTGAGGCGACGAAAGTCGCGATGGACAACGGTTTTACTGAACCCGATCCTCGTGATGACCTTTCAGGAATGGATGTGGCACGTAAGCTATTAATTCTCGCTCGTGAAACCGGTATGTCCATTGAGCTTGAAGATGTCGTTGTTGACCAAGCATTACCACCGGGTTTTGATGATTCAGGATCTATTGCTGAGTTTGTGACGCGTTTACCAGAGGCGGATGCCTACTTTACCAACCTTTCTCAAGAGGCGGCAAAAGAGGGCAAAGTTCTTCGCTATGTGGGTGAGATTGCGGATGGTAAATGTCGAGTTGCTATCGCGGCTGTGGATGAAAACGATCCACTGTTTAAAGTTAAAGATGGTGAGAATGCGTTGGCATTTTACAGCCGTTATTATCAACCAATTCCATTGGTTATGCGTGGCTACGGTGCGGGTACAGAGGTTACCGCAGCGGGTGTATTCTCTGATGTTATGCGTACATTAGGTTGGAAGTTAGGGATCTAAACATGAAAGAGAGTGTTTGCGTTTATGCTCCTGCATCTATCGGCAATGTCAGTGTCGGTTTTGATGTATTGGGCGCAGCCGTCTCTCCTGTAGATGGCACATTACTTGGAGATAGAGTAATGGTTGCCTGCGGAGAGTCTGAGTTTTCATTAAAAACAGCCGGGCGTTTTGTCAGTAAATTGCCCGCTGATGCTAAACAAAACATTGTGTACCGTTGTTGGCAAGTATTTACGAGAGAAGTCGTCAGTAAAGGCTTAACAATGCGTCATCTTGAAATGACGCTTGAGAAAAACATGCCTATTGGCTCTGGGTTAGGTTCTAGTGCCTGTTCTATTGTTGCCGCTCTAGATGCTTTAAATCAGTTTCATGACCAGCCGCTGAACGAAACCGAGTTGTTAGCCTTGATGGGTGAGATGGAAGGTGAAATTTCAGGGGGCGTGCATTATGACAACGTCGCACCTTGTTATCTTGGTGGTGTACAACTGATGATAGAAGAGCTGGGTATTATTAGCCAAGAAGTGCCTAGCTTTGAGCATTGGTATTGGGTGATGGCTTACCCGGGAATTAATGTTTCAACGGCCGCTGCTCGTGAAATTTTACCGGCTCAATATCGCAGACAAGACATCATTTCTCACGGTCGCCATTTGGCTGGCTTCATTCATGCAAGCTATTCTGGTCAGGCAAACCTAGCGGCTAAAATGATAAAAGACGTTATTGCAGAACCTTATAGACAGCGATTGCTACCAGGCTTCCCTGAAGCAAGAGAGTACGCTGAAACCGTGGGCGCACTCACTTCGGGAATTTCTGGAAGTGGTCCCACAATGTTTACTATCTGTGATAGTTTAGAAGTGGCTGAACGCGTAAAAGCTTGGCTTGAAGTCAATTACGTACAAAATGATGAAGGATTCGTGCACATCTGCAAAATAGATCAGCAGGGCTCGAAGGGAACAGGAAGTAAATTATGAAGCTGTATAACATCAAAGAAAACGACGAGCAGGTCTCATTTGGACAGGCTGTTCGACAAGGTTTAGGTCGTAACCAAGGGCTATTTTTCCCTACGGATATTCCGGCACTAGAAAATATCGATGCTTTGCTTGAAGAGGACTTCATTCCTCGAAGCAGTAAAATTCTGTCTGCGTTGATTGGTGATGAACTATCAGAAGCTCAAGTGTCTGATATGGTGAGCTCTGCTTTTGCCTTCCCAGCTCCGATTAAGCAAGTTAAAGACGGGACTTACGCGTTAGAGCTATTCCACGGTCCAACGTTAGCGTTTAAAGATTTTGGCGGCCGCTTCATGGCACAGTCATTGGCGACCGTTTCAGAAGGTGGTCAAATTACAATTTTGACTGCGACTTCTGGTGATACGGGGGCTGCGGTAGCGCATGCTTTTTATGGGATGCCAAATATCAATGTGGTTATCCTATATCCAAAAGGTAAAATCAGCCCGCTACAAGAAAAGCTGTTTTGTACTTTGGGTAAAAATATCCATACCGTTGCCATAGCGGGTGACTTTGATGATTGCCAATCGTTAGTGAAACAAGCGTTTGATGATGAAGCGCTTCGCCAAGAAATTGGTTTGAACTCAGCAAACTCAATTAATATCAGCCGCTTAATGGCGCAAATTTGTTATTACTTTGAAGCCGCTGCTCAGCTTGATAAAGCAGAGCGAGACAACTTGGTGATCTCTGTACCAAGTGGTAATTTTGGTAATTTAACCGCGGGTCTTTTAGCCAAAGCGCTAGGTTTACCAATTAAACGTTTTATTGCTGCAACAAACGCTAACGATACAGTACCTCGCTACCTAAAAACGGGTAAGTGGGAGCCAAAACCAACGATTGCAACAACTTCGAATGCCATGGATGTGAGTCAACCTAATAACTGGCCTCGCATTGAAGAGCTGTGCCAGCGTAAAGGGTGGGGCTTAGACACATTAGGCAGTGCCACGGTAACGGATGCGCAAAGTGCGGCGAGTGTTCAAGAGCTTAATGATTTAGGTTACTTGTGTGAGCCTCATGGAGCGATTGCATATCGCTCTTTGCAAGAGCAATTGGCTGAAGGTGAGACGGGATTATTCTTATGTACCGCGCACCCAGCTAAGTTTAAAGAAGTGGTGGATGACATACTCGGTAGTGATATTGAACTGCCTGCTCCCCTAGCAAAACATGCGCAGATGGAGCTGTTATCTGAAGACTTAGCCAATGACTTTGAATTGCTAAAAGCGGTATTAAGAAAAGTACAGTAATACCCGTCATAGTCAATGGGTGAATATTGAACATAAAAACGACGCTAAGGCGTCGTTTTTTTATGTTTAGGCTTTGCTTAGCGCAAAAAAAAGCTTGGCAATTGCCAAGCTTTTCTGCATTTTACTGGAAATCTATATTATAGAGACTCAGTAAAAGTACGAGCGATAACGTCACGTTGTTGCTCTGGAGTTAGAGAGTTGAAACGTACAGCGTAACCTGAAACACGGATAGTTAGCTGTGGGTATTTCTCTGGGTGAGCAACTGCATCTTGAAGAGTTTCACGTTTAAGAACGTTCACGTTTAGGTGTTGACCGCCTTCTACTTTTGGTGCTTTTTCGATAGCTACTTCACGGCTTTCGAAGTCACCTAGATCTGAAGCTGCGATCAGTTGATCTGCTTCATAACCAGACGTTGCAACAACACAACGAGCTTCGTTCTTTTCAGAATCTAGTAGCCAGATAGAGTTTAAAAGCTCATCGTTTGCTGCTTTTGTAATTTGAATACCTTTGATCATGATTTCTCCTCAGCCACATATGTGGGTTAGATTTACGGATAAACTTGGAGCGTTTTTAGTTCGCTCACTGCATGTTTGCCATTTTAATATTGATTTAAGTCAAAAAACAACTAAAAACCGCATTTTTTTTGGGGTGTTTTCCATGATTAGGATCAACTTTTAATTAATTCATAGGGTTACGTCATATAAATTAACAACCTGTGCGCATTTAAATGTTAATGTGTGGTTTTTTAACAACATTTGTATCAAAATTATTGCTATTCGGGTTGAGCATAACCATTTGAATGTTGTCGTTTTTGTAGTTAGTGAGAGTTTCCATGTCAAATAATAAGTTTATCGGTGCCCATGTTTCTGCCGCTGGTGGGGTCGAGAATGCCCCAATTCGAGCCAAAGAGATTGGGGCTAACGCATTTGCTTTATTCACCAAAAATCAACGTCAGTGGGTGGCAAAGCCATTAACACAAAAAAGCATCGATTCCTTTAAGAAAAATTGCACTGCCTTAGGTTATTCTTCAGAGCAGATCCTTCCTCATGATTCTTACTTGATTAATCTTGGTGCGCCAGAAGAAGAGAAGCTAGAAAAATCCCGCGCAGCATTTATCGACGAAATGGAGCGCTGCCAACAATTAGGTCTGACATTGCTTAATTTCCATCCCGGTAGTCATTTAAAGAAAATCTCTGAGAGTGAGTGTCTTACACGTATTGCTGAATCTATTAACTTAGCCCACAAGGCGGTGCCGAATGTGATTGCTGTGATAGAGAATACGGCGGGACAAGGAACGAATCTTGGTTGGAAGTTTGAGCATATCGCTGCAATCATTGAACAGGTAGAAGATAAAAGCCGTGTTGGCGTCTGTCTTGATACTTGCCACACCTTTGTCGCAGGTTACGACTTAAGAACAAAGCAGGCGTGCGATGATACATTTGCTGAGTTTGATCGCATCGTCGGTATGCACTATTTACGTGCAATGCACATTAATGATTCAAAGATTGCGTTGGGTGGAAAGGTTGATAGGCACCATTGTCTCGGTGAAGGTGAGATTGGTTGGGACTGTTTTAAGTATATTTCTCAAGACTCTCGCTTTGATGGTATACCGCTAATTCTAGAGACCACTGAGCCTGAACGATGGGAAAGTGAGATTCAAGCTATGCGTGCGTTTTCTATGTAACTTATTTTGCAAATAAGCGGATTGTTGGCACACTTCTTTCATTACATAATTTGACGAAGTCACTATGTATGTTGGAGTGTGTCATGTTTTACGCGAACTTTGTATTACCTCAAGCCCGTCCTAATCAGCGTGGGCAAGGACATCATCGATCTTCTCATCAAGCACCGAAGAAGAAGTAATATCTAATTGACCAACATTGTGCCAATATTTTCTCTCTTACGAACAGTAACGGAGTAGATTAGGTGAGTTGGCAAGAATTTATTGAGGCTGAGCGTTCACAAGAATATTTTTGTGCCTTACAAGCATTTATTGACGCAGAACGTTTAAGTGGAAAGGTCATCTATCCAAACCCTGAAGATGTGTTTTCTGCATTTGAAGCAACGCCTCTCGATACAGTTAAAGTCGTGATTTTAGGGCAGGACCCTTATCATGGCCCCAATCAAGCTCATGGATTGAGCTTTTCAGTTCTTCCCGGTAATAAAATCCCCCCTTCGTTGCGTAATATCTACAAAGAGTTAGCGCAAGATATCCCTGAATTTAATACACCAGATCATGGCTACTTAAAGTCATGGGCTGAGCAGGGCGTACTCTTGCTTAACACGGTATTAACGGTAGAGCAGGGTCAGGCCCATTCACACGCTAAAAGTGGCTGGGAAACCTTCACCCAGCGTGCCATTGAGCATCTTCTGAGCCAGCAGCAACATATCGTATTTATGCTGTGGGGCGCTCACGCGCAGAAGAAAGGAGCTGATATTGATACGAGTACGCACTGTGTTCTGACTTCAAGTCACCCTTCACCTTTGTCTGCACGACGTGGCTTTTTTGGGTGTCGGCATTTTTCGTTAGCCAATCAATATCTCGCACAACAGGGGAAAAGCGTGATCAACTGGCAAATACCGAGCTCTCATCCCACACTGTTTTAACGAATTGTTAAAACATAATGTAGTATGATCGCGTAAACTTTAAACAGTTGTAGGTATGGAGGAATAGATCATGATGATTGAAAGAATCCAGCGTGAACACGATTATATGGTTCGTATGCTGGCGATATTAAAAAGAAAGCTCAAGCAAGTCAAAAGCGAAGAGCCCATCAATTATTCGTTACTCAAAGAGATTGTTGATTACTTTTGTGAGCATTCTGAGAGAACACATCATCCAAAAGAAGATCTTATTTATCAATATTTTAATGATAAGTATGGTGCGGATGACAAAATCAGCAATTTAGAGGCTGAACATATAGCACTCTCTAAAACAACGCATGAATTTTTGGATATGGTGGATATGATTCTGCAAGATGCGGTCGTGCCATTGGATATTTTCGCTGATCAACTCGATACCTTCATTCGCAGTCAAAAGCTTCATCTTGATCTTGAAGAGCATGAAATTTTACCTTTGATCAATAAAACGCTAACTACAACAGATTGGCAACACTTGGAAACACAGTGGGGTGAACAAGAGGATGATCCTGTATTTGGTGAAACGATTGCTGATCGATATAAACAACTGGCGGATCGCATAAAACAAACCGAAGAGGAACTCAGCTAATTGGCATGAGTGTTCTGTTTTTGTGAGCGAAAAACTAAAAAAGGATGGGGAAGCCCCATCCTTTACTGTACCGATGTCACCGAATGAAAATTGACTTAACACTGAGAGTGAGTGTGCCTGTCTATAATTTAATATCTTCTAATCGATAACTGCTACATACATCCAAATCCATCAATTCCTGTTGAAGTCTCTGGCGGTCTTTTATCGCTTCAATTTCACGCCATTTACGTTTTACTGGCTTTGAGCGAGCTCTGCGAGGTGCTCGTTCTTCTGTTTCATCAAAGATACTTTCAAGTTGCAAGCCATCCATAAGCTATCCCTTTTAGTTGTAATTAAGTACTTTCAGTTTGTTTTTGATGGACAATTAAACACATTGCCCATTTGGCAAACTTAACGACATTTTTATCATGAACAGCATGATGTTATCTTTGAAGTGTTTAGCAAATATGTACAAAAGGTAAAAATAATGTGTCAATGATGGTGTTTTAAGCCGATTTTGCTTATTTGTCGGTATGAAAATCCAACATTGTGGTGTCTGATTTGATTTCTCAACATTATATCGGCATGATGCGCTCGCAAAATTAAATTCCAATAATGGTATGAGGTGGGGTTTTCTTCCTACACTACTCAGGTCTAAATCGAAAAACCAGTAGCAACCATTTCTTCGCTCTCTATAGAGCCCTTTTGTGCACGAGGTTTATGTGGCTGACGTAATTTATTTAATGAATGATCTTCTTTGGGGATCGATTCTTGTTTACTTGCTTGTCGGTGGTGGTATTTATTTTACTATTCGCCTTGGCTTTATCCAGTTTAGACATTTTGGACACATGTTCAGTGTCTTAAAAAACAGTCGTAAAGCAGACAGTGCAGGTATTTCATCTTTTCAAGCACTTTGTACTAGTTTGGCGGCTCGTGTTGGTACCGGCAATATGGCTGGAGTGGCGGTTGCGCTGACCGTCGGTGGCCCTGGAGCGATCTTTTGGATGTGGCTCATTGCTATGCTAGGTATGGCGACTTCTTTTGCTGAAAGCTCACTTGCGCAGTTGTACAAAACCAAAGATGAGGACGGAAACTACCGTGGCGGCCCTGCCTACTATATGGAGAAAGGGCTTGGTATGCGTTGGATGGGGGTACTTTTCTCGGTATTTCTGATCATTGCATTTGGCTTAGTTTTTAATGCCGTACAAGCCAACTCAATTGTGAATGCGGTGATTCATGCCTTTGAGATCCCTGCGCACCCAATGTCTATTGGTGAATTTACATTTGATAAGAATGCGCTGTTAGGTGGAGCCTTCATCGTCCTCATTTCTGCATTTGTGATTTTTGGTGGCATTCGCAAAATCGCTCGTACAGCTGAGCTTATTGTCCCGATTATGGCACTGGCCTATCTCTGTCTTGCTTTGTTTGTGATGTTCAGTAATTTAGATAAAGTGCCTGATGTGATCGCGCTAATATTTAAGAGTGCCTTTGGTCTTCAAGAAGCCGCAGCAGGTGGTGTGGGCTATGCGATTGCACAAGCCATGATCAATGGTATTAAACGTGGCCTATTCTCTAACGAAGCGGGTATGGGTTCAGCTCCGAATGCGGCCGCATCTGCGACGCCTTATCCCCCTCATCCTGCATCGCAAGGTTATGTGCAAATGTTGGGTGTATTCACGGACACCATAGTGATCTGCTCGGCAACGGTCGCGATCATTCTTGTTTCTGGTGAATACGTACCTCATGGTGAAGTGACAGGGATTGAGCTGACTCAGCGAGCATTGAGCGCTGAAGTGGGTCAGTGGGGCAGTATCTTTATTGCGGTGGCGATTTTCTTCTTTGCTTTCACCTCCATTATTGCAAACTATTCTTACGCTGAGACCAACCTGATCTTTTTACGACACAGCCATAAGGCAGGTTTGAATCTCTTCCGTGTAGTTGTGCTGGGTATGGTTTTGTTTGGTGCCGTGGCGACGTTACCTATGGTATGGGCAATGGCCGATGTATCGATGGGTTTAATGGCGATAGTGAACATGGTCTCTATTTTGTTGCTATCGGGCATAGTAGTTAAGTTGGCAAAAGATTATAACCAGCAGTTAAAAGCCGGTTTAGTGCCTACTTTTGATGCGAAAAACTTTCCTGAGCTTCACTCTCAGCTTGAGCAAGGTATTTGGGATGATCACGAAGCGTTGAAAGCGCAAGTGGCACGGAATAACCCTAAGCATAGCCTCAAGGGCAGTAATCACTAAGCCGTAAGCAGTAATCATTGGCAAACTCTTTAGCCTGTTAGAATTACACGCTAATGGTTAAGTCATAGACATCTCCAATTGAAACAATAGTAAAAGCCGTGCTGACTTAGCACGGCTTTTTTTATACTCTAGGGGAGTATGCAAAGAATCTCTCACCAAAGGATACTGATATGCTGATTTTAGTCTCACCTGCCAAAACATTGGATTATGAGTCACCGCTGGCGACGGAACGTTATACCCAGCCTGAGTTCATTTCTGAGTCAGCAAAGTTAATTGATGTTTGTCGAAAACTGACGCCTGCGGACGTCTCCGGTCTGATGAAGGTCAGTGATAAAATCGCAGGGCTAAATGTGGCACGTTTTCAACAATGGAGCACGACGTTTACTCCAGAGAATTCACGTCCTGCCATTTTGGCCTTCAAGGGCGATGTCTATACCGGCCTTGAGGCTGAAAGCTTTACTGAGCAAGATTTTGATTACGCTCAGAAACATTTTCGCATGCTATCCGGATTGTATGGCTTATTGAGGCCGCTGGATCTTATGCAGCCATACCGCTTAGAAATGGGCACCAAGTTAGACAATGCAAGAGGCAGTAACCTATACCACTTCTGGGGCGATCAAATTACGGATAAGGTGAATGACACCTTAGAAGCGCAAGGGGACGATGTGTTAATTAATTTGGCGTCCAATGAGTACTTTAAATCGGTAAAAACAAAAAATGTACAAGGGCGAGTGATTACACCTGTTTTCAAAGATCTAAAGAATGGTCAGTATAAGGTCATCAGTTTCTACGCTAAAAAAGCGCGTGGCATGATGGCGAAGTACATCATTCAAAATCAAGTGGAAAGTCTTGAGGCATTAAAGTTGTTTGATAGTGCGGGTTACTATTTTAGTGATACTGACTCAACGGCAAGAGAGTTAGTCTTTAAAAGAGATCAGCAATAAGCTCATTGGCATTAACCCTTTTAGGGCCAATCTATCTAAAGGGGTAAACCCATCGCTATGAAGAAGGGGGATTCATGATTCTGCAGACCAATCGGTTGCGATTAAGACCTTGGACTCCTTCTGATTTTAATGACTTTATCGAAATGAATCGCCACCCTAAAGTCATGCGATTTTTTCCAAGCTGTCTAACTCCTCTACAAAGCATTGAATCGGCAAGACGATTGTCCGAAGAATTACAGCTGCAAGGTTGGGGGATGTGGGTGGTTGAGAAAAGGTTCTCGAAGCAGTTTGTCGGCATTCTTGGCTTGCAGCAACGATCGGCTGAAGATGGGATTTTAGTAAAGCCTTTTAAGGAAATTGCTTGGCGTCTACATGCTCGTTATTGGGGGCAAGGCTTTGCCAGTGAGGCCGCCGAAGCGGTACTTGAGTATGCCTTTGAACATCTTAATATCGACGCAGTATACAGCCTTACTGCTTTGGTAAACCTTCCGTCTCAAAGAGTCATGCAAAAAATAGGAATGCTGGATACGCAGGCTAATTTTCAGCACCCACGACTTGATGTGAATTCTACGCTCAGTTGGCATTGTTTGTATAAAATCACCCAACAGCAATGGAAGGCAACGCGTTAGGCATTGCCTTTAACGTCTTTTTTAATTGAAAGTAGCAGGCTAGGTATGCAATCAAGGGTGAGTATGATGACTTTAGGTGCGGCCCTTCTGAAGCGTTAATATTAATCGCGAGACAAAAAAATCCCCGACACTCTGGTCGGGGATTTTTATTATTTTTTCTTCTTAGCTTTCGTCGCTGTTTTAGCTTTAGCGGCCGGTTTCTTTTTCTTCTTGAAAACAGGCTTCTTATGTTTTGGACGAAGATCTTTAATGAAACGTTCTTTGATCGCTTCTTTCGTGTATCGTTCTACACGTTCAATCATCGATTGATCGTGTGCTTCAACGAGTGAAACAGCATTTCCTTTTTTACCCGCACGAGCTGTACGACCGATACGGTGTAAGTAGACATCAGCGGTACGAGGTAGGTCGTAGTTGATGACGTGGCTTACGTCTGGCAGATCAATACCACGCGCGGCAACATCTGTTGCTAGCAAGACGTTTACTTGTCCATCGCGAAAACGAGCAATGGCATTATTGCGACGATCTTGCGGCATTTCACCTTGAATCCAGCTACATGGAATTTGAGCGCTGTCCAGTTGTTGGCGTAGCTCAGCAAGACGTTCACGGGTTTTTAAGAAGATGATGCTTCTATCCGCTTGTTCTGTAATGATGTGCTTTAACAGTGCTAGCTTATGCTCTGGGGTATCAGCACGGTGATACCATTGCTGAATTTTCTTACGCTCTTTTAACGATGATTGTGCATCGATTTCGGCAGGATCTTTTAATAGGTCTTCGGTGAAGCCTGCAACGCCTTTGCCTTCAAGTGTGGCAGAGAACAATAAAGTTTGTTTACGCCAGCGACATTCATTAGATAGGCGATCTACAACAGGACCAAAGCCCATATCGAGCATGCGGTCAGCCTCATCCAAAATTAACCATTCGATAGCTCGGCAATCAAAACGCTCAGCATTGATGTATTCCATCAAGCGCCCTGGAGTAGCCACTACGATGTCTTGAGTCGTTGATAGGATATCAGCGTGGTCTTGATACATAACACCACCAGTAATGGTGAAAATATTCAAGTTGGTGTGTTTCGCTAACTGCTTTGCTTGCTCGGTGATTTGCATCGCTAATTCACGAGTTGGCGTTAGAATTAATACACGAGCAGGTCCGCCACGGCGACGCGGGAAGTCCAGAAGGTATTGTAACGCAGGCAGTACAAAAGCGGCGGTTTTGCCCGTTCCTGTTGGCGCAGATGCAAGGATATCCTTTCCGTCCAATGCTTGAGGAATGGCTTCACTTTGTACTTTTGTTGGTCTTTCAAAGCCTATTTCTTCTATGGCTTTAATAAGGGATTGGTCTAAATCTAACTCAGCAAAAGTTCTTAACACTGCAGTGCTCCGCAAACGGGTGGATGATAAAAGAAAGTATTATAGTTTAATGGTGATGCTGGTCACACTCTTATTTACATCTTTAGGTAAAAACTCTGTGTTAAAGCAACAAATTGACGGCTGTACCCTTCGTTTTGGTGGATAATCAGCTCACTTTCTTCGGTTTTAGTGCGCGTACACTCTATTAGTTGTAGCTCAAATAAGTAACGTGAGTGATTTTTTCTAGCGGTCGTTTTTACTTTGCACAGTCGGGTTAATTGCCATTTTTGCGCAATAGCGAGCTCGATAAACTGTTCGGCTTCTACGCTGGGCAA
The DNA here is from genome assembly GCF_000467185.1 of Vibrio ezurae NBRC 102218. GTDB lineage: Bacteria > Pseudomonadota > Gammaproteobacteria > Enterobacterales > Vibrionaceae > Vibrio > Vibrio ezurae. Next base: position 15,618 of record NZ_BATM01000039.1, read on the forward strand.
TATAAAGCTTGCTGTGCCTTGGGGTTGTAGGAGCTTTTCGCAACAGCTTAATAATTCAGGGTGAGATAACGTGCTGGTATGTCTGGCTGTTGCTCTGCTTACCCATGCAGATTGCTCTCCTGAATTAAAGTAAGGAGGATTGCAAATGATGCCATCAAATTGAGCTAGGTTGTCGCGAGTAAAAGCGCTCACATCATAGTGTCGTAAAGTGATGCGCTCAGCCCAAGGGCTTGCCGAAAAATTAGTCTGCGCTGCCTCAGTGGCATGCGGGTCAATATCAATGCTGGTGAGGAGCAGGTTTGGCTGTCTTTGCGCGCACATCAGTGTCAGCAGTCCTGTACCTGTACCAATATCTAAAAGGTGACGACGGTCAGATAGTTTTGCCCAGGCACCTAATAACACACCATCCGTGCTCACGGGCATACCACTGTGACCACCCCAAATAGTAAATTGTTTAAATTGAAAATTTTTAGTGTTGGCTTTCATCGATTTAAGGCTTTTTGTTGGCACAGACTAAGGCGATAGGTGCTTAAAGAATATGTGAGTTGAAGTGATGGGGCGCTTTATCAGGAGGCGATAGAAACAGCCTCCTAAATTTATCAATGAGTTTATTGCTTACAAGGCGTCAGCATATTCGGTAAGAATTTGCTCGCACCAAGTGGCAATTCGCTCATCGGTTAACTCATACTGCGCAGCGTCGTCGAGAGCGAGACCGACAAATTGAGTGCCATCGGCTGTTAATGCTTTAGACGCTTCAAACTCATAACCATCGGTAGGCCAGTAACCTAAAAAGTTAGGATTGTTTGGTTGAAGCTGCTGATGAAGTAGTCCCATCGCATCCTGAAACCATTCGCCATATCCTTCTTGATCCCCTAAGCCGAACAATGCGACGTGCTTGTCGGTTAGCGGAATGCCATCGATGTCTTGCCATAATGCTCCCCAGTCCTCTTGAAGTTCACCGAAATCCCATGTGGAAATGCCGAGAATTAAAAAATCATAGTCGTTCATTTTAGCAAGTGGCGTATCTTTTACGTTGTATAGATCTACAATCTCACTTCCAATAATGTGTTGAATTTTTTCCGCAGCCATTTCGGTATAGCAGGTAGTTGAGCCGAAAAATAGTCCTATTTTCATTATTTTAATTACAGCTAATTGTCATACTTTTGATTCTACCCTTATTTTTAATAAGTTTCAGTGTTCGGCTCTAGCAATCACAGTTATGCTTGTATACTTTAGGATATTATCTTGAGAATTGTAGGTCTTATAGCGTGTTAAATCAGAATCTTATAGAACAATTTTTAGACGCTATATGGATGGAAAAAGGTTTATCAGAAAATACCTTAGCGTCTTATCGTTTAGATTTGAGTAAGCTTTCTCAGTGGTTAGAGCACAAAGGTTTAGATATTACCTCTGTCAGTCCTGAAGAGTTATTAGAGTATCAAGTTTGGTTAGCGGATAAGAACTTCGCTCAATCAAGCCGTGCACGCATGCTATCGGCAATGCGTCGCCTATTTCAGTATTTATACCGTGAAAAAGTGCGAACGGATGATCCTAGTGCATTATTAGTTCGTCCCAAGTTACCTAAACGATTACCTAAAGATATTAGTGAACAACAAGTAGAGAGTTTACTCAGTGCGCCCAATATTGATGACCCTATAGAGCTTCGTGATAAAGCGATGTTGGAGCTGTTATACGCCACTGGATTACGCGTGTCGGAGCTAGTGGGTTTGACAATGGAAAACATGAGTTTACGTCAAGGGGTTGTGCGCGTCGTGGGTAAGGGCGGTAAAGAGCGTTTAGTGCCAATGGGTGAAAATGCCATTGACTGGACGGAACGTTTTTTGACTCAAGGGCGAGCTGCCCTTATGGGAGAACATTCATCGGATGTCGTCTTTCCTAGCAAGCGTGCTCGGCAAATGACCCGTCAGACGTTTTGGCATCGTATAAAGTACTACGCTGTAATAGCGGGTATTGATACTGAGACTTTGTCTCCTCACGTAATGAGACATGCTTTTGCAACTCATTTATTGAACTATGGTGCAGATTTACGTGTCGTACAGATGTTATTGGGACACAGTGATCTTTCAACAACCCAAATTTATACTCATGTTGCTACCGAAAGGTTGAAGCAAATCCATCAGCACCACCACCCAAGAGCGTGATGTTAGTGACAATCAATCGCACTCAATATTTTTTATTTAGTAGGAAATTGTATGAAGAGTTTATGTCGAGTTTTTAGCTTAGTTATCTGCTCGTTAGTGGCGTTTAGTGTTAGTGCTGCAAAGTTTGATGAAGCCCAAATTAAAGAGCGTTTTGCTAAAATTGGCGTTTCTGTCACGGAGGTGGAATCTCTTGGTATTGATGGTCTAGTTGAAGTGACTACCACGCAAGGGACTTTTTATGCGACTCCAAAAGGGGACTACTTTATTCCGGGTAAGCTCTATTCACTGGATAATGACGGTAATTTCAAAGATGTCACGGCAGCGCGTTTAGGGCCTAAAATTGCGACGCAATTAGAAAGCCTGAGCGATGAAATGATTGTCTACAAAGCGAAAGATGAGAAATACGTGGTCACGGTATTTACCGATACCTCGTGTGGCTACTGTTTAAAACTGCATCGTCAAATGGCGGAGTACAATAAGCTGGGTATTACGGTTCGTTATTTGGCATTCCCTCGCTCTGGTCCACAAAGCCAAGTGGGTCAGCAAATGGCAAATATCTGGTGTCATGACGACCCTGCTCAAGCAATGAGTGATATGAAGTTGCGTGGTAAAAATGCAGAAGTATCAACAGATAACATCAAGCAGTGCCAATCGTTGATTGCAAAACATTACCAAGTGGGTAAATCCGTTGGTGTGTCAGGCACTCCTGCGGTATACACAGCAAAAGGTATCAATGTCGGTGGTTACTTATCACCAAAAGATTTACTAGCCAGACTGCAATCGCAAAACTAATATGATGTATCGAAGCGCTGTTTTGACAGCGCTTTTTTATTACTCTAGAACAATATTGATAAGACATGATCGAAATTAAACGCCGTCCCCCTGCTGATGTTTCAAGCCTACCCACTTCGTTATCTGCTCTGATGAGGCGTATTTATGCCGCTCGCGGTATCGAATCTATTTCGCAATTAGAGCGAGGCGCAAAAGGGCTATTAGCTCCGCAAAAACTCTTTGGTATTGAGTCTGCCGCAGAGCTGTTGTTTTCTGCTATTCAAAATAATAAGCGCATTATTGTGGTGGGAGATTTTGACGCTGACGGTGCGACCTCTTCGGCGCTGTCAGTGATGGCACTGCGAATGTTAGGCTCAAATAACGTGGACTATTTGGTGCCAAACCGCTTTGAAGATGGTTATGGCCTTAGCCCGGAAGTGGTGGAACAAGCCATTGAAATGGGTGTTGATCTGATCATGACGGTCGATAATGGCGTCTCTTCTATCGAAGGGGTGCGTTTTGCCAAAGAAAGCGGTCTACAGGTGCTAGTGACCGACCACCATCTACCGGGGCATGTATTGCCCAACGCCGATGCGATGGTGAACCCAAACTTAAATGAATGCGGCTTTCCTTCAAAGGCGCTAGCCGGTGTCGGTGTCGCGTTCTATTTGATGATTGCGTTGCGAGCACTAATGCGTAAACAAGGTTGGTTTGCGCAAATGGGTATTGCTGAGCCAAACCTTACTGAGTTTTTAGATTTGGTGGCACTTGGTACGGTGGCCGATGTTGTGGCACTAGATGAAAATAATCGCATATTAGTACACCAAGGTTTACAACGCATTCGCGCCGGACATGGCCGCCCGGGTATACAAGCTTTGATTGAAGTGTCAAAACGAACTCCTGGCCGTTTGGTTGCCTCAGACTTCGGATTTGCTTTAGGTCCTAGAATTAACGCTGCTGGGCGACTAGATGACATGTCATTTGGGGTCGAGTTGTTAATGAGTAACAACATTCATGCTGCTAGACGTATGGCTACTGAATTAGACGCGCTCAATATTACTCGTCGCGAAATTGAAGAGGGTATGAAGCAAGAAGCCATGGCGTTTTGCGAGCGAATTCAGTTTAGCAAAGACCAAGAGATGCCCTATGGCATCACCTTGTTCCAACATGATTGGCACCAAGGGGTGATTGGCATTTTAGCTTCGCGCATTAAAGATCAATTCCATCGTCCTGTGATTGCTTTTGCCGATGGCGGAGACGGCTTAATTAAAGGCTCATGTCGCTCTATCAAAGGGCTACATATGCGTGATGCACTCGATAAAATCGACGTGCAAAATCCTGGGCTTATTTTAAAGTTTGGTGGGCATGCCATGGCGGCAGGCTTAACCATCAAAGAGAAAGATTTTAAACAGTTCAGTGAACTGTTTGATAAAGCGGTGCGTGATGAGGTGGGTGAAGATGCCCTTAAAGGGATAGTGCTGTCTGATGGAGAGTTAACGCCAGAAGAGTTTTCAATGAGCACCGCAATAGAAATTCGTAATGGCGGTCCATGGGGGCAAGCGTTTCCCGAGCCGATTTTTGATGGCGAATTTAAAGTTCTGCATCAAAAGTTGGTCGGTGAAAAACACTTGAAGTTGATGCTTGAACCTCTGCATAAATCCCATGGCACTAACATTATGGTGGATGCGATTGCCTTTAATGTGGATTTGCGCCGCTGGCCTGATCCGGCCACAACCAAAGTGCGTATAGCATACCGTCTTGATATCAATGAGTTTAGAGGCAATCAGTCATTGCAGTTGATGGTCGAGCATATTGATGTCGCCTAGTACCGTCATTGTTGTTTCTTATCAAGAGAATTGACTATCTTTAAAATATTTCTGTATCTTGCTCACATTTTTGAGTAAAATTCCGCGGTTATTTTCTATTCAAAATATTGGCCAAAGATGTTTGAAATCAATCCAATCAAAAACCGCCTACAGGATGTGTCTGAACGCACTAATGTCCTGAGGGGGTACCTTTGACTACGACGCTAAGAAAGAGCGTCTAGAAGAGGTAAATGCAGAACTTGAACAACCGGATGTATGGAACGAACCTGAGCGTGCTCAAGCACTCGGTAAAGAACGTGCATCACTAGAAGCTGTCGTTGAAACCATTGATTTACTCGATCAAGGTGTTGAAGACGTGGATGGCTTGCTAGAGTTAGCGGTTGAAGAACAAGATCAAGAAACTTTTGATGAAATCGAGCCTGAGCTGGCTGAGCTGGAAGCGAAACTGAATAAGTTAGAATTCCGCCGCATGTTCTCTGGCGACCATGATGCTTCCGATTGCTACATTGATTTGCAATCAGGCTCTGGTGGTACAGAAGCTCAGGACTGGACTTCAATGATGCTGCGTATGTACTTACGTTGGGCAGAAGCGAAAGGCTTCAAAGTTGAAGTTATTGAAGTATCCGATGGTGATGTTGCTGGCCTTAAAGGTGCAACAGTACGTATTGCCGGTGAATACGCTTATGGTTGGCTTCGTACTGAAACCGGTGTACACCGTTTAGTGCGTAAATCACCCTTTGATTCTAGCGGTCGTCGCCATACTTCATTTGCTTCTGCATTTATCTATCCTGAGATTGATGACAACATTAAGATCGATATTAACCCATCTGATCTTCGCATTGACGTATACCGCGCCTCTGGTGCTGGTGGTCAGCACGTTAACACCACTGAGTCTGCGGTACGTATTACGCACGTACCAACCAATATCGTGGTTCAATGCCAGAATGACCGTTCTCAGCATAAAAACAAAGACCAAGCAATGAAGCAACTACGTGCGAAATTGTTTGAGTTTGAATTGCAAAAGCAAAATGCTGAGAAACAAGCAAACGAAGATGCAAAATCCGACATCGGATGGGGCAGCCAAATTCGCTCATACGTACTGGATGATTCTCGTATCAAGGATCTTCGTACTGGTGTAGAAAACCGAAATACGCAAGCCGTTTTAGACGGCGACCTAGACAAATTTATCGAAGCCAGCCTTAAGTCTGGACTGTAATAAGGGTTAAATATGACTGAGCAAGTTCAAATTGATGAAAACAAACTGATTGCAGAGCGCCGTGCGAAACTAGATTCGATCCGCAAGGAATGCAAGGCAAACGGTCACCCTAACGACTTCCGTCGTGACAGTCTAGCTGGTGACCTTCAAGCACAGTTTGGTGAGAAAACCAAAGAAGAGTTAGAAGAACTGAACCATGTAGTGGCTGTTGCAGGTCGTATCATGGCAAAGCGTGGTCCTTTCTTAGTGATCCAAGAAACTTCTGGCCGTATCCAAGGTTACGCTGCTAAAGACGTACAAAAAGCGCTTAAAGCACAATATCAAGGTCTTGATATCGGTGACATTATCGGTATTAAAGGTGCGCTACATAAATCAGGTAAAGGCGATCTTTACGTGAACATGGAAGAGTACGAATTGCTGACTAAAGCACTTCGTCCACTACCAGAAAAATTCCACGGTCTAACTGACCAAGAGATGCGTTACCGTCAACGTTACGTTGATTTGATCGTAAACGAAGATTCTCGTCATGCGTTTATTATTCGCTCTAAACTAGTGTCTGCTATTCGTAACTTTATGAGTGGTAAAGGCTACCTAGAAGTCGAAACGCCAATGATGCACGTGATTCCTGGCGGCGCAACCGCACGTCCATTTATCACTCACCACAACGCACTGGATATCGACATGTACCTACGTGTTGCACCAGAGCTTTACCTGAAGCGTTTGGTTGTGGGTGGCTTTGACCGTGTATTTGAGATCAACCGTAACTTCCGTAACGAAGGTCTTTCTCCACGTCACAACCCAGAATTCACTATGATGGAATTCTACCAAGCTTACTCTGACTACAAAGATCTAATGGATCTGACTGAAGAGATGCTAAGCACGGTAGCGGTTGAAGTTCTTGGTTCAACAGCAATGCCTTACGGCGATGAAACGGTTGAGTTTGGTGGCAAATATGCACGTATGAGCATGTTTGAAGCGATTAAACAATACAACCCAGATCATGCTGAAATTCAAGCAATGACCGAAGAAGACATTCAAGACCGTGACAAGATGGTGGCGATTGCAAAATCTGTTCACGTTCAAGTAGAAACGTTCTGGACGTGTGGTCAACTTCTTGAAGAGATCTTTGGTGAAACGGCTGAGCCTCAACTGATTCAACCTACTTTCATTACGGGTTACCCAGCAGATATCTCTCCACTGGCGCGTCGTAGTGACAGCAACCCATTCTTTACTGACCGTTTTGAGTTCTTTATCGGTGGTCGTGAAGTGGCAAATGGTTTCTCTGAGCTTAATGATGCAGAAGACCAAGATGCGCGCTTTAAAGCGCAAGTTGATGCAAAAGATGCAGGTGATGATGAAGCAATGTACTACGATGCAGACTACATTACTGCACTAGAGCATGGTCTACCACCAACAGCAGGCCAAGGTATTGGTATCGATCGTCTAGCGATGCTATTTACTAACACGCACACTATTCGTGACGTGATTCTATTCCCTGCAATGCGCCCACAACAATAACCACTGTTGCAGTAGCGCGTTAACATAACAACGATGAAGCCACATCATTACTGATGTGGCTTTTTTTATGTGCCTACTTCAACAGGTTCTACTTCTTCTTGCAGTTCCAGTAAGTTAATGGCAATCGTCACAAAGTCACTGTCAGTGATAATGCCTACCAGTTTTCCATTTTCCACCACTGGCAAACAGCCTACTTTGCGTTTTTGAATCATTAAGGCGCTTTCTTTTAGCCCTGCATGCGGGCTGACCGTAATGACGTTTTTCGACATCGCTTGATTGAGTGGGGTAGTGAGGGTGTAGTTGTCTGTGGTAGGGCTGGCTTGTAAGCTGGAATCTTGGGCGGCGAGTATATCTCTGTGTGTCACAAGGCCAAGTAGCTTGTCATCCACATCGACAACAGGTACGTGCCTTACTTCATGTTCAGTCATTAGCTTTTGTGCGTCAGCAAGGGTATTGGAACGCAACAGCGTATAGGGGTTACGAGTCATAAGATCGACAATTTTTATCATAATGCTCTCCTAGCGAGTGACGTAGTCATATCTCTCATTTAACTATAGTAATCAGGACGTATTTTTACTTTGATTTACTCCTAACATTTGAGCAAATTTGTTATTTTCCGTTCTTAAAGGTGAACCGCAATCAACCTAGCTTCGCTGGGTTCTTGTTGTTGTCGCTCCGTTTTGTTTTTTAGCACCTAGCTCCTTTGTGTAGTGCGGGGCTATCTATAATGAATTACGTGCAATAGAGGGCTTTAATCAACGACTTCTTTATCTTTCCTTGATCTTGTCTGGTGGCAATCTATACTAGCGCCCTGCAAAATATTTAGCCTAGGATCGTTATTCGCCATGCAAGTTTCTGATTTTCATTTTGACCTACCCGATGAATTGATCGCACGTTATCCGACGCCGGATCGTACTTCGAGCCGTTTACTGCAACTGACGGGTAATAGCGGTGAGGTTCAGGATAAACACTTCACTGATATTTTAGATCTTGTTAACGAAGGAGACTTGTTGGTATTCAATAATACCCGAGTGATTCCTGCGCGTGTCTTTGGCCGTAAAGCCAGTGGTGGCAAGATTGAAGTGTTGGTTGAGCGAATGGTCGATGAGCACACTGTTTTAGCGCATGTGCGCGCCTCTAAGTCTCCTAAGCCGGGGACTGAGTTGTTGCTTGGCGATAAAGATCAATACTCAGCAGTGATGGTGGCAAGACACGATGCGTTGTTTGAGATTCGCTTTACCTCAGACAAAGCTGTATTACAGATCCTAGAAGAAGTCGGCCACATGCCACTGCCGCCTTACATTGATCGCCCTGATGAAGATTCTGATCAAGAGCGCTATCAAACTGTATACAACGCTAAGCCGGGCGCAGTAGCAGCCCCTACGGCTGGGTTGCATTTTGATGATGAAATCTTAGCTAAAATTAAAGCTAAAGGCGCAAAACTTGCGTTCGTTACTTTGCATGTTGGCGCAGGCACATTCCAACCCGTCCGTGTTGACAACATTCTTGAACATCACATGCATGCTGAATATGTTGAAGTGACTCAAGATGTGGTGGATGCCATCAACGAAACCAAAGCGCAAGGTGGTCGAGTGATTGCTGTGGGCACCACTTCTGTTCGCTCACTAGAAAGTGCGGCGCAAGACGCTGTGAAAAAGGGCACTGAACTTAAGCCTTTCTTTGGCGATACCGATATCTTTATCTATCCGGGTTATCAATTTCAGTTAATCGATTGCCTGCTAACTAATTTCCACTTACCTGAATCAACTTTGATCATGTTGGTTAGCGCGTTCGCTGGATATGATAATGTGATGCAAGCCTACAAACATGCGGTTGAGCACAACTATCGTTTCTTTAGTTATGGCGATGCAATGTTTGTGACTCGTTTAGGGTTATAAACGAAGGTTTGTCGGTAAAGTCCGGCAAGTAAAAAAGCAAAGTTAGATACCGTTCTCGTTTGCTGTGAACGGTTCGATACAATTCATTTTATGAGCGGTGATAGGGTTAAGAGACTTATTGAGTAAGGCTTAATCGCTAATGGCCGCTCTTTTTTGGGACAAGGTAAAAGTACACTCGTTGTCCTAAACTAACCGTCAGATTGTTTCTCTGGCATATTGGAGTAATTTGTGAAATTTCAACTTAAGAAAACGGACGGCAAAGCTCGTCGTGGTCAATTGGAGTTTGAACGCGGTTCGGTTCAAACCCCTGCATTTATGCCGGTAGGTACTTACGGTACTGTTAAAGGCATGACTCCTGAAGAAGTAAAAGGAACAGGTGCAGAAATCCTGTTAGGTAATACCTTTCACTTGTGGCTAAGACCGGGTCAAGAAGTCATGAAATTACATGGCGATTTACACGATTTTATGAACTGGCAGGGTCCTATTCTTACTGACTCAGGCGGTTTTCAAGTATTTAGCTTAGGCGACTTACGTAAAATCACTGAAAAAGGTGTGCATTTTCGCAACCCAGTGAATGGCGACAAAATCTTTATGGATGCCGAAAAGTCTATGGAGATCCAAAAAGACCTAGGTTCTGACATCGTCATGATTTTTGATGAATGCACGCCGTATCCTGCGACTCACAGCGAAGCGAAAAAATCGATGGAAATGTCACTGCGTTGGGCGCAACGTTCTCGTGACCATTTCAACAAACTAGAAAACCCTAATGCGCTGTTTGGTATTGTGCAAGGTGGTGTTTACGAAGATTTGCGTGATGTATCTGTGGAAGGTCTGACTAAAATTGACTTTGACGGTTACGCCGTTGGCGGTCTTGCAGTCGGTGAACCTAAAGAAGATATGCACCGCATTCTTGAGCATACTTGCCCACAATTACCGACAGATAAACCGCGTTATCTAATGGGTGTGGGTAAACCAGAAGACCTAGTAGAAGGTGTTCGCCGTGGTATTGATATGTTCGATTGCGTAATGCCCACTCGAAATGCTCGCAATGGACACCTATTTGTGACTGGCGGTGTGATCAAGATCCGAAACGCGAAACATAAAATAGATACAACACCTCTAGATCCTGAGTGTGACTGTTACACTTGTCGCAACTATTCTAAATCGTATTTGCATCATCTAGATCGTTGTAATGAAATCTTGGGCGCTCGTCTGAATACCATTCATAACCTTCGTTATTATCAACGTCTAATGGAAAGCATTCGCAAAGCCATTGACGAAGATAGATTCGATGCTTTCGTAGAAGAGTTTTACGCTCGTCGTGATAGAGACGTGCCGCCGATGCTAAAAGCTGACGCATAATAATAAATAATTAAACTGGTCATGTAATAATACAAATTATAACGACCAGTCATGAGGCTTTATCGTTCAACCCTTGAAAAAGGGACGGTGAGGCCACATTTAGTGTTATAACTTAAATTAACGAATATTTTTAAAGAGGATTTTTAATGAGTTTATTTATTTCTCAAGCTCACGCAGCGACTGAAGGTGCTGCTCAAGGCGGTGGTTTCGAAATGCTGATCATGCTTGGTATGTTCGCAGTTATTTTCTACTTCATGATTTACCGTCCACAGTCTAAGCGCGCAAAAGAGCATAAAAACCTTCTTGCTTCGATGACTAAAGGCGACGAAGTACTAACTAGCGGTGGTTTAGTGGGTAAAATCGCTTCTGTTTCAGAAGAAAACGATTTCATCTCTATCGAGCTAAATGCTAACAATGTAGTTGTTATCAAGAAAGACTTTGTTACTGCAGTGCTACCTAAAGGTACGCTGAAATCTCTTTAAGAACAGCTAGAGGATCCTCGCTGTGTTAAACCGTTATCCGTTATGGAAGTACTTGATGGTCGTGATGGCCATTTTAGTCGCGGCACTGTATGCCCTTCCGAATCTTTACGGTGAAGATCCAGCCATACAAATCACAGGAGCACGTGGTGCTTCTGTTGATATGGCAACCATGGATACTATCACCAATGCTCTTGATAAAGAGAATCTATCTCATAAGTCCGTTTCGTTAGAAAATGGCTCAATTCTAGTTCGCTTTAATGACACGGATACCCAAATTGGTGCTCGTGATGTTATTTCTGAAGCTCTAGGTCCAGATGCTATTGTGGCTCTTAACCTTGCGGCTTCAACTCCTAGCTGGTTAGAAAGTATTGGCGCGGCGCCAATGAAGCTTGGTCTTGATTTACGTGGCGGTGTTCACTTCTTGATGGAAGTGGATATGGACTCGGCAATGAACAAGCTTATCTCACAGCAGGAAGAAGCCTTCCGTAGTGAGCTACGTGAAGAGAAAATTCGTTACCGTGCTATTCATGCAGGTAAAGACTCTGTTGAAGTGACATTGCGTAATGCTGAGCAACTGGCTCAAGCAGAAAGCACATTAAAATCAAAACACCCAGATATGTTGTTTACTGATTCAGACAGCAATGGTCGTTTTGTGCTAAGTGCCACCTTTACAGAGGCTCGCCTTACTGAAATTCGTAACTACGCCGTTGAGCAAAACATCACGATTTTGCGTAACCGTGTAAACGAGCTGGGTGTTGCTGAACCTTTAGTTCAACGTCAAGGTGCAAGCCGCATCGTAGTTGAACTGCCAGGTGTTCAAGACACCGCTCGTGCTAAAGAAATTCTAGGTGCTACAGCCACTCTAGAGTTCCGCGAAGTTGACATGCAGGCTGATTTATCAGCGGCAGCTAACGGTCGTGTTCCTGCGGGCAGTGAAGTGAAGTTTGACCGTGATGGTCGCCCAGCGGTACTGAAAAAACGCGTTATTCTTGGCGGTTCAAGCATTACAGATGCAAGTTCTAGTGCCGATGAATACGGTCGTCCTCAAGTTAACATCTCGCTAGATAGCGAAGGTGGTAGCAAGATGGCCGCTTTCTCTCGCCAAAACATTGGCAAGTTGATGGCCACAGTATTTGCTGAGTACAAAGACAGTGGTAAGCGTACTCCTGAAGGCAAAGTGATTCTTGATAAACACGAAGAAGTGATCAACCAAGCGACGATTCAGTCTGCGCTAGGTCGTAGCTTCCGTATTACAGGCATCGACTCTGCTGCTGAAGCTCATAACTTAGCCTTGCTACTTCGTGCTGGTGCCTTGATTGCGCCAATCTCGATTGTAGAAGAACGTACAATTGGTCCATCAATGGGTCAACAGAACATCGATATGGGTGTTCAAGCGTGTCTATGGGGCTTGGTAGCAGTAATGCTATTCACACTGGTTTACTACCGTAAATTTGGTTTCATTGCCAACATGGCGCTGATTGCTAACCTTGTATTGATCATTGGTATTATGTCGATGATCCCAGGGGCGACAATGACGCTGCCGGGTATTGCGGGTATTGTATTGACCGTTGGTATGGCTGTTGATGCGAACGTTCTGATCTTTGAGCGTATACGTGAAGAGCTAAGAGAAGGACGCAGTCCTCAACAAGCGATTCACCAAGGCTACGCCAATGCCTTTAGTACGATTGCGGATGCTAACATCACTACTCTATTAACAGCGATCATTCTGTTTGCTGTCGGTACGGGTGCGATTAAAGGCTTTGCTGTAACACTGTCGATCGGTATTTTAACCTCAATGTTTACTGCGATTATTGGTACACGTTGTGTGGTTAACCTGCTGTATGGCGGTAAACGTGTGACTAAACTGTCGATCTAACTGAAGGTATTTCCATGTTTCAAATATTGAAAAGTGAAGGAACGATCGACTTTATGCGCTGGTCAAAAGGCGCGGTTGTTTTTTCATTACTAATGATTGCAGCTTCAATCTACACCATTTCAACTAACTGGTTGAACTGGGGTCTGGATTTTACCGGCGGTACGCTGATTGAAGTGGGTTTTGAGAACCCTGCCAACCTAGAAGAAATTCGTACTTCATTGAGCGATAGAGGGTTTGGCGATGCAACGGTACAGAACTTTGGTTCTGCTCGTGATGTTATGGTTCGTCTGCGTCCTCATGAAGGTCTACAAGGTGAGCAACTTGGTCTTCAAATTATCCATGCATTGGAAGAAGGCACTGGTGAATCTGTAGAAATGCGTCGTGTGGAGTTCGTTGGACCTAACGTGGGTGATGAACTTGCAGAAGCGGGTGGTTTGGCCATCATCGTTTCTCTGATTTGTATCTTGATGTATGTTTCTATGCGTTTTGAATGGCGTCTAGCAGCAGGTGCGGTATTGGCACTGGCGCACGATGTTATCATTACCATCGGCATCTTCTCTATCATGCAAATTGAAGTTGACTTAACCATCGTAGCAGCATTGTTAACGGTAGTGGGTTACTCACTCAACGATACCATCGTAGTATTTGACCGGATTCGTGAGAATTTCCGTCGAGTACGTAAAGGTGGCTCTGTTGAGATCATCAATGGTGCAATCACTCAAACATTAAGCCGTACCTTGATTACCTCTGGTACGACCTTGTTTGTGGTTATCGCCCTATTTACTAAGGGTGGTGCAAATATCCATGGTTTCGCAACCGCATTGCTATTGGGTATCACTGTAGGTACATATTCATCTATCTACGTAGCATCTAACTTAGCTCTGAAATTGGGCGTATCTCGTGAGCACTTGATGCCACCTAAAGTTGAGAAGGAAGGCGCAGAATTTGACGAAATGCCTTAAGCCTTTGTCTATTTTCTAGTAGTCTTTTTAAACGGCCAACGATGTGTTGGCCGTTTTTGTTTTTGGCTAAAGCGGTAAGGATACACAATGTCAGTAATTACAAGAGACAGTGCAGTCACTATGCATTTTGCGATCAAGCTTGAAGATGGGTCAGTGGCAGACAGCACATATCAAATGGGCAAACCGGCTAAGCTTGTGATCGGTGATGGTAGTTTGAGTGAGAGCTTTGAAGCCTGTTTACTGGGACTAAAAGCCGGGGATAAAAACAGTGTCGAGCTTAAGGCTATTGATGCTTTTGGTTTGCCTAATCCAGACAATATTCATCATATGGATCGCGCTAAATTTGTTGGTGAAGCGCAAGTTGAGGTGGGCACAATCATGGCATTCAACGGCCCTGATGGCATGGAAATCCCCGGTATTATTACCGAGATTGCAGGAGACTCTGTCACTGTCGATTTCAATCACCCGTTAGCGGGACGTGATGTCACGTTTGATGTTGAAATCGTTTCAATAGATTAAATGCGGCAATAACCACTCACTATTTAGGGTTATTACTGTCTTGAGCTTTCCTCAATAATGTCGGTACAATGAGCGCGATTTGAGGTTGCTCATTAACTGAGTAGCAAGGCCTTCACCAATGAAAGATATGACAATGGAAATTTTATTAGCCAACCCTCGTGGTTTTTGTGCCGGTGTTGACCGAGCTATTAGCATCGTTGAACGAGCGCTAGAGATGTACCAGCCTCCTATCTACGTCCGACACGAAGTGGTGCACAATCGTTTTGTCGTTGAAGGGCTTAAAGCTCGCGGCGCCGTTTTTGTTGAAGAGCTGAGTGAAGTGCCTGATGACAATATTGTTATTTTTTCCGCGCACGGCGTATCGCAAGCAGTACGTAAAGAAGCCAAGCTGCGTGAATTAACCGTATTTGATGCTACCTGCCCACTAGTGACTAAAGTACATATGGAGGTGGCTCGCGCCAGTCGCAAGCATATTGAAGTGGTACTGATTGGTCATGCTGGTCATCCTGAAGTTGAAGGGACCATGGGGCAATACGCAAGCGAGCAAGGCGGAATGTATTTGGTTGAGAAGCCAGACGATGTTGATGCGTTGCTGGGGGCTGTTAAGGATTCGGCTAATCTTCATTACGTCAGCCAAACGACATTGTCTGTTGATGAGACAGCGGATGTGATTGATCGTCTTCGTCAGGTGTTTCCTCATATTCAAGGGCCACGTAAAGATGATATTTGTTACGCAACGCAAAATCGTCAAGATGCGGTACGTACGATGGCAAATGAAGTGGATGTCATGATTGTGGTAGGGTCTAAAAACTCTTCAAACTCGACCCGCTTAAAAGAATTAGCTGAGAAGCTAGGTACGCCAGCATATCTAACGGATTGCCCCGAAGATCTGAATGCACAGTGGTTTAAAAATAAAACTAAGGTTGGTATGACCGCGGGGGCTTCAGCGCCTGAAGAGTTAGTTAATACCATCTTAGAAAAAATAAAAACACTCTCTGATTGCAACCTAGTGACAGAAATTACCGGTCGTGAAGAGAACATGTTCTTCGAAGTACCAAAAGAGCTGCAAGTCAAAAATCTCTAATTTGAATTCATAAAATAAACGGGCTCTCAATGTATTGAGAGCCCGTTTTTCATTGGTTCTATACGGTGGTATTAGGCATTTTTAGGAATGACTTTAGGCTTTTCTTCGTCCAATAAATCATTTTCACCTTTGCCTTTCGACACTTTGATCACGGTTCGAGTAATACCTAGCATGGTGACAACACCAATAATCGTAGATATTTGCATATCCAAGCCAAAGCCTAATGTAGCGTTGTTTAAGATGAAAGTAATACATACTGTGGTCATGAACATCGCTGGGATAGTTGTGATCCAATGGAATTTATTATAACGAAGCAAATAGGCAGAGGCTGTCCATAACATCATCACTGCCGTAGTTTGGTTCGCAAAACCGAAGTAGCGCCAGATAACGCCGAAGTCCACTTGAGTTAGGATGCCGCCAACGATAAAGAGTGGCACAGCCATCATGAGGCGATTGCGCATGTTGCGTTGATCTAGGTTGAAGTATTCAGCCAGAATCAAACGACTAGAGCGGAAAGCCGTATCACCTGAAGTGATAGGCAGAATGACTACCCCAAGAAAGGCAATCACACCACCGAAGACGCCTAATAGACCAAATGATGAGTCATACACCACTTTACCTGGTCCACCATTGGCAACTACGTCAGAGAGTGCATCCACAGAGCCAAAGAAAGATAATGCCAACGCACACCAAATCAGAGCGATAATGCCTTCACCGATCATTGCACCATAGAATACAAAGCGTCCATTGGTTTCATTTTCAATACAGCGGGCCATCAATGGTGACTGAGTAGCGTGGAAGCCAGAAATTGCACCGCAAGCGATGGTAATGAATAACGCAGGCCATAAAGGTAGATCGTTCGGGTTCATGTTGGAAAACATGTCACTGACTTCAAAGTTACCTAAAATAGCGTGATCACTAGATATCGCAACAGCACTGATTAGGCCGACAGACATAAAGATCAATAGCGCGCCAAACAAAGGGTAGAAGCGACCAATAATTTTATCGACAGGTACAATAGTCGCAATGATGTAGTAGATGAAGATAATGCTGACCATTGTCCCCATACCTACTGTTAGGCTGGTTTTATCATTGATTAGGTTGGTGATCATACCTGCTGGTGCAGAGACGAAAACCACGCCA
Organism: Vibrio ezurae NBRC 102218; assembly: GCF_000467185.1. Classification (GTDB taxonomy): domain Bacteria; phylum Pseudomonadota; class Gammaproteobacteria; order Enterobacterales; family Vibrionaceae; genus Vibrio; species Vibrio ezurae. The sequence goes on from NZ_BATM01000039.1 coordinate 32,437, forward strand.
ACGAGAAGTAAAAGCACAATAGCAAAGATGTTCATAAAGTGTTTAGCGCCCTTGCCTAGATAACGTCCGGTCAAGGTAGGCACGGAGGCTCCGCCATTACGAATAGACAGCATGCCTGAGAAGTAATCGTGGACGGCACCCGCAAAAACACAGCCTAATACAATCCACAACATCGCAGCAGGACCGTATAAAGCACCCATGATTGGGCCAAATATAGGGCCGACACCCGCGATATTTAAAAGCTGAACCAAGTACACTTTTTTGGTCGACATAGGTACATAGTCAACCCCATCTTGCTTAGTCAGGGCAGGGGTTTGACGCGCAGCATTAATGCCAAATATTTTTTCAACTATGGAGCCGTAGATAAAGTAGCCAGCAACGAGTGCCGCTACACAGGTAAGAAACCACATCATATCCGTATTCTCTCTTATTAGGGTTTATTCATTAAAATATCTATTGATATAGTATTGAAAGCCTTAAACCACTGCCTTAGGTGAGTCAGTCAGTGGTCGGATACTGAGTTAAGTGGTGAAATACTCAGATGAATGGTTTTTGCTTTTAGCGCGTCTTCGAAAATGTGATCTAGGTGTGCTAAGCTCATAAAAAACAATATGTTAAGTAGGTCACAATGAAAGGATTAAAGCTGTTTTTACTGGCGATTATTCCACTGTTATTTGCCTGTGCCAGTAGTGATGAAGCATTAGTCGCAAAAGGGGATTGGAAGGGGGTCGGGTATTCAGATGCGATTAAAGGAAAAACGCAACGCTCGTATGCTGCTCTCAATAAACTGGGCGCAGCTAATGTCAATGACTATGAAGAAGGGTACACACTCGGATTAAAAGAGTACTGCAATCCTAATTTTGCCTATCAGATTGGTTTATCTGGACAGTATTACCAAGGGATTTGCGCAGGAACGCCTCAAGCACAGAAGTTTCGTATGGAATGGCAGCGTGGGTGGAATGACCAAGATTAGTCCAAGCTTGTTAATAAAGCTGGGTCACTACAAGATAAAGAAAACCGGGCAGTTCAATGAACTGCCCGGTTTTTATAAGCTTCTGTCTTAGAAGGTGTTAAAGCCAAAGTACTCTACTTGGATACTATTTGGATTACCCCAAGTCAGTGTTGGGCTACCTAAGTCAGCTTTGGTATTCGCGTTACATTGAGCGTCACCACACAGCGCGGTAAGGTCTCTGTTATAACCCATAATGAACTGAATGTAGTAAGGAATGTTATTTGGTTTTAGCATAGTTTCATTGACAGGATCATGTGCGTAGCCCCAAGTGTGGCTAAACTCATGCGCTACCAATGGTACTTGACCAAAACCGGCATGCAGTAGTGTGTCTTCTTCAACGGTCATTACTACTTTTTGCTGCGAGCCTTTTGCCGCGGCCATACCGTAGTCAAAACCAGATTTGCTGCCTGATAAAACCACTTTTAGTTTGTGGCTTTCAGTGGTTGCTAGAGAATCTGCTTTTAATTGCGCGTAGCTTCCCGGCATTGAAGTGTTAAACGGACCAGGCTGACCTTGAGTGGCTTTATCAAGCATTGCCATGTTATTACCATTATCAAACTCGGTAGCAAACTCTGGCGTATTGTATAAGAACATCACTTCACCAAAGATGCGTTTAAAGCGTGCTTTTAGCTCTGGTGTCCAGTTCGTTTGAATGTATCCAGGAGTATTGTTCGTCGCAGGAGAAACAAACTCAAACTCAGCAGGGTTAGTGCCGTGGAAGATAAGATCTGTGTCTGCTGTCGCGAGCATTTTTTGAATATTAGCCGCAATTTTAGGATCTTTACTTGCCTTCTCAACGACTAATTTAGCATCTTGCTCATCTAGGTAGAATTTAGCTTCTAGCTGAGATTTTAGATCTGTTGCGGTAACGGTTTTTGCTGTAGTTACACCATTGGTCGCTGTTTGCGGAATTGGCGGAATAGCAGATACAGAAGCGTTGATATCGCCAGTGTAATAGTCTTGTAGGTTCTCACGAATGCTTTTCTTAGTACCATTGTCAGAAGTAATCTTAGTATCAAGGTGAGTGTTCAGGTAGTGAATTTGGACGGCTAATTCATTCCAGTCATATGTATCACCATTTAAGTTTTTGGTGTACGGGAAGTCTGCACCTAATGTAAATACAGGAGTGCCTTTAGCACTGCTAAGCTCTTGCATGAAATCTTTAATAGAGTTCAGTGTTTCATTGTATTCAGGCCAACCCATAGCGTGTTGGATAGAAGACAACTCAGCTTGCAATGCAAACGGAATAAGGCCGGCAGTAGAACCTGGGAATGCGGTTGCAATATCAGAGTGCTGTTCTTTTTCTGCTTTCGCTAAGATCTCTTGAGTCGCTTGAGGGTCTTTCGCATAAGCGGATGCCATTGCTGCGTCTAAACCTGCAATTAACATTAAATCTTGTTTACGAGCAGTCTCATCTTTATTGAGAGGTAGGCTTGCGAGTTCACCATCTTCAGGACCTTTGATTGACTTCTTTTCATGATGTTTTGAGTCATGACAGCCACTCAGTGCGATAGCACTTGCTATTAATGTCGCTAAAGCCAGTTTTGATGTATTGAATTGCATAGAACCTCTTCTCAATTGCTCATAAAATGACGTTTGTTTTATTTCAAAAGCACGGCGCTGGGCAGAACTTTAATATGAAATATCAAACGACATTGATGTTTTCTTGTTGTGATAAAGTTTATTTTTGTGAACTAGATCAAGCAACAATTAAAATTGAGAAGTTATTTTCCTTCGCGAATTTACATGATATTAATCTACCCTGACATTCTCTGAACAAAGCAGGGTAGTTAATGATGTATTCTATATGGTTCTTTTAGCGAATAAACCCTTGCTGTTGGCTTAGCAGGGTGGCCGCTTGAACACGGTTTTTTCCGCTGAGTTGCATCATAATGGCCAGTTTCACATTCATTTCAGCTTCCTCTAATAGCGCCTTAGCGCTATGTTCATCACAGTCAGTCGCTTGCATGACAATACGAACGGCTCTGGCGACCAGTTTCTTATTGGTTGGTTTTACATCCACCATAAGGTTTTGATAAACCTTACCAATTTTTATCATGCTGGCGGTGGAAAGCATGTTTAAGACCAGCTTTTGTGCCGTTCCTGCTTTTAGACGAGTTGAGCCGGTTAATATTTCAGGCCCGACAATCGGTGAAATTGCAATATCGGCATTGGAGGCGATGTCAGAGTTGGGATTACAAGAAATGGAGATAGTGGTAGCTTGCATGTCATTCGCGTACTTTAAGCCGCCGATGACATAGGGAGTTCGGCCACTGGCGGCAATTCCGACTACGACATCTTGTGCGGTTAGTACTAGTGCTTTTAAATCTTGCTCGGCTAAAGTCAGGCTATCTTCCGCCCCTTCTTGAGCTTGGAACATGGCTTCTTTACCACCGGCAATCACGCCTACAACCATCTCTTTATCAACACTGAATGTCGGTGGACACTCAGATGCATCCAGCACTCCAAGTCGTCCACTGGTCCCTGCACCGATATAGATTAGGCGCCCGCCTTGAGTAAATGCGTGGTAAATAGCATCGACTGCTTTGGCAATGTGTGGCAGCTCTTTGTGTATCGCGACAGGCACTTCTGCGTCTGCTTGGTTCATCTTTTCGACGATCTCTAAAGTGCTTAGGGTATCGATCTGCATGGTGTTCGGGTTTCTATTTTCGGAAACCAATTTAGCAAGCGTATCAATTAATGTGGTTTGTGACATGGTGAAGCCTATTCTGCGTGGTAGATGATGCCCAGTGACGTTGCTTTACTCGCCCCTGTAACTTTGGGTAAATTGCTTGGCAGGTTGTGAATGCGTCGATAGGCGAGCCAAGCAAACGCGAGTGCTTCCATATAATCGCCACTAATACCTTGCGAGTCAGTCGTATTCACTTGCCATTGTGGCAATAGTGCTTGTAAGCGCTCAATAAGAGCGGGGTTGTTTGCTCCTCCACCACAAACCAACAATTGGTCTTGGTGTTGACTTTGATAGAGCTGACACTGATCCGCTATGGATCGTGCGGTAAACTCCAGCAGACTTGCCTGCACGTCTTCCGCTGGCAATACGTCATTAAGTTGACCGAGTATGTGTTCTAGCCAAGCCAAATTGTAGTGCTCTCTGCCTGTACTTTTAGGAGGCGACTGTTGTAGGTAAGCGTCTTGCATCAAGCATTCAATCAGTGATGAATTCACTTGACCACTTAAGGCAAACTCCCCCTCACGATCAAAGGGTAAATGAAGATGTTTTTTCACCCATGCATCCATCAACATATTGCCTGGACCCGTATCATAGCCGAGTACTTCTCCAGTAGGTTGAAGGACTGAAATATTGGCAATACCTCCAATATTGAGCACGATTTTACAGCTGTTTGAAGTTGGGAAGAGCGTTTGATGATAAGCAGGAACCAGCGGTGCACCTTGCCCACCGAGTGCCATATCTTTGCGTCTAAAGTCTGCGACGATTGTTATGCCTGTCTTGATAGCAATGAGATTAGCATCGCCGATCTGAGTGGTAAATGGATGCACACCGGTCGGTTGATGATAGACGGTTTGCCCGTGGCAACCTATGGCGGTGATGTCACTGGCTTGGAGTTTTAGATGCTTTAAGAAGGCATTACTTGCTTCTGCGTATAGTAGGGCAAATTGATGGTCTAACTCCCCCAGTACTTTTAAGGTGGTGGGTTGTCCCTGACACACTTGTAGAGTCTGTTGTTTAAGTGCTTCCGGCAAGGGGTATTCAAAGGTATCTAAACAGTGCGTCACCCCTTGATCAAAGTGGGCTAGAGCAAGGTCTACACCATCTAGGCTAGTTCCCGACATGATACCAATATAGAGCTCTTTTTTATCCATATTTGAGATATTTGATCCGTTCTTTGATTGTCAAAATACAATAAACTGAATACTCTGTGAATGCCACATTAGATATACGAATAAGGATTAAAAATGGGCCCGTTATGGCTTGATGTTAACAGCTATGAAATAGATGCCGAAGAGAAAGAGATCCTACAACATCCTATGGTTGGCGGGGTTATTCTATTCACTCGTAATTACCATGATAACAATCAGTTACAGGCATTAACTGAATCAATTCGTGCTGCTGCTAAACGTCCTATCTTAATTGGTGTTGACCAAGAAGGTGGGCGTGTGCAACGTTTCAAAGAAGGGTTTACTCGTATCCCTGCAGCACAAACATTTGCCTCTAAAACCAATGGTGATGAGCTCGCTAAACAAGCGGGTTGGTTAATGGCCGCAGAGGTCATGGCACATGGTATTGACCTAAGTTTTGCTCCAGTGCTAGACCAAGGTCATCAATGTCTGGCGATAGGGTCTAGAGCGTTTGGTGAAGATAAAGCAACCATACTTAAGCACAGTTCTGCGTTTATGTTAGGTATGAAACAAGCAGGGATGGCAACCACGGGTAAACATTTCCCAGGCCATGGTGGCGTCATTGCCGATTCTCATAAAGAAACGCCAGTCGATACAAGAAATACGATTTTTGACACTGATATGGCTATCTTTCGAGCTCAGATTGAGGCTGGACTGTTAGATGCAATGATGCCAGCGCACGTGGTGTACCCAGAATACGACGATAAGCCCGCCAGCGGCTCTCAGTATTGGCTCAAAAAAGTATTGCGCGAACAGCTTGCTTTTCAAGGTTTGATTTTCTCTGATGATCTGAACATGGAAGGGGCTGACGTTATGGGAGGGCCAGTAGAGAAGGCACTACAAAGCCTAAGAGCTGGCTGTGACATGATATTGATGTGTAATAATCGCAATAGTGCGATTGAAATTATTGATACTTTGCCTGTCACTCAAGTTCTCAATGCATCGACACTAATAAAGAAAGTGTCATTTACTATGGATGAGTTACGTTTAAGCAGACAGTGGAAAGAGGCAACAGCTGCGCTAGCTAAAGCCGAGCTTCTCTTTTAATACTTTTAAATACCGTCGACTGACGGGAGCATGATAGCCACTCATAGTCACAATCTCCGCTAATCCTTGCTCTAGGAGTTTGATTTCTCGAATGGCTTTCGTGCTGACCAAATATTGTCGATGGCAACGTATGAGGGGCGTTTTTTCTTCTAGTACCTTCAAAGTCAGTTGGCTGCTGGTGGTGTGCTGCGCGGTTTGAATGTTCACACCACTAAAGTCACTGTATGCCACTTCAATATCGTCTATGGGAATTAACATTATACGGTTGTGACCAGAGCAAGGAACTTGATCAAGGGTTGCCGGTGTAATGCTGGATAAGTCTACTGGCGGCAGTTGCTTTTTAAATCGCTTATTGAGACGACAGATGGTTTTATTCAGTCTGGCCGGATCAATAGGTTTGAGTAGATAATCAAAAGCGTTATCTTCAAATGCCTGTAATGCGTATTGATCGTAGGCCGTCACAAAGACGACTGCTGGCATATTCTCAGGATCGAGCATACTCAATAGCTCGATTCCGGAGACTTGCGGCATATGTATATCCAAAAAGACGACATCGGGCTTGAGAGTATTAATTTTTTGCAGCCCTTGGATCGCATTTCCTGCTTGAGCGATCACTTCGATCTGCTGGGTTTGCTCTATAAAGTCGATGAGATCTTCTCTCGCAAATAGCTCATCATCAATCACAAGGGCGGTAAGCATTATTGTTCTCATTATGGTTTGGGAATGGTAAAACTCATCCGAGTGTAGTGTTTAGGTTTACACTCCACTCGTAGTTGATGCTGTTCACCAAAGTAGTTGGTGAGCCGTTTTCCTGCAATGTGCATCCCAAGACCTGTTTGATCTTTGCTGTCAGGTTTATAACGGCCAGCGTTGTCTTCTACGGTAATTCGAAACCCTTTTTTATCTTCACAGCTATAGATTTTTACCACTCCACCGTCTAAAAGATTAGATACCCCGTGTTTGATGGCATTCTCTACTAAGGGTTGCAAAGTAAAACTGGGCATCATCTGCTCAAGTAAATGTTCTGCAATATCAATATCGACTTCTAAGCGATCGACAAAGCGTGCCTTTTCTATCGTAAGGTAAGAATTGACGTGAGCGAGTTCTTCTTTGAGAGTAACAAATTCGGTATTTCTCTTCAGATTACCGCGGAAAAACTGTGAAAGATGTTGGATTAACTCACGAGCCTTATTTGGATCGCGACGAGTAATCGCACTGATCGTATTGAGAGCATTGAACAAAAAATGCGGATTGACCTGAGCGTGCAGCAGCTTGATTTCAGCTTGGGACAGCAGCATCTTTTTTTGTTGGTATTCACTGTATAAGATCTGCCGAGAAAGTAGCTCAGCAATACCTTTTGCCATCGTGGTATTGATCGAAGAAAACAACTTAACTCTAGGTTCATAGAGCTTGATGGTGCCGATGACTTTATCAGCTGCAATTAAAGGAATAACCAGCGCGGATCCTAGTTTACACTCAGGTGATAGTGAGCATTGATATGGGCTTTTCCTACCATCGAGATAGATAATGCGTTGCTCTTTAATTGAAGTAAGAGTGTACTCAGAAGATATCGGGGTATTAGGGATATGGTGATCCGATCCCATGCCTTCAAAGGCGAGTATTTTTTCCTTGTCTGTAATCGCAACGGCACCGACCTTTGTTTCATCTTGAATAATGTGCGCGATCTTTTGTGCGCTGTTGCTGTTGAGCCCATCCGCTAGCAGGCCAACGCAACGTTCAGCAATATTGAGTGCACGTCGAGAGTAGTTGGATGAGTATTTTTCTAAAATAGCTCGTCGATCTCGTAAAATACTGATAAAGAATGCCGCACCGAGAGAGTTGGCTAAAATCATCGGAATGGCGATGGACTCCACCAAGTTAATTGCTTGAGATGTCGGTTTAGCCACGATGACAATAATGATCATCTGAACCACTTCCGCTATCAAAGTGACATTAAAGACGATGGTGGCGCTAAACAGACGATCCACTTTACCTTTTCGCAGCATGTACATATGCACCAGTCCACCAATCAGCCCTTCGGTAGTGGTAGAAATGGCGCAGGCAACATCGGTGAAACCGCCCATAGAATAACGATGTAAACCTCCCGTCAGGCCCACAGCAAAGCCCACTATTGGTCCGCCAAATATCCCACCTAGTACAGCGCCAATCGCTCGAGTATTGGCAATGGCATCCCCAATTTGCAGTCCAAAATAGGTCCCCAGAATACAAAATAGTGAAAACATCACGTAACAGATGAACTTGTGGCTCAGCCTTTCTGAAATATTCAGTAAAGGGATGACCAGTGGGGTTTTGCTTAAGGTATACGCCACCATGAGGTAGACACACATTTGCTGCAGTAAAGAGAGAATGAGTTCCATGTCGGGAGTAAGATTAAGATCAGGTAGGCTTAATTGTATAGATAGCCACCAGTAATACAGTGATAGCGCTTGTGAATACTGACTTTTATTTTCCGCTAAGAAAGAGGCTTAACCCTTAGAAAACAAACACTACAAACCGCCGTGTAAATTATAGTTTACATGTAGTGTAATAAATTACGTACAAAAGCCTTGCTTTAATCTTATTTTCGGGTATTGTTGAAACATATCTTAGAAATTACGTACAAAATTATTTACGGTGACACTATGCAACGCAGCGAACTCAGTAACGTTAATATCAGCCAAGAACAAATTCTTATTACTCCTGAAGAGCTAAAAAGAAAGATCCCGTTGAGTGAAACTGCACGCCAGTTTGTTCAGCAATCACGTGAAACTATTGCCAATATTGTCGACAAAAAAGATCATCGTCTATTAGTGGTATGTGGTCCTTGTTCTATCCATGATGTAGAAGCGGCAAAAGAATACGCTAAGCGTTTAAAAGCGTTGTCTGATGTTGTGGGTGACCAACTATTATTGGTGATGCGTGTTTACTTTGAAAAACCTCGTACAACGGTTGGTTGGAAAGGGCTTATCAATGACCCGCATTTGGACGGTTCTTTTGATATCGAACATGGTTTGCATATTGCGAGAAAGCTGTTGGTTGAATTAGCAGATATGGGTATCCCATTGGCAACCGAAGCGCTTGATCCAATCAGCCCTCAATACCTAGCGGATACGTTTAGCTGGTCTGCAATTGGTGCTCGTACTACGGAGTCACAAACTCACCGTGAAATGGCAAGTGGCCTTTCAATGCCTGTAGGCTTTAAAAATGGTACTGACGGTAGCCTTTCTACAGCGATTAATGCAATGCAAGCGGCATCTTCTAGCCACCGTTTTATCGGTATTAACCGTGAAGGCCAAGTTGCTCTATTAACAACTAAAGGTAATCCTGATGGTCACGTAATTCTACGTGGCGGTAAGCAAACCAACTACGATTCAGTATCGGTACGCGAGTGTGAAGAAGAATTGGCAAAAGCGGGTCTGGATGCTGCGTTAATGATTGACTGTAGCCACGCTAACTCACGCAAAGACTTCCGTCGCCAACCATTGGTTGCTGCGGATGCTATCCAACAAATTCGTGAAGGCAACAAATCTATTATTGGTTTGATGATTGAAAGTAACATTCATGAAGGTAACCAAGGTACTGATATTCCATTGGATCAATTGCAATACGGTGTGTCTATTACTGATGCTTGTATCAATTGGGACTCAACTGAGGCACTATTGCTGAAAGCTCGTGAAGAGCTAATCCCAATTTTACACGATAGAATTAAGTAAGTAGTAGAGTACAAACATGGCAAAGGAACTTCAGGGTTTAAGAGATAAGATTGATTCAGTTGATAAGCAAATGCTGGATCTACTTGAGCAGCGACTTAAGTTGGTCGAAGAAGTCGGGGAGGTGAAGAGTGAACATGGCCTTCCTATCTACGTACCAGAGCGAGAAGCAGCAATGTTGGCGTCGCGCCGACAAGAAGCTCAAAAGCGAGGCATACCACCTCAACTTATTGAAGATATCCTACGCAGAGTCATGCGAGAGTCCTACGCTAGTGAAAAAGACTCAGGGTTTAAATGTTTAAACCCTGACTTAGGTGACGTCGTCATTATCGGTGGTAATGGTCAGCTAGGTGGCTTATTTAAAAAGATGTTTGATCTTTCTGGTTATAAGGTCAAAGTCTTAGGCAGTAAAAATTGGCACGAAGCGGATGCTCTGTTTAAAAATGCAGGGCTGGTGGTAGTCACTGTGCCAATCAACAAAACAGAGTCAGTGATCGCTAAGTTAGACAACTTACCGCAAGACTGTATTTTGTGTGACTTTACTTCTATAAAAGCGAAGCCACTACAGGCTATGCTCAATGTGCACCAAGGGCCTGTTGTAGGTTTACACCCAATGTTTGGCCCTGATGTACCAAGCCTTGCAAAGCAGGTGATTGTGCATTGTGATGGGCGAGGTGCAGAGCACTATCAATGGTTGTTACAACAGTTTTCAATCTGGGGAGCGAGTCTTTGCCCGATGGAGGCGGAACATCATGACCATGGAATGACGCTTATCCAAGCATTACGTCACTTTACGTCATTTGCATACGGTTTGCATTTGAGTAAAGAAAATCCAAATATTGATACTTTGCTTAAACTGAGTTCGCCAATTTATCGTCTTGAACTGGCGATGGTAGGCCGATTGTTTGCTCAAGATCCTGATCTCTACGGTGACATTATTTTATCTTCCGAAGAGAACGTTGAGATGATAAAGCGTTTCCACGCTCGATTCGGTGAGGCACTGACTCTACTGGATAAGCACGACAAATCTGCATTTATCGAACAATTTAATTCAGTGTCAGATTGGTTTGGTGATTACTCACAACAATTTATGAGTGAGAGTCAAACTTTGCTTAAACAAGCCAATGACTCCATTCAAAGAGACAGTTAATCTTAAATCAGTTTCAGACAGTAAAAAAGGTCGCATATTGCGACCTTTTTGCTATTGGTAAGAAACGGGTTACTTCACTACTCGCTTGTACTTAATGCGATGAGGTTCAGCCGCTTCTGGGCCCAGAGTCTTCTTCAGCCATTCCATATATTCGTTGTAGTTCCCTTCGTAGAAGTTCACCTGTCCCTCATCACGGTAATCGATGATATGAGTGGCGATACGGTCAAGGAACCAACGGTCATGCGAGATCACCATTGCACAACCAGGGAACTCGAGTAGAGCCTCTTCTAGTGCACGCAGTGTTTCAACATCAAGGTCATTGGTTGGTTCATCGAGAAGGAGTACGTTGCCCCCAGCTTTTAGCAGTTTTGCTAAGTGAACACGGTTACGCTCACCACCAGATAACTGACCAATTACTTTTTGTTGATCTGAGCCTTTAAAGTTAAAGCGTGAGCAGTAAGCACGCGCTGGAATTTCAAAGTTGTTGATCTTGATGATGTCAGCACCTTCTGAGATCTCTTGGAACACAGTTTTGCTGTCATCCATGCTATCGCGGAACTGTTCAACGGATGCCAGTTTCACTGTTTCACCAAGCTCAATGCTGCCAGAGTCTGGTTGCTCGCTGCCGCTGAGCATTTTGAATAGTGTGGATTTACCGGCACCGTTCGCGCCGACAATACCGACAATAGCGCCTTTTGGCATAGAGAACGAAAGATCATCGATAAGCACACGGCCGTCAAATGATTTGGTCAGGTTCTTAACTTCCAAGACTTTGTCACCTAGGCGTTCACCAGGTGGGATAAAGAGTTCGTTGGTTTCGTTACGTTTTTGACGATCGCCACTTTGCAGTTCTTCAAAGCGAGCCATACGAGCTTTAGATTTAGATTGGCGACCTTTAGGGTTTTGACGAACCCATTCCAACTCTTTCTCGATGGTTTTTTGACGAGCACTTTCTTGAGACGCTTCTTGCTGTAGACGAGCATCTTTTTGCTCAAGCCAAGAAGTATAGTTACCTTCCCATGGGATACCTTCACCACGGTCAAGTTCTAAAATCCAACCTGCTGCGTTGTCTAGGAAGTAACGGTCGTGCGTAATCGCCACTACGGTTCCTGTATAGTCAACGAGGAAGCGCTCTAGCCATGCTACAGACTCGGCATCCAAGTGGTTGGTCGGTTCGTCTAGTAGTAGCATGTCTGGTTTTTCAAGTAACAGACGACAAATGGCCACACGACGACGCTCACCACCCGAAAGGTGTTCAATTTTTTGATTCCACTCAGGAAGACGCAGTGCGTTGGCCGCGCGCTCTAGTGAGTTTTCAAGGTTGTGGCCGTCTTTCGCTTGAATTAATGCTTCCAGCTCGCCTTGCTCTTTAGCGAGAGCATCAAAATCAGCATCTGGTTCTGCGTAGGCTGCATACACTTCATCTAAACGTTTCATGGCGCCAGCTACATCAGAAACCGCTTCTTCTACGATTTCACGTACGGTTTTCGACTCATCTAATTTCGGCTCCTGTGGTAGGTAGCCTACATTTAGTCCTGCTTGTGGACGAGCTTCGCCATCAATATCAGTATCGATACCGGCCATGATGCGTAAAAGCGTTGATTTACCTGCACCGTTTAAACCCAATACGCCAATTTTTGCGCCTGGGAAAAAGCTAAGGGAAATATCTTTAAGGATTTGACGTTTTGGTGGCACGATTTTGCTCACCCGAGACATGGTATAGACGTATTCAGCCATTACCTAGAGATCCTGTGTTGTGTGGGGGTCTACAGACCCTAGAGACAAAGCCTTATTTTATACTATGCAATCCATTTTTGTTACCGTATGTGGCGCAAAATCTTGAGTTGTTGAAACCCTAAATAGTAATTTACCTGATTCTTACAAATATCATCATTTGTTGCGTATTATGAATATAAGAAAATACATTATAAGCATCGCCACAAAGAGAGACGCATGTCAGTATTGATTAAATGGTTAGGAGTTGGGATTGGGGTGGTGTCACTCTCTGTCTCAGCGATGACACTCGAGCAACAAAGAGAGACCTATGATCAGGCTCAAACTCTAATTACCAACCGGGACATTCCGCAGTATCAGGTACTAAGAAAACAGCTTGATGATTACCCTCTGACCCCTTATCTCGATTATCGTATTTATATGCTTGATCTCGATAAGCGAACTCCCACAGAGGTGGAGCAATACATAAAAACTCATCATCAATACCCGTTCTCTCAATCTATTCGAGGCGCGTATTTAGATGCTTTGGTCAAGGCCAAAGATTGGCAAGGTTTTTATCATTTTCAACCGCAAAAACCACGTATGCAAAGCTATCAGTGCAGTTATTATTTTGCACAGTATCAAATGGGGAAAACGGTCGACGCCTTTAAAGGGGCATCCAAGTTATGGCTAAGCGGTTCGAGCATTGCGAAAGAGTGTAATGAACTTTTCAAAGCTTGGGACGAAGCTGGGCTACGTAAAGACACCTTAATATTGCAACGAATGGGGCTGGCGTTTTCTAGTCGTAACCGAAGTTTGCTTAACTACCTACAAGATTTGCCAGAATCTGAGCAAGCAAAAGCCAATGCGCAAGCCATTTATCAGCTTTATCAGGATAATACTCAAATAGCGTCATTCGCCACCTCTCAAGCCCGCTCGGCACTGAATAAGAAAGTGGCTATGGCAACCTTAAAGCGCATTACCTATCAAGATGCAAACCCGCAATTGGCGATTAGCGTACTTGATGAGGTCGCTAAAGCTCAGCAATTCACCGACAAAGAATACCAAGACAGCGCGGATTATATTGCCTATAGCTTAATCAATACGGATGATACTAAGTTAGCCAAATGGCGTGATGACACGCTATTAAAGAGCCACAACCCGAAATGGTTAGAACGCCGAGCGCGTTTGGCTATTCAACATCAAGATTGGCAAGGACTCGATACTTGGATTGAAAGATTACCTAGCAAAGAGAAAAACTCGAAGCGTTGGCAATATTGGAAAGCACGCGCTCAAATTGCTTTGGGGCAGGTGAGTGAGGGTAAGAGCCGTATGCGAGCTCTTCTTGGTCATCGAAGTTTTTACAGCATTGCTGCTGCTGATTATTTAGAACAGCCTATTCAATACAACACCTTAATGCCAACGCAACAAGATGCCTCTATCGAGGGATTCTCTACCTCGTTGGCTCGTATTAAGGAACTTATCGCGGTCGACAAAATTACTGCGGCAAAACGTGAGTGGCGTTGGCTGTTAGCCCGTTCTAGCTCGGAGCAAAAAAAGCTCTTAGCCCAATATGCAGCGAAGCATCATTGGAACCATCTATTAGTCATGGCTACGATTGAAGGCAAAATGTGGGATCACATCAGTTTGCGCTTCCCTATTGCGCATCAGTGGTGGTTTAACTTCTATGCCAAGAAACACGACGTTGATCCTATTACTTTGATGGCGTTGGCTCGACAAGAAAGTGGCTTGGATATTGACGCTCAATCCCCGGTTGGTGCGCGAGGTCTAATGCAGATTATGCCGAAGACGGCCGCTTCTACAGCTAAGAGCTATAACATTGAATACAGCGGTGCTGATGACTTGTTTGATGTGAGTAAAAATATTGAGATAGGCAGTCAGTATTTAGCGGGCTTGTTAGACGATTACAATGGAAATCGAGTGCTGGCTTTTGGCGCGTATAATGCCGGTCCTAATCGAGTGCAACTGTGGCGTGAAAGAACGGGGGGTAAGGTTGATGTGTATTCTTATATTGAGTCAATTCCGTTTAAAGAGACTCGAGGCTACATTAAAAATATCTTGATGTTTGAGGTGTATTATCGCGATATCTTAAATAAAAAGGGGCCATTTTTATCTGACTTAGAGTCTGAAATGAAGTATTAATAAGAGAGTTTTAGAGAATAAGCAGACACGTTATGAACCCAATAGATCAAGAGTGGCAAAAACTACTCGTCACTATCGCTAAAGCCGCTGAGCAAGATGAGCATCAAACATTGTTGTCAATCATGCTGACACCCGACGAAAAAGAAGCGTTAGTGACTAGAGCGAAAATACTGCATAAGTTATTGAATGAATCTTGTTCACAACGGCAGATCAGTCAAGACTTAGGGGTAGGGATAGCAACGGTGACTCGAGGTTCAAACGAGTTAAAAGGGCGTTCAGAAGAAGAGCAACAACTTGTTTCTCGTCTTCTGAAACCTTTTATCGAATAAAATTAATGGAATAGATCCAGACGTGAATTTAAAAGGCGTCTGGATTATTGAAAGGAATCAGCGCCAAAATCAGTGCTTGATGGTAAACACTACTGCGGCTTAAACGGTTGTTGGTCAATATTCCAATCGCGCCGCCTTTTTGTTTGATATTGGTGGTGCCATACATTTCATCCATCGCATGACCCAACTCTTTTCCTTGCCTGACTAAATCCAGCACTTTATTGGGCAGCATAAGGCTTGATGAGCGTGATTCACCGTGTACAGTTTCGGACTCAATAATCATCCATGCAAACGTTGCATTTCCTTCAATACCGGCTTCTAGACCCACATAGTATTGCGCATCATTGATCACTTGCTTAGCGTTGTTTACTCGAGTCTGAGCACCGAGTTTAGTCTCTTCATTAGACATGGGTTGATCGCGTACCCCACTAGCAACACTCACACCTTCAAAATGAAACGATTGCTCTGGAAATACTTCACAAAAAGCACTTTCTACCGCTTTGATCTTGGCCGGGTTTAAAGACGCTACGATAACTTTTTTCATCTTTAAGACATTTTTACATGAGTAGGTTTAATGTTCTCACTTGGGTAACAGCCGAGTACTTTTAGATAACGAGTAATTTTCACCAGCTCGTTGATCGCAGACTGAGCGGCGCTAGAGTTTAAGTGTGTCTCTAAATCCATGTAGAACATCTCTTCCCAAGGGTTCCCCATAATAGGACGAGATTCCAGTTTCGTAATATTGATGTTGTGGCGTTGCAGTACTAATAAGGTTTCCACTAGTGAGCCCGCCTCTTGTGAGGTAGACATAATCAATGTGGTTTTCGCTGGAATTTGATCAGAAACGCTGAACGCTTTACGTGCTACGACGATAAATCGGGTATGGTTTTCTGTTTGGTTGGCAATGTTGCCTTGCACGTTTTGTAAGCCATACAACTTGCCACTCAGCGCATTACCAATCGCCACAGCATCAGGACGGTTGAGTTCTTTAACTTTTAACATTGCATCAGCAGTGCTGGCGCAAGTTTCCAGTGTCGTGCCTTTTAGGCGGCCTAAAAAGTCACTGCATTGCTGATGTGGCTGAGGGTGAGAATAGATGGTCTTAATCTCTTCTAAGCGTACATCTTCAGTAGAAAGTAAGCAGTGCTCAATCGGTTGAGACAGCTCACCTACAATATACAAGGTTGTTTGCTGCAGTAAGTCATACACTTCATTGATAGAACCTGAGCTGGTGTTTTCTATTGGCAATACACCATAGTCAGCATGACCGGATTCAACCGTTTTAGTCACCTCTTTAAAAGACTCACAATTAAGTTCAATCAGATCTGTATTGCGACGGCTAAAGTAGTCTTGACTGGCTAAGTGGGAATAGGACCCCTTGGCACCAAGGAAGGCAACACGCGCATGGGGCTTGCGTTGCAAGGCAGGGTTAACCAAGTTTTGCAGGTAAGCCTGTTGCAGTAATACTGAATCTTCAATGATGGTGTAAAACACCTTCGTGATGTATTCCGCATCCAGTTGGTATTTTTCTTTGCCATTATTGATGAGCTTAACCAACAGTTGTTGTTCTCTATCGGCATCTCTGACTGGCTTTGACGTCTCCACTTTGCTTTTCGCTACTTCTAAACTCAAATTACGACGTTCAGAGAGTAAACTGAGTAGTTTATCATCAAGAACATTGAGGCGATTGCGAATATCGTCGAGAGAAAGTGGTGTTTCAGCCATTCCTAATTCCTTTAAATGGTGATTGCAAAGAGAGTTATAGATCACAATAAGCTATGGCGGGAATTAGGGTCAAGCAAAAACAGCGCCAAAAGGGCGCTGTTTTTTATAAGTTAGATTTTAGGTTGGCTTAATTAAGCTTCTTCGACGATAGGCTCTTCTGGTTCAACAGGAGCGTCTGAGTGGCTGGCACGTCTTGCTTCTGGTTTATGACGAAGCTTATTGAGTTGTCGTTCCAATTTTTGTTCAACTTCGTTCACTGCGACGTATAAGTCGGCATGAACGGCGGAAGCAACTAATTGCCCTTTCGGTACACTGATGACAGCTTCAAATCGTTTATTTTTATTAGGCTCTTCTTGGAAGCTCGCATGACAACCAATAATATCGACTTGCCATTTTTCTAGTTTTTTAAATTTCTCTTCAATGTGAGAGCGAATTGCAGAGGTAATTTCAATGTTTTTGCCAGTAATATTCATTTTCATATAGTGCGTTTCCTCTGTGTAAAACAATCTTCGTTAGGTTCAGATTACGACTTTGATAAAAAATATTTGCGACTAGGATCACGTTAATCAGCCATTGAAAAGTTGGACCGAATGTTTGTGATTTTTTGCATAGGTTTGCAAGAAAATCCTTGCCGATACGTGTATTTAATGTCAAATTTGAATGGATAAAGGCACTTCGAGTTACTGACTCTGAGTGCCTTTTTTATGCGTGTCTACTGTATTTTGAGCGTATTGGTTCGATTATCAGTAAGTCAATTTATTTAGTCTGATGTATCGAAGATCAATTGCACTGGACTTATTTGTTGATTTAAATCGCTGTGCAATTCTTCTCGCTCACTTTGGATCTCTCCAAGTTGTTTATAAATGGTGTAATAGCGATTGATATTCGCCACGTATTGCACGGGCTCCCGACCTATATTTCGACGGGCTACAATCTCGACATTATTAAACCAAATATTGTGGTCGTACCCTTGCTTTAGTGCCAAAGCTCGCATTCTGCGTATTTTGGCCGGCCCTGCATTGTATGAGGCAAGGCTGAAGTAAACCTTATTGCTTTCATTGATATCAGGGTCACTAAAGTACCTATCGTGAATAAACCTCAGATACTTAGTTCCAGCATGAATGTTGTTTTCCACTGGTTTGATATTAGGAATGTTGATATAGGGGTCTTTTGCTGTGGCGGGGAGGACTTGCATTATGCCTACCGCACCTCTGTGCGATACTTTACTATTGTCTAAACCTGACTCTTGGAATGCTTGTGCTGAAAGCATCACCCAATCAATTTGATATTCTTGTCCATAGCGTTCAAATAGATTCGATAAACTTTCTAATTTAGCCATTTTTTTCGGATTTAATGCACGGGTTAACCAGCGTGTATCTTGCAGGTACTTCTTATAAATGACATTCCCCAGTAACGTGCCTTGTTTGGCTGTTTTTAAGTAGCCATTGATGACTTGCTTAAACTCAGGGTTATTATGGCGCAAAGCCCAAGCGATTTGTGCATCACGACGGATAGGGAGTTGCTCATGAACTTGAATGTTCTTCATTACATTTAGCCATAAGCTCGCTTTGTGACTGTCAATGATCGTTGCGGCAATCAAACCTTGATTGACCAGTTCAACCAACTCCAGATCTTGTAAGCTTTCCTGAACAAAGTTCACCCGCACTGGAATGTGTCCATTGCTAGAGAGTTGTTTATTTAAGGCTTGAATGCTTTCAAAGTAACTAGAGCTTGCCCGGATCCACACTTCCGTACCACTGACTTGCTCAGCTGAAGTGATCGGTTTATGAGATTTGTGGGTTAGGAATAACTCATTGACTCCAGTGAGGATAGGAGTACTAAAATCGACAACTTTTTTACGTTTGTCGGTGATGGTTAGATTGGCAATGGCAACATCGCCTTGTCCATTATTTAAAGCATCAAATAGCGCATCGCGAGTGACAGGTATGATTTTTACCCGCATGTAAGGATGCTTTTTTTTCAAACTGAGCTCAAAGTGATGAAGTTGCTCGGCAATAATCCCCTTTGGCCGGCCTCCTTCAACGTAGTAAAAGCCCAGATCAGCGGCTACAAGAGCACGGACTACGCCCTTCTCTTTGATAACCTTATAGTCACCAATATAGGTATTTTTTTGTATTGGAGACAGTTCAAGTGCTTGTGTCGGTAAAGACAGCAGAGCAGAGGCAAGTAGCCCAATAATAAGATTTTTCATACAACATTCCGTGTTGGTTTATGAAAAAGTGGTCGAAGCACCACAGCGAGATGTTAAATATTTAACATCTCGCTTCTTAAATTTAACACTTAAAGCGGATTTAGCTCAATCAGTTTTTCTGTTCGAGCAACGGCATCGTCCAAATTAAGTTCTTGATAGGCGATAAGTTGTAGGCGTAATGATTTGCGTGCAGCTTCTGTATCCGGGTAACTGCGTTGGATTTCTTGACAGCGATTAATTGCTGCAATCCAAGCTTTACGGCGAATGTAAAAATCCGCAGTAGCGTAGTCATACTCAGAAAGACGCTTCTTCAAGGCAATCATGCGTTGTTCAGCATCTTCGGCATAGGCACTGGCTGGGTAACGTTGTAATAAGCGTTTGAAGTCAGAAAAAGCTTGCTTTACAGGTTCAGGATCTCGATCGGAACGATCAATATTGAACAAGTCATGCAAAAAGTTTCTATCTTGCGCCATATGAGTTAAACCGCGCATATATAACACCCAGTCTGATTTTTCATGAGTGGGGTTTAAGCGAGTGAAACGTTCAATGGTGGCCAATGCCAACGGGAGCTCATCATTTTTGTAGTACGCATAGATAAGATCCAGCTGTACTTGCTCTGAATACGGGCCAAACGGATAGCGAGAGTCTAGTGCCTCTAGCTTTTCTACAGCAGACGACCAAGAGCCAGCTCGGAGTGAAGTCTGAGCATCTGCATACAATTGTGAAGGTGGTACATCGGGTACAATGTCATCGCTACTGCTGCATCCGAAAAGCAACATAGCAGACAAAAGGCCGACTAGAGTTTGATGTTTCATATTAAAACGTGAAGCCATGCTCAATTAAATTATTTCCTAGGTTGCCGTTACAATCGGCGAGTAAGCAGATACAATAACGGAAACGCTTATTTTTTCATATAAACAAGCATTAGTCCCACTGTTTTTTAAAAAGTTAGATATGGCCCAGCAGATAGAATTAAAAAGTACCGTAAAAGAGAGTCAACTAGGTCAACGCCTAGACCAGGCCATCGCAGAATTGTTCGATGAGTTTTCCCGTTCGCGTTTAAAAGAATGGTTACTCGCCGGAAAAGTCAGCGTTGATGGTGCCGTTGTCACAAAAGCTCGCGTTAGGGTAATGGGTGGTGAGGACATTGTTGTTTTGGCAGAAATCGAAGATGAAGAACGATGGGAAGCTCAAGACATCCCTTTAGACATTGTTTATGAAGATGAAGATCTGTTAGTGATCAATAAGCCTAGAGGTTTAGTGGTTCACCCAGGTGCGGGTACTCCAGACGGTACGGTATTGAATGCATTATTGCATCATTACCCTCAAATCGCTGAAGTACCACGTGCAGGTATCGTGCATCGTCTTGATAAAGACACCACAGGTTTGATGGTAGTGGCTAAAAATGTCCCTACTCAAACTCGTTTAGTGCGTACCTTGCAAAAACGTCGTATTACTCGTGAATACGAAGCAATAGCGATTGGTAAAATGACCGCGGGTGGCATGGTTGATAAAGCCATCGGACGTCACTCAACCAAACGCGTCTTAATGGCTGTCAGTGAATTCGGTAAGCCAGCAATCACCCACTATCGTGTTGCTGAGCGTTTCCGTGAGCACACACGTATTCGACTACGTCTAGAAACAGGCCGTACTCACCAAATTCGTGTGCACATGTCTTACTTACAACATCCACTGCTAGGTGATATCGCTTATGGTGGTCGTGCACGTATTCCAAAAGGCGCAACAGAAGAACTGACCACGATGATCCGCAGTTTTGATCGTCAGGCTCTACACGCGGTTATGCTGAAGTTTGTGCATCCAACAACAGGCGAAGAAATGCAATTTCATGCTCCTGTTCCTGATGACATGATTGAGATGGCTGAAGCGCTGCGCCAAGATATGCGCGACAACTACGAAGACGAATATTAATCATGAGTTACTTGCATCCCAATTGGAACGTAGCAAATTGCGTAAAGTCCATTAGCTCCACTCGCAAAGGTGGCTTTTCTGTGGGCGATTTTGCCAGTCTCAATTTAGGGATGCATGTTAATGATGATCCGGTTACGGTGCAGAAAAACCGCGATCATCTCGCTCAATTAAGCAATATGCCGTCACCTCCTGTATGGATGAATCAAACTCACTCCACAACAGTGGTTGAGTTAACCGAGCCAACGACCGAAACTATCGAAGCTGACGCGCTTGTAACTTCAGTGCCGGGTGTAGTGTGTAGCGTTATGACCGCGGATTGTTTACCAGTATTATTTGCCAGTGCTGATGGAACACAAGTAGCCAGTGCACATGCTGGTTGGCGCGGCTTAGTGGGAGGGATTTTAGAAAATACCTTGAGTCACTTTGCAGGCCCTGTCGTCGCTTGGATTGGCCCAGCCATTAGTTTGGATGCTTTTGAAGTGGGCGATGAAGTCCGAGAGCAGTTTATCCAAATCAACAGCGATGATGCGATCGCGTTTCATCAACACAAACCGGGTAAGTGGATGGCCGATCTTCCTCTATTGGCTAAATTACGATTACAAAGAGCAGGTTGCGATCACATCTCGCTATCTGGCTTATGTACTTACCAAGATCAAGAGCGTTTCTTTTCCTATCGCAGACAAGCCTCAACAGGTCGTCAATCTAGCTTTATTTGGATTGAATAACACATTCTCTTTCTTTCATAACACTTGAAATTAGCGCCAAAAGCACCCATATGATCAGTATACCAATCATGAATTTACAACGGTTGGTACTCTAGTCATCAATTGCTCTCAGGAGGCCAATATGCGTTATGATCGACTAACTGGCAAATTTCAAGCCGCCCTTTCAGATGCCCAATCCTTGGCTGTAGGTCGAGATCATCAATACATAGAACCTACACACCTCTTATTATCTCTACTGGATCAAGAGGGGGGAAGTGTAAGGCCGCTTTTAACAATGTTGAAAGTCGATCTCGTTCAATTGCGTGCACAACTTTCTGATAAGTTAAACCACTTCCCTAAAGTCAGCGGTATGTCTGCTGATGTGCAGGTGTCTTCTGCGCTGACTAAATTACTGAACCTGTGTGATAAATTTGCGCAAAAACGCAATGATAGCTATATCTCTTCAGAGCTATTTTTACAAGCCGCAATTAACGACAGTAGCCAACTTGGACCAATGCTGAAAGCGCAAGGGGTTACCGAGAAGAAAATCATCGATGCCATCGAAAAGATCACCGGTGGTCAAAAGGTCGATGATCCTAATGCAGAAGATCAAAGACAGGCACTCAGCAAATACACTATTGATCTGACTGAACGTGCCGAGCAAGGCAAACTCGACCCTGTTATTGGTCGTGATGATGAGATTCGTCGCACCATTCAAGTATTGCAACGCAGAACCAAAAATAACCCTGTGCTTATCGGTGAACCCGGTGTGGGTAAAACCGCTATCGTTGAAGGCTTAGCACAACGAATTATCAATGACGAAGTCCCTGAAGGACTAAAAGGACGTCGAGTTCTTTCTTTAGATATGGGGGCACTGATTGCAGGTGCTAAATATCGCGGTGAATTTGAAGAACGTTTAAAAGCGGTGCTTAACGAACTAGCCCAAGAAAATGGCAATATCATTTTGTTCATTGATGAAATGCACACCGTCGTGGGCGCAGGTAAAGGCGACGGCGCAATGGATGCCGGTAATATGCTAAAACCGGCTCTAGCGCGTGGTGATTTACACTGCGTGGGCGCAACAACACTGGATGAACATAGACAATACATCGAAAAAGATCCGGCACTGGAACGTCGTTTCCAAAAAGTGCTGGTGGATGAGCCTAGTGTTGAAGACACCATCGCTATTTTACGTGGTTTAAAAGAGAAGTATGAACTTCACCACCATGTTGATATTACCGATCCGGCGATCGTAGCGGCGGCCACCTTGTCACATCGCTATGTGTCTGATCGTCAGCTTCCTGATAAAGCCATCGATTTGATTGATGAAGCGGCGTCTTCTATTCGTATGCAGATCGATTCAAAACCGGAAGCGATGGATAAACTCGATCGTAAAATCATCCAATTGAAAATGGAGCAACAAGCGCTCAATAAAGAAGATGAT
Organism: Vibrio ezurae NBRC 102218; assembly: GCF_000467185.1. Lineage (GTDB taxonomy): Bacteria > Pseudomonadota > Gammaproteobacteria > Enterobacterales > Vibrionaceae > Vibrio > Vibrio ezurae. The sequence goes on from NZ_BATM01000039.1 coordinate 55,454, forward strand.
GATGCCAGCCGTAAACGGGTTGCCTTGATCAACGAAGAGTTATCAGACAAAGAACGCCAATATGCTGAGCTAGATGAAGTATGGACAGCAGAAAAAGCCTCACTATCTGGCACGCAAGATATCAAAGCTGAACTAGAGCAAGCTCGTTTAGACATTGAATTTGCCCGTCGAGCAGGCGATCTGAATCGTATGTCTGAATTGCAATACGGTCGTATTCCGGATTTGGAAAAACAGTTGCAGTTAGCCTCTGATGCAGAGCAAAAAGAACTGACCTTACTGAAAAACAAAGTAGGGGATGCAGAAATTGCCGAAGTGCTATCCAAACAAACCGGTATTCCGGTCGCTAAAATGTTGGAAGCAGAAAAATCCAAACTTTTGCGTATGGAAGAAGATCTACACCAAAAAGTGATTGGTCAAAACGAAGCGGTAAGTGCGGTGGCCGATGCCATTCGCCGTAGCCGAGCGGGATTGTCCGATCCAAACAAACCGATTGGTTCTTTCTTATTCTTAGGTCCAACTGGGGTAGGTAAAACCGAACTGTGTAAAACATTGGCTCACTTCCTATTTGATAGTGAAGAGGCAATGGTGCGCATTGATATGTCAGAGTTCATGGAAAAACATTCTGTGGCTCGACTAGTGGGCGCGCCTCCGGGCTATGTTGGTTATGAAGAAGGCGGTTACCTTACTGAAGCAGTAAGACGTCGTCCTTATTCTGTTATTTTGCTTGATGAAGTAGAGAAGGCGCATCCAGATGTATTCAATATTTTATTACAAGTATTAGATGATGGACGCTTAACTGATGGGCAAGGTCGTACTGTTGATTTCAGAAACACCGTATTGATCATGACGTCTAACCTAGGCTCAACAGAAATCCATGCAGGATTTGGTGAAAGCTCATACGCTCAGATGAAAGAACAAGTGATGGATGTGGTGAAAAACCATTTCCGCCCCGAGTTCCTAAATAGAGTGGATGAAAGTGTGGTATTCCATCCATTAGCACAGAAACACATTCGCAATATTGCGTCTATTCAGTTGCAAGCATTGGTAGAACGTTTGGAAGCGAAAGATTACCCAATGTCTATTAGTGATGAAGCATTGGATAAAATTGCGCAAATTGGCTTTGATCCTGTTTATGGGGCAAGACCACTAAAACGTGCAATCCAACAATATGTTGAAAATCCATTAGCTAAATCACTACTTTCTGGGAAATTTGTACCAGGACAAGTGATTGAGTTAATGGTTGAAGGCGAGGACATCGTAGCGAAACAAAGCTAATGACGCTTATTATTCGCTTATAAAACCGACGAAAACGGTTGCTTTGATTGAAAAACAGGCAACCAAACAGTTTTATTTAAAAAACTGCATTTTAGGGGTTGTCAGGGGGCGTTTTATTCTTATAATGCGCCTCCGTTGTCACGATAAACTTCGCTGACAACAAGTGGTGCTAAAAAGATGAAATGATTAATAAAAAGTGGTTGACACTGATAATTATCTCATTAGAATACACCACTCGCTCAAAGGGGTAACCCTTGAAAGCAAAGCTCTTTAACAATTTAAACCTATCAATCTGTGTGGGCACTCGTTGATGATAATCGAAAAGATTTATCAATGAACTGAGTGACCAATTTGATACTTCGGTATCGAGCACAGTCAATTCATTATCGTTCTCCTTTCTATATGAAAAGAAT
>NZ_BATM01000038.1 GCF_000467185.1 Vibrio ezurae NBRC 102218
GTATCTAGGAACAAAAACTGGATAGGGCATTTATAAGACCTTGTTTAGTAACAAATTGGTGCGGAGTGGTAGTTCAGTTGGTTAGAATACCGGCCTGTCACGCCGGGGGTCGCGGGTTCGAGTCCCGTCCACTCCGCCACTAATAAGAAGCCCTAGCAGAAATGCTAGGGCTTTTTTTCGTCTATAATATCGTCTATCTTTTTATACCAATCACACTAAGTAATTGATCAGAAATAGCATTATTAAAATGCTCGAGAACAAGACAGAATATTATCAATAAGTCGTTACTCTACAATCAAAAAATCTAACTCAGTTATCGAACATTTTAGAATGACCTATTATTTAGTACGATTAGTATTTTTCGCAAAGAATGGTTATTTGAGTCAATGAAGAAGTGGTTTCTATTCGTCGTCTTTTTATTTTCTATTTGTTGTTTAACGGCGTTTGGTAGTTTGTTTGCTCTATTGTCATATCAGAGTAAAGGCTACGATTGGCAATGGCTCAGTTTCCCATTTATTGATGGTGGAGTGCAGGTTACTCGTACTAGCGATACTCACCAATTATTGTTACGTAAGGTCTATTTTTTTCATTCCGCAGAAGTCTCTGTGTATACCACTATGGATAATAAGTTGGTACTGCATCTCTCTCGTTTTCAGGCTTGTTCTGGACCTAATCAAACGCAGATACAACTCAACCAATTACCTCCACAGAAGGTCACCTTTAGTTGTGAAAACAATAACCAATTGAGTTTTAGTACGGTTACTACTCATTTAAATAAGATGATTGTGAACTTTGAAGAAAGCGAATTAACGATTAATTTTGCTGATTGGAATATATCTGACATTAAAAAAGATCAATTTAAACAATTACATCCACACTATTTTGAACGATTAGGGCAACCTTCTAAGTACCAATGGTCACGGGATTAATACTTAGATTGCATATTCGCACTCGACACTTCCTTTATATTACAGTAGTCTGAATTTAGAAACGTATAGACGTCTAGATGCTTAGAGGAGTGAAGTTTTGCCTATTCGAGTTCCCGATCAATTACCTGCAACCGATATACTGAGAGGCGAAAGCATCTTTGTGATGTCAGAAACTCGCGCATCAACTCAAATGATTCGACCATTGCGTGTGTTGATCTTAAATTTAATGCCAAAGAAAATAGAAACAGAGACTCAGTTTCTGCGTCTACTCTCGAATAGCCCGCTTCAGGTTGATATCGAATTGCTTCGTATTGATAATAGACCGAGTAAAAACACACCGACTGAGCATTTAGACAACTTTTATCGACAATTTGAAGCGGTAAAAGAACGAAACTTTGATGGGCTCATTATTACGGGTGCACCACTAGGTTTAGTGCAGTTCGAGGATGTATTCTATTGGGATCATTTGAAAACGATTATGTCTTGGGCAAAAGAGCACGTAACCTCAACACTATACGTTTGCTGGGCTGCACAAGCAGGACTGAAGCTGCTTTACGACTTACCGAAGAGAACACGTAAAGAGAAGCTTTCAGGGGTATATAGCCATGAGACTCACAATGCTTACCATCCACTCTTAAGAGGCTTTGATGATTGCTTCTTAGCACCTCATTCGCGTTACGCTGATTTTTCTCCGAGTTATTTAGAAGAGAATACAGACTTAGATATTCTCGCGACTTCGAAAGAAGCTGGCGTCTATTTAGCCGCAACACAAGATAAGCGAAATGTATTTGTTACTGGGCACCCAGAGTATGAGTCACACACTCTGCATACTGAGTATGTTAGAGACTGTGGTGAAGGTATGGACCCTCAAGTTCCAGTTAACTATTACCCTGATAATAATCCTAGCAATGAACCACATGCAACTTGGCGAAGCCATGGGCATTTGTTGTTTAGTAACTGGTTAAACTACTGCGTTTATCAGCAAACGCCTTACGATTTGGATCAGTTCTCAGAGAAGAACTTTACCACTGACGAATAGCCGTTTGCGCTGAGAAAATAAAAAGGCATACCTGTATATAGGTATGCCTTTTGTGTTTTTTGGGGCAGCTAATAACTGTGTTATCTGAGCCTGCTTGAAAGGCTTTTAGGTGCCTTCTATGAATCCAGGGTGCAGTGTAATTACTCGTTGTTGTCTTCCGTTACAGCTGGCTCTAAACGCTTCGCTTTTTCTATCATTGGGGTAATTGTCATTCCCTGTACAAGAATAGAGAACATGACTACAGAGTAGGTCATCACCATTATGATTTCTTTTACATCAATATTTTTCTCTGGAATGACCATAATTCCCGCAGGTATAGAAAGCGCCATTGCCAGTGCAAGCCCGCCTCTTAGCCCCCCCCAAGTAAGAATTCTTACTGACATTGGGTTGTAGTATCTAAACCGATTGAAGCACAGATACGAGAGTTTAATACTTAGGTAACGGACGATGAGCACTAATGGCACAGCAATGACCATTACAATCCAGTCTTCTTTGTGAAATTCAAATAGCAGCATTGACATGCCGATTAGTAGGAACAGTACGCCATTTAAGAACTCGTCAATCAGCTCCCAAAAATGGTCTAAGCTGCGATGGCTTTCTTCGCTGAAACCTGTTTTACGGGTCCAGTTGCCGATAATGATTCCCGATACCACCATAGATAGAGGTCCGGAAACTCCCATTAATTCTGCCAACGCATATCCTGCCGAAGGCACAAGCAATGTAAGGAGTAATTCCATTGAATGATCATCGGTTAAGCTGATGAGTTTATGGAAGATTAGGCCGAGCACAAAGCCGTAGGCGATGCCCCCGATAGCTTCTTGTAGAAATAGTGTAGTGACTGACGTAAATGTAGGGGCGTCATTACCAAAGGCAATGGTATACATAGTGACAAAAATGACTAAACCAAAGCCATCATTAAACAGTGATTCCCCTTCGATCTGCGTAGAAATACGTGCAGGGGCTCGCAACTTCTTTACGATGGCCAATACCGCAATAGGGTCCGTTGGAGAGATAAGGGCGCCAAAAAGTAAGCAGTAGATAAGATCTAACTGGAAGCCAAGTAAGCCAAAGATTTCATGTAGAGCAAATCCAATGGCGAAAGTCGAAAATAACGTAGCTCCAAGAGCTAAAAACGTGATTTCCCACTTTTGATCTTTTAAATGATTCAGCTGGATTCCTAAGCCTCCAGCGAACAGTAAGAAACCAAGAATACCTTTTAATAGAAAGTCTTCAAAATTAATTGATGCGATGGTTTCACTTGCGACATGCGATAGTTTAAACCACCCTGCTTGCCCTATAATTATGATTGCAAGCGAAAGGATCATAGCTCCTGCTGTTATAGCAATGGTGGTCTGCATCTTTCCTATCTTACTGTTTATAAATGCGATAAATACCGCACCCGCAGCTAGAAAACATAGCGTATGGTAGGCTTCCATTACTTCCTCCTTGATTTAGTCAGTCTCATCACTGTGAGACAAAATAATACTGATATCAAATAAAACTCCTCGTAATACTGCATCATAGCGTCAATATGCATACTTTAGACGTCTAGAAATCTAATTTTTCTGTGATAGGATGTTATTCATAAGTAAGTAATAGCATGTCTGAGCAGGATGCAGTATGAGAGAACAGATAGAAGCCCAATTAAAGAAGCACATTCTTTTGATCGATGGTGGTATGGGCACCATGATCCAAAACCAGAAATTAGAAGAAGAAGACTATAGAGGCTCTCGCTTTGCCGACTGGCATTGTGATTTAAAAGGCAATAATGACCTACTTGTTCTTACTCAGCCGCAGTTAATTAAACAGATACACAGTGACTACTTGGAAGCGGGCGCTGATATTTTAGAAACAAACACCTTCAACTCGACCACCATTGCCATGGCGGATTACGACATGGAGGAGTTGAGTGAAGAGATTAACTATGTGGCGGCGAAGCTTGCTCGTGAAGCTGCTGACGAATGGACTAAGAAGACCCCAGAGAGACCACGTTACGTCGCGGGTGTTTTAGGTCCAACCAACCGCACTTGTTCCATTTCTCCTGATGTTAACGATCCTGGTTTTCGAAATGTCAGTTTTGATGAATTGGTTGTCGCTTATAAAGAGTCCACATTAGCGTTAATTAAGGGTGGCTCAGACCTTATTCTTATTGAAACCGTTTTTGATACTCTCAATGCTAAGGCTTGTGCATTTGCCGTTGAGACTGTCTTTGATGAAATTGGTCAGACGTTGCCAGTTATGATCTCCGGTACAATTACCGATGCATCGGGCCGTACGCTGTCTGGGCAAACCACAGAAGCTTTTTACAACTCATTGCGTCATGTAAATCCAATTTCGTTTGGCTTGAACTGTGCATTAGGTCCAGATGAGTTGCGTCCTTATGTTGAAGAACTGTCTCGTATTTCTGAGACGTTTGTTTCTGTCCATCCTAATGCGGGTCTACCAAATGCCTTTGGTGAATATGACCTGTCTGCCGAAGATATGGCCGAGCATATCGAAGAGTGGGCAGAGTCAGGGTTTCTCAACCTTGTTGGTGGCTGTTGTGGTACTACGCCTGAACATATTCGAGCGATGGCCGATGCCGTAGAAAAAGCGACACCTCGTGCATTACCAGAGATAAAACCCGCCTGTCGCCTTTCTGGTTTAGAGCCGTTATCGATCGAGAAAGAATCTTTATTTATGAACGTTGGTGAACGAACTAACGTAACGGGTTCCGCTCGCTTTAAGCGTTTGATCCGAGAAGAGCTTTACGAAGAAGCGTTGGATGTCGCTCGTCAACAGGTTGAAAACGGCGCTCAGATCATCGATATCAACATGGATGAGGGGATGCTCGATGCTGAAGCGTGTATGGTTCGTTTCCTCAATCTTTGTGCCTCAGAGCCTGAAATTTCTAAAGTACCGATCATGGTTGACTCCTCTAAGTGGGAGGTTATCGAAGCGGGTCTAAAATGCATTCAAGGTAAGGGGATTGTTAACTCAATCTCTATGAAAGAAGGCAAAGAAAAGTTTGTTACCCAAGCTAAGCTGATTCGACGCTATGGTGCGGCGGTTATCGTGATGGCCTTTGATGAAGTTGGGCAGGCAGATACTCGTGAACGCAAAGTCGAAATTTGTACCAATGCATACAATATTCTCGTCGATGAAGTGGGCTTCCCTGCTGAAGACATTATTTTTGACCCGAATATCTTTGCGGTGGCAACGGGTATTGACGAGCACAATAACTATGCGGTCGATTTTATAGAAGCGGTTGCTGACATTAAACGTACTTTGCCTCACGCAATGATTTCTGGAGGGGTATCCAACGTTTCCTTCTCTTTCCGTGGTAACAACTACGTACGTGAAGCTATCCACGCTGTATTTCTATACCACTGTTTTAAAAACGGTATGGATATGGGGATTGTGAATGCTGGTCAGCTAGAAGTTTACGATAACGTCCCAGATAAGTTGCGTGATGCGGTTGAAGACGTTGTTCTTAACCGTCGTGCTGATGGCACAGAACGATTACTTGATATTGCGGATGAATACCGTGAAAACGGTGTTGGCCCTAAAGATGATGGTACGGCGCTGGAGTGGCGTGGCTGGCCAGTAGAAAAACGTCTTGAACATGCACTGGTTAAGGGTATCACTGAATTTATTATTGAAGATACCGAAGAGGCGCGAGTGAAAGCCAGTAAACCATTAGAGGTGATTGAAGGGCCTCTTATGGATGGTATGAATGTGGTCGGTGACTTGTTTGGTGAAGGTAAGATGTTCTTACCACAAGTTGTAAAATCGGCTCGTGTAATGAAGCAAGCTGTGGGTCACTTAGAGCCGTATATCGATGCACTTAAAGAAGTGGGGCAAACCAACGGCAAAATACTATTGGCAACCGTAAAAGGCGATGTTCACGATATCGGCAAAAACATTGTTGGTGTGGTATTACAGTGTAATAACTATGAAATCATCGATCTTGGTGTCATGGTGCCTTGTGACAAAATCTTGAAAGTCGCGAAAGAAGAAAATGTCGATATCATTGGCCTTTCCGGACTGATCACTCCATCTTTAGATGAGATGGTGCACGTAGCCAAAGAGATGGAACGTCAAGGGTTTAATCTACCGCTATTAATTGGTGGTGCAACCACCTCTAAAGCGCATACAGCCGTTAAAATTGAACAGAACTATTCAGAGCCCGTTGTTTATGTAAACAACGCTTCACGCGCGGTTGGGGTGTGCTCATCCTTATTGTCTGACGAACTCAAGCCAGCTTTTGTTGAGAAACTGGTTTTGGACTACGAACGCGTTCGTGACCAACATGCGAGAAAGCGCCCTAAGAGTGCGCCAATTACGATAGATAAAGCGCGTGAGAACAAAGTGGATATCGATTGGCAATCTTATGCTCCTCCTGCGCCGAAGCAACTAGACCCTGTTATCATTAAAGATATGAGTGTGTCAGTACTGCGTGAATATATCGATTGGACCCCTTTCTTTATGACGTGGACTTTAATGGGCAAATATCCCGCTATTCTTGATCATGAAGAGGTGGGTGAAGAAGCTCGACGTTTATTTAAAGACGCGAATGATATTCTTGATCGTGTTGAACGCGATGGCATTTTAAAAGCGAATGGCATTTGTCAGTTATTCCCTGCAAATAGTGTCGGGGATGATATTGAAGTATATACCGATGAGTCTCGTACCACCGTTGCAAAAACCTTACACCATCTTCGCCAGCAAACGAAAAAGCCGAAGGGATTCAACTACTGCTTGAGCGATTATATTGCTCCGAAAGAGAGTGGTGTAAAAGATTGGATTGGTGCGTTTGCAGTCACTGGCGGTATTGGTGAGCGAGAGTTAGCGGATAACTACAAAGCGGCGGGCGATGATTATAACGCGATTATGATCCAAGCTGTGGCTGACCGCTTAGCGGAAGCTTTTGCCGAATATCTGCATCAAGAAGTGCGCACAAAAATTTGGGGATATAGCCCAGATGAGCAATTGAGCAACGATGATCTTATCCGTGAGAAGTATCAAGGCATCCGTCCTGCGCCAGGTTATCCTGCCTGTCCTGAGCATACAGAGAAAGGTCCTTTATGGGATCTTATGCAAGTGGAAGAACGTATCGGTATGTCACTCACAACCAGCTATGCAATGTGGCCGGGTGCTTCGGTATCTGGCTGGTATTTCTCTCATCCAGACAGTCGTTTCTTTGCTATTGCACAAATCCAAGAAGATCAAGCAAAAGACTACGCCGAGCGTAAAGGTTGGGAGTGGTTAGAAGCGGAAAAATGGTTAGGACCAAATTTAAATGGTTAGGTGTTAACAACAAAAATGGGGCTCTATCGAGCCCCATTTTTTATCGTTACTTTCAGTCTTCGTGTTCAAACAATTCTCTGTGTAGATGCTGAACAGCATTTCGTGCATAAGACTCATGTAATAAGAAGCACAAGTTATGGCAGCTGGCGCCGTAACAGATCATACGTAAATTGTAGTCTTCAAGTGTGCTGAAAATCTTCTTAGCGGCTCCTTTAGCTTGTCCCATTTCGTTACCAATAAGAGCAACAAGGCTTAGGTTGTGCTCTACCACAACCGAACATAGTTTTTCTAATTCTTGTTGGGCTGCGGGTGGTAGTTTTGGTGAGCCACCTTGGGTGCTGGTATGGTCAAGCGTTAGTGAAACACTGATCTCAGAGGTAGTAATAAGATCAACCGAGACTTTATGCTGTGCCAGGATGGTGAATACTTTGGCTAAGAAACCACTGGCTTGGAACATATTTAGGCTCTTTAAGGTAATCATGGTTTGATTACCACGCAATGTGACCGCTCTAAATAGTGGTGCGCTGTCGACTTCTTGTTTTACCCAAGTCCCTCCTAATTGTGGCTCTTTTGATGAACCTACAAAAACAGGTATTTTGTGTCTTAGTGCCGGAACCAATGTTGATGGGTGTAAGATTTTTGCACCGAAGTTAGCCATTTCTGAAGCTTCAGCAAAACTGATTTCTTTGATTGGATGTGCTTGAGAGGCGATACGTGGGTCCGTCGTGTAAATACCTGGAACATCAGTCCAGATCTCCAGCCCTGATGCTGAAAGCGCTTCGGCAATTAGGGCCGCGCTATAGTCACTGCCACCACGACCTAAAGTCGTTGTTTTATTATTGAGATCGGAGCCAATAAAACCTTGAGTAATCACAATCGACTCTTTGCATAAAGGCGCAAGGTGAGTTTGTACCGCAATACTAATTTCATCCAGAAGTGGCTCTGCATTGCCAAATACCGAGGTGGTTTTCATGACGGTACGAATATCAAAGCGTTGCGCATTGTGGCCTTGCTCGCACATTAATTGGCAAAGAATGTGCGTAGACATGAGTTCGCCACAAGAGACCAATTGATCGGTAAGTTGCTCACTTGGTTCATGTGCTGCTTTATCGGCACATTGTGATACCTTGGTCAGTATTTCATTGATCTCATTATTGATTTTTTCAGGGTGCTGTAATTGATTGATAATCGAGAAATGAATATCAACTAACGTTTGTAGAAGTTGTTCGCGTTTGTTTTTTTCAGTAACACCGTTTGCAAGCTCCACCAAAATATTGGTGACGCCAGAGCAGGCACTAATCACAACAAGTTTAGTTTGAGGGTTGTTTTCTACGATAGTCACACAACGGCTCATCGCCTCGAAGTTTGCGACACTGGTACCGCCAAATTTAGCAACGTTAATTGCGCTCACTGTATTTCTCCATTAATCCTTTAGAATGTGCAAATATCCATATTGAATCAACAACATGGGTTTCAAATGTGTTTTATTAATCACACATTTGACAATTAGAGCTTGCCCTAAGGTTTTTCTCTCTTTTCTTCATTGAACTGGTTTGTATAAATTATGTCAATGTCTTAATACAAATCCTTGATCTTTTACCTGCCGCATACTTCTAAACTTTGCTGATTGAACGCCTGTTTTCTATGCAATAAGCTGTGTATTCCCATTTAAAATTAAGGCTTTACCTATGCGCAGCTTCAATCCCCCTAAACGCACTTTACTTGGCCCTGGGCCTTCAGATATTTCCCCGCAAGTATTACAAGCTTTATCGCGCCCTACGATAGGACACTTAGATCCTCTCTTTATCGGCATGATGGATGAGCTTAAGTCTCTATTAAAATATGCTTTTCAGACCGAAAATGAATTTACGATTGCGATTTCAGCACCAGGCAGTGCGGGGATGGAAGCGTGTTTTGTCAACCTGATTCAGCCGGGAGAAAAAGTAATCGTTTGTCGTAATGGCGTCTTTGGCGAAAGAATGCGACAAAACGTAGAGCGTTGTGGCGGTATTGCGGTTGTGGTGGACGATGAATGGGGCGCACCGGTATCAGAGACTAAATTGGCTAGCGCTGTTGCTGAACATCCTGACGCGATAGCGGTTGCGTTTGTGCACGCTGAAACATCAACCGGTGCTCTAAGTGACGCGCAAGCATTGTCAAAAATAGCAAAAGCGAAAGACATGCTAGTGATTGTTGATGCGGTCACTTCGCTAGGCGGCGTGCCGCTATTGGTTGACGAATGGCAGTTGGATGCAGTGTATTCTGGCAGCCAGAAATGCTTATCTTGTACTCCGGGATTGTCCCCTTTGACCTTTTCAGAAAAAGCACTAGCAAAAATTGAATCGAGAACTCACCCAGTACAAAGCTGGTTCTTAGATCAAAGCTTAGTGCTTGGGTATTGGAGCGGTGCAGGTAAACGTGCTTACCACCATACAGCGCCAGTTAATAGCTTGTATGCGCTGCACGAATCCTTATTATTATTAAAAGAGGAAGGGTTACAGCAAGCGTGGCAACGTCATGCCGATGCTCATCAAATATTGAAACAAGGGTTATCTGAGCTGGGTATTCAATTTGTAGTGGATGAGCAATATCGATTGCCACAATTAAACGCGATTTATATTCCAGAAGGTGTTGATGATAGCGCTGTGCGTCAACGCCTATTGAATGAGTACAATCTGGAAATTGGCGCGGGGCTGGGAGACTTAGCAGGAAAAGCATGGCGCATCGGTTTGATGGGCTATGGCGCCCGCAAGGAAAATGTCGCACTTTGCTTGCAGGCACTTAAAGAGGTTTTATAACCAAGAGAGCTAAACCACCAGTGAGGGATTATTCGTTGCTGGTGGTAGGTTGCGCCTTACTCACCTTAATTCTCTTTAACGATACAGTGCTAAAGTCCACTTTAGGGAATAAAAACTCCGCTTCACTACGAATAGCATTCGCCATCTGCTCTTGGTCTAGAGCTAAATATGCCAGTATTAAGTTTTTGTATAGCGCAGGGCGTGGCTTGTCTTTTATAAACGGGAGTGACCAATCAACATAGGCTTGAATATGCTGTTTTTGATTGGTGGCAATGCCAATGTTTAACAAGGTGCTGTTGATATCCCATTCGTAACGATCTTTCCATGCGATAGGGTTTGTTACTTTGTCTAAGATATCTGGATTTTTAGGCTTAGAATGTTCAAATTGAGTCAGAATATAATTGGTCTGTAGCGCTGTCACCATGTAGACGCAGGTTAATATAGGTAATATCAAACTGGCACTGCGTAGGAACATTTTACTCACGCGGCCAAAGCTTTGTGGGTGATAACGTGCTGTACGTTGATCGACCCAATACAGCAGAACAATAAATGATACCCAGTGGATAGCAGAGTGATAGAAGGGGTATTCTAATTGCGTATGCAGCACTATCGGTATGAAGAGTGCCAAGATGCCAACGCGAGTGCCCTGCCTGACCATATACAAGCGGTATAGCACAAATCCCATCGCCAGAAATATCCCGACTAAAGGTATTATGCCTCCTTCAATTCCCCACATCAGTAGCTCATTGTGCGGATGGTCCATCGAAGGTAAACCGGCAGGATAGTCTGGGTTTATTTGGTGTTGTCTTGCGGTATAGACAATATAAGCCGATTCAAATTTTCCGTAGCCATAACCTGAGATAGGGCGTTCGATAATCATATCGATCCCCTGTGGGAAGGTATAAGCACGTGGGCTTTCTAAGTCGGCTTTTTGGCTGATTAATGACTGACTGCTGCCCGTGAAGGTCAAGCCGACACCAATAGCGAGTCCAATCAAAACCGCAGCAGACCAAATGATGGCTCGTGAGCGCAGGGCAAAGCGATATAGATAAGGCGAGACCATAGCAACAGCAATGATGGCACCTAGCCAACCGGTTCTAGAAGCTAGCACCACTAATAAAGGGATTGTCAGTAGCGGAATGGCATACAAAAAGGAGATTTTTTGTCGCCACTTTAAGTATTTGTCGTGAGGCTGTCTTGCGAGTAAGTATCCAGAAAGCACCAGTCCTGTGGCTAAGAAGCTAGCCATGACATTGGGTTGCTGAAAGATGCCATAAGGACGATTTCTTAGTGTGTCGTAACCAAATGGATTACCCGGTGACAGTAATGTGTATTGCACCCAACCAAATAGTACTTCAATGGCGACCGAAAATAAAATAAACCACAGTAATCGCTGCTTTTCTTCGTTACTAAATCTAAATTGCTGAAAAGATAGGAACAGAAAAAAGCCGGCCCATAATCCCATTAACCTTGGCAGTACAATCTCAACATTGGCATCGGGCAATAGCACAGGTAAGGTCATCAACAAACAGCTGATAAACAGAGCCACGGTCATTTTTGAGTATTTGATGGCACGATTATTGGCGGTTTGATACATGGCAATACCAAGTGCAATACTCAAAAATGCCCATACTGGAGGGTTAAAAGAGAGCGCTAAACCTGCTCCCCCAGGATTGGGGGAGAAAAAGTGTGTGGCGATGAGGAATATGATCCCCATAAACAGTAGAAAACGCCTGTTAAACGGTACTTTAGGAGTCTTTTTTTCAAGTAATGTACCTGTAGTTAACAGGGTTGCCATTGGTTGCGTCCTTTGTTGTTATTTAAGCATAGGCTTTAAAAAGTGAGCGGTGTGTGAGCCTTTTACTTTCGCTACTTGCTCTGGTGTACCGGTTGCGACAATTTCGCCACCACCTTGACCGCCTTCAGGGCCAAGATCGACAATCCAGTCTGCGGTTTTTATCACATCAAGGTTGTGCTCGATAACCACTACTGTATTACCGTGATCGCGCAGGCGATGTAAAACAGTAAGTAACTGTTGTATATCATGAAAGTGCAATCCAGTGGTAGGTTCATCCAGAATATACAAGGTTTTTCCGGTATCACGCTTAGATAATTCTCGGGCTAGTTTCACACGCTGCGCTTCACCGCCTGATAGCGTCGTTGCCGCTTGTCCTAAACGAATATACGAAAGCCCCACATCAATTAAAGTTTTTAGCTTTCTGGCGATGACAGGTACAGGTTCAAAGAAAGCATGCGCATCTTCCACCGTCATATTCAGCACTTCATCAATGGACTTACCTTTGTATTTAACTTCTAGGGTTTCACGATTGTAGCGTTTGCCTTTACAAGAGTCACAAGGTACATAAACGTCTGGTAGGAAGTGCATTTCAACTTTGATTACACCATCGCCTTGGCACGCTTCACAGCGGCCACCTCGTACATTAAAGCTAAATCTACCCGGCTTATAACCGCGAGAACGAGACTCTTGAGTGCCGGCAAATAACTCACGAATCGGCGTGAAGATTCCGGTGTAAGTGGCAGGGTTTGATCTTGGGGTACGACCGATAGGGCTTTGGTCAATATCGATCACTTTATCAAAATGCTGTAAGCCATCTACTGTGTCATAAGCGCTTGGATTGCTGGTGGTTGCGCCGTTGAGTTCTCTATGTGCAATTTTAAAGAAGGTGTCATTAATTAAGGTTGATTTACCCGAACCTGATACTCCAGTGACACAAGTAAATAGTCCACAAGGAATGGTCAGATCAACGGTTTTTAAATTGTTGCCGGACGCGCCTTTTAGCACGATCAATTTCTCTTTATCGACAGGAGTTCGCTTTTTCGGAATCGCGATTTCTTTGGTGCCGTTTAGGTATTGTCCGGTTAGTGAATCAGGGTTGTTGATGATATCGTCATAAGTCCCTTCTGCAACGACATGTCCGCCATGTACGCCGGCACCGGGGCCTATATCAATAATATGGTCGGCAGTTCGAATGGCATCTTCGTCATGTTCTACCACAAGAACGGTATTTCCAAGATCTCGCAAATGGGTAAGGGTGCCAAGTAAGCGCTCATTGTCTCTTTGGTGCAGGCCAATGGAAGGTTCATCCAATACATACATTACACCGACTAAACCTGCGCCAATTTGGCTGGCCAAACGGATACGCTGCGCTTCACCACCAGATAGGGTTTCAGCACTGCGAGAAAGGTTGAGATAGTTAAGGCCAACATTAACCAGAAAGCTTAAGCGATCGTTGATCTCTTTCATGATCTTATCGGCTATTTGCGCTTTTTGCCCTTCGAGATTCATGTTTTTAAAGAAGTCTAATGCTTCGCTAATGCTCATCTCAACAATGCTAGGCAATGGCGTATCGTCTACAAATACGTTACGCGCCTCTTGTCGTAATCGAGTGCCATCACAACTGGTGCAAGAACGAGTCGAGATATATTTGGCGAGATCTTCACGCACAGAATTGGATTCAGTATCGTGATAGCGACGTTCTAGTGTATTAAGAATACCTTCAAATGGATGCGTCTTAACTCGAATATCACCACGATCATTGATGTATTTAAATTCGATCTCGGTACGCCCCGAGCCTTTTAATATGATCTCTCTGATCTTCTTCGGCAGAGATTTAAAAGGTGCATACAAGTCAAAATCATAGTGCTCAGCCAGTGCGCCTAGCATTTGGAAATAATAATAGTTCTTTTGATCCCAGCCTTTGATTGCTCCCTCGGCAATGCTTAGATTGCCATCTAAAACCACTCGGCTTTCATCAAAATATTGCTGCACCCCAAGCCCGTCACAAGTATGACAAGCCCCGGCAGGGTTGTTGAAAGAGAACAGTCTTGGTTCTAATTCCTGCATGCTATAACCACAGCGTGGACAAGCAAAATTGGCAGAGAAGATGATCTCTTCTTGGTCGCCTTTATCCATCGAGGCGACGACGGCGATCCCGCCAGAGAGCTCTAAAGTGGTCTCAAAGGATTCAGCAAGGCGCTGCTGGAGATCGCTACGCACCTTGAAGCGATCGACGACAACTTCAATGGTGTGTTTTTTATGTAATTCTAACGTCGGTGGATCGGAAAGATCGCAAATATCACCATCAATACGCGCACGAATAAAGCCTTGTGAAGCGAGATTCTGGAAGGTTTTAACGTGTTCCCCTTTGCGCTCTTTAACTATCGGAGCCAGCAACATCATTTTTGAGCCTTCTGGCAACTCAAGCACTTTGTCGACCATTTGAGTAATGGTTTGCGCGGATAGAGGCTCTTTATGCTCAGGACAACGAGGTTCGCCAACACGGGCATACAATAAACGAAGGTAATCATACACTTCGGTAATTGTACCCACTGTTGAACGGGGGTTATGAGAGGTTGATTTTTGTTCTATTGAAATAGCAGGTGACAGACCTTCAATATGGTCAACATCTGGCTTTTCCATCAAAGATAAAAATTGGCGGGCATAGGCTGATAGAGACTCAACATAGCGACGCTGACCCTCGGCATATAAAGTATCAAAAGCCAACGACGACTTACCAGAACCGGATAGGCCAGTAATAACCGTCAGTTTATCTCTTGGAATAGTGAGGTTGATGTTTTTAAGGTTGTGAGTTCTAGCACCACGAACGTCGATAGTATCCATCTAATCCTGCTCAATTACATAATCATCTGCCAAGTATTACATAGCTTTAAACGACTGCAAATAAATACTGGATAAAAAAACAGTGACACTGGGTCACTGTTTTTAAGATTTAGAGTGGCTATCGTTTTACTTGATAGGTTCTTTTAATGTCGATTTTTTGCCAAGTTCAGTGGCTTTTTTATCTTTTAGATAGATGTTTTCAAAGCAGTAGTTAGTGGCTTCGATATAGCCTTCTACGCTACCGCAATCAAAACGAGTGCCTTTAAATTTGTAGGCAAGCACACAACCAGCTTTAGCTTGTTTAAGCAGGGCATCAGTGATTTGAATTTCACCGCCTTTGCCTGGTTCTGTCTCTTCAATAAGATCAAAGATATCTGGAGTTAGAATATAACGACCAATGATGGCTAGGTTGCTCGGTGCTGTCCCAGCTTCTGGTTTTTCTACCATATCATCAACGCGGATGATGTCGTCTTTGATCATTTCACCTTTGATCACACCATACTTGTGTGTTTCATCTTCTGGCACTTCTTGCACAGCCACAATAGAGCAACGGAACTGCTTATAAAGCGCTGCCATTTGCGCTAGAACGCCTTGTTCTTCATTGACACATAGGTCATCAGCAAGAACGACTGCAAAAGGTTCATCACCGACTAGTTCACGCCCGGTTAGAATTGCATGACCTAAGCCTTTCATTTCGCGTTGGCGAATGTAGGTAAAGTTGGCTGACTCAATGACATTGCGAATGTCTACGAGTAATTCTTCCTTATTGGTGCCTTGAATTTGATGCTCAAGTTCATAGTTCTTATCAAAGTGATCCATGATTGAGTGTTTGCCACGGCCTGTCACAATACACATTGCATCCATACCTGCTTGAATAGCTTCTTCAACACCGTATTCAATAAGAGGTTTATTAACGACAGGCATCATTTCTTTTGGCATTGATTTGGTCGCGGGTAGGAAGCGAGTCCCGTAACCTGCTGCAGGAAAAAGGCATTTTTTAATCATGAGGGGTAACCTAACTGAGTCATTATAATTAAATAGTTTTGCCTAACTCTATCATTAGAATTAGGCGATATAAAATACACTTAGGTTAAATCTGCAATTTTATTGCTCTATGGCAGAAAATGATGTGCCCACAGTACTGCTTCTTCTCGGTTTTTTACCTTAATTTTGCGGAAAATCTTATATAAATGAGACTTTATAGTGTGTTCACTAATGAATAATTGTTCAGCTAAGCCAAAGTTGGATTTACCTATTCTTAATGCTTCCAGAACTTCCATTTCTCGTCGTGTTAAGTCAATGGTATGTGGTGGCGCATAGCGAACCAGCACGGATTGATAATAAGAAATTAACTGCTCGTTGACCGCTTTACTTAGCCATGAGCGTCCTTGGCTTAACGCTTGCAAACCTTGCACAATGTCATCAAAGGATTGTTGTTTATAGAAAACCCCGCGCAAACGTCCATATTTAAGTAAGTCGGCTGTTTTTAGTTGCAACGGTGCTTGAGTAATGACCATATTGATATGTTTCCCTGGTGTACTTGGGTTCTCGAAGTCTGCAGGGTCAAATGTTGGGTCGTTGTAATCCACAAAAATAATCGGTGTTAAGCTAGGCTTGTAGCTCATGTGCCATTCTTCTAGAGGGTACAGGGTTAGCTTTGATTCCTCTTGTAATTGTTGAATTACCTCGCCACTAAACCCGCCGCTCTCATGCAAAAAAAGCTGAGAATTTATTCCATCAAAATACATACTTTTCCTCCCTGTTAACTACGGTCAGTTTCTTTTATATCTTTCCAATTTGAGAAGCTCGACACTAACTTTTTGCGATTATATTCAATAAAAAGTCCTGTCTCATGTGTTTTATTGCATAAAATTGCGTGATAAGTCGAAAAAAATGCAAATAAGTGTTTCTGCTTTTGTATGGATGTTATCTATAGGGCAGTCTCTCTATTACACTTTCTAGTGATTTAAGTAGTCCGTTAGGCGTGTTATGCTTGGCGTATTAGCGCAAATAAAAAGTAAATGGAGTGATACATGGCTAGCCGTGGCGTCAACAAAGTAATTATTATGGGTAACTTGGGGCAGGATCCTGAGGTTCGTTTCGCCGCAAATGGCAATGCAATTGCAAATATTACAATTGCGACTTCAGAGACTTGGCGTGATAAAGCCAGTGGTGAACAACGTGAAAAAACAGAATGGCATCGTGTTGTTTTGTTTGGTAAAACTGCTGAGATTGCTGGTGAGTACTTGAAAAAAGGTTCACAAGTTTATATCGAAGGCCAATTGCAAACACGTAAGTGGCAGGACCAATCAGGTCAAGATCGCTACACAACAGAAGTGGTAGTGCAGTGGCCAACAGGTCAAATGCAACTGCTAGGTTCTCGTCAAGGTGGTGGCCAAGGTCAAAACCAAGGCGGCCAATACGGCGCTCAGCAACAAGGTCAACAACAAGGTGGATGGGGTCAACCTCAGCAACCTCAAGTTCACCAACCCGCTCAGCAACAACCGCAACAGCAGAAACCACAACAGGCTCCTCAGCAGTATAATGAGCCACCAATGGATTTTGACGACGATATTCCGTTTTAAGGAATATTCGCTGTAAAGTGTTGGTATAAACACATTAATAAAATGAACCCGCTAATATAGCGGGTTTTTTATTATTTAATATTCTAGAAATTCACTTTGTATTAGCAGAAACACACTTCAGATTTAACCTCACAATGCTCGTTTTTTGTGGATATTTTCTCTTGGTTTATTGCGTATAAACAACGGATGATAAATGCAGTAGTGGCTCGCTCAATGTATAGCCACTCTTGTAATAAAAATGCATGACTGAGTAGCCTCTATGCTATTTATCTTAGCTATTGTATTGATAACATAAGTAAAAATAGTCACGGGAAATTTAGGGCTATTGAGTGAAAAACCTATTTCTTGATTAAATGTGACGAAAAACTACCCCTTCACTTACCCCTACAAAGTGTGAGCGAGCTAGCTCAAACTAATACCTTAAAATTCAGTATTAATCGTGATGCATATCCTACTTTGAATTGTTTTGTAATTTCCAATGTTGCTAAAAAGTAAAATTAAGTTACTTTTAGTTTCAACGGAAATGATTTGTATTATAAGAATATAACAATCATATATCTGTTCTATAGGGATTGAAGACAAATTATCAGGGGTCTTCACTAGGTAATAATCTTTAGGGATATCATTTATTATGATGCTTAAGACAAAACAGAAATACCTTACTGTGGTTGTTGCTACAGCCTTATCTATCGGGGTGTTGCCGGCCGTTCATGCGGCAACTGTATCCATTGAAAATGCCAGTTTTGAAAGTAGTTTTGACGGTTGGTCAGACACTGATCCTTCGGCTATTTCAGGGGATGCTCGTACTGGATCAAGCTCAGCAAAAATTACAGGCTCTGCCGGTAAAGTTGAGCAAGTGTTAACAGTTGAACCTAATACTACTTATTTATTAAGCGCTTATGTTAAAGGTCTGGGGGAGATCGGCGCGGTGGTTGATGGTCAAACTTATAGCAATACAGGGGGAGGAGACGACTTCCAACAAGTCAGTCTTTCATTTAACTCTGGCTCTGCAACCTCGGTCACCATTTTTGGTGGTTATGGTGGTGATGAAGGCCGCATTGATGATTTTACTTTAGAAAGTACGGATGACAGTGGCGATTCAGGTACAGTTCCAACTCCTGATCCTGATACCGATGACGGCTCTGACAGTGGTTCAGGAGAGGGTGATTCTGGTAGTGTTGGTGGCTCTTGTAGTGTCGATAGCAGTGGTCAGTTAAGCATTGCCAGCGCTTATGATGATGGCACTAATGACGGCCACGGCCCTGAAAATGCGTACGATAATAATACAACAGATGAGTCGCGTTGGTCTTCAAATGGTGTGGGTAAAGCCATAACGTTTGACCTTGGTTCTCAAGCCTCAGTGACGGATTTAGCCATTCAGTGGTACAAAGGTAATGCGCGCAGCTCTTACTTTGATGTTGAAACTTCAACAGATAATAGCAACTGGGTAACGGTACTGTCTGGTGGTATTTCATCAGGTGCAAACTCTGGTTTTGAAGATGTTGATGTTGCTGATACCCAAGCACGTTATGTACGTATTATTGGTGCGGGTAACTCAGCAGGTTCTGAGTGGAACAGTATTATTGAAACGCAAGTCTATGGCTGTGGCGATGGTGATACAGACTCAGACTCTGGTTCTGACAGCGGCTCTGGTGATTCAGGTTCTGGCTCAGATACTGATTCTGGTTCTGGTGACTCTGGTTCAGATTCAGGTTCAGGCAGTGAGATTGTTGGCAGCTGTAATATCGACATGTCTATTTGGGGATACACCACTGGTGATGGTGTATCAATGAATGATGTTGAAGATATTCAAGACCTTGTTGACAACAAAACACTAGGCTCTAACGGCGCAGAAGAAATTGTCTTTAATGATGGTTGTGTGACCTTCTCTGTGAAAAATGACGCGGCAAGTTCTGGTGGTTCAACCTACCCTCGCTCTGAACTGCGTGAGCTAATGGCAAGATACACTGATGGTGGTGATGCGAATGTTAAAGGTATCACTAAGAATAACTGGGTAACAAGTGAAGCATCATCCTCTGATCAATCAGCCGCTGGTGGCGTTAACGGCAACATGAAAGCCACTCTAGTGGTTAACCAAGTGTCTGTAGATGCAACAAGTGAAGATCAAATTGGACGCATCATTGTGGGTCAGATTCATGGTGGGGATCATGAACCTGTTAAGATCTACTACCGCAAACTACCGGAGCACGATAAAGGTTCAGTATTCTTTACTGTCGATGACTCTAGTGGCAACCCTGGTGACCGTATCAACGTTATCGGCTTTACGGATAAAAACGATACTGACCAAGATGCAAGTGGTGACCCAGTTGAGCCTGAAAATGGTATCGCACTAGGTGATGAGTGGAGCTACGAAATTGACCTAACTGGCGACCAACTAAAAGTGACAGTTTGGCACGATGGCTACACATACACGACTGCAGATTCAATTGCTTATACCAAAACACGTTCTAAGCAAACAATCCGCAACTCAAGTGATACAGACGCAATTACTATTTCTGACTTTTATGCAGACGATTACATGTATTTCAAAGCAGGTTTATATAACCAGAATAAATCAGGTACAGAGTACCCAGATTATGCCTCGGTTACATTTACTGTGATTGATGTTACTCATGACTAGTTAGAATAAAAACAGCGTTTTTAATCGCCAACGCCTCCTTATAGCCACTGGCTTTAAGGGGGCGTTTTCTATTATTCAAAACATACTCAATAATTAATAAATCAGTCATGAGAATTAAACGAGATCAAGGTTAAATCATGCCCTTCTTTTCTGAGATAATTCTAATAAGAGCAGTGTGACTATGATTCGTTTTAAAACTGGATTTGTATTCCTTTCCATTTCTTTAATTGCAGCTTGCGATAGTGAGAGCCTTGATATTGAAGCTCCAACAGAGGCAAATATTCAACTTGGCCCTCGTCCTGCTTATTTGGTTGACCAACTGGCAGAGGGAGAACTAAAGGATAACTTAACAAGTTGTCTAAATAACCGATCTCACTTTGAAAAGAGTGAGCTTTCTATCGGGCACCGCGGCGCACCATTAATGTTCCCTGAACATACAAAAGAAAGCTACGTTGCCGCTGCACGCATGGGTGCCGGTGTATTGGAATGTGACGTAGCCTTTACCAGCGACGCTGAATTAGTGTGTCGTCATTCCCACTCAGATCTACACACGACTACTAATGTATTAGCAACTGAATTGGCAGATAAATGTTCAATTCCATTTACGCCAGCGGATGAGCTCAACGGCGTTAAAGCGCAGGCAGAGTGCCGCACTTCTGATTTTACCCTGGCAGAATTTAAGTCACTGCAAGGCAAAATGGACGCATACAATCCAAACGCGACCACAGTTGCTGAATATATGGATGCGACACCAAGCTACCGTACCGACCTTTATGCCGGTACTGGCACACTGATGACGCACAGAGAAAGCATCGCTTTATTTAAAGAACTTGGCGTAAAAATGACTCCAGAGCTAAAAACGCCGGATGCACAAGACTTAGCAGCAGCAGGTCTAACTCAAGAAGAGTTTGCTCAAAAAATGATCCAAGAATATATCGACGCAGGTGTTGCACCCAGTGACGTTTACCCACAGTCATTCTTAATCGACGATGTTGAATATTGGGTAGCGAATACTCCAGAATTTGGAGAGCAGGGCGTCTACCTGACTTTCTCTCTAAACAACGTCCCAACTCCAGCCGAAATCGTGGAAAAAGGCATCAATATCATCGCCCCTATTTATCCGCTACTAGTAACAAAATCGGGTGATGAAGTCGTCGCAACCGATTATGCGAACGAGATTAAAGAGTCAGGACTAGACATCATCACATGGACTATTGAGCGTCAATACACCGACTACAATGAGCTAGAAGTCGTCAACGTATTAAAGAATGATATTAATGCGATTGGCATATTCAGTGACTGGCCAGCAACCGTAACGTTTGTTGATAACTGTACTGAGTAAGAGTGCATTAGTTAATGAATAAGGCTGAATAAAATGTGTGAACCAGCAGCGATTGTTGCTGGTTTTTAGGCGTAAAAAAGGCGTAATAGGTATAAACCCACTACGCCTTTCTTGTATATGGTGGCCCCTCGCAGACTTGAACTGCGGACCAATCGATTATGAGTCGTTTTTTTAATGGTTTTTGATGTACAGCAGTGAACAAGAGTGGTAATAATAAATCTTTATATAACAATGCTTTACTTGTGTATCTTGTTTATTGTTGTTTTTCTGTGTTCATGGTTAATCAAAAAAAGTGCTATAAATATGCTATAAATAACTTTTATGAGATGAGTTTGATAGCATGGCGATTAAAAGTAAGATTACAGGAGCGTCACTTCGCAACCTTACATTAGAAGATCGACGTATTAATGATACGGAAGTAAGTGGCTTTCACGCTATCAAATTTAAGTCAGGAAAAATTGTTTTCTATATTTATTATCGCCTTGGTGGGAAGCAGGTGAATTATAAGATTGGCTTGGGAAGTGAGCTTACTCCTGCACAAGCGAGAGATCTTGCCAGAGCCAAGTTAGGACAAGTTGCTAAGGGGCAAAATGTTCAGGAAGAAAAGAAACTGGCGCGAGAAGAATCCAAACGTCGTAAATACCTTAACTTAGAAACCTACCTCGATAAAAAATACCGCCCTTTTCTAGAAGCTCGAAACCCTAAAACAGTCGATAAAATCATAGGGCATCTAAAGTCGCAATTTAAACATTTCTTGAGCAAAGACTTAGATCGGATAACTGCTTGGGATGTTGAAAAGTGGAAAAGTGAGCGCATAAAACTTGGTCGAGCACCTGCAACGATAAATTACTCAATTAATACCTTGAAAGGGGCTCTTTCTCGAGCTGTAGAGTGGGATCTGATAGAAGCACACAATCTTACGAAAGTGAAAACACTGAAGAATGATAATACGCGCATACGTTATCTTTCAGAGGAAGAAGAAGACAGATTGTTCGAAGCTATATTTAACCGCACCGAACTTATTCGTAATAAAAGAATTTCCTCAAATAAACATCGAGAAATTAGAGGTGAGCCTTTATATCCGAGTCTGTCTGGTGTTCGCTTTGTTGATTACGTTGAGCCGATTATTTTAACGGCGATGCATACAGGATTAAGGCGTGGAGAGTTGCTATCACTCACTTGGGATGATGTTTACTTTTCTCACCAATATTTAGTTGTTAAAAGTAGTGAGGCTAAATCTAAGAAGGCTCGAACTCTTCCTTTGAATACAACGATTATGGACGTGTTAAAAGATTGGCGAAAGCAGCACCCATTCAATCACTATGTTTTTACAGCAGGGACAGATAAGCCACTAACAGATATTAAAAAGCCATGGTTGAGAATTGTTGAAAAGGCGGGACTTAGTAACTTTAACTTTCATGATTTGCGTCATCACTTTGCGAGTAAGTTAGTTATGGCTGGCGTTGATTTAAATACTGTTCGAGAGTTACTAGGGCATGCTGATCTTAATATGACATTACGCTACGCTCATTTGGCCCCAGAGCACAAAGCTGCGGCTGTCAATCTTATTGGGTAGTAAAGCGATTTAGTTTGTAATCATATGACGATTATTGGGTATGTGTCGGTAAGATATTGATACTATATGCAATGTCTTAGTTGAACTAATAATTTGGAGGTAAGGGCAAAGATGAAGGGAAGAATCGTTCGATGGGTTGATGATAAAGGGTTTGGTTTTATTCAGTCCAGTGAAACGAATGGAGATATTTTTGTCCATATATCGAAGTTTAAATCAGGTTATAGAAGGCCTCAAATAGGTGATGAAGTTGAATTTCAGATAGGTAGTAATAAGGGTAAAGTAGCAGCTAAAAAAGCAATACTAATTGGGATTGAGCCACTTAAACCCAATGTTAGCCCACTATCTATTGTGTTTTTAGGGCTTTCAATCGCATTTGCGGGTTATGCTCTTTGGGCTTATGTAGTGGAGCCACGATTGAACCCTCCATATGAAAATATGGGGTTTAGCTGCCAAGGCAAAACACACTGTAGCCAAATGACATCATGCAATGAAGCTAAATTCTATTTAGCCCATTGCCCAAATGTGAAAATTGATGGTGACAATGACGGTATCCCATGTGAAAGCCAGTTATGTAGTCGCTAAAATAGTGTTGTTTAGAAGATTGTTTGGATTTATTGGCTAAATTTTGGTTTTTTATAGGCAATAATGACTACTAATTTGGTAATAAATCTTGGGTATATTCTCTTTCATAGTGAATAGTAGGCAACACAAAGCGATCGGAAGGAATTTTGTGATCCAAAGCCAATTTATTCACAATAGGGGTTCACAATAAGAGTAAAAAGTTATGTAGGTTAAATATCACTTAGTAAACATTACAAGCAAACGAGTGATAAACCTATGAACATTGATAAACGAGCTTTAACAGAGCAAGAAACTTCCGCTTATATTGGCATGAGTCGTTCTTTTCTTCGCCAAGCAAGAATGGAAGGACACCGCAAAAACCGCACCGTCGCACCACCATTTATTAAAATTGGGCGTGCCGTCCGTTACCTAAAAGAAGACTTAGATAAGTGGTTGGATAGCCATACCAAGTTAAGCCATCTACCTCAAGATGGAGGTTTTTATGCCTAATCTAACTAAAGAGCAAAAGACCCTTTTACTATGGATGAGCACAGGACAAACCTTTAAAGTTTGTTCTGATTATTGCCCAGATAAAGGGGATATTATTCCTGCAAGAAGACTTCCTGTTCGAGTTTTTGCTAAAACAATTGAAAAACTCTATCAGGCAGGCTTCATTAGTTTTGTTCCTGTTGTTTATTTCGGTCTGCGCTGGGATGAGTTCAGTTTGACTCATAAAGGTAAGGAGGCAATATGGACAACATAGACCTAACGCTTGTTGAGCGAGATGATAGATCTTTTGTTCAATCTAGGCTGTCTCGGTTTCCATTGGAGATTCAATCATTACTACTTAAAGAGTATTTTTCTAAACTGAGTAAATTCGAGCGCAATAGCTACTTGCGTTTAATTACTGATGAGTTAGCCAAGAAATTATCTATTCCTTTAACAAAATTAGAGCTGAGTTTAACTGAAGATGATTTACGCTATAAAGCAAAGCAATACGCTGAATCAGTGTTGGCTCTTCGTCGTCAGTATTTAGATGATGTTCAAGCTCTTGATGTGGTGAAAGCATTTATCATTCAGCAGGGAGTTGTTATTAGCTCTGCTCAATACTCAGTACGTGGCGAGTTAGGTCGGTATAGTGATCATAAGTGGTGGTTAAGAAAACTGAGAAAGACACTAAGACGAAATATTGAAAGCGTCCTACACCACCTTAATCAGATAAATAAACCCAATAGTTTGTATTGTTCAAGGGCTACCTTGATAGCTAGATTGAACCAAAAAGCCTATCAAAAAGAATACCTATCAAACATTATTGCCACTAACGAGCATGGGCAAAGTTTCTCTCTGCTAGAGCTATCTCAAAAGGGTGTGTCAGATCCTAAAATCAGAAAAGGTGAATTGATGATGCGTGCCCGAGGCTTTGAAGATATGGCAAAAGAGTTAGATCATGAAGCTGGATTTCTTACCATCACTTGCCCGTCAAAATATCATCGCAGTTATTCTAAATCTGGTCATGTTAATCCAAAGTGGGGAGGGTACACCCCTTTAGATGGTCAGCAATATCTTAATAATATTTGGCAACTTATACGTTCTAGGCTTAGTTGTCTTGGTATTCGTTTTTATGGGTTTAGAGTAGCTGAACCACAACATGATGGAACGCCTCACTGGCACTTGCTTCTGTTCGTAGAAAAGCATCACTACGATGAAATGGTGAGTGTTATGCGTGATTATTCTTTGAAAGAAGATGGAGCAGAGCAGGGGGCAGTAGAGCACCGTTTTACCGAAGTGAAGATTGATCCAAGTAAAGGAACGGCCACAGGTTATATCGCAAAGTACATATCTAAAAATATAGATGGCTCAGATCTAGATTCTGGGCTTTATGGTGAAGATCCTCAAGATGCAGCTGCAAGGGTAGATGCTTGGGCATCTTGCTGGGGAATACGCCAATTTCAGCAACTCGGTGGTTGCTCTGTCACTGTATGGCGTGAGCTTAGAAGATTGAAAGAGGTATTAGGCTTAGATGATGTCAGAAAGCGTGTGATTGAAGCTGCGGATACAGGTAATTGGAAAGAGTTTACTCAACTAATGGGCGGTGTTTTTTGTATGCGCAAAAATCAGGTTTTTAAGCCTTACTACGAACTTTCTATAGATAAGGCGACAGGTATTATCAAAACAAGCCAATATTGCTCTGATGAACTTGTGAGAACACTTAAAGGTGTAATAACTGACGGGCTAGAGCTAATCACTCGCCTTTACCAATGGCGAATTGAATCTCAATTCCGCCATGCTGTTTAACTTGGAGTTCTGTGAATAACTGTATTTTTATCAGTAAAGTAATAAGGAAATACCCCAAAATAGTTTAGGGTAAATACTCATCGTTTATTCAAAAGAGTGAGCTATGGCAAATTTTGATTCTAAATGTCAATAGTGTCAGAGGGCATTAAAGTTTTAAACTTTTGTAATTTCTATCGCCTAACGATTTCACCCTTGACCTCATCATATACATACAGATGTATAGTTTTGTCTCTAATCAAATCGACAGCTTGCTCGATGATATTTAGGGGTACGATAAACCACTCTCTGGCTGTGCGTTCTTTGCCATCACGATCAATGACTCCAATCTCAAGCCTGACTTTTTCAAGCAGGGCATGAATAGCGCTTTCAGCAGAACGCAGGTCTATTCCCTCTAGTGGAATGACTTTCACGCGCTCAGCCTCGGCCATTAAAAATGCTGTATCACGTTTAGCAGCTTTAAAACGCTTTTCAACGTCTTTGGCTAAGCCAATTTTAAAAAGGTTATCAAATTGTCGTGTAGCTGCGTTATCTCCAAGTGTTCTTGCAATGTAAACATAACCTGTGCTGCGAGCATTTGAGTAAATCTGCATGCGTGGGTCTGATTCATTGTTGGCTTTCACTCGAGCTGCGTTGTAAAAACTGCCATCTGTATTAGCGATACGTTTAGAGTTTTTATCTTCACGTAAGCGGCGCATTAATGAGTTCAGAATCATCGTTGATTGCGTGCCATTTTCATAAATGATTAATGTTCGCTGGTCTTTACGGCTTACGCCTTGATACTCCTCACTCAGAAAATCAATGAATACTAGCGCACCGTTTAATAGGAAAAAGTCACCCTCACTACAGTCGGATGTATCAATACGGTTAGAGTTAATATCCCATTGCAGCTTAGTCCCACGTTTCAACCCTTCATGTACTTGCTTAAACAACGGTTCAAATACTTCAAAGTTATGGCATGCTGTTGTTTGACCTATTTGAGTGGCTTTCTTACGCTCACGGATAACTTCAGGGTGGGTGACATTTTTGAACTCATAGATAGAATTATTAGCTTCATTGCTAGATGAAATAGTCTCAAACAGACGTGAGTTCATGATATCGTCGATGGAATCAAACTTTTCCCGCAACAAACCATACTCATCCATTGGAGCTAGTTCATCACAAATGGCATTATCTAGGCGTAACTTTTCAAGTAAAAAGCCCAACTTCATTTCAATAACATCAAAGGCATTGCTATCTGGCGCTCTGCCATATTCATTATGAAAATCTAAGATGGTTTGAAACTCATCAGCATGGGTGCTACGCACAGCTTTGGTTTTGAACTCTACATCACTTATCCAGTTATATTTATCAGCCTTCTCAATGGCAGCTAGAAAATCTAAATTATCCATTTTGCGCCGCCTTTTGCATTTGCTCACGCTTCATTTTTTCAACAAACAAAATCGCCTCTGCCATGCGCTTCTCGATTGGATCAACTGAATCAAACGATGGCTTACGACCATGCTTTTGCATGAAGGCTTCGATTTTGCGCTCTTGAAAGAGTATCAGCACTTCTTCTTTGGTGATTTGAATCTTATGTGAGTCAATTTCATTCTTAATAGCAAGTAACACTGGTGTATCAATCGCTTTTGAAAGAACATTAAAGGCATGCTCATAGATATTGTGCTGATCAATCAGGTCAATGCTTAAATTATCTAAATCAAAGCTCTGGTTTGCCATTTTGATAAATTGGGATTCAGTGCCATCGGCATTTTGACGCGTTTCAATTCGTGAAGGCTTGATAAGAGTTTCAGCAATATAGTGCTGACGTACTTCTTCGATCTCTTGTTCTGTTAGTCCTAGGCCTTTGAATTTTTCCTCGATGATTCGAGGTAGGTGTAGTTTATTGGTCACTTCAGGGTCAGAGCCGCCAGACATAGACTTTTGCACAGCATCATCTTTTAGGACTGCAGCTTGAAGTTCTGTAAAGTCCTCTTGAATGATACGACGCACTTTGTCCGTACTTGGCTCCATGAAGCCTTTAATCGTCACAGTGCCTGCCTTAGACTTGTTCTTATGCTTCTCTTTTTCTTTTTCGATTTTGTCTTTGTCATTAAATGGGTTATCGGGCCCATTATCCTTCGAACGCTCGGAGCGAAAATTCAATCTAGGCTCTAAGATCTGTTCCATCAAAAGCGAAGCAGTGATAGCCTTTAGCATGTTATTTACCGAATCTTTAATCATGTCATCACCCACCTCTGGGTTAATGATTAGGTTGGTAAATTGCGCATGGGTTTTGTTATGAGAGTCACGCGTACAACGGCCAATGATCTGGACTATCTCAGTTAATGAACCACGGTTACCGACGGTAAGTGAATGCTCGCAAAATGACCAGTCAAAGCCCTCTTTTGCCATGCCTAGGGCAATGATAAGGTCCATATCATCTATGCCTTTAATATCACGCAAGTAGCCCTGTAGGGCCTCACGCTCTTTGGCGTTATCATTCACCAAATCAGCTACTTTGATAATCTTATGGTCACCTTTTCGGCGTACAAACTGTACTCCTGCATCATAGGCTTTAGGGTCTATGCTACGATCATCAATGACATCACCGATTGAGTCGATGATATACCCCACCTCATCATACTTGCGTTTGGTGGATTCCATCGAGTTAACATTTGGAATGTGCAGAATGGTTTTTTTATCAGTATCTAGTACATCACTAATTTCTTCTAGGTATGAGCCTTGGTAAAAGTGATAACCAATGCCTAAAGATTTAAGATACCGATAGCCATTTAATTGCTCGTAATAGTTATAAGTGACCTTTTCAAACTTATCTTCATACTTGGGCGGGAGCACTGGTTCTGCATCCCCACGGAAATACGAACCTGTCATCGCTAGGATATGTGCGCTTGAATTATCCATAATAGATTGCAGTACTTGACCTAGTATGTTCTCTTCATTGGCGGATACATGGTGAAACTCATCAATGGCAACTAGGCAATTATTGAACTCAGTAGCTAAGATGGTTTTAAAGGCGTTACGCAGGGTTGAGTGCGTACAAATCAGTACTTTATCATCTGACCTCATAAAGCGTTTAAATGCCTCAGAGGTAGCACTAGCATCTACACAAAGGTTGTTGTGTACATAAACTTCCCAGTTTGCATAGAAGCCATAAGTCATAAGATCTGTATTAGAAAATGAGCCACCAATAGACTTTTCAGGTACAGCAATAATAGTCTTTTTGAGGCCTTGATTAAGCATTTTATCTAGTGCGATAAACATCAGGGCACGCGACTTACCTGAGGCGGGCGGTGACTTTAAGAGTAGATACTTTGCATCACGGTGATCATATGCTCGGGCCTGCATTTCACGCATGCCTAATTCATTGTTATTAACACTGCTTTTGGTTTGGTCGTAGTGTACTTCCACAAAGTTAACTGTCATTATTTGCCTGCCTTAGCTTTCATTTCAGTGTACAGTTTAAACAGCACCTCTAGGCGATCTGCATCGGTTTCAAGTGGTTTGCTGCGACCCGATGCCTTTTGATAGAGCGAGTCCATAAAGGCATCTAGCTCGCTATGAACTTTTAAAAGTGAAGCAGGCATTTTGCTGCGCACGCACAGGGTCGCTAAAGTATCGCCACTCATTATACGCTCACGGATGATTTGATTAGCAAAGGCCTCTAATTTATCTATGTCGGAGTTAGCTAGGTCTGGCACAGGAAATGTGTTGTAACACAGGGTATTTGAGTAGCGATAATCTGTTTTTAAACGCCCACCAACAGTTGCAACCCATAGAGTGTGCATTTTGTTGGAGAGTAATGCCAAAAGATAACGTGGGGCATCGTATACAACAAAGTTGGAGTCACTCGCGACAGTATCATTGCCTCTAAAATCCATTGGTATATAGTTTCGAGTTTCAGAAGAAACCCTTGGAATGAATAAACCTGTGCCACGTTTGCTACTGTAACTAGCAAACTCAAACTTGTTTGGTTCCTTTGCAAAGTCACGTGTGGCAGCTTTAGTGCTATCAAGCCTCATTTTTCTAACTTTGTCTAATCGTGCCTTTATCACTATATTTTTCTCTAACTGTTCCAAGTCAGTCTCATGCAACCAAAGGCACCATCTTCTTTTTCCATTAATTAGTTCAGCTGATCCGATATACTCTCTGAGGAATCGTTTAGCAAATGGTTCATTGTTGAATATTTCATTCCTTTCATCATCATTTAATATTAGGTTTCCACCGTCTGTGGGCTTATTCCCATACTCGATCATTGGAAAAGAGTTCAAAGCTTTCCACGAACCATCAACAATAATTGATTCAGAATTTGCCAAATAAGGGCTTATGTTTTTTACAACCGAAACAATATTTTCCGTTATGAGAAGTTTGTCTTCTGAGCTCAAAGTTCGTAGACCCACTATTACGCAGATAACAGCTGCCTTATTCTTTGCATTATTTGTCCACTTGAAGGATGTATGAGCAAAACTAATTTCAATGTTATTTTGAAGTATGGATGGCCATAGAGAACCAGTTTGACTACCTTGGCAAATTGAGTTTGTCGATACCAAAGCAAATTCAGCTGAAGTGTTTCGAATGTATTGTCCAGCAAGGTAGAACCAGCATGTCACAAAATCTAGTTTTTTATACTTGGGTAACTTTGAAAGGATATGTTTCATATCTTCTTTCTGTTCTTTAGACTGCATTGATGACCCCAGAAACGGCGGATTTCCAACAATATAAACCTCACCTTCATTTGGCATCACCGAATTCCAGTCAATACGCAATGCATTTCCTGCATGTAGATTATTGTAGGATTTCAGAGGCAGTACCGCTTCACTCGACCCAAATTCTTCATTAAATTGTTGGTTCATTTGATGCTCGACAAGCCACAGTGACAACTCAGCAATCTGGCAGCAAAATTCATCTAGTTCAATACCATAGAACTGACCAACAGAGATGCCACACTGAGGTGAACCAAAGCCCAACGCCATTTGGTTGCTATTGCCCTCTAGCTCTCTGATGGATTTTAAAATTTCCATTTCAAGCAAGCGTAGCTCTCTATAAGCAATGATTAAAAAGTTACCTGAACCACAGGCCATGTCTCCAATTTTAATCTTGCTCAGGCGGCTACATAGTGCTTTTAGCTCTGTTACTTTACGTGCGGCATTAAAACCAGACTCCAAAACCTTTTGGTGTGCGTCATGCAGTTTCTCTAAAAATAGCGGGCTGATTACCTTCATAATATTTTCAACAGAGGTATAGTGCATTCCCATGTTTGCACGCTGTTTCACATCAACCACAGCCTGAATCATAGAACCAAAAATATCAGGATTTATCTTTGACCAATCTAGTGCTCCACATTCAATGAGTGCACTGCGAGCTCGCAGGTTAAATTTAGGCACAGGTAGGCTTTCAGCAAACAGACCACCATTTACATACGGTAGGCTTTTAATTAGATTTGAGTGATTATCACGCCCAGGTTCATGAGGAGCTAAATCAAGAATGCTAAACACCTCCGCCAATATGCTATGCATATCAGAGCCATCTTTTTGCGTAACATCAGCGGTAAGTTGTGTGAACTGATTTTTACCAAAGATACCAGTATCTTCGGCAAAGAAACAAAACAGCAAACGCGCCAAAAACACATTCATGGCGTGCAGCTCTTCATCAGTTGATGTGCCGTTATATGCTTTTAAAATATCAAACAGCTTTGCCATCTTCTCGGCAGCTTTTGCATCAGCAACAGACTCAGAGGCAAGCGAGGCTCGCTCCATTCCAGCTAACGGTAAAAAGAACTCGAATTCTTCATGCAGGTTTTCAAGAGGCAGTGTAGGCATGGTTTCATTGACTTTAGTATCAAAGGCAATTGCAGTTTCTAGGTTTGTCACCATCAAGATGCGAATACGGTTAGTCTTTAGGCTCTTTTCATTTTTTAGGCGAACAAGTGCATCAATTGGATCACCGTCAACCACGCGTACCATAGCCCCACCTTTATGGATAACCTCGCGCCCATCTGGCGATGTCTTTTTGAGTTTTGTCAATGTCGCCTTAGGGATACCAAATGCTTGTACAAAGTCAAACGCATAAGTTTGTGGGGTAATATTTTCAGATAGGGTTTTGAGGTTATCTTGAACCTCTGTATAAGTAATCTTTGCCATTTGATAAGTACTGCATGTTATGTCAAATTTTCATCATATTATCATCTATGAAAGTTCATTTCACAGCCCGATGATTTCTATCTCCTAATAAGTTGGTGACTTTGCCAGCCCAGTCCAAAATTAATTCTGTGGTAATTATTCTTTAACTGATTTTTATCCAAAAATGAGTCGCAATGCGCTTAAAAGTAATTTTACCGTTCTCTGAATAAATGACGTTTCTTTTCTTAGGGAGTAGCAGGTAGTTCACTCTCACTCAGAGCAAGGTTGTGCACCCTACACAGAAAGCTCTTAGCTTCACCTTGATGAGTTCTGAACCTTATGCTTGTTTAGTTCTGGGTAGGGATAAGTTGCTGAGGAGCGTTATCGTAATGGTTTGCTACAAAATGAAAGTGCTATAAATATGCTATAAATAGCAGAAATGAAAAAAGCCTGAGAAACGAATTGCTTCTCAGGCCTTTAAATTTGGTGGCCCCTCGCAGACTTGAACTGCGGACCAATCGATTATGAGTCGACTGCTCTAACCACTGAGCTAAGGGGCCTTTGTAGGGTGAAGATTATATGAGATGGACAGGGGAGTGTCTAGGTGAAGTCACTAGAATAGGGAGTAATAATGTACAGTTTTTGTGCTATCAAACTGATAAATACAAAAAAGGTGAGCCAGTGCTCACCTTTTGTACATAAAGACTGATTGTTTACTCGTCTAGGAAGCTGCGCAGTGTTTCTGAGCGGCTTGGGTGACGCAGTTTACGTAGTGCTTTTGCTTCGATCTGACGGATACGTTCACGAGTAACGTCGAACTGCTTGCCCACTTCTTCTAGAGTGTGGTCAGTGTTCATGTCGATACCAAAGCGCATGCGCAGTACTTTAGCTTCACGAGGTGTTAGGCCTGCTAGTACGTCTTTAGTTGCAAACTTAAGGCTAGTTGCCGTTGCTGAGTCTAAAGGCAGTTCTAGAGTGGTATCCTCGATGAAATCACCCAGATGCGAATCTTCGTCGTCACCGATTGGTGTCTCCATTGAGATTGGCTCTTTAGCGATTTTAAGTACTTTACGAATCTTGTCTTCTGGCATTTGCATGCGTTCTGCCAATTCTTCTGGCAGTGGCTCACGGCCCATCTCTTGAAGCATCTGACGAGAGATACGGTTCAATTTGTTGATGGTTTCAATCATGTGCACAGGGATACGAATAGTACGCGCCTGGTCAGCGATAGAACGTGTAATTGCCTGACGAATCCACCATGTCGCATAAGTTGAGAATTTGTAACCACGACGGTATTCAAATTTATCAACGGCTTTCATTAGACCGATGTTACCTTCTTGGATAAGATCCAAGAACTGTAGACCACGGTTGGTGTATTTCTTCGCAATAGAGATAACCAGACGTAAGTTCGCTTCTACCATCTCTTTTTTCGCACGGCGAGCTTTTGCTTCACCGATAGACATGCGACGGCTGATGTCTTTAATAGACTGAACCGTTAGAGAGGTCTCTTGTTCAATGCTTTTCAGCTTTTGAATAGAGCGACGGATGTCTTCTTCGTTACGACGAATCTTTTCTTTATAAGGTGCTGTTGAAGACAATACGTTGTCTACCCAAGCATCGCTTGATTCGTTGCCAGTGAAAGTTTTAACAAACTCTTTCTTAGGCATGCCACCGTATTCTACGGTTTGACGCATGATTAAACGCTCTTGTGTACGAACTCGCTCCATAGAGGTGCGAAGTTGAGTCACAAGGTGATCAAACTGTTTTGGTGTTAGACGGAATTCGCGGAATACATCATTTACCTTAGCGGTTGCTACTTTGAAGGCTTTGCTGTCGCGGCCTTCGCTGTTAGAAACTAGCTGTAGGTTTTGGTATGTGTTACGAAGATTGGTGAACTTCTCTAGAGCTAGCTCTGGATCGATACCTGTATCTTCTTCTTCCTCGTCTTCGTCATCTTCAGCATCGTCAGCGTCTGACTCTTCAAGATCGGTTTTAGCCAGCTCTGAACCAACGTGAGTTGCTGTTGGCGCTGTTGTACCGTCATCATCAGGGTCAACAAAACCTGAAATAATGTCTGTTAGGCGAAGTTCTTCAGCTTGAACTTTATCGAACTGCTCTAAAACATACGGTATTGTGCCAGGAAATTCTGCAACTGATGCTTGAACTTGGTTGATGCCATCTTCGATACGCTTAGCGATATCAATCTCGCCTTCACGAGTTAGAAGCTCAACAGTACCCATTTCACGCATATACATGCGCACTGGATCTGTTGTTCGGCCAATTTCACTTTCAACGGTGCTTAAAGCGGCAACAGCTGCTTCAGCTGCATCCTCATCGACTTCTGTGCTTTCATCATTGATCGTGTCATCATCGATCTCAGTGGCGTTTTCTACCACTTTGATACCCATGTCGTTGATCATCTGAATGATATCTTCGACTTGTTCTGAATCTACGATTTCAGGCGGTAGATGGTCGTTAACTTCGGCATAAGTTAGATAGCCTTGCTCTTTGCCTTTAAGAACAAGCGCTTTAAGCTGTGACTGCCTATTTTGATCCATAGATGGTATCCAAATTCTGGTCTGGTGAAGGAACTAGTTTGCGAAATGCAGACCGCTAATTATAGCAAACTTTTTTACATTACAAGCGTTCAGGGTCTCATGCTTTTAAATCTAGCATTAAAGCCAGCAGCTCCCTTTTTTCTTCGACTGATAAGCCGACACTTCTTTCTTTCGCTTGTAGGGTTTCAATTTGCCGTTCAATACACTGGTAAATTACTTTATCCAGTGAATCACAAAATATATCGTCATGATTGTCTTCTTCCTTATAAGTTGGGAGATCCCAGCTTGCCAGAAGTGACAATATGCGTTCTTCTTTTTGATTTCGCCAGTGCTCTAATAACTGGCCAGTGGTGATATGGGGATGATTTATACACTTATCAACCACATCGAGTAATAAACTTAGCCCAGGTAGGTTAGTTTGACTAACTGAATCTAGGTTTGGTATTAACTCTACGTAATGCGGGTTCTGTAGCAATAATGCTATGACAACACGCATTGGCGTTCTTTCTATCTTCTTATGCGGCGCTGGACGCGCAGATTGCTCGTCTGTTTTGGCGATCAATTGTTGCAGCTGACGCTCATCGACTAAACCTAGTTTTCGTCCAAGTAATTCACGCAGATACATACGCAGTGTACCGCCCGGTACTTTACTAATCAGAGGGATAGCTAAAGTGCTTAACTTAGCCATGCCTTCTTTACTGCTGGTATCCACTTGCTGCATTAAAGTTTGAAACATAAATTCTGATAGCGTCGTCGCACTGCGAACTTGCTCTTCAAAAGCCTGTTTACCGTGTTGACGGATATAGGTATCAGGGTCTTCGCCATCCGGCAAAAACATAAACTTAAGCTGACGCCCGTCGTTTAAATAAGGCAGGGCATTTTCCATTGCTCGCCATGCTGCATCACGACCGGCTCTATCCCCGTCATAACAACAAATAATATTGCTGGTTTGACGAAATAGCATTTGCAGGTGATCGCCAGTGGTAGAGGTGCCAAGTGAGGCTACCGCATAGTCCACGCCAAACTGCGCCAAAGCGACTACATCCATATACCCTTCAACCACCAGAATTTGTTCTGGCGAGCGATGAGTTTGTAGCACTTCATATAAACCATAAAGCTCTTTGCCTTTATGGAATATGGGCGTTTCCGGTGAGTTGAGATATTTTGGCGTACCGTCACCTAAGACGCGTCCACCAAAACCAATCACTCGACCACGACGGTCACGAATAGGGAACATGACTCGACCACGGAAGCGGTCGTATCTATTACCTTTGTCGTTTTCAATGAGCATGCCAGCACTGACTAACGCATCTTGTGCCTGTTTTTGCTGACCAAATTGTTTTCGTACCGAATCCCATTCATCCGCTACGAAACCAATCTCGAATTTTTGTGCTATTTCTCCGCTGAGCCCTCGGTTTTTTAAGTACTCAATCGCGGTTTTTCCGGCGCTCGTTTTTAATTGCGAACGGTAGAAGTTAGCGATGCTGCCCAATAAATCATATAGGCTACGTTTCTGTTCAGTATTGGCGGTCGGGCCTTGGCTACTAAAGCCACCTTGACGCTGTTCTCTTGGAACTTCTAAACCGAGATGAGCGGCAAGCTCTTCAATGGCTTCGACAAACTCAAGACGTTCGTATTCCATCATGAAATCGATGGCATTCCCGTGAACACCACAACCAAAGCAATGATAAAACTGCTTTTCTTGGCTAACACTGAAAGAGGGGGTTTTCTCGTTATGGAATGGGCAGCAAGCACCGTAGTTCTTGCCTTGTTTCTTTAGTTTTACTCGCGCGTCAACGATATCGACAATATCCAGTCGAGCAAGTAGGTCATCAATGAAGGTACGTGGTATGTGTCCAGCCATAGATCCTAAAGAAAGTTCGTTTGTGCGAGATACAAACAAGCCGTGCATTCAATGAATAGCACGGCTTGCTTTAATTTTTATTGGGATTTAAGCCAGTTTAGAACGAACTAAACCACTCACTTTACCCATATCTGCGCGCCCTTGAATTTGTGGTTTGAGAACGCCCATTACTTTACCCATATCTTGCATGCCCGCAGCACCAGATTCGGTAATTGCACTATCAACTAATGCAGATACTTCTTCTTCGCTCAGCGGTTGAGGCATAAATTCCTCAAGTACTGTAATTTCAGCTTTCTCAATGTCCGCAAGATCTTGACGACCGGCAGATTCATATTGAGCGACAGAATCGCGACGCTGTTTAACCATTTTAGTCAGCACACCGATGATATCGTCGTCGGTCAGAGTAATCCTCTCGTCGACTTCACGTTGTTTAATTGCTGATAGGGCTAAACGAATAGTGCCAAGGCGCGGTTTGTCCTTGGCTTTCATCGCAGATTTTTGCTCTTCTTTGAGTTTCTCAATAAGAGCCATTACTAATTCCTAATAATATCGGGGATTAGTAAAGACGAACGCGACGTGCGTTTTCACGAGCTAGCTTCTTAGCGTGACGCTTTTGAGCAGCTGCTTTAGCGCGTTTACGAACTGTAGTTGGTTTCTCATAGTGCTCACGACGACGCACTTCAGAAAGAATACCTGCTTTTTCGCAAGAGCGCTTAAAGCGACGTAGAGCTACGTCGAACGGTTCGTTTTCACGTACTTTAACTACTGGCATATGCCTTTCACCTCAGGGGTTATTCGTTAATACTGGGTTCCACTTTCTGGGCAAGTTAACTTGCAAGGGGAATAACCAGTTTGATCAAAAATGGTGCGGAATTTTAATCCGAACTGATAGCGTTTGTAAAGCATTTTATTGCGGAGAAAACGATCAATCATTTGTTTGAACAATTAGGACAAGGTAAACTTGCCACACATTAAAGAAGTCGCGAGAAATGCATGCGTATTTTAGGTATTGAAACCTCCTGTGATGAGACGGGAGTTGCTATTTATGATGAAGAGAAAGGTTTGCTTTCACATCAACTATATAGTCAAGTGAAGCTACACGCTGATTATGGTGGCGTGGTTCCAGAACTCGCTTCTCGCGATCATGTGAAAAAAACCATTCCATTAGTGAAAGAAGCATTAAAAGAAGCCAACTTAACCTCTGCCGACATTGATGGCATCGCTTATACCGCAGGCCCAGGCCTAGTGGGTGCTTTGTTAGTCGGTGCGACTATTGGCCGTAGTATTGCGTATGCGTGGGATGTCCCTGCGGTGCCAGTACACCACATGGAAGGGCATTTGCTGGCACCTATGCTAGAAGATAACCCGCCGCCGTTTCCTTTTATTGCGCTGCTTGTTTCGGGTGGTCACACCATGATCGTCGAAGTGAAAGCAATTGGTGAATATCAAATTCTTGGCGAATCAATTGATGATGCTGCGGGGGAAGCCTTTGATAAAACGGCTAAACTGATGGGGCTGGATTACCCAGGTGGTCCGCTGTTATCTCGTTTAGCGGAAAAAGGAACGCCAGGTCGCTTTAAGTTCCCTCGTCCTATGACTGACCGTCCGGGGCTGGATATGAGCTTTTCGGGTTTAAAAACCTTTGCTGCCAATACTATCTCTGGCAATGACAACGATGAGCAAACTCGCGCTGATATTGCGTATGCCTTCCAAGAAGCGGTGTGTGCGACGTTGGCGATTAAATGTAAACGTGCGCTACAGCAAACAGGCATGAAGCGCATTGTGATTGCGGGTGGCGTAAGTGCCAACAAACAATTGCGCCTTGAACTTGAAGCCTTGGCGAAGAAAGTGGGCGGTGAAGTCTACTACCCAAGAACCGAGTTCTGTACCGACAACGGCGCTATGATCGCTTATGCAGGTATGCAACGTTTGAAAAATGGTGAAACATCAGGTTTAGGTGTTAAAGCTCAGCCTCGCTGGCCTATCGATCAGCTAGAGCCGATTGCCTAGTTATTTTGCTTGGTTATTACCGTCGCTAAACTAGATTGATATGAAGCCGACCTAACTAGGTCGGTTTTTTTATGCGTTGAATGTGAACTATTTGATGGGGAGAGAGAGGGAAAGGCTATCGGCGTAATTACAGCTTTTTAGATCCCACCTTAGGCTCTTCTCCAGAAAACAGGCGTTTAATATTGTCTTGATGTCGCCAGATAATAAGACAGCACAGCATTGCCACCGGCAAGGTGTATTGCGGTTTGATCATCCAAGTGTATAGCGGAGCGACTAAAGCGGTTACTAGGGCCGCCAGTGAAGAGTAGCGTGAGACTACTGCGGTAATTAACCATGTTCCCATCAATAAGCCCGTTAAATCAAAGCCAATAGGGGCAATCGCCCCCACCGCTGTTGCTACGCCTTTGCCACCTTTAAAGTGGAAGAAAATGGGATAAATGTGGCCAATACAGGCCGAAATACCAATCAAACCTAACATCACAGGATCAAGATCGAGGTAGTAGGCTGACCAAACAGGGATGGTCCCTTTTGCCATATCGCATAGTAGAACAAGTACCGCAGGTAGCTTTCCTCCAATGCGCATTACATTGGTCGCACCGGGGTTGTTTGAGCCTGCTGTTCTAGGGTCAGGAAGGCGAAATACCCGGCAAATGAGAACGGCACTCGACACTGAGCCTAATAAATAGGCCAAGATGATCATGAGTAGAGCCGTTGCTGTCATAGATATCCTTTACACTTTGTAGCTAATATCGATTGAATCGGGATGATAGTAGGGCATTCAATGTAGTATATTACGTTTTTTTATACTTTTAGCTTATCCGACCTCAATCTATGTATTTGAACTTGTTTTGCAAGAATTTACTACCGAAAGAGGCAATTAAAGGATCGAAATAATGAATCAAGACCGAGTTTTTATCGAACAGCTCGAGGTAATTACCACTATTGGGGTGTATGACTGGGAGCAAGAGATCAAGCAAAAACTAGTGCTTGATATAGAAATGGCTCACGATAACCAAGCTGCAGGACACAGTGACAATGTTGAAGATGCGTTAGATTACTTCTCTGTCAGTCAAGCGGTTCTTGCTCATATTGAGGGTGGTCGATTCTTGCTAGTAGAGAGAGTGGCGGAAGAAATCGCCAGCCTAATTATGGATAAATTTAATGTTCCTTGGATTCGAATCAAGCTTCGTAAGCCTGGCGCTGTGCCACAAGCGGCAAGCGTTGGTGTTGTCATTGAGCGAGGTGCATTGTGACCCGAACCTATTTAGGTATTGGGACCAACATCGAACGAGATAAGCACGCTCGCGCTGCGATCATAGAGTTGCAACGTTTAGGGAGTAATCTGCAAATCTCTACGATTTACAGTTGCCCTGCAACCGGATTTGATGGCGCTGAGTTCTACAACTTTGTGGTCGGCCTAGAGACGGATTTAGCTTTGCCTGAATTCTGTCATCGTTTGCGAGCGCTTGAGCTGGCTTATGGTCGTCCGCTTAACGCCCAAAAGAAACAAGATCGTACGTTAGATATTGATATTCTTTTATTTGGTGATCTGCAAAGCCCGCAAGCGCCGCAAATACCAAGGAAGGACATTGTTGAATTCAACTTTGTACTGCAACCTTTGTACGAACTTTGCCCTGAACTGATTGTTCCTGGGGACGGGCGTAGCATCCGCCAAATTTGGCAACAACAATTTTTGTCTATCGGGGGGATGTCGAACCTTACGGCGACCCCTCTTCATTTAAGTGATGATAATTAATGAGTTATTTAGAAGCTTTTGCCCTGGCCTTGATTCAGGGGCTAACGGAATTTTTACCTATATCGAGCTCTGCTCACCTGATTTTACCTTCTGCGGTTTTAGGGTGGGAGGATCAAGGACTGGCGTTTGACGTTGCCGTTCACGTAGGCACTTTGCTGGCCGTTGTGATCTACTTTAAACACGAAGTGATAACCCTTTTACGTGCATTTTTTGGCTCCGTGTTTAAACAGCAACACAATAAAGAATCCAAGTTAGCATGGATGATCATTCTTGCGACTATTCCTGCCGGACTTGCCGGGTTATTTTTAAATGATCTGATTGAGCTGTATTTGCGCAGTGCTTGGGTGATCGCCTGTACTACGATCATCTTTGGTTTATTGCTTTGGCACGCAGACAAAACCTCAACTTTGACTAAAGACGAGTATCAAGCCACTTGGAAAAAGACGCTCATTATTGGTATTGCTCAAGCGATGGCGATGATTCCGGGAACATCACGCTCAGGGGCCACCATTACCGCGGCGTTATATCTTGGCTTTACTCGTGAGGCTGCGGCGCGCTTTTCGTTTTTAATGTCTATCCCAATTATTACGTTAGCTGGTGGCTACTTGGGGACTAAATTGGCTCTTAGTCCTGAACCAATGCATTTAGGTGTGCTTTCTACCGGTATTTTGGTCTCGTTTGTGAGTGCTTATATTTGTATTCACTACTTCCTTAAACTGATCTCTCGTATGGGAATGACGCCATTTGTGATTTATCGATTGTTATTGGGTGCAGGTTTATTTGCTTTCTTGCTGACTCAGTAATTGATAACCACAAAATGAAAGGCCTCCAAAGGTAAACTTTGGAGGCCTTTTTTATGCCGATTTTTTACCGCCAATGCCAGCTTTGTTTCACTTGCTCAATTGCCTCAGTGCGGCGTTTGTTGAGCTCTTCTCTGATATCTTTGCCAGTAAAACCGTCTTTAATGACTTGCTGTACATTCACCGAGAGCGCAGCTTGATAGGTTGCGACAAAGTAGTCTCGTTGCGGGTAGGGAGTAGACTCATGCCCTAGTCGTCCTTGCGTATCGGCTTGGCAGGTCATTAATACTTGCTCTAGTACGTTTGGTTTACGCCATACATCAAAGCTATCCAGCACGCGCAAAACGGTTGTGGCTTTTAGCTCTTGTGCTCGATGAATATTGGAGTGTTGCTTGCACACATGCAGTGCTAACTCTTTGTATTGATTCGGCACGCGTAGGCGCTTGCAGAGGGATTCAATGATGTTGAGGCCTGTATGGCAATGC
This sequence comes from Vibrio ezurae NBRC 102218, assembly GCF_000467185.1. Taxonomy (GTDB): domain Bacteria; phylum Pseudomonadota; class Gammaproteobacteria; order Enterobacterales; family Vibrionaceae; genus Vibrio; species Vibrio ezurae. The sequence goes on from NZ_BATM01000038.1 coordinate 41,287, forward strand.
ATTTTATGGCTTGGCCACTCTTGCTGTGGTGTGACACCTTTGCCGAGATCGTGCATTTGCGCAGCAAAGCGTATTTCGGGTACTTTGCTTAATTGTGCCGATCGCTTAGCGACCATTAGAGTGTGAATTCCAGTATCGATCTCTGGGTGCCATTTTTCGGTTTGTGGCACACCAAATAAACGGCTAATTTCGGGCATGACAACGGCGAGTGCACCGCATTCTTGTAGCACTTCAATAAACACCTGCGGATCTTGGGTTAATAACGATTTATGCCACTCTTGCCAAACACGCTCAGCGGTGAGGGTTTGTAGCTCACCTGAATCGACAATCTCTCGCATTAGGTTAAGGGTTTCTTGCGCTACGCTAAAGCCGAGGTGATGCAACTTAGCGGCAAAACGCGCCACACGTAATACACGCAAAGGGTCTTCCACAAAAGCGCGCGAAACATGTCGTAGGCACTTGTTTTGGATATCTTGCTGACCGCCATAAGGGTCATACAGGGTGCCAGATTCATCTTGAGCAATGGCATTGATAGTGAGATCGCGGCGTATCAGATCTTCTTCTAAAGTGACATCTTGCGCAAAGTAGCAATCAAACCCAGTGTAACCGCTTCCTGATTTACGTTCGGTGCGAGCCAGTGCGTATTCTTCATGCGTTTTGGGATGCAGAAAAACAGGGAAATCTTTGCCGACGGCTTGGTAGCCAAGATCCAGCAATATTTGCGACGTCGCGCCCACGACAACCCAGTCTCGGTCGTAGTTCTCAATATTGAGCAGTTTATCTCTCACTGCTCCACCCACTAGATAGGTTTGCAAAATGAATTCTCTCTTTTTGGTATTGTGGATGAACGTAATGACAATGGTATGTCGTTATTATTTGCTCTAGCTAACACAACGATTAGCCGATGAAAGGATTGCTTTACTTTCTTGTATTCAATGGTAGCTTGACTCAGATGAGAAAAGAAGTATGTATAGAAGCTCTAAATGTATAAGGATTTTTTTGGTTTTGTAGAAGAACCATTTTCAATTGTTCCTAGCTCCAAGTATTTATTCTTAAGTGCGCGCCATCGTGAGGCTCTGTCACACTTACAAATTGGTCTCAATAGTGGAGGTGGCTTTGCCATGCTCACCGGCGAGGTAGGCACAGGTAAGACAACCGTCTCTAAAGCCATGCTCGCGAATTTAGAAGGAAATTGGGTTTCAGGTCTAATACTGAATCCTACCTTCTCAGAGGTGGAGCTACTGGAAGCGATTTGTGATGAGTTTTCACTTTCTTATACTCAACCTTCCAGTTTAAAACAGCTTTCTCAAGCCATTTATCATTACCTTTTAGAGAATCATAAAAAGGGCATTCAAACTTTATTGTTGATTGATGAGGCTCAGCATTTATCAGCGCAAGTGCTAGAGCAGCTTCGTTTACTCACCAATTTAGAAACAGATAGCCGTAAGTTACTCAAAGTTTTGTTAGTAGGACAGCCTGAGCTACAACACAAACTACAAACTATCGAGTTGCGTCAATTAGCGCAGCGAATTACGGGTCGTTATCATCTTTTGCCTTTAGTGGAAAAAGATATTGCTGATTATATTGGATTTCGCTTGCGAGTCGCCGGTGGGCGTGAAGATATTTTTTCTGATAGATCAGTACAATTTATTGCTTCGCAGTCACAAGGTATTCCGCGTTTAATCAACCTTATTTGTGATAAGGCGCTGTATTATGCCATGTTAAGTCAGCAACAAACCGTGGACCGAAACTTAGCAAAAAAAGCGTGTCATGATGTGCTGGCTTATCAAGCGCCAACAGCGAATAAAGCGCAAGTTAGTACTCACTCAAGCCATTCTTATCATTGGTTCTCTCCTGCATTACTATCTCTTGCCATTGCAGGGGCAACGTATCTCGGTTTGACCTCTTGGCATCAGTGGCAACAATTGCAAACCCAGTTCAATGAACAACAAGCTCATACCCAGCAACTGCAACAGCAAATGGCGGACAAGCAGAGCATTGCCAACCAACAACAGCAGCATTTTGCTCAGTTAATAGAGCAAAGCCGTTCCCCAATGGGCGCGATGCAGGCGTTGTATCATCTTTGGGGATTTGATGCCTCTATCGTGGACTCCGACTGTGAATATGGCACAACGCCACCGTTCCATTGCTTTCAGAGTAAAGCGTCTTTATCGGCCATTGTGGCGTCTAATCGCCCTGTGGTGATTACTCTGTATGAGGATGCTCAGCCCTATTTTGCAATCTTGCAAGGTGTGACTAAGGATAGAGTGACTCTGCTACTGGCAGGAGAGCGAGTACAGTTGCCAGTGACTTGGCTTGATCAACATTGGAAAGGACAGTTTCGATATCTTTGGTATAGCGAGATACTGGAAACAATCAAATCAGATAGTCGTGGTGAACAAGTACAAATACTGGATAAATTGCTAGCAAAAGCGTTGAATGCAGCGCCTCTGGACACGTTTACCTTTAATGATGAATTGAAGAAAAGAGTGTCTACTTTTCAGGCATGGCAAGGATTAGATGCCGATGGCATAGCCGGAAATAAAACATTACGTCAACTTGATAGACTCACAAGCGACAATGCGCCTAAGTTACTGAGTGCTACAACACAAGCAAGTGCGCCAAGTGCCGCAAGTGATCACAAGGAGAATCAGTAATGTCAGAGGTATTAAAAGCACTTGAGCAATCTCAGAAACAATTTGAACAGGCATCTATTCAAGGTAGCGGACAGGCTCACTTATCATCTAGACCACAAGCGGGTAAGGGAAAAATGAAGCTGGTGGTTGCGATTGCCGTGGGGCTAGGTGTGGGTGTCGCAGCCCATAGCTTGCTGTCAGGCTCTGCAACCACTCGTACCATTGAAGCTATGTTAAGCCCTGCACTCAACAGTGTATTGGTTGTAGAGGAAGCGCCAATCGCGACTGTGGCAGATACCACTCCGAGCTTCGACATTGTGTATTTGCCTGCTGAGCCTGCAAAACCTTTGCTGCCATTACCTAAGATTATGCCGGCAGTGGTCACTGAAGAACCTAAGCCTGTCACAGAAACAGCCGTTGCGAGTTCAACAACCCGAGCTAAAGCCTCTTCATCTACACCTAAGGTTGAGCCTAAGGCAAAGATCGCCTCTAGCCCTTCTAAGAAAGAGTCGGACGATGAGTGGAACCTTTCTAAGTTAGACTTATCGCAGTTGTCACCGGAGTTAGCAGGGCGAATTACCAGTGCATTAGATGAACCGTCCGATACGGATAAAGCTGAGTCGCACACTCACTTGGATCACACCAAGAATAATGAGCTAGATAAAAACACGGCACGTTATAAAGGTCGCTTACCCGCTCTTAACTTACAAACTCATATGTATGCCAGTAACCCTAAGCATCGATTAGTGAAAATTAATGGAAAAGAGCTGCAAGAGGGAGAGATGATCAACGATCAGACTAAGCTTGTTGAAATTGCACCTCGCTATGTAGTGGTCGAGTTTGCGGGTGAGACAATTCAAATACCGGCCTTGTACGATTGGCATGGCTAAATGGTAAATTGGTTTTTTACGCATAAAAAAAGCTGCCTTTGGCAGCTTTTTTGATTCGGATATCCCGTCTTAAATAAGGGAAATTATGCCCAACCGTTAGGTGATTTTTTACGACGAGGGATAATATGTGGCAGTAATAGACCAAACAATAAGCCTAGACCCGCAACACCGCCGCCATACATGAAGTAGCGCAATAGAAGGTCTTCTTTTTGCGTATCAATGCGAGCTCTAAGCTCACGCACTTCAGTTTGTGCTGAAAGAAGTTGGTCGCTGACTTTTTTATAGTTTGTTTCCATCTCAGCAATTTGCGCATTGCGTGATTCTAGAGAACGAACTAGGCCTTCTTGCTCTTTGTCTGCTTTCTCGTTGAAGCTTGCCAGTTTGGCTTTAACTTGAACCAGTTCTTTTTCCAGACGAGGCATACGAGTGATCATGCCTTCTGTTTTCGTTACGTATTTAGACTCGACCCAGCCTTTACGACCACGTTGATCCACAACTTCGGTATAACCACTTTTTTTATTTGTTTGCACTAGCGTTACTTTAGTACCAGCATCAACACTACCGATAATTCGGTATTGAGCACTAGGACCTGAGTGCATATAAGTAAATAGGTTGTCGGAGATGTAGCTCGTTTGAGCCCATGCCGCAGGTGCTGATATCACAGCAGCAAAAGCGATCAAAAAAAGTTTTTTCACTGTATGTCCTTCAAAAAATCAGATTCAGGTGAGGAATGCATTCCATCATTGTCTAAATAGTAAGTAGATTATAGGTCGCCTGCAACTAAAAGAGGGGCCAAAGCCCCCCTCTATAACGTTAGATTGTCAAAATATGACAGACATTTGACATTTTACTTAGGTGAAAATCATCAACATGATCTCGTAGAACACAATCGCAAGCAATGCTCCGGCAGGTAGAGTGACGACCCAAGAGACGACGATGTTACGTACTACACCTAGATTTAGTGCTGCAATACCACGAGCAAACCCCACGCCTAAAACAGCACCTACAAGGGTTTGAGTGGTTGAAATCGGTAGACCTGTACCAGAAGCCAGAACAACGGTACTTGCGGTTGCAAGCTGCGCTGCAAAACCACGGCTTGGGGTTAATTCTGTAATACCAGTACCCACTGTCGACATTACTTTGTGACCCATAGTGGCAAGACCGACAACGATACCTACGCCACCAAGAGGAAGAATCCACCAAGCAATTTGAGTTTTCTCTGCAATTTCACCCATGTTGCTAATCGTAGCGACGATGGCTGACAATGGACCGATTGCGTTCGCAACATCGTTAGAGCCATGAGCAAATGCCATTGCACAAGCAGTAATGACCATGAGTGTGCTAAAGACTTGCTCAACACCAGTAAAGCTATGTTCATGGTTTTTGCTATCAAGCTTGAAACGCTTTTGGATGTAGAGATAACCAATCACCATTACAACTAAAGAGAGCACAATAGACCAAATCCATGCTTCAGTTGTCGATAGGTATAAGCCAACGTGTTTTAGGCCTTTCTTAATGGTCACTAGTGAAATCACAATCGTGGTTAAGAACATATAGCCAGGTACATAACGTTTTGCGTTTTCTAACGGTTTATCGGTATTGAATATAAACTTTTGCGCACTGACAAAAATAAAATAGGCAAATAACCCCGATATAAACGGCGTAATGACCCAACTGCCCACAATGTTTTGTACCGAATGCCAGTCAACTGCATCAGAACCGACAGAGACGGTCGCAAAACCAATGATGGCACCAATGATGGAGTGGGTGGTTGATACAGGCCATCCCATATAAGAGGCCACTAGTAACCAAGTACCCGCCGCCAGTAGGGCTGACATCATACCGAAAACAAGGAGATCCGGTGTATTGATAAACAGAGAGGTGTCAATAACCCCTTTACGAATCGTGTCGGTAACTTCACCACCTGCAAGGTAAGCCCCTGCAAATTCAAAAATCATGGCGATGATAATCGCTTGTTTTACAGTTAATGCTTTAGACCCTACAGAGGTGCCCATAGCATTAGCCACATCGTTGGCACCGATACCGATAGCCATCATAAAACCGAATACGGCAGCACAGATAAGAAGTATAGTGCCGTAGTTAGCTAGAATATCCATTAAATATCCTTTGATATTAATAAGTTGAAATGAGGTGGAGAATGATTAGCTACGCGCTATCATCAACTCTAGACGAGCACAAACGCGCTGCGCTTGGTCCGCAATGCCTCCAACCCACTCGAGGATTTTGTACAAGAACATCACATCAATTGGATTATATTGATCTTCAATTTCTCTGAGGCTTCGACGCAATTCAATCTGCATTTGGTCAGTATCATCTTCTATTCGATCGAGTTCATCGATCATCGATTCAACCAGTTCTGCTTCACGTCCTTTGAAGCCTGTTTCTAGCAGTTCATCTAACCCGTTAATTACCCTATACATTTGTCCGACAGCATCTAAGCAACGCTTAACGTATGCTAAGAAGTCTTCGTGCAAAGCTTCAGGTACAAGTAGATTTCGGCCTAGAACACGGCCACAGATATCTTTAGCAATATTTGCTACTTTATCTTGTTGAGTTAGTAATTCCAGCAGATCACCTCTATCAAAAGCCATAAATAGGCCTGTTGGTAGATGTAAACGAATCTGACGTTTGAGAGCATCAGCTTCTTTTTCTAGCGTAGAAATTTGTTGACGGTATTCTGCCGCCTTTTCCCAGTTGTTCGCATTTGACGCAGCAAAAAAGTCTGGCAAGAGTGATGCACACTCCTGGACCTTTGCTCCGTGCTGCTGCAACGGTTTTATCGGCGATTTTGCGAATAAACCAATGATGGTATTTACTGGCATATTTGTATTGTCATGTGATTGTCATGCTGGGGTGTAACTATAATAGGTTTTTTTAGTATTAAAAGGGTTTATGTGATTTAAAATTGCACAAAAGGCATTTTTTTTGTGATTTAGATCAGCTGAATGTCACTTGCTGACAAACTAAATTCGATTTAATCTGCTATAGACAGTCGATTATGAGTGATTTATGGAAACTGAAATAGAGCTGAAATTTTTTGTTTCGCCACAATTCTCTGAAGTATTAAAAGAGAAAATCCCCCAAAACAAAATCCTTCAACATAATAGCCGAGAACTGGGTAACATTTATTTTGATACTCCAGACAACTGGCTGCGAACCCACGATATTGGTATGCGTATTCGTCGTTTCGACGATGTCTATGTACAAACGGTCAAAACATCAGGCCGAGTGGTCGCAGGTTTACACCAGCGTCCAGAGTACAATGCAGAACACACCAGTAACGATCCTGACCTTGCTTTGCATCCAGAAACCATCTGGCCAGATGGGCGTACTGTTGAAGAGTTAGCCTCGCAACTACAACCTTTATTCGCGACAAACTTTACTCGTGAACTCTGGTTAGTCGGTATGCCTGATGGTAGCCAAGTTGAAGTGGCCTTTGATCAGGGTGAAGTTGTTGCATCCGAGAAGTCTTCGACAATTTGTGAAGTTGAGCTGGAATTAAAGTCTGGTCAAACAGATGCTTTATTTACTTTAGCCAGACAACTGTGTGAAGACGGCGGCATGCGTCTTGGTAATTTAAGCAAGGCGGCAAGAGGCTATCGATTAGCACAAGGTTTTACGGGCAGTGAACCTAAACACTTGGGCTTGGTGGATGTAGCGGTGCAAGACAGCGTTGAAGAGTGCTTTATTAAGTCTCTGGAGCATGCATTGTCTCATTGGTTGTATCACGAACAAGCGTATGTTGAAGCGCCCTCAATGGCCTGTCTTAATGAAATTTGCTATTCGTTGAGTTTTGTAAGACAAACCTTATCCGTATTTGGCGGAATTGTACCTCGACGAGCCAGCGCTATATTAAGACAAGAATTAAAATGGCTAGAGCAAGAGTTGCTGTGGGTACAAGCTGCTGACTATCTTGATGATCTGACTGAGGATAAAGGGCATGCATTGCGTAAGCTGGATACTCAGAAGACGTTAGTGAAGCAGCTTAAAAGAGTAAGAGCGGATCTATCCACAGAAGAGGATGTATTACAATTACTTGAATCTTCTCGATATACTGGCGTTATTCTCGATCTAAGCCGTTGGGTGCTGACTAAGGGTTGGCAACCATTCTTAGATACTAAAGCCAGTAAGAAAATGTCAGGAAACCTAGTTTCGTTTGCGCAAGATCAACTGGATCGTACCTGGGCAGAAATGGTCAGTGCTTTTCCTATTGAACAAACTTTAACGTCGAAAGACTATATAGAAGAGCACTATCATCTTAAGCGTTGTTTATTCTCCGGAATCTGCTTTGCGGCATTATTTGATGCCGAACCTCGTCAATCTTTCCGATTGCCGTGGGCTGACTTAGCGCAAGGGATAGATGATCTGTTAATGCTTGAGCCTGTGTTTCAATTAGTGGATCAACTGCAAGGTGAAGAGCAAGATCAATTGCAACGTTGGTTGGAGCGTCAACAAGCTTCTATTTTATATGCCATGGAACAAACTCGAGCAATGTGTATGGAAGCGCGCCCATACTGGAAAAGCTAGCGGCTAGCCTTTTATCTAGCACCGCTACCTCTTATTTCCGAAATAGAGCGCTTGCCCTTGGGTTAGCGCTTTTTTATGCTTTATACACGCCCTCCTTCTTTTGAACGCAATAATGGATTTTTATGCTTCTCAATTCAGAACACGCCACCGTTAGATATCAGCAACTGACCAGTAAGTTTCCTTTTGTCACTGAGCAGTGGCCTACGCAAAGGCTTGAAGAACTTAATAAAGTCGTGAATTTTAGCGCTTTTATTTTCAATCGATTGCTGTGTGATGAAGCCCTGCTATTAAAGCTTCCTGAGATGTTGCAAAGTGAACAGCGCTGTCTCAATTATCGAACTGATCTACATGCTCAACTGGCGGCCTGTCAGGATGAAAATCAAGTGATGAAGGTGCTCAGAGACTTTCGCAATCATGAGATTATTACGATCGCATGGAGAGACATCGTTGCCAGTTGGCCTATTGAGCAGAGTTTAGAGCATGTCTCTGTGCTGGCTGAGGCGATGATTTTTGAAAGCTACGCTTGGCATTATGCTGATTGTTGTAAATTATGGGGCACACCGAAAGGCTCTGATGGTTCCGATCAGCCAATGTTAGTGATTGGTATGGGGAAACTGGGTGGTGGCGAATTAAATTTCTCATCCGATATCGACCTTATTTTTACCTATCCAGAAAATGGCGAAACGGAAGGGGCGAGACGCCCTATAGCTAACGCACAATTTTTTACTCGACTGGGTCAGCGCTTGATTAAGTCTTTGGATCAGAACACGTTGGATGGCTTTTGTTATCGGGTAGATATGCGTTTACGCCCGTTTGGTGAAAGTGGCCCACTGGTGATGAGCTTTGCCGCACTGGAAGATTACTATCAAGAACAAGGGCGTGATTGGGAGCGCTATGCGATGGTTAAAGCTCGGGTGATGGGGCGAGAAATGTATCCGCAATATCAAGAGCTTCGTCAGATGTTGCGCCCATTTGTGTTCCGTCGCTACATTGATTTCAGTGCCATTCAATCACTGCGTCGTATGAAAGCAATGATTCGTAGCGAAGTGCGCCGTCGAGGGCTAACCAATAATATTAAGTTGGGGCCGGGTGGCATTCGTGAGATCGAGTTTATTGCGCAAGTCTTTCAATTGATTCGTGGAGGTCGAGAGCCGAGCTTACGTGGTCGAGGCTTGCTTGAAACCTTACACGCCATTCAACAGCAGCAGTTATTAGAACCTAGTGATGTCGATGGAATGATGTCAGCGTATCGCTTTTTGCGTCGTCTTGAGAACTTACTGCAAGCGATGGAAGACAAGCAAACTCAAACACTTCCTGATGATGAAGACAATCAACGCAAGCTTGCCTTAGTGATGGGCTTTGAGCAGTATTGCGATCTGCAAGCTGAACTCAGTCGACATATGGGGAATGTGCACAGTGTTTTTGAAGAGTTGATTGGAGATGAAGAAGAGCACGGTCAAAGTATTGATCCCGTTTATATGGAGCTATGGAGCTTAGCGAAAGATCCAGAACAAGTGCAGGGGATCTTGCAAGAGTTGTCCCTTGATGTAAAAGAGAAGGATCTTTCCGATCTTTCTAATAGTGTGTGCCATTTTAAATCCGAGCTAACGAAGAAAACATTAGGGCCAAGAGGGAGAGAGGTCATTAGGCACTTAATGCCTAAGTTGTTATATACAGTATTCTCTCATCCTGAAGGAGAGTTTGGCTTAGAGCGAGTGCTAACGGTGCTGGCAAAAATAGTCACTCGAACAACTTACCTTGAACTGCTTGATGAACATCCAGCCGCGTTAGAACAACTGATTAGACTGTGTACCGCAAGTCCTATGATCACTGAGCTATTAGGGCGTTATCCTATTTTGCTGGATGAGTTGCTGGATCCACAGCAGTTGTACAAGCCAGTTGAGTTAAGTAGCTATAAATCAGAACTGCGAGATTATTTGGCTCGTATCCCTGAAGAGGATATGGAGCAACAGATGGAAGCACTGCGTCAATTTAAACAAACCTGCATTTTACGTATTGCGGCTGCGGATATCGCAGGGGTATTGCCGGTGATGCAAGTCAGTGACCACTTAACGTATTTAGCCGAAGCCATTGTCGAGCAGGTCATCAACCAAGCATGGCGTCAAATGGCGGCGAAATATGGAGAACCTAATCACCTTGAAGGTCGTGAAGGCCGAGGGTTTGCGGTGCTTGGCTACGGAAAAGTGGGTGGCTGGGAGTTAGGCTATAACTCTGATTTAGATATTGTATTTGTGCACGATTGTCCATTATCAGCCTATACCGATGGTGAGAAATCTATTGATGGCCGACAGTTCTATCTTCGCCTTGCACAAAGGATCACACACCTATTTTCAACACGTACAGCCTCAGGAATCCTCTACGAAATCGATACTCGTTTAAGACCGTCAGGGGCATCAGGATTAATGGTAAGCCCAATTGATTCGTATGAAGAATATCAACTGACAGAAGCTTGGACTTGGGAGCATCAAGCTCTGGTGCGTGCCCGACCTATATACGGCGATGCCTTATTGGTGGATGCATTTGCTAAGGTCAGAAATAAGGTGCTTTGCATTGCGCGTGATGCGCAGCAGTTGCGCAGTGAGGTGGTCAAAATGCGAGAGAAAATGCGTGATCATCTTGGCGGTAAAGAAAAAGATCGCTTTATGCTAAAACAAGATCCGGGCGGAATCACCGATATTGAATTTTTGACCCAATATTGGGTGCTGAACTACGCACATCAGCACACTCGCCTGACAAAATGGTCTGACAATGTTCGTATCCTAGATAGCCTTGTTGAAGTGAACTTACTTTCAGCACCGCAAGCGAAGATATTGGCTGAGGCGTATACCTCTATGAGAAATGAAATCCATAGACGTAATCTTCTTAATTTAGATGCGAATGTGGCGCAAGATAAGTTCGTAGAACAGCGTGAGCTGGTCAGCGACCTGTGGTCTGAATGGATGCTAGATACGCAACCGAGATAACGAACAATGTTAAATTGCTCAAAAGCTTAGCATTGCTTTGATATATCTTTAGCTATGCTAGAATTGAAAGCAAAAATTGAAAGTAAAAATAATTATGTGGAGTCGTTATGAAACCAATCTTGCCTGATTATAGCGAGGCGGATGTCCTTATTGTTGGTGATGTGATGCTTGACCGTTATTGGTACGGTCCAACAGGTCGAATCTCGCCTGAAGCACCTGTGCCAGTAGTTAAGGTTGAAAATAACGAAGAGCGTCCAGGTGGTGCGGCTAACGTTGCGATGAATATCGCGGCATTAGGGGGCGCTTCGCACTTGATCGGTCTCACCGGTGACGATGAACCTGCTCGCGTATTAACTGAAAAGTTAAGTGCATTGAACGTGCAGTGTGACTTTATTTCTTTACCTGACTATCCAACCATCACTAAATTGCGTGTGATGAGTCGAGGTCAGCAACTTATTCGTTTAGATTTTGAAGACAAATTTGAGAATATCGACTCTCAAAAAGTACTGTCGCGTCTAGACAGTTCTTTGCAAAGCAGCAAAGCCATTATCTTGTCTGATTATGCGAAAGGAGCGCTAGAGCACTCTAAATCCATGATTGAAAAAGCAAGAAAAGCAGGCGTGCCGGTTTTTGTTGATCCGAAAGGTGCGGATTTTGAGCGCTATCGCGGTGCAACACTATTGACCCCAAATATGTCAGAGTTTGAGTGTGTTGTTGGTCCAATTAAAGATGATCAGCAATTGGCAGAAAAGGGATTAGAACTGATTGAAAAGTTCGATTTAGAAGCCTTGCTAGTGACTCGCAGTGAGCACGGTATGACGCTATTACGTCGAGGTCTTCCTCCATTCCACCTTCCGACTCAAGCACAAGAAGTGTATGACGTTACTGGTGCGGGTGATACGGTAATTTCAGTATTGGCTGCTTCCGTTGCGGCGGGTAAACGTTTAGACGAAGCGTGTGCGCTGGCGAATGCCGCAGCGGGCGTTGTAGTGGGTAAACTGGGTACATCTACATTATCGACCATTGAACTTGCCGAAGCTATGCATGGTTCACAAGACACTGATTTTGGTGTGATTGGCGAACAAGCACTGATTGCCGCAGTGAAAAAGATGCAAGCTAAGGGTGAGCGAGTCGTTATGACTAATGGCTGTTTTGATATTTTACATGCCGGTCATGTGTCGTACCTAAACCACGCTGCGGGATTGGGCGATCGCTTAATTGTTGCAGTCAATACCGATGATTCAGTGAAACGTCTAAAAGGTCCTGCAAGACCTGTTAACCCAACCGATCGTCGTATGGCGGTTCTAGCAGGATTAGGCGCAGTAGATTGGGTGGTGCCATTTTCAGAAGACACACCACAAAGGTTGATTGCTGAAGTTCTGCCTGACTTATTAGTCAAAGGCGGTGATTATAAGCCTGAAGAAATTGCGGGTGGAGAAGAAGTGATTGCTGCGGGCGGACGAGTCGAAGTGCTTAATTTTGAAAATGGTTGTTCAACGACGGAAATCATTGAAGCTATCAAAGGCGGAAAAGAGTAATTTTTTAGAAGCTAGAAGCTAGAAGCTAGAAGCTAGAAGCTAGAAGGCGGATATCGCCGTCATAAAAAAAGGCTAGTCATTTGACTAGCCTTTTTTTTTGTTCTTATTTTGCAATCACTTAAGACGATTTAGATTCTGCAGGTGCAGGTTTTAAGCCATCGTTGATGTCTAAAATATCTTGTTCGCTTAGTGTACCCACGGCTTCTTTTAATTGAAGTACGCTGATGATGTAGTTGTAACGAGCATCAGATAGGTTGCGTTTTGCTTCAAATACGCGACGGGTAAAGTCCAACACATCAACAACAGTACGTGAACCTACTTCATAGCCAGTTTCAACCGCAGATAGTGCGGACTCGGCAGAGACTAGAGACTGTTCAAATGCACGGATAGAGCCGATGGTGGCGTCAATATTGTTATTTGATGCACGAACCGTTTTAACCACTGAACGATATGACGCTTCTAGATCTTCACTTACAGCAACGTAATCGTATTCGGCTTGTTTTACTTGAGAGGTAACGCTACCACCAGTATACAATGGAACAGAAAGGTTAATACCTAGGTTGTATTTAGTGTCGTCAACATCAGTACCACTGATTTCACCGTTACCGTATCCTGCATCTGCATTAAACGTCAGTGAAGGTAGATGGCCTGAGCTTGCTAAACGGATGTTGTCTCTTGCGATATCTTGATTGATACGAGCCGCAAGTAAACTTAGGTTTTCTTGTTGTGCTTGTTCGACCAATGCTTCGTTTGTTTTGTCTGATTTAGCGGCAGAGAAACGTTTAATATCAAGGATATCTAGGTTCTTATGACCTGTACCTGTAATTTCGCGTAGTGATTCATAACTGTTCACTAAAGCATTTCTTGCGGTAACTTCTTCCGCGAGTACGCTATCGTATTCAGCTTGCGCTTCATGGACGTTAGTAATCGCAGATAGACCAACATCAAAGCGTTGCTTTTCTTGATCTAACTGACGTTCAACAGCACTTTTTTCTGCTTGAACAAACTCAAGAGTATCTTTAGCTCTTAACACTTCAAAATAAGCCGTTGCAGTACGAAGAATGAGATCTTGCTGTTTTGCTGCATAGGCTGAATCTGCTTGGCGTGCTTGCTTCTCTGAAGTTTCAAGTGCAACCCAGCTTGAGCGTTGGTAAAGCTCTTGGCTTAGGCCCACACCTGCTTGAAAAGCGTTTGTTCTTGCGCCAGTGTAACCTTCACCATAATCATAAGAAGCGGTTAGGTTAATTTGCGGAAGTAAGGAGCTGCGTGATGAGCTAATAGACTCGAAAGCTGCATCGCGTTGAGCAGCCGAGCGTAACAGCTGAGGATCACTATTTTTCGCTTGATTATAAACATCAGCTAGGTTTTCTGCATAGGCTGATAAAGACAGACCGCACAGAGAAGCTGAGATAAAGATGGACAGCGCTTTCTTCATTGTCGTAACTCTTCCTGCTACTTAAATTTATATTTAATTGTTTAGGATATAGGTATTGGTTTGAATTTGAACTGTTTTTACACAGTTTTACACAGCATCCTATACAGTGTCGTATAGGGTACTACAAAAAACAATAATATGGCTATTGTTACCTGTTTTGTTTAATAAATACAGTTCATTATCTGTACATACGGTGTAATTCTTATCCATGATAATTAGCCATGACCTAAAATCCATTGTCATTCATTGATTAAAAGAGAATGTGTATGTTTAACCCTAGCTCGTACCCTACATTTCACAACAAAGATGTTGAAGTTATTGAAAAAAGAACTCTGTTTCGAGGGTTCTTCTCCCTTACTCAGGTGAAGTTTCGTCATCGCTTATTTGCTGGAGGTTGGAGTGAAGAGATCGAACGAGAGCTATTTGAGCGAGGGCATGCAGTGGCGATTCTACCTTATGATCCGGTTACTGATCAGCTTGTTATGGTTGAACAAATACGTGTAGGTGCATTGGGTGATACGCGACCATGGCAGCTGGAAGTGGTGGCTGGAATGCTAGATAAAGACGGTGAAAACCCGCTGGATGTGGCGAAAAGAGAGTCAGTAGAAGAAGCTGGGTTGGAGGTGAAATCTATTGAGCATATTAGTGGGTATTACCCTTCAGCTGGGGGCTGCTCTGAACGTATAGAATTGTATATTGGTCAGATAGACGCTCCATTATCAGGAGGCTTTTTTGGCTTAGAGTCGGAAGGGGAAGATATCCGAGTACACGTCCTAAATAGAGAAGAGGCTTACCAATTAGTGAAAAATGGTACAATCGAGAACGCAGCATCCATCATAACAATTCAGTGGTTGATGTTGAATCATCAACAACTGAGGCAGCAATGGTTAACTCAAGAAAAATAAACTCAACTTATCATGTTGATTTTGCAGGGCTTATGCGTCTGTATGAAACCAACTACGCAAAGTTAAATGCGTTGCTTCCTCGTCCATCTGCGGTAGGAGATAAGCGAACTTATCAGGTGCAGGAGTTGGTTTATCAGATTAATATTCTGGAAATTACTCGTTATACCACCTTGGTGAACGTCTATCAGTGTGATATACATCCCATTTTTCCACTTCCAAGCATGACGGTACGTCTATATCACGATGCAAGGGTTGCAGAAGTGTGTGCAAGTGAAAAAATGAGAGTAGTCAATGCTCGTTATGATTACCCAAACAAGAAAATGGTGCAGAAAGATGAAAAGCACCAGTTAAATCAATTTCTTGGTGACTGGCTGACATTTTGCTTAAAAATGGGAATTAGTAGAGAGCCCCTACTATGAGCTCAGATTATAAATACTATTGGAAAGACAGATTGTGGAACAGCAAATAGTTGCGGCGGAAGAGACCGTCCAATTACTACAAATTACAGATACGCACTTATTCGCTGATGACGAAGGGTGCTTGTTGAGTGTGAATACTGGGTCGAGTTTTCAAGCCGTAGTAGAAGATATTGCCGCACGAAACCCGTACTTTGATGCCATTGTCGCCACGGGTGATATCTCTCAAGATCATTCGATTGCCTCTTATGAGCGCTTTGCCAATGGTATCGAAAAATTAGTGAAACCTTGCTATTGGTTGCCTGGCAATCACGATCTGAAAGCCAATATGGGCAGTGTTTTTCCTTCGACACAAATTAACGAAGTTGAACATGTGTTTGCTGGAGAGTATTGGCAACTGATTATGCTAAATAGCCAAGTAGAAGGCTTACCACACGGGTACTTAGAACAGCAGCAACTTGATTTACTGGATGAAAAACTGAGTCAGTATCCTGAACGACACACGTTAGTCCTGCTTCATCATAATTCATTGCCTATTGGCAGCACTTGGCTTGATCAACACAAGTTGCAAAAAGCTGAGCAATTTTGGAATGTTCTCGAAAAACACAGCAATGTACGCGCCGTCGTCGGTGGGCATGTGCATCAAGATTTTGAAGAAGAATATAATGGCATCAAGGTGCTTGCGACACCTTCAACCTGCATTCAATTTAAGGCCAATACCCATGAGTTCGCATTAGACTCATTACCGCCGGGTTGGCGCCATTTGCAGTTGCATAAAAATGGACACCTAGAGACTCAGTTATACCGTTTAGCGGAAGGGTGTTTTGTCCCTGACTTTGAGGCTCAAGGCTATTAAGATGACTGCTGATAAAAAGCCATCACTGCTGTTGTATTTACACGGCTTCAATAGCTCTCCATCCTCACACAAAGCCGAATTGATGC
Organism: Vibrio ezurae NBRC 102218; assembly: GCF_000467185.1. Lineage (GTDB taxonomy): Bacteria > Pseudomonadota > Gammaproteobacteria > Enterobacterales > Vibrionaceae > Vibrio > Vibrio ezurae. The sequence goes on from NZ_BATM01000038.1 coordinate 57,581, forward strand.
GAGAGTTTTGCCAAACGAGCAGACCTGATATTCGTTTTGTGTCGCCACAGTTGCCTGTCTACCCTGAGTCTTGTATTCAATACTTGCGCACCCTTTGTGACGAATTGAGTCAAGAGTATCAAGTCGGAGTTGTGGGAAGCTCACTAGGCGGATATTTATCGACTTGGCTAAATAAAGAGTATGGCTTTAAAGCGGCTTTAATTAATCCAGCAGCAAGACCTTTTGAGTTATTCAAAGATTATTTAGGTCCGCAATTCAACCCTTATACCGAAGAAGAGTATCGACTCGAAGCGATTCATATAGAGCAGTTAAGGTCGATTGATGTCCCTACTATCAGTGATACGGCAAGTTTTTGGTTATTGCAGCAAAAAGGGGATGAAGTACTCGATTATCGTCAAGCAGTCGATAAATATAAGGGATGCAAACAGACGGTAGAAGAAAATGGTGATCATAGTTTTATAGGGTTTGAGCGCTACCCAAGCGCGATCGTGGAGTTTCTTCAACTCTAGTGTGATAAGCCTTTAGCGACAATACACCTTTAGCGGCAGGCAATGCATCTTTAACGACAATGTATAAGGTTTGTTTGATAACTGCTCAATTGTCATGCTTTTTTATCAGGATCTGAGCGCAAACTTGACATCACCGCCACTGCGCCAGACTATGTAAAGCAGTCAAGTTGTCTCACGGTTAATAAATGACCTGAAATCAATTCATCTGCCATTGCCGTTTAACAACTTTAATATCAATCACCGTCATTTAAGTGATCAGAAATAGCGTAGGAAAAATGTGGCTAAATAAGACTACAATTTTTTGATGAGTAGCGATTCTACAATCAAAAATTGCCATGCTCTATCAAGCCTCTGAACCCGCTAGAATGATAAGTTCATATAAGTACCTATAATTATGCCTTTCTGAGTGTAAAAGCAACACACTCAGATGCTCTCCAATTGAGTAGTAGGTTACGAATTTCTCAATGATGAGAAGCGATGTTTAACAACGCCAAGAGTAAACTTTCAAATTATGACTGAACAATATAACGCTGGGGCGATAGAAGTCTTAAATGGCTTGGAGCCAGTCCGCCGTCGCCCTGGAATGTATACCGATACTGTCCGCCCAAACCACTTAGGGCAAGAAGTTATTGATAACAGTGTCGATGAAGCGCTTGCTGGACATGCTTCAAAGATACAGGTCATCCTTCATGCTGATCAGTCACTAGAAGTGATTGATGATGGGCGTGGTATGCCTGTGGATATTCACCCTGAAGAAGGGATTTCTGGTGTGGAGCTTATTCTATGTAAGTTGCATGCTGGTGGTAAATTTTCCAATAAAAACTATCAGTTTTCTGGTGGTTTGCACGGGGTCGGTATTTCAGTTGTAAACGCCTTATCAAAACGCGTTGAAATTACGGTGCGACGTGATGGGCAGGTATACCAAATTGCTTTTGAAAATGGCGATAAGGTGGAAGAGCTGTCAGTGATTGGCACTTGTGGGAAGCGTAATAGCGGTACGAGTGTTCACTTCTGGCCAAACAGTCAATATTTTGATTCTGGTAATTTCTCTGTTTCAAGGCTGGTGAATAACCTGCGCGCGAAAGCAGTCTTGTGTCCTGGGTTGGAAATCACTTTACAAGATAAAGTGAATGGCAAAGAGCATAAGTGGTATTACGAAAGTGGCCTAAAAGACTATCTTGCCGAAGGGGTAAAAGGTTACACAGTCTTACCTGAAACGCCGTTCACAGGTCAGTTCTCTAGTGAGATTGAAGGGGCTGATTGGGCGATTATTTGGCAGCCGGAAGGCGGCGAACTTATCACCGAAAGCTATGTGAACTTAATTCCTACCTCACAAGGCGGTACGCACGTTAACGGTTTACGCCAAGGTTTACTGGATGCGATGCGTGAGTTTTGTGAGTTCCGAAACTTATTGCCACGCGGCGTGAAGTTAACGGGTGATGACATATTTGATCGCTGTTCTTATGTACTGTCGATCAAAATGCAAGATCCGCAATTTGCAGGACAAACCAAAGAACGCCTATCTTCCCGTCAATGCGCATCCTTTGTGTCAGGTGTTATTAAAGACGCCTTTAGTTTATGGCTAAATGAAACCCCACATATTGCCGAGCAATTAGCTGAGGCGTGCATTGCGAGTGCCCATCGCCGTATGCGTGCCAGTAAAAAGGTGGTACGTAAAAAAGTGGCATCGGGCCCAGCTTTGCCGGGTAAATTAACCGACTGCTCGGTTCAGGATTTAGCGCGTACAGAACTGTTTTTAGTCGAAGGTGACTCTGCGGGAGGCTCAGCGAAACAAGCAAGAGACCGTGAGTTTCAGGCGATCATGCCACTGCGTGGTAAAATTTTGAATACATGGGAAGTGAGCGCAGATCAAGTGTTGGCTTCGCAAGAGGTGCACGATATTTCCGTTGCATTAGGCATTGATCCTGATACTGAAAGTTTAGAAGGTTTACGTTACGGTAAAATCTGTATTCTTGCGGATGCGGACTCGGATGGGCTGCATATCGCAACGCTACTCTGTGCCTTGTTCACACGTCATTTCAGCTCATTGGTGCGTGCCGGCCACGTGTACGTTGCCATGCCACCGTTATTTAGAATTGATTGCGGTAAAGAGGTTTTTTACGCTCTTGATGAAGATGAGAAAGAGGGCGTTATCGAGCGTTTAAGTAGCAAGCGAGCCAAAATCAACGTACAACGATTTAAAGGTTTGGGTGAAATGAACCCATTGCAGCTTCGTGAAACGACCATGGACCCCAATACTCGCCGTCTAGTACAGCTCACCATAGATGATGATGAACAGACAATGGAAATGATGGACATGCTATTAGGTAAAAAGCGTGCAGATGATCGCCGTCATTGGTTACAAGATAAAGGCGATATGGCTGAGGTATAAGAATGTCGAACGAGATTACATATGATGGCGTTGAGCAGTTACCACTGCGCAAATTTACCGAAGACGCTTATTTAAATTACTCAATGTACGTGATCATGGATCGTGCATTGCCTTACATTGGCGATGGCTTAAAGCCTGTACAACGTCGCATCATTTATGCGATGTCAGAGCTGGGTTTATCCGCTTCATCTAAATACAAAAAATCAGCGCGTACCGTGGGTGACGTACTGGGTAAGTATCATCCTCACGGTGATTCAGCCTGTTATGAAGCTATGGTGCTAATGGCGCAGCCTTTTACCTATCGCTACCCATTGGTGGACGGTCAAGGCAACTGGGGTGCCCCCGATGACCCGAAATCGTTTGCCGCAATGCGTTATACCGAATCTAAACTGTCTAAGTTTGCTGAGGTGTTGCTAGGTGAATTAGGTCAAGGCACAGTGGAATGGCAACCTAACTTTGATGGTTCGATGAAAGAACCACAAATGTTGCCTGCACGTCTGCCACACATTTTGCTTAATGGCATTACCGGTATCGCTGTTGGTATGGCGACGGATATACCGCCACACAATGTGCGTGAAGTGACGAACGCTACCATTGAGCTTATTGAAAATCCGAAGGCAGAACTGTCGGATGTGATGCAGTTTGTACAAGGCCCTGATTACCCGACCGAAGCGGAAATTATTTCGCCTAAAAACGACATTGAAAAAATTTATCGTACCGGCCGTGGCAGCATAAAAATGCGTGCGGTTTGGCATAAAGAAGCCAGCGATATAGTGATTACTGCGTTACCTCACCAAGTATCAGGCTCTAAATTGTTAGAGCAAATTGCCAACCAAATGCGTGCTAAAAAGCTGCCTATGGTTGATGATCTGCGTGACGAATCTGATCACGAAAACCCAACTCGCATTGTGATCGTACCTCGTTCAAATCGAGTGGATTGCGATCAATTGATGAACCACTTATTTGCCTCTACGGATCTTGAGAAAAACTATCGTGTGAATTTAAACATGATTGGTTTGGACAAACGTCCACAGGTAAAAGGTCTTGTTCAAATATTAAAAGAGTGGATTGAGTTTCGTCGTTCAACGGTTCGCCGTCGCTTGCAGTTCCGTTTAGATAAAATCTTAGCGCGTTTACACATCCTTGAAGGCTTGTTGGCAGCGTACCTCAACATTGATGAAGTGATTGAGATTATTCGCACCGAAGATGAGCCTAAAGCCGTACTGATGTCTCGCTTTGAGTTATCGGCGATTCAAGCGGATGCCATCTTAGATACCAAATTACGTCAATTGGCGAAATTAGAAGAGTTTAAGATTCGTGGCGAGCAAGAAGAGTTAGAGAAAGAGCGTAAGCAACTTGAGTTGCTACTAGGCTCTGAGCGTCGCTTAAATACTTTATTGAAGAAAGAGTTAAAAGCCGACGCTGAAAAATACGGTGATGATCGCCGTTCACCATTAGTTGAGAGAGCAGAAGCACGAGCGTTAACAGAGAAAGACTTACTGCCTAATGAGCCAATTACGGTTGTCTTGTCAGAGAAAGGCTGGATTCGTCATGCCAAAGGGCATGAGGTTGACGCATCAACATTGAACTATAAGTCAGGTGATAAATATCTCACCTCAGCCAAAGGTAAGAGCAATCAACCGGCGGTGTTCTTAGGCTCAGATGGACGAAGTTATTCGTTAGAATCGCATTCTCTACCATCGGCGAGAAGCCAAGGCGAACCGATTACAGGTCGTTTGAACTTGTCGACGGGGACCAGCATTCGTCAGGTGCTAATGGGCGAAGAAGAACAGCTATGGTTAGTTGGCTCTGATGCAGGTTATGGATTTGTCTGTCGCGGTAGTGATTTACTCTCCAAAAACCGTAACGGTAAAGCGTTAGTTAACTTGCCTCAAAGTGCTGAGATCTTAACCCCGAGCGCGATTTCTGACTTGGATCAAGATGAGATCTTAGCGATCACTAATTTAGGTCGTATGTTGATGTTTGCGATTAAAGACTTACCGCAACTGAGTAAAGGTAAGGGTAATAAGATCATTAATATCCCTTCAGCTAAAGCTAAGAGCCGAGAAGAGTTTGTGACACAACTGCTTGCCGTTCCAGCCAACGCCACGGTGACCTTATATGCAGGTAAACGTAAGCTAGGTTTGAAACCGAGTGACTTGGACAACTTTAGAGGGGAGCGAGGACGTCGCGGTGCTATGTTGCCACGTGGCCTACAACGCGTTACCGCTATCGAAGTGCAAACGAACGAGTAATGACAGTACTCACTAAAGCTTAATCGTCAAAGCCCTGTAAATTGATTTGCAGGGCTTTTTTAATGCGTGTGAGATGACTAAGGCGTTAAGCGGCGATTATCTTCACCAATTTCAACCGTCAGCTGTTTTTCTTTACCATTTCGTACAATGGTGATGTTCACCTTTGAGCCCGGTCGAGCATCGGTGATCGCGTCCATGACAGTTTGACGATTGTCAGCCACCATATCATCAATCTTAACGATGATATCTTGCGCTTTTATCCCCCCTTTGTCGGCGGGGCCACCAGGTTCAACGCCCAGTACAATAATGCCACCATTGAAGTTCCCAGCGAGAAGACGATTAGTCATGGAGCTGGTGTCTTGACCATCAACACCGATGTAACCACGAATCACACGCCCATCGGCAATGATCTTGTTCATGATTTTCCACACCAGTTTTTGCGGGATAGCAAAAGAAATGCCATAGGTTTCTAAATCGGTCGCTTGTTGAAAAGAAGCGGTATTAATGCCAACCAGTTCACCTTTCGAGTTAACTAACGCGCCGCCAGAGTTGCCTTCATTGATAGCAGCATCGGTTTGGATGAAGGCTTGACGTCCATCGTTACTGATTGAAGAGCGACCGGTGGCGGAAATAATGCCAAAGGTAGTGGTTTGCCCAAGGTTGTATGGGTTGCCAATAGCCAGTACTACGTCACCGACCTTAGCGGTATAGTGAGAGTTGAGTGGGATAACGGGCAGATCAGACATTGATATTTGCAAGACGGCAATATCAGTACGGCGATCTTGTCCTATTAATTGAGCACTGGCAACACGACCATCTTGCAGCGCAACAATGACCTGATCGGCGCTCGCCACGACATGGTAGTTGGTAATGATATAGCCTTTGTCACTGACTATCACACCAGACCCTAAACCTTGTGTTTTTAGCTTGCTGCGATCTTCTTCAGAGTATTGGCGACTATAGATATTGACTACCGCAGGTGCTGCTCGTCGCACTGCTGTATTGAAGGACATTGGGCTTACTGCGGTGTCGTTTTGACTCTCTTGAGCAAAAGTTGGTATCACTTTATTACGCAGATCAGGGACTACTGCGATAACCAAAGCCGCTGCAATTAATCCAAGCAAAACAGAGCGTAATAAGAATCTCAACATGGCAGTCTCAATAAGTGGTGTGTTAATGCCAAGCATAACACTCAATTTTAGCGAAAGAAAAGGGAAGCCCGATAAGCTTCCCCAAATGATATCAGTGCTCTGTTCTAGCGAACGATCACGACAATTTTCCTATTCCCTCGCTGAATATGCAAAGCTAGGATGCCTTCTTGTTTTTCGGCAATAGCACGAAACTCTCCAAGGTTGGCAATAGGCTTACGGTTCACGCCAATAATAATATCCCCTTGTTCAATTTGATAAGAAGCAGCTGGGGAGTTTTCTGCGACCGAAGACACTTTCACACCTTGTTGTGCATCAGCTTTAGTGGTGTTACTCAGGGCGGCACCTTTTAAGCCTGGGTGAAGCTGCTCCGCTTTGGTTTGTTGAGTTGGGGATTCACCTAAAGTCACATCAAACTGTTTGGATTTACCGTCTCGAGTCACGCCAAGTGTAATTTTTTTACCTGCGCCTAGGGTAGCGACTTTCGCGCGTAGCTCACTAAACGTATCAATACGTTTTCCGTTTAAACTGACAATGACATCGCCCGCTTGTAAGCCCGCTTTCTCAGCGGCGCTATCTGGCATGACCTGACTGACGAAAGCGCCGTGATTGGACTCATAACCCAATGCGCTCGCAAGCTCTGCGGTGATCTCTCCGCCTTGCACGCCTAGCATGCCTCGTTTTACTTCGCCAAATTCAATAATTTGGTCAGTAAGATTGCGGATCATATTGGCTGGGATGGCAAAGCCAATACCGATATTTCCGCCATTTGGCCCTAAGATGGCGGTATTGACGCCAATGAGTTCACCTCTTAGGTTTACTAATGCTCCGCCAGAATTACCACTGTTGATGGCAGCATCGGTTTGGATAAAGTTTTCAAGATTATCTAGATTTAATCCGCTGCGACCAAGAGCGGAGACAATACCCGAAGTGACCGTTTGGCCTAAGCCGAACGGGTTGCCGATGGCAACAGTGAAGTCACCCACTCGAAGAGCATCAGAGTCAGCAAAGGTGATTTCAGATAAACCTTTTACTTTTTTCTTTAGCTTCAGCAGAGCAATATCTGACATCTTATCGCCACCGATTAACTCGGCGTCATATTCACGACCATCGGTGAGCTGTACTTTTATGGTGTCTGCGCCATTAATGACGTGATAGTTGGTGACGATACGTCCTTTCTCCGCGTCGATGATCACCCCAGAACCAAGCCCTCTGAAGGGGCGTTCTTGAGCTTGCTCGGCAGGAATCTGGTCGCCAAAGAAGAAGCGAAAACTGTCAGGAATCTGCTGTTTAGATACTTGCGTGCCTTCTACTGCAATGCTGACAACAGTAGGAGACACTTGCTCAAGCATCGGGGCAAGACTTGGCAGTTCTTGATTATCTACCTTCACAGGTAGCGCTGCACTGGCGTGCAGTGGTGTGATGATTGAGCTTAAGCTTAAGGCTACAACAGATAAAGCAAGCAAAGGTCTTTTCATCATTAACTCCGTTTAGTTGATACTGAAGTTTGAGACAGAAAAAAACCGAGCAAGTTCCCTATCTAGAGCAAGAACTAGAATCTTGTATAGACTTAAGCCATTGACGACACTCGATTAAGAAACTCGAATAGTCTCAGTCGCATTGAGGATTTCTTTCTTCTCGTCTTTTAGCATCCCCGTGGCACCGTTCGCATAGTCTTTTGGCGGTACATTGGTTGATGCACTGTCATCTTCCTCTTTATTTTTTGATTCAATGTGTTTGGCGAATGGGTTGTCTTGCGCAGGCAAGTTAGGCAGTAAATCGTTTGATGTATTTGCCATGTGTTCATACAGCTTGCGATATTCTTTGCCGATATTTTCAAGAAGTTGAGCAGACTCTGAAAAGTGGTCGTTGATGTCTTGTCGTTGTTGCTCCAAAGTAAATTTGGCAGTCTCAAGATCTTTTTGCAGTTCTTTTTGTTTTTTGTATTGAGGCGTAGTGATACGAGAGATGATTACTCCAATGATAATTCCCACGAAAAGACTGACGATCGCATAAATCCAAGGCATAGTATTTCCTTTTGTTAATCTGTTAACAAACCAGTTACTGTGTTTTTACACTGAAACATACCTCATGTTACTATGAGAATCTTATCCAATAAAGAATCTAATTAAGTTCACCACTCAAAATGACACCTTTAGAAAAATATCAGCACGATATCAAGCACAATGGATTTCAGTTTGACGCTAAGCAACATAGTGCGGTTCAAGAGTTTGACGACTTGTATGTGCGCCTAACAGAGTTTGCTCACACGCCAAATAAAATGCCACTAAAAGGGTGGCGTCGCTGGTTTAGCAAACAAGAGCCGATCACATCGCCGAAAGGATTGTATATCTGGGGCGGAGTAGGGCGAGGTAAAACTTACTTGATGGATAGCTTTTACGATTTGTATCCAAATCAGCGTAAGATGCGAATGCACTTTCATCGTTTTATGCACCGTGTTCATGATGAACTGAGGTTGCTGCAACAGCAAAGCGATCCGTTGGAGATGGTGGCGGATAAGTTTAAGAGTGAAGCAGACGTCATTTGCTTTGACGAGTTTTTTGTCTCGGACATTACTGACGCCATGTTGCTGGGCACGTTATTTCAGGCGTTGTTCGCGCGTAATATCATTTTAGTCGCCACATCCAATATCCCTCCCAATCTTCTGTATCGCAATGGCTTACAGCGAGCTCGATTCTTGCCCGCCATTGAGTTGATCGAAAAACACTGCCAAGTGTTTGAACTTGATAGTGACAATGATTTTAGAATGCGCACTTTGCAACAGGCTGAGCTCTATCACTATCCCTTAGATGATAAGGCGAAGCAAAATCTGGCTCATTATTTTGAATCATTAAGTACCGCTAGTATTGATGATGCTCAAGCGGTGCAAAGCATTACCGTCAATCACAGACAGCTTGCAATAATGAATGCTCATAACGGAGTGTTAATGGCCAGCTTTAGTCAGCTCTGTCAAAGCGCACGAAGTCAAAATGACTATATAGAGCTGTCTCGTGAATACCACACCGTACTGCTGGCAGAGGTGCCACAGTTAAATGCCGAGAACGATGATGCTGCGAGACGATTTATAGCGTTAGTGGATGAGTTTTATGAACGAAAGGTCTGTCTTATTATTACCGCCAGTGTGGCATTGACTGAGCTTTACGCGGGTGGGCAGCTCGTGTTTGAATTTCAACGTTGTGAATCTCGCCTGACAGAAATGCAAAGTGAGGATTACCTCTCGCAAGAGCACTTAGCCTAAATCGTATCTGAGCCTAGGTAACCACGAATGTTTGGCATGGGATTCGCAGATTGTCGGTGAAAAAACACTCAGAAATATGTCGAATAGGATTGCGTTTTTAGTTGGCTTCGGTATAATCCTGCGACCCACCGTTACTGCTGGTAGTTTTTATCTATAAGAATTGCCAAAGAGTGCCACCACTCGAAGGGGTGATGACTGGGCTCTTAGACAGTGGGAGCAACCGCTCCTTATTAGTTTAATTTCAAATTAACGGGTTATTATTAGCATGAAAACATTCGTTGCTAAACCAGAAACTGTAAAACGTGACTGGTATGTTGTAGACGCTGAAGGTAAAACTCTAGGTCGTCTTGCAAGTGAAATCGCTTCTCGCCTACGCGGTAAGCACAAAGCTGAATACACTCCTCACTGTGACACTGGTGATTACATCATCGTTGTTAACGCTGAGAAAGTTGCTGTAACTGGCAACAAGGCTAAAGGTAAAGTGTATTACCGTCACTCTGAATTCCCAGGTGGTCTAAAATCTATCACTTTTGAAAAGTTGATCGATAAGAAACCAGAAATGGTTATCGAACTAGCTGTTAAAGGTATGTTACCACGTGGTCCTCTAGGCCGCGCAATGTACCGTAAGCTAAAAGTATACGCTGGCGCTGAGCACAACCATGCTGCTCAACAACCACAAGTACTAGACATCTAATCGGGGAATATGGAAATGGCAGAGAATCAATACTACGGCACTGGTCGCCGCAAAAGCTCAGCTGCTCGTGTTTTCATCAAACCGGGTGCTGGTAACATCGTAATCAACAAGCGTAGCCTTGATGTTTACTTTGGTCGTGAAACTTCTCGTATGGTTGTTCGTCAACCACTTGAGCTAGTTGAAATGTTAGACAAGCTAGACCTTTACATCACTGTTTCTGGTGGTGGTATTTCTGGTCAAGCTGGCGCTATCCGTCACGGCATTACTCGTGCTCTTATGGAATACGATGAAACTCTACGTCCTGCTCTACGCGCTGCTGGATACGTTACACGTGACGCACGTCAAGTTGAACGTAAGAAAGTTGGTCTACGTAAAGCACGTCGTAAACCACAGTTCTCGAAGCGTTAATCTTTCTTTTACAGAAAGGGCAATGCTCCAGCTTTTTGCTGGAATTGTGTCAAAAAAGCTCGGTATTATACCGGGCTTTTTGTTTTTTTAGTCCCTCGTAAATTCTTTTCTGCTCCACCTCCTACTCTCTCTATGTTTCAACTTTAGCTCTTTTGTGACCTATGCTCTGATTTGCTTCAGAGATGTTGTAAAAAGGTAGCTTTATCTTGTCTTAAACTGGTGTTTTCTTTATCATTTCCCCCACAAAAATAGAATCAAAGTTTTACTTTTTAAAGCTGTGCTCTGTTGCAGGGGTAATTCTATCCAAAGGAGCAAATGGGAGAATGTTGGATGAGCAATGCGCCACTAAATAATGGACGTCGCAAGTTTCTAACCGCCACCACCGCAGTGGTCGGTGGCCTAGGAGCAGCAGCTGTCGCTGTACCCTTTATCAAATCCTGGAATCCAAGTGCTAGAGCTAAATCAGCTGGCGCTCCGGTTGAATTCGATATCAGTAAGTTAGAAGAAGGGCAGATGGCCCGAGTAATCTGGCGTGGACAACCGGTTTGGGTTGTCAAGCGTGGTCAGGCTACATTAGATGAATTAGATCAACTTGCAGGGCAGCTTCGTGACCCTGATTCGGTTGAGGAACAACAACCTTCTTACGCACAAAATGTTTATCGTTCCTTAAAACCAGAAATCTTTATTGCCGTTGGTTTGTGTACGCACTTGGGGTGCTCACCAACCTACCTTCCAAATACTTTTGGCGAGCAAGTCAGTGGTGTTAAATCAGGTTTCTTCTGCCCATGTCATGGTTCTAAATTTGATATGGCAGGCCGTGTCTTCCAAGGTGTACCTGCACCATACAATCTAGCTGTACCACCGCATATGTATATGGATGACAATCTAATTATAATCGGCGAAGACGAAGGAGAGGCATAATGGAGGCTTTATTAAGCTGGGTTGAAAAACGCATTCCAGCTATGAATACCTATCGTAAGCACATGTCTGAGTACCCTCAGCCAAAGAACTCAAACTTTTGGTATATCTTTGGTGCTTTGGCCATGTTGGTGTTGGTTAACCAAATTGTGACAGGCATTTGGCTGACCATGAACTATGTTCCGTCTGCGGAAGGCGCATTTGCTTCTGTTGAGTACATCATGCGTGATGTTGAGTATGGCTGGTTACTTCGCTATATGCATTCAACAGGTGCTTCATTCTTCTTTATTGTGGTTTATCTGCACATGTACCGCGGGCTGATTTATGGCTCTTACCAAAAGCCTCGTGAGCTGGTTTGGTTATTTGGTATGTTGCTGTTTGTGGTACTGATGGCCGAAGCCTTTATGGGTTACATGTTGCCATGGGGACAAATGTCCTATTGGGGTGCTCAGGTAATCATTGGCTTGTTTGGCGCAATTCCAGTGATTGGTGATGACCTAACGCTGTGGATTCGTGGTGACTATGTTATCTCGGGTGCGACACTAAACCGCTTCTTTGCTTTGCACGTTATTGCGCTACCTATCGTATTGTTACTGTTAGTTGCACTGCATATTTTGGCTCTACACGAAGTAGGATCAAACAACCCTGACGGTATTGATACCAAGTTGCCAAAAGGCACTATGGGCGATGACTACGAGCCGGAATTCAAATTCCATGAAGACTACAGCAAGAAATACGACATTATTGATTCAATGCCATTCCATCCTTACGGTACGGTGAAAGATCTCTTCTATGTGGGGGTATTCTTACTGTTCTTTAGTTATGTATTGTTCTATGCACCAGCGATGGGAGGCTTCTTCCTTGAGCCGCCTAACTTTGAAGTGGCGAACCCTCTGAAAACGCCGGAACATATTGCTCCAGTTTGGTATTTCTCTCCAAACTACGCCATTTTGCGTGCAATTCCTGACAAGTTGATTGGTTTTGTCTTCTTTGGTGGCTCGATTGTGGTGTTGTTCTTATTGCCTTGGATTGACCGTTGTAATGTACGTTCATTCCGCTATAGAAGCCGCGTGCATTTGATCAACTTGATCCAGTTTACGATCTCATTTATCGGTCTTGGTGTATTGGGTACGCTGCCTGCGACAGAGTTGTATACGAATCTATCTCGTTTGTTCAGTCTGGGTTACTTCATGTTCTTCGTGGTGTTGTTTATCTACAGTAAGAATGAAAAAACTAAGACGCTACCGACAAGGATCACCAAATAATGAAAAAGTTATTCATATTATTATTTGCGCTAGTGCCGGCTCTTGGATTCGCAGCGGGCGGACACTTTACTCTCGATAAAGCAAACAATGATATTCGAGACAAAGAGTCTTTGCAGCGCGGTGCTCAGACGTATATGAACTACTGTTTTGCGTGTCACTCAACGCAGTATCAACGTTATGAACGTGTCGCGACAGATCTTGATATCCCAATTGATCTGATGCGTGAGAATCTGATGTTTGATTCAGAGGCGGTAGTCGGCGATCTGATGGTCAACAACATGCCAGCCGAAGATGCAGCGAAATGGTTTGGCGTTGCGCCACCGGATCTAACTTTGACGGCTCGCGTACGCGGTGTGGATTGGCTATACACTTATTTGCGTTCTTTCTATGAAGATCCAAGCCGTCCATTTGGTGTGAACAACGTGATCTTCCCAAGTGTGGGCATGCCTCATGTTTTGCAAGAGTTACAAGGCGTACCAAAACCTGTTTTTGAAACCCAAGTGATTGATGGTCAAGAACAGCAAGTGGTTGTCGGGGTGAAAGCCGATTCTACAGGAGAGCTAAGCCAGAGCGAATACGATGATACGGTTCGTGATTTGGTTAACTTCCTTGAATATGCAGGTGACCCTGTGCAGGTAGAGCGTGAGAATTTAGGTATCTGGGTACTGCTGTTCTTAGTGCTCTTTACCGGCGTTAGCTATTTACTATATAAAGAATATTGGCGTGATATTCACTAATTGTGATACGATGTAACGCTGATTTCTGAAATGGAGGCATGTTGCCTCCATTCTTATATTTAAATTTACAATACCGGAGGGCTCATGGCTGTAGCTGCCAATAAACGTTCTGTGATGACTCTATTCTCAAGTGCTACTGATATGGCTAGCCATCAGGTCCGTATCGTTTTGGCTGAGAAAGGCGTAGCTGTTGAAGTTGAGCTAGTCGACGAAGCGAATTTACCTGCTGAACTTGTAGAATTGAACCCATATAAATCTGTTCCGACTCTAGTAGATCGTGAACTGACTCTTTATGATTCAAAGATTATTATGGAATATCTAGATGAGCGTTTTCCTCATCCACCTTTGATGCCTGTTTACCCTGTTGATCGCGGTAAAAATCGTCTAATGATGTACCGTATTCAACGTAACTGGTACAGCGTAGCAGAGAAAATCATCTCTACTACGGGTGAAGAACAAGAAAAAGCTCGTCAAAAACTGCGCAACGATCTACTTATGTTGGGTCCTCTATTTGCTGAAAGCGAGTACTTCATGAGTGAAGACTTTAGCTTGATCGATTGCTACCTTGCACCACTGCTATGGCGTCTACCTACTTTTGGTATTGAGCTTACAGGCCCTGGTTCAAAAGAGCTTAAGATTTACATGAACCGTGTATTTGAGCGCGATTCATTCCTAGCTTCTCTTACCGAAGCTGAACGTGAGATGCGTCTAGTTCGTTAATGGATATTTCAACAATGACTCCGCGCCGACCTTATTTGCTTCGTGCATTTTATGATTGGTTGGCTGAGAACGACCTGACACCTCATTTGGTGGTTGACGCTAATATGCCGGGTGTTCGTGTTCCTGAAGAGTACATTCAAGATGGTCAAATTATCTTAAATGTGGCTCCGCGTGCGGTAGGCAACTTAGAAATTGGGAATGAGGCATTAACGTTTCATACCCGTTTTGGCGGCCGTCCACATTCAGTTATCGTTCCTATTTATGCGGTGCAAGCTATTTACGCTCGTGAAAATGGCGCAGGGACTATGTTTGAACCTGAAGAAGCTTACGAAAATAGCGATATTGAGCCTGAAGAGACTCATTTAGCATCGGCTGATTCGTTTTCTATCGTAGAAGACGCTGAAGCTATCGAGGAGGATTCATCAGTAGAGCCTGAGCCTGATGATGAACCACCGAGACCGAAAGGGCGACCAAGCCTTCGCGTCGTTAAATAGACACTGCAAATAAAAAGGAGCCATTGGCTCCTTTTTTGTTATCGCAGCTGTGATGAATGTTATTCTTCCACTACCTCTTCTGTAATATCATCAGTACGATCAATAATCACATCTCCTCCAATGACGGCATCTTCTTCAATGTTAGTGCTATCTTGAGTCGCTGCATCACTTACCGCAGAATCCGCTATCGGTGCAGGTACGTCTTGCTTGGTGTTGGGATTTGATGGGGTATTGATTGTTTGAGGTGCTGTTGCGGTTGCAGCGTCTGCAATTTCAAAGCCACGAATCACCAATTTGACCCCACCTACGTTACGAGCGGTTTCAGTGGCAATCTCAGCACTTTCAGGGTCGACATAACCAAACAAAAAGACTTCACTGTTTTCAGTGACGACTTTGATTGAAACGCCTCTTAGTCTTCGCTCACCTAATAACGCTGACTTTACTTTGGTGGTGAGCCAGCTATCTTGGCTCATTTGCGATAAGTTGAGTGTCGGCTGAATGCGTAGCTGATTGTATACTTTCTTTACGCCAGGAATCGCGGCCACGCGCTTTTCAATTTCTTGGTGCAGTTCTTTGGTCGGCGCTTGCCCAATGAGAACGACTTTACCTCGAAAAGAATTAGCGGCCACACGAACTTTACCAGTAAATGGGGCTTTGTTTCCTAGGGCTGCTGCTTCAAATTCAATATTATTGTCATCCCACACTTCACGTGAGCTACGGTTATCTGTCACAACAGGGCGGTCGTTGGCGAACATATTCGCACAGCCTGTAACCATTAAACATGTCATGAAAGTGAGCATGTATAAGGAGAGTTTCCGAGTGTACAACATGGATCGAGATCCTCACTAATCTAGAATGTTACTCAACGTGCTCTGGAAATAGCACTTGATCGATAAGGTCACATAAACAATGTAGGGTCAGCATGTGCACTTCATGAATGCGTGCTGTTCTATTGGAAGGGATGCGAATTTCCACATCGTGTTCGCCCAATAAGCCTGCCATCTCTCCGCCATCTTTGCCTGTTAACGCGATGATGGTCATGTCGCGTGTTACCGCCGCTTCCATGGCTTTGATGATGTTTTTACTGTTACCGCTGGTTGATAAAGCCAGTAGGATATCTCCTTGCTGACCTAGGGCACGTACTTGTTTTGAAAATACTTCTTGGTAGTGGTAGTCGTTAGCGATAGCGGTCAAGCTCGTCATATCTGAGCCTAGACTCATGGCTGGAAGGCTTGGTCTTTCCGTTTCAAAGCGATTTAATAGGCTAGAGGCAAACTGCTGTGAGTTTGCGCTTGAGCCACCGTTACCACAACACAGAATCTTTTTTCCGTTCAGTAGGGTGCTCACCATCGCTTGCGCGGCATGAGTGATGGCATCAGGCAACTCTTCTGCGGCTGCGATTTGAATTTGTATGCTTTCAGTAAAGCTCGCTTTTATGCTCTCGTGCATTTTTATCCTTCAACAATTGCGTTTTGTATCCATTCCACTTTTTCTGGATCACTACTTAAAGAGATGACATCAAATCGAAAGTAAGTATGACTAGGAGACAAGTTATTTTTCATCATCCACAACATAGCAGTCTTCTTGATTTTTAACTGCTTAGAATGGGAGACAGCATCAACGCCGCTACCATAATGTTGTTGTTTTCTGTATTTGACCTCAACAAAAACAAACTCTTGTTTGTCTTTCATAATGAGGTCAATTTCACCGCACTTCGCGTGAAAATTTTTCTCAATAAAGTCGAGGCCTTGCTTGGCGAGATATCGCTGAGCTTTGGCCTCGTACTTATGCCCTATAGCAAGCTTATTGAGCAGACTCATATTCTGCCCAGCTAAGCTGGCGCTGCACTACACATTGCTCATCAATGCTTAAAATGCCCGTTTGTCCTTTGATTGAGTGACTTGGGCTGACTTTCATATTCGGCAGAGCATTGATCAGACTATATGCGTCCATACCTAATGCGTGTAGTCTTTTTTGCGGGTTATTGGATTTACTCCAAACACTTTGCATTTCGGCATCCAGCGCTTCATTTGGTTCTGCCAGCATTGGAATGTCACTGTAGATCACACCAGACAAGTTTTGTGATGGACGTTTTATACCAGTATTACTCAATGAGTTCGCGTACAATTTTGGTGGTGTCGCTTCTGGATTAATAGCCACATTGATAAATGGTTTAATCAAGTTTAGCTCAGCGTCACCGGCCACAATATAGACTGCGTCGATATCTCTGCGAGAGCGCTCTTCAGATTCCATCTCCATTTTCATTAGATGATTCATCTGCGCAATACGTCGTTGACTTGCTTGTAGTCCAAATACGCTATTTACCGCACGTTGCAGTTGGTTTTTAGAGCTGAAGTAAGAAGCCGCACTCTTAGTGTCGTTGTTCTTCTTCCATTCGGCTTTAAATGCGTCGGCCATACGGCGTCCATAGCTCCCACTTGGCGCTATGATCAGCGGGTATTTTGCGCCCGTTTCTGCAAGATGTCTGGCCGCTTCTTCTGCTTCTTGTTCTGGTGACAGAGTGATGTAACAAAAGTCGGTGCCTTCTAGAATATCTTTAGGGAAATTCAACGCCAGCATAGGGATGGGACTGGTGCTATTTTGTTGTATTTCTTGCAATTCTTCTATGGTATTACGCATGAGTGGGCCCACAATAAAGTCGACGTCTTGCGCTTCAAGCTGCTGCTGAATTTGTGAAGGGTTGTTCTTATTACTATCGATGATTACGTATTGCGCATCAGGAAGACGCGCTTTGTCGTGCATCATCGCAAATACAAAGCCATCACGGATGATACTGGCTTGTTTGGCGAACTTACCGCTAAGAGGAAGAATCAGCGCGGTTTTGTTTGGTTGTACGATTTCTAGAGCAAGAATATCTTTGATTTCTTGTGGGGTGTACAGCGCTGCTGGATGGTGAACATTGGTATCTATCCAGTCTTGGAATGCTTTCTTTAGTTTAGGTAAGTTATGGCTATAGGTTTGGTTAAACATTGCCAGTTCACGCCAGCCTAACAGCTCCGTTTCAGTTTCTGTGATCGGCATTGTTTTGAGCTCATCGGCACTCACGCTGTTCATTAGAGCCCAAATTTGGTCAACGTTTTGTTGCTGTTGTTCTTCTGTCAGAAAATCAGCAAGCATGACTTGCTCACGCGCCGCATTTAGCGGTTGATATAAAGCTTGGTAGATATCTGAACGCAGTTTGTAGTAGTGTTGCCACTGCGATTTATCTAAACGCCATTCGTTACGGAAGTTCAGCTGTTTGATAGCGTCCGTCGGTTGATTGTTGTTTAGTAGCAACTGAGCTCGGGCTAGTTGCCATTCAGCTTGTTGAGGCTCACTCATGTTCTGTTGAGCCAAACGTTGGATAATTCGGTTGGCTAAGCCAGTATTGTTTTCAGATACTGCGGCTTTTAAAGACAGGATAAGCCAATCTATTTGTTCTTCCCCGTCAGAGCTATCGGCTTTAATCAAGTAGTACTCAGAGGTTTGAGTGGGTTGATTAAGGATATTGGATTGTTGCGCAACTTCTGGATCAGAGGGTGCGCTCGAACAAGCTGCGAGAAGCACAGACAATGCTATGGGAGTAAGAATGCGTGATACACTGTATCCAGATCGATTTTTTTGCGCCATGAGTTCTTTAAATTATTGTGGATTAATTACTTCTATATTAATCCCTCAAGTGACGGTAAACAAATGACAGATAACAATTCTTTTAATTCTTCACCTGCAACCCTCTATATTGTCCCTACTCCAATAGGAAATTTAGGCGATATTACTCAGCGTGCAATTGAAGTATTAAGCAGTGTAGACCTTATTGCAGCAGAGGATACGCGTCATACCGGGCGGTTGCTGTCGCACTTAAATATCGGCACACGTACTTTTGCTTTGCATGATCATAATGAACAGCAAAAAGCACAAGTTTTAGTAGAAAAACTGCTAGAAGGGCAATCTATTGCACTGGTTTCGGACGCGGGAACGCCATTAATTAGCGATCCGGGTTACCATTTAGTCAACCAATGTCGTAAAGCGGGTGTGCAAGTGGTTCCTCTTCCGGGAGCGTGTGCGGTGATTACAGCGTTAAGTGCTTCTGGCTTGCCCTCTGATCGTTTTAGCTTTGAAGGCTTTTTGCCACCGAAAAGTAAAGGGCGTAAAGATCGCTTTTTAGAATTGGCGAAAGTTGAACGCACCTGTATTTTTTACGAGTCGCCGCATCGCATCATGGATTCGTTAGCAGATATGCTGGATGTATTGGGTGCAGAGCGTCAGGTCGTATTGGCAAGAGAGCTCACTAAAACCTTTGAAACCATTCAAGGCTTGCCTTTAGGTGAGTTGATTCCTTGGCTGGAAGAAGACGCGAATCGCATTCGTGGGGAAATGGTTATTCTGGTACATGGTCATCGTGAAGACAGCAGTGAAGAATTGCCTGATGAAGCACGTCGCACGTTAAGCATCTTAACTAAGGAGCTGCCTTTGAAAAAAGCGGCAGCATTGACGGCTGAAATTTACAATTTGAAAAAGAACGCTTTATATAAATGGGGTCTGGAACATTTAGACTAAGCTTGCTTACAAAGCTTCTTTGTTGAGTGCGGGCTTTATTTGAATAGACATCTGTGATCTTTGTCAGTACAATCCGCCCCGGAGCTAACCAGATAGTCGCTGCTTCGTTGATGTCCTTCGGGAGACTGACGGAGGGGAGGAAAGTCCGGGCTTCATAGAGCAGGGTGCCAGGTAACGCCTGGGGGGCGCAAGCCCACGACAAGTGCAGCAGAGAGAAAACCGCCGATGGCCTTCGGGCACAGGTAAGGGTGAAAGGGTGCGGTAAGAGCGCACCGTGCGGTTGGTAACAGTCCGTAGCAAGGTAAACTCCACCCGAAGCAAGACCAAATAGGCTCCCACGTTGCGTTGCTCGCGTAAGGGAGCGGGTAGGTTGCTTGAGCCAGTGAGCGATTGCTGGCCTAGACGAATGGCTATCACCGCGCAAGCGGATACAGAACCCGGCTTATAGGTGTGCTCCACCTTTTAAAAAAAGCCCCGCTATTATGGCGGGGCTTTTTGCTTATTTGTACTTGAAATAAATGCTTGAAGTTGCATGTGCTAGAAGATGCTGTAGCACTCTTATTTTGGTTAATTGCGAAAGTCACGGCATAGTTGACTGAATAATTTGGTTAATTTGTTTACTAACGCTGACTAAAACGGACTATTTCAGTACACTAATTCAATCGTTATTCAATTAAATCGAGCCTTTGTAATGAGCGAAGCTTTTAAACACGTCTCCGTCCTGCTAGAAGAATCCATTGATGGTTTAAATATTAAACCAGATGGTACGTACATAGACGGTACTTTTGGTCGCGGTGGTCACAGTCGCACTATACTTTCTCGGTTAGGCGAACATGGTCGACTGTTTAGTATTGATAGAGATCCGCAAGCCATTGCTGAAGCTGCAAAGATTGATGATCCTCGATTCACTATTATTCATGGCCCTTTCTCCGGCATGGAAGAATACGCCAAACAAAGAGACCTAGTGGGTCAAGTCGATGGCGTACTATTAGATCTAGGGGTTTCATCTCCGCAGTTGGATGACGCCGAACGCGGTTTCAGCTTTATGAAAGATGGCCCATTAGACATGCGTATGGATCCCACCTCTGGTATCCCTGTCTCACAGTGGCTTATGGAAGCCGATATCGAAGACATCACTTGGGTGATTCGTGAGTTTGGCGAAGATAAGCATGCTTGGCGTATTGCTAAGGCTATCGTGGCCTATCGTGATAACGAAGAAAACGAACCTTTGTTACGCACAGGTCAACTGGCGAAACTTATCTCAGAGGCGGCGCCTAAGAGTTTTAAAGAGAAAAAACATCCCGCTACGCGCTCATTTCAAGCATTTCGCATTTATATCAATAGTGAACTTGATGAAATTGCCACGGCATTAAACGCGGCCAAAAATATCCTCGCACCAGAAGGGCGACTGTCCGTCATTAGCTTTCACTCTTTAGAAGACAGAATGGTTAAACAGTTTATCCGTAAAGAGAGCCGTGGTCCGCAAGTACCGCATGGTATTCCAATGACTGAAGAACAAATTCGAGCTCTTGGCAGTGCGGATATGAAAGCGGTCAGTAAGGCTATCAAGCCATCAAACTCTGAACTGGATGTGAATATTCGAGCTCGTAGCTCGGTGCTAAGGATTGCAGAAAAGTTATGAATGAATTAGAGATATCGATTCAGCCAAAAGTGCCTGCTCTTGGCAAGATCATTATACGCGACCTCTTTACTGCCGGTCGCGTGCCTATGCTTTTATTGATTACTCTCTTTTTTAGTGCAATCGCGGTGGTGATGACCACACAAATGACTCGTGGAGTTATCTCGCAAAAAGATCAGGCGCTTGAGCAGCGAGAGAAACTTGATGAAGAGTGGCGCAACCTCATTCTTGAAGAAAATGCGCTTTCTGAACACAGTCGAGTTCAAAAAATTGCCACCTCTGAGCTTGATATGACACGCCCAGACTCCGACAAGGAAGTTATAGTTAAACTGTAATGAAATCGATCAAGAAAAAAACAACCCAAGCAATTAAAAAGCGTATTCCCAAAGTTGAACTGAATAGAACCGTTCCTGCCGATACCCGCATTATAAAATGGCGATATCAGGTGGTACTGGCGTTTATTTTGCTATTACTTGGCGCATTGCTTTTACGCGTTGCCTATATTCAAGTTATTGAGCCTGACTCACTGATAAAACAAGGTGACATGCGCTCAGTTAGGGTGAAAGCCCTCCCATCTGCTCGTGGTATTATCTCCGATCGTAATGGCGAACAAATTGCGGTCAGTGTGCCTGTGGAAGCGGTATACGCTGATCCTCGTACCATCTTTGAAAAAGGGGATGCTCTGCAAGATGTGGCTCGCTGGCATGCGTTAGCAGACGTGTTGCATCTTGATCGCGAAGCCTTGATTCATCAGATAGACAAGAACAAGAAACGTCGATTTATCTACTTACAACGTCAAGTTAGCCCGGCAATGGCAAAATACATCAAAGAGTTAAAACTCAAAGGTGTGGGGCTGCGTGATGAGTCTCGTCGCTATTATCCGACAGGTGAAGTGAGCGCTCATGTAGTGGGTGTGACCGGAATTGATAGCCATGGTTTAGAAGGGGTTGAGAAAAGTTATGACAAATGGCTTTCTGGACACGATGGCTCACGTAAAGTGCGCAAAGATAGAGACGGTCGAGTTGTTGAAAATATTTCAATGACCAAAAGTGAACAAGGCAGTCCGTTACAGCTCACTATAGATCAGCGTTTACAAGCGATCTCTTATCGAGCTATTAAGCAAGCCGTTGCGGATTATAGAGCCACATCAGGCAGTATAGTGCTGATTGATGTTAAGACTGGTGGCATTTTAGCCATGGTAAACTCTCCGTCTTACAACCCGAATAGCCGCGATCAATTGCAGTCGTTTAAAATGCGAAATCGTGCCATTACTGATGCCTTAGAAGCGGGTTCATCGGTAAAACCGTTTGTTGTTTTGGCAGCGTTAGAAACTCACACCGCAGATCTTAATACCGTGATTGATACGGGTAATGGCATTATGCGTGTTGGTGGCAGTCGTGTACGTGATAGTGTTCGAGTCGGTAAAGCAAACCTTGCTACCATTCTTAAAAAGTCCAGTAACATCGGTGTGACTCATTTAGCCTTGAATATGCCAATAGAGTCTTTAGAAGGCATGTACCAATCCGTTGGTTTTGGTTCCGTTTCTGGGATTAATCTAGTGGGTGAAACTCCGGGGCTATTCCCGAGTCGTCGTCGCTGGTCGAAGATTGAAATCGCGACATTTGCCTTTGGTTATGGCTTATCCATTACACCTCTACAGCTGGCGCATGCTTACGCGACTTTGGGAAGCTACGGCAGTTTCAAACCACTGCATATAGTGAAAGACGCGAAAGATCTTCCTTCGGCTAAACAGGTAGCAGACCCTGAAAATGTACGTAAAGTGCTAGAAATGCTCGAAGGGGTGACGCAAAAAGGCGGCACCGCAATAAAAGCGAGAGTTCCAGGTTATCGCGTAGGTGCTAAAACGGGGACATCCCGTAAAGCCAACGCCGGTGGTTATAGTGATGAATACGTTTCTATTACGGCAGGTGTTGCGCCGATTAGTAACCCTAGACTGGCTTTGGTTGTAATAGTGAATGATCCACAAGGTGATTCCTACTATGGCGGTGAAGTGGCGGCTCCGGTTTTTTCTGAAGTATTAAAAGGTGCGTTGCAGATTCTGAATGTACCGCCTGATGCGAACACGGATTAAGGATTGGTATGAAGGTTCAATGTACTTTACAGCATTTAGTTCAGCCTTGGCTGAGTCAGTTAAGTGAGGAATTGGCGCAAATAGCCGTTGCGAACTTAGAATTGGATAGCCGAAAAATAGAGGCAGGTTCTACCTTTATTGCTATCAAAGGTCATACAGTTGATGGTCGACGATTTATCGATAATGCGATTGCCGCTGGAGCTGTTTTGGTGATTGCGGAAAGTGACGCCGATAACGAGCATGGCAGTGTGCAGTGGCGAGCGCAAACGCCTGTTTTATACCTTGATGATTTAGGTGTGAATTTATCCGCGTTAGCACATCGTTTGTATCATTTTTCAGACATGGATTTAATTGCCGTTACGGGCACCAATGGTAAAACCACCATCACGCAAATTATTGCGCAGTGGTTGGGCTGCATTGGTCAGCAAGCGGCGGTGATGGGCACTACAGGTAATGGTTTTCTTGCGGATTTAAAAGAGGCCAAAAATACCACTGGCAGTGCGATTGAAGTGTGTAAAACACTGGCGCAATTGAAGCAGTCAGGTGCTCAGCTAGCCGCTTTAGAGATCTCATCTCACGGTCTAGTGCAACATCGTATTAAAGCACTGGCGTTTGCGGTAGGGGTATTTACCAACCTTAGCCGAGACCACCTTGATTATCACGGTAGCATGGCTGAATACGCTAAGGCGAAATTAAGCTTGTTTACTGAGCATGATTGCAAACATAAAGTCATTAATATCGATGATGAAGTGGGCAAGCAGTGGTTAACTCAGGTGCCAGATGCAATCGCAGTTTCACTACTAGAAAAGCCAACCACAGAGCGCTTTATGTATGCCACTCATATTGCTTACTCAGAGCAAGGCATTGATATTACTTTTGATAGTTCTTGGGGCGCAGGTGTATTACGTGTTCCTTTAATTGGTGAGTTTAACGCTTGTAATGTCTTGCTGGCGTTTACTGCTCTATTGAGTCTGGGTTTTGATATTAAAGAGTTACAACATACCTCTGCTCAGTTACAGCCTGTGATTGGCCGTATGGAACTTTTTCAAACCGCTGACAAAGCTAAAGTTGTAGTCGACTATGCTCACACCCCTGACGCACTAGAAAAAGCCTTACGAGCATTGAAAGTGCATTGCAAAGGACAGTTGTGGGCAATTTTAGGCTGTGGCGGTGACCGGGATTCAGGAAAAAGACCCATGATGGCAAGCGTGGCGGAAAAATTTGCTGATCGAATGATCCTTACCGACGATAACCCTCGCAGTGAGTGTCCCGTACAAATTATTGCAGATATGCAAAAAGGCGTTTTAAATCAAAAGTCTGTCATTGTTGAACATGATAGATTTAGCGCTTTGTCCTATGCTATTGAAAACGCTCAGTCCAATGACATTATTTTACTTGCGGGTAAGGGACACGAGGACTATCAAATCTTAGGAGATAAGACTATTCATTATTCTGATCGTGAATCGGCGATGACCTTGTTGGAGCTAGCCAAATGATAGCAACTCAACTATCGGATATCGCACAGGCTGTTAATGGTCGTATTATTGGCGATGATCTCACTATAGAGTCAGTTTCTACCGATAGTCGCAATATCCCTGCACAAGGTTTATTTGTGGCTTTAGTGGGTGAGCGTTTTGATGCCCATGACTTTTGTGAACAAGCAGTGGCGCAAGGCGCTGTGGCATTGCTGGTGGACAGAGAGCTGCCACTATCCATTCCTCAATTACTTGTCGAAGATACCAAGATTGCTTTAGGGCAATTGGGTGCTTGGAATTTAGCGAAGTTGAGCATCCCTAAAGTGGCGATTACTGGCAGCTGTGGTAAGACGACCGTTAAAGAGATGCTGACCTCTATTTTATCACTAAGAGGTGAGACGCTAGCGACCGCAGGTAACTTTAACAATGATATCGGTGCTCCACTCACCTTGTTACGCGCTAACTCAGAGCATGAATTTGCAGTGATTGAGCTAGGTGCAAACCACGAGCAGGAAATCGAATACACCGTTAATTTGGTTCAACCTGATATTGCTTTGGTCAACAATGTTGCCGCCGCACACCTTGAAGGTTTCGGTTCCATTGAAGGGGTAATGAAAGCCAAAGGCGAAATTTTCTCTACCTTAGATGAAAAAGGGTTAGCCCTGTATAACCTAGACAGTCAAGGTGGTGAGTTATGGCAATCTCTATTGCAAAACCGACGTGTTCAAACCTTTTCTTTAGATAACTCTTTAGCTGAATATTACGCCACTGGCATTGTTATTGATGATAATGGTTTAGCGAACTTCCAGCTGCATACTCCTTTCGGCATGGCTAAGGTCAATCTTAGCGTGGTCGGTAAGCACAACGTCGCTAATGCGGTAGCCGCCTCAGCGGTTGCCCTGAATATGGGGACGCCTTTAGCGACCGTTGTTGCGGGTCTAGAAGCCGTGGCACAAATGAAAGGACGGGTTGCGGTTGAGCAACTCACCAATAACATACGTTTAATTGACGACAGCTATAACGCTAGCGTTCCTGCGATGAAAGCGGCAGCGGATCTACTTAGCACTTTTAAAGGCAGTCGATGGCTGATTCTGGGCTTCATGGCGGAATTGGGTAAAGAAAGCCTTGAACTTCACCGACAAGTCGGTGAATATGCCGCAACATTTGGATTTGAGTATGTACTTACTTATGGCGATGACACTAAGGTAATTAGTGACGTTACCCATGGACACCATTTTGCGACTCACCAAAGCCTTTTGGATTTTGTAGAGCAACAAATCTCAAATCAACCACACATTCAACACACTTTGCTGGTTAAGGGTGCGAATAGCGCTCAAATGAGCAAAGTGGCCGCTGCACTGAAGGAGAAACTTAAATGATTATCTGGCTAGCGGATCTATTACAGCCTTATTTTTCGTTCTTTCGTCTTTTTGATTATCTCTCTTTTCGTTCGATCCTCAGTGTCATCACTGCATTAGGGTTATCGTTATGGATGGGACCTAAATTAATTCGACACTTACAACTGCTGCAAATTGGTCAAGTTGTACGTCACGACGGCCCAGAATCTCATCTGAGTAAACACGGTACCCCAACCATGGGTGGGGTCATGATTTTGGCTGCCATTAGTATCACCGTATTGCTATGGTCAGACTTATCTAACCCATATATTTGGGCGGTACTAACGGTATTGCTTGGCTATGGTGCGGTCGGCTTTGTGGATGATTACCGCAAAGTAGTGCGCAAAAATACCGATGGCTTGATTGCTCGTTGGAAATATTTTTGGCAGTCCTCGATTGCGATCGTGGTGGCTTTTGCCTTGTACGCGCACGGTAAAGACACCGCCGCCACTCAGCTTGTGGTGCCTTTTTTCAAAGACATCATGCCGCAACTTGGCCTGTTTTATATTGTACTGACTTACTTTGTGATTGTGGGTACCAGTAATGCGGTTAACTTAACCGATGGCTTGGACGGCTTGGCTATCATGCCAACTATCTTGGTTTCAGCCGGTTTTGCCATTATTGCTTATGCCACAGGTAACGTGAATTTCGCGCAATACTTGCACATTCCTTATATCCCAGACAGCAGTGAGCTGGTGATTTTCTGTGCGGCGATTGTAGGTGCAGGTTTAGGCTTCTTATGGTTTAACACTTACCCTGCACAAGTCTTTATGGGCGATGTAGGCTCGCTTGCTCTTGGCGGGGCGCTTGGCACTATTGCAGTGTTAGTACGTCAAGAATTTGTATTAGTGATTATGGGCGGCGTTTTCGTTATGGAAACTCTGTCGGTCATTTTACAGGTTGGCTCTTATAAGTTACGTGGTCAACGCGTTTTCCGTATGGCACCTATTCACCATCACTACGAACTAAAAGGCTGGCCAGAGCCTCGTGTTATTGTACGTTTTTGGATTATTTCTATCGTACTTGTGCTAATTGGTCTTGCAACATTGAAGGTACGTTAATCCATGCAACAGTGGCAAAAGATACAAAATGTCGTCGTTATCGGGCTTGGTATTACTGGGCTGTCAGTGGTTAATCACTTAAAAAGAGTTTCATCACAATTGGGGCGAAACCTGAGCATTAAAGTGATTGATACTCGAGAAAACCCAGCCGGGCGAGATAAACTGAGCGATGACGTGCCACTGTTTTGCGGCAGTTTAAATCAGCCATGGTTAGATAGTGCCGACCTGATTGTGGCCAGTCCAGGAATTGCTTTAGCAACTACTGAACTGCAACAAGCGGCTAAACTGGGCGTGCCCATTGTCGGTGATATTGAGCTGTTTGCTTGGGCGACCAACAAACCCGTACTTGCGATTACCGGTTCTAATGGCAAAAGCACTGTGACTGATTTAACGGGCGTGATGGCAAATGCCGCAGGCATTAAAACCGCAGTTGGTGGCAATATTGGTGTCCCAGCTCTAGATTTACTTGAATCAGATGCGGATTTGTATGTGCTTGAGCTGTCTAGTTTTCAACTTGAAACAACTTCTAGCTTAACCTTACAAGCCGCCGCATTTTTAAATCTATCTGAAGACCATATGGATAGATATGAAGGTATGCACGATTATCGAGATGCTAAATTACGAATCTTTGATAACGCCAAGATTAAAATTGTGAATGCAGATGATAAAGCCACTTACCCAGACAACCGTCAAGGCTTGCTGGCGTTTGGCATCGCGCAAGGTGAATATTATCTGTCAGATCATGCGAATCAAACATGGCTCACCAGTCATGGACAGCGCCTGTTAGCGACGGATGAACTGTCTATTGTGGGTCAACACAATATGCTTAACGCCTTAGTGTCAATTGCGCTACTTGAAGCGGCTAATATTGATGTTAAGTCTGCTTTAAATGCATTGAAATCTTATGTCGGACTGGCGCACCGTTGTCAGGTAGTCAGTCGTGATAATGGCATTACTTGGGTAAATGACTCAAAAGCGACCAATGTTGCCAGCACTTTAGCGGCATTAAATGGTTTACGCATTGCAGGTTGTTTGTACCTATTGCTAGGTGGTGACGGCAAAGGCGCCGATTTTAGCGAATTAAAACCTGCGCTATCTGCCTTGCATGCTGAGCTGTATTGCTTTGGCGCAGATGGTAAACAGCTCGCTTTACTGTCTGAAAACAGTGTTTACTTTGAAAGTATGCAAGAAGCGGTGCAGGCCATTCGACAGAAAGCCAAAGTCGGTGATATGGTGATGCTTTCTCCCGCTTGTGCCAGTTTAGATCAGTTTGCGAACTTTATGCTGCGCGGAGATATCTTTACTCAGCTCGCTCAACACAGTGATGAGCAGCAGGATGCAATTTAAAAATAGAGATCAGGAAAAAGTGAAAAAATTACGTTGGCTGTCTCGATTTCACGGAAAAGAATCGACTCCTACATTAAGTGATGAAGTGGTAGTGTCTTCTGATGAAATAGAAAATCTTCAACAGCCTTCTGCTTTACCTGTTCTTTATGATCGACAGTTAGTGTGGCTCACACTGATTCTTATGCTTATTGGCTTAGTGATGGTGACATCAGCATCATTACCCTTGAGCTATACCCACTTTGGTACTCCCTTCCATTTTGCAATACGCCATGCGTTTTATCTGATCCTAGCATTGGGTGTTATGGCTGTTGTGGTGCATATTCCAACCAAACTATGGTTGAAATACAGTATGGCACTGTTGATATTAAGCCTATTTTTACTGCTGGTGGTGTTAGTCGGCGGTAAATCGGTGAACGGGGCATCGCGCTGGATTCCTTTAGGACCAATAAACTTTCAGCCGGCAGAGCTGGCAAAACTGTCATTGTTTATTTTTATGTCCAGCTACTTGTTCCGTAAACAACAAGAAGTCAGGGCCAGTTTTTTCGGCGGTTTCTTAAAGCCTTTCCTTGTGTTTGGCGCGCTTGCTGTCCTTTTGTTAGGCCAACCAGACTTAGGTACTGTGGTGGTAATGCTAGTGACTATCTTTGGCATGCTTTTCATTGCGGGCGCTAAGTTATGGCAATTTTTGGCGATAGCCTTTGCTGGGGTGCTGGCAGTTTGTGGTTTGATCTTGGCCGAACCGTATCGAATGAAGCGTGTGACATCATTTCTAGACCCTTGGGAAGACCCGTTTGGTAGTGGCTATCAGTTGACACAGTCTTTGATGGCGTTTGGTCGTGGTGAGTGGTTTGGACAAGGTTTAGGTAATTCAATTCAAAAACTGGCTTATTTACCTGAGGCCCATACGGACTTTGTATTTGCAGTGATGGGTGAAGAACTCGGTTTTGTGGGAGTAACCTGCATACTGTTGCTTATCTTTGCGTTAGTATTTAAAGCTGTATTCATTGGCAAGCGTGCTATTGAGTCTGGCGATGTATTTAGTGGTTACCTTTCGATGGGCTTTGGCATTTGGTTTGCATTTCAAAGTGTGGTCAACGTAGGTGCGGCAGCCGGTATGGTTCCCACCAAAGGTTTGACACTGCCACTGATCAGTTACGGTGGTTCGAGTTTGATCATTATGTCTATTGCCGTAGGGATAGTGATAAGAATCGATCACGAGTATCGATTGCAAGATTATCAGCAGTCACTGCTACAAGATGATGATTCACAAGGTAAAGCATAATGACCTCTGAAAAAAAACGACTTTTAGTCATGGCTGGCGGAACTGGTGGACACGTTTTTCCGGGCCTTGCTGTCGCTAAATACTTACAGCAACAAGGTTGGGAGATTCGCTGGCTAGGTACGGAAGATCGTATGGAAGCTGAGCTTGTGCCTAAACATGGTATTGAGATTGACTTTATTAAGGTCAAAGGGCTTAGAGGTCAAGGTTTAGCGAAGCTGATTAAAGCGCCATTTCAGATCATCAATGCTATTGCCCAAGCTAAAACTCATATAAAACGCTATCAGCCTGATGTGGTATTAGGTATGGGGGGTTACGTCAGTGGTCCGGGTGGCATCGCCGCTCGTCAGTGCGGTATTCCATTAGTGTTGCATGAGCAAAATGCCGTTGCAGGATTAACCAATAGCTGGCTTGCGAAAGTAGCCAGTAAAGTTTTTCAGGCTTTCCCTGGAGCATTTCCTAGTGCGCAAGTCGTGGGTAACCCCGTTCGCACCGATGTGGTGGCCCTTGATGATCCTGCGACACGTCTAGCGTCTCGTGCCGATGATATTCGCATTTTAGTGATGGGTGGCAGCCAAGGCGCACGAATTCTAAATCATACCCTCCCTGAGACGGTTGCAGAACTTGGTCAGGGGTACAGCATATGGCATCAGGTAGGTAAAAATAACCAAGCTGATGTGGAGACGCGCTATCAAGACGCGGGCGTAAAAGACGTTAAAGTTACAGAGTTTATTGACGATGTTGCTGCAGCTTATCAATGGGCAGATCTGATTGTTTGTCGCTCTGGCGCGCTGACAGTTTCTGAAATATCAGCCGCAGGATTAGCTGCGATTTTTATCCCATATCCGCATAAAGATCGACAACAAGCACTAAACGGAGATTACTTAGTGGATGTTGGAGCGGCAAAAATGATTGAACAGCACAATTTGTCGGCGAGTAAGCTAAAAGACACTATTCAAGAATTAGACAGAACCTCATTGCTTGAGATGGCGATTCACGCGCGTCAAGCCGCTAAACTTGATGCGGATAAAGTGGTGGCGGATGCCATCATAGCGTTAAGTAAATAGCGTTAAGCCACAGTGATTAATCTCAAAGTACTGAGCAAGAGAATATTATGGTAATTGAACACGAACAAGATTTAGCTCATATCCGAGCGATGATTCCAGAAATGCGCCGCGTGCAAAGCATCCACTTTGTGGGTATTGGTGGCGCAGGTATGAGCGGTATTGCTGAGGTATTACTGAATGAAGGCTATGCCATCTCTGGCTCAGATATCAATCAAAATGCGGTAACCGAACGATTAGAAAACAAAGGCGCGACCATTTTTATGGGACATGCGCAGAGCAATGTAGAAAATGCCAGCGTGGTGGTGGTCTCAACGGCTATCGATCAGCACAACCCTGAAATTGTCGCGGCGCAAGCCTTGCGTATTCCGATTGTTCGTCGAGCTGAAATGTTGGCGGAGATTATGCGTTACCGTCACGGTATTGCTGTTGCAGGTACGCATGGCAAGACCACGACAACGGCACTGGTTACACAAGTGTATTCAGAGGCGGGTTTAGATCCTACGTTTGTCAATGGTGGGCTAGTCAAAAGTGCTGGCACCAATGCACGTTTAGGATCAAGCCGCATTCTCATTGCTGAAGCCGATGAAAGTGATGCTTCATTTTTGCATCTGCAACCTATGGTAGCCATCGTGACGAATATCGAAGCTGACCATATGGATACGTATGGTGGTGACTTTGAAGTGCTTAAACAAACTTTCCGTGATTTCTTACACAAACTGCCATTTTATGGTCAGGCAATTATGTGTATCGATGATCCTGTTATTCGCGAGATGCTACCGACTATTAGCCGTCAGGTGATTACATATGGTTTTGCGGAAGATGCCGATGTCAGAATCGTTGATTATCGCCAGCAAGGACAACAAAGTTTCTTTACCGTTAAGCGTGAAGGTAAGAGTGATCTTAACATCACATTAAATATGCCGGGTAAACATAATGCACTGAATGCTTCAGCGGCGATCGCTGTAGCAACAGAAGACAGCATTTCAGATGACGCTATTTTATCGGCTCTTTTAGCTACTCAAGGTACAGGACGTCGATTTGAACACCTTGGTGAATTTGATACTGGTAATGGTCAGGCCATGCTAGTGGACGATTATGGTCATCACCCAAGTGAAGTGGATGTGACCATAGATGCGGCGCGCGCCGGCTGGCCAGAAAAACGCTTGGTGATGGTCTTCCAGCCACACCGTTATAGCCGTACTCGCGATCTTTTTGACGATTTTGCCAATGTATTAGACAAGGTCGATGTTCTATTGATGCTGGATGTTTATTCCGCCGGCGAAGAGCCGATTGCCGGTGCGGACAGTCGCTCATTATGTCGAGCAATTCGTGGCCGAGGACGTATCGAGCCTATTTTTATTAAAAAACAAGATGAATTGCCAAACGTGCTGAGCAACCTGTTGCAAGACGGAGACCTTGTCCTTACTCAGGGTGCGGGTGATGTAGGAAAGGTTGCCAAAAAACTGGAAAAGCTAGCACTCAATATCAGAGCAATGCAAAAAAGTTAGTTTCCTTAACGAAATATCCCTTATTGTTATGGAAAGATCATGGTGGGTAAGTATAATCTAAAGGTAGATATACTTGCCTGTGTAGGCATATGCGCCGTTAATTAGGAAGTCGACGACATTATTAAAATGGAAGCTATATTAGACGTCGAAACTGAATACAAACAAAAACCAAGGTTCAAGTTTTCCTTGGTTGATGCGAGTTTTTTACTGTTCGTTGTTATTTTGATTGTTTTTGGTATTTATTCCACCGTTGCATGGATGCGAGATAGTGGACGGTTGCCCCTTTCTCAGTTTGTTCTTGAAGGTAACTTAGAATACGTACATAACTCTGACGTACAGAGTGCATTGTCACGCATTCAGCCATTTGGCACTTTTATGACGCAAGATGTGACTCAACTGCAACACGCTGTTGAAGATTTGCCTTGGGTTGCCAGTGCCGCTATTCGTAAACAATGGCCAAATACCATCAAGGTTTTTGTAATTGAGCATCAACCCGCAGCAATATGGAATGGTACTGCACTGTTGAATGACAGTGGGCAGATCTTCAATGCTGATCCGGGTTATTTGCATGAAAAAGACCAAGACATAGTCAAACTTTATGGCCCTGAGGCCAAAAGTGAAGATGTGCTGAGAACTTGGCGGGAGTTGAAGCCTCAATTTGAAGGCTTAGGGTTAGAGATTACCTCCGTTGTTCTCAATGACAGACTGGCTTGGCAGATTATATTAGACAACGGCATTCGCCTTGAATTAGGCAAAGATGCATTAAATGAAAGAATAAAACGCTTTGTTGACCTTTATCGACACATGAACGAAAAGGTTCAGCAAATCAGTTATATAGACTTGAGATACGATACTGGAGCCGCCGTAGGTTGGCTTTCCGACGAGCACAGGCATAGAGAGTAGTTATGACCAAGGGTATGGACGATAATCTAATTGTTGGTTTGGATATCGGTACGGCGACTGTTTCAGCGCTAGTAGGCGAAATTCTTCCAGACGGTCAGATCAATGTTATTGGATCGGGTAGTAGTCCATCTCGCGGAATGGACAAAGGCGGGGTGAATGACCTCGAATCTGTTATCAAGTCCGTTGAGCGTGCGGTGAATCAAGCTGAACTTATGGCTGAACATAAGATTAGCAAAGTGTACCTGTCTATCTCTGGTCAGCACATTACCAGTCGTATTGAAAAAGGTATGGGAGCCATTTCCGATGAAGAAGTGTCTCAAGAAGATATGGACAGAGCGATCCATACCGCAAGGTCAATAAAAATTGGCGAAGAAGAGCGTATTTTACACGTAATTCCACAAGAATTTAAAATAGATCATCTTGGCGGAATTAAAAATCCGCTAGGCTTATCTGGTGTACGTATGGAAGTCAGCGTACATATGATTTCTTGTCATAATGATATGGCAAGAAATGTCATCAAAGCTGTAGAGCGTTGTGGCTTAACAGTTGAACAATTAGTCTTCTCAGGTCTTGCAGCAAGTGATGCCGTAATTACCGAAGATGAAAAAGAATTAGGCGTGTGTGTTGTTGATATCGGCGCTGGCACTATGGATGTTGCACTTTGGACCGGTGGCGCTTTGCGTCATACAGAAGTGTTCTCCTATGCAGGTAACTCTGTAACCAGTGACATCGCTTTTGCCTTTGGTACGCCAATTAACGACGCAGAAGAAATCAAAGTGAAGTATGGCTGCGCGATGAGCGAATTGGTCAGCAAAGACGATACCGTTAATGTTCCTAGTGTGGGTGGTCGTCCATCTCGTAGCTTGCAAAGACAAACGTTATCTGAAGTGATAGAACCGCGTTATACTGAACTTATGGGTTTAATCAATCGAGCGATTGAAAACGCACAAAACAAAATGAGAGAAAGTGGTGTTAAGCATCACCACATTGCTGCCGGTATTGTTCTTACTGGCGGTGCTTCCCAAATAGAAGGTTTGGCTGAATGTGCTGAGCGTGTATTTGGTAACCAAGTTCGAATTGGGAAGCCGACAGAAGTAAAAGGCTTAACAGAATATGTGAAGGAGCCGTACCATTCTACGGCAGTTGGTTTATTGCATTATGGCAAAGACAGCAATTTTAATGATGATGGTGAGTATTCAGAACCGAAACAAGCCTCATCAGTTGCAGGGTTTTTTACCAAAATGCGTAATTGGATACAAAAAGAATTTTAACCTGGCTAGACAGGAAACGGAGAAAGCAGATGTTTGAACCGATGACGGAAATGAATGATGAAGCCGTAATTAAGGTCGTTGGTGTTGGCGGTGGCGGTGGTAATGCCGTTGAACATATGGTTCGTGAGTCCATCGAAGGCGTGGAATTCATCAGTGTTAATACCGATGCACAGGCACTTCGCAAGGCCAGCGTAAGTTCCGTAATTCAAATTGGTACTGATATTACTAAAGGCCTTGGTGCTGGTGCAAACCCTCAGGTTGGTCGTGATTCAGCGCTTGAAGATCGTGAAGCGATCAAGGGTGTGCTGCAAGGGGCTGATATGGTATTCATCGCTGCTGGTATGGGCGGTGGTACAGGTACTGGTGCAGCGCCAGTCATTGCTGAAATTGCAAAAGAACTGGGTGTACTAACGGTTGCTGTAGTAACAAAACCATTTGGTTTTGAGGGTAAGAAACGTCTAGCGTTTGCTGAGCAAGGCATTGAAGAGCTTTCTAAGCATGTTGATTCCCTTATTACAATTCCTAACGAAAAACTGCTGAAAGTATACGGTCGCAATGTGACGCTACTAGAAGCATTCGGCTATGCTAATGATGTATTGAAAGATGCAGTGCAAGGTATCGCAGAATTGATTACTCGTCCTGGCATGATCAACGTCGACTTTGCGGATGTTCGCACCGTAATGTCTGAAATGGGTCAAGCAATGATGGGTAGCGGTGTTTCTACTGGTGAAGATCGTGCAGAAGAAGCGGCAGAAGCAGCTATTTCACACTCTCTACTAGAAGATATCGATTTAGCGGGTGCGCGTGGCGTACTGGTTAACATCACTGCGGGTATGGACATGCGTCTTGATGAGTTTGAGATTGTGGGTAACACGGTTAAAGCGTTTGCTTCTGATAACGCAACTGTTGTTATTGGTACCTCTCTAGACCCTGATATGTCTGACGAGTTCCGTGTAACGGTTGTCGCTACAGGTATTGGCAACGAGAAGCGACCTGAAATCACACTAGTGGCTGGTTCAGCTTCTAAGCCAAAAGCTGCTCCTGCTCCTGAACCTCGCGTTGCTGTTGCAGCAAAAGCTGAGTCAGAAATGAAGGTTCAAGCGACGACAGTTAAACCAAAATCAGAGCCTGTTGTTTCTCGTCCTGCGACGGGTGGTCAACAACACGCAGCTAAAGCCGGCCAAACAGAAAGCGCATTGCTAGACATTCCAGCTTTCTTACGCAACCAAGCCGACTAATTGCTCATTTTTTGACAATTGAAAAAAAACTGGTAGGATGTGCGACCAAGCTGGAAACAGCGACAGAATTTGCTTTAAATGAGGGGTATTGCATGATTAGGCAGCGTACTTTAAAAGAGATCGTTAAAACAACCGGAGTGGGTTTGCACTCTGGGCGAAAGGTCACACTAACGCTTCGCCCTGCAGCAACAAACACTGGTGTTATTTATCGTAGAACGGATTTGGAGCCAGCAGTGGATTTCCCTGCGGATGCCAACTCTGTACGTGACACTATGTTGTGTACCGCTCTTGTAAATGACGATGGTGTGCGCATCTCTACTGTTGAGCACCTTAATGCGGCACTTTCAGGCATGGGCATCGATAATATTATTATCGAAGTGGATGCACCTGAAATTCCAATTATGGATGGCAGTGCGAGCCCATTCGTATACTTGCTACAATCAGCAGGTATCGAGGTTCAAAACGCGGCTAAGCGCTTTATTCGCATTAAGAAGCCAGTTCGAGTAGAAGATGGCGACAAATGGGCTGAACTTGTTCCTTACAACGGTTTCCGTCTAGACTTTGAAATTGAATTTGAACACCCAGCGATTGATTCAGATGAGCAGCACATGCTCTTTGATTTCTCGTCTAAATCTTTTGTAAAAGAGATTTCTCGTGCTCGTACTTTTGGTTTCATGCGTGATATCGAATATCTTCAATCACAAAACTTATGCCTAGGCGGCAGTTTTGATTGTGCAATCGTTCTTGATGAATACCGTATTCTTAACGAAGACGGCCTACGTTTTTCAAACGAATTTGTTACGCACAAAGTGTTGGATGCTATCGGTGATATGTACATGTGTGGTTCACCAATCGTTGGTGAGTTACGTGCATTTAAATCAGGTCACGGTCTAAATAACCAACTTCTTCGCGCAGTATTGGCTGACCAAGAAGCTTGGGAATGGGCAACCTTTGAAGAAGAAGCAGGTTCACCTGTTGCTTTTGCTGAACCAAACATGGTGTTGGCATAAGCGTTTAGCAAGCTAAACCAAACACAATTAAAAAAGCAGCCTAGGCTGCTTTTTTTGATCTTGGTATGTCGCTTTATTTCTCTATCTCTTTATTTCTACTTATTAGCCAGTTTGGCGATATTACGTAATCTCTGCTTTATTTTATCCGGCGCTATTTCTGCCAGCATAGTCAAATTATCGGCCGTAGCTTGCGAAAGCGGCGGGCGAGAAGGAAGGTCTTTTTCTGCCACAAACAGTTGCTCACTTTTATACAGCTCTGGGCTGACTTTAATTTCAATATTGACTAGGCGAGCAAAGCCTCTTTGGCGCAATTGAGACAAAAGATAAAGGCGATCATAGTTGAGCTTCATTTTAATTGAAGCGTTGGCGACTTCTAATACCAACTGGCTATCGCGACAGTTGGCCACTCGACAATAGCGTCTAATTTCTTTAGGTAGTAATTCTAGAACAGTATTGTTGAGTTTATTGATGGCAGCCGCGTGTTCTTGGATTGCTCCAAGCTTGGTATTTTTAATCACCTCTTCGGTTAATGTCGGTCTATGATCTCGCACAACTCAGCCTTTGAGAAGAATTTCGACGTCATTTTACCATGTTTGACCCCCTGATTCGCTTTATCTTTATCCAGTTGATTAAAAAAAACAGAGGCTTGTTCAAACAAATTTAGTTTCTAATGGTCGGCAAGTTTAAAATTTCATACACTATAGCTCATTAAATCTAACTGAAAGCTTGAATTTGCTTGCTTTGGACTCAATATCACTGAGTACTCGCTGAATAGATATATAAGCCGAACAAGAATTTTGGATCACAACGATCCACAACAAGAGAAACAATAACAATGATAACTAAGCTACTGACAAAGGTAATTGGCAGTCGAAACGAGCGTACTCTTCGCCGTCTTCGTAAGATCGTTAAAGAGATCAATAGTTACGAGCCTGATTATGAAAAACTAAGTGACGAAGAACTAAAAGCGAAAACCGTTGAATTTCGTCAGCGTTTAGAAAAAGGCGAAACACTAGAGCAGCTATTACCTCATGCTTTTGCAACGGTACGTGAAGCATCAAAACGTGTTTATGGTATGCGCCACTTTGATGTGCAGCTTATCGGCGGTATGGTTCTGAACAATAGTCAGATTGCTGAGATGCGTACGGGTGAAGGTAAAACCTTAACGGCTACACTTCCTGTGTACTTGAACGCGCTGACGGGTAAAGGTGTGCATGTGGTCACGGTGAATGACTATCTAGCAAGCCGTGATGCGGAAACCAACCGTCCACTATTTGAGTTCTTAGGGATGACCGTTGGTGTCAACATTCCTAACATGGCACCGCCAGCTAAGAAAGAAGCTTATAAAGCTGATGTTCTTTACGGAACGAATAACGAATTTGGTTTTGACTACCTACGTGACAACATGGCCTTCCGTGCTGAAGACCGTGTGCAACGTGAACGTTTCTTCGCGGTTGTGGATGAGGTGGATTCCATCTTAATCGATGAGGCGCGTACTCCGCTTATTATTTCTGGTCCTGCCGAAGATAGCTCCGAGCTTTATACTCGTATCAACGTATTAATTCCTAATCTTGAATTGCAAGATAAGGAAGACAGCGAAGACTACCGTGGCGATGGTCACTACACTTTAGATGAAAAATCTAAGCAAGTGTACCTAACGGAAACAGGTCAAGAGTATGTTGAAGAGCTCATGATCAAAAATGGCTTGATGGAAGAAGGAGATACACTTTACTCTCCGACCAACATCAGTCTATTACACCACGTTAATGCGGCTTTGCGTGCTCATGTTCTGTTTGAGCGTAACGTTGACTATATCGTCAATGAAGAGGGCGAAGTGGTTATCGTTGATGAGCACACTGGTCGTACAATGCCGGGTCGTCGCTGGTCAGAAGGTCTGCATCAAGCAGTAGAAGCGAAAGAAGGCGTTAAGATTCAAAACGAGAACCAAACGCTGGCCTCGATCACCTTCCAGAACTACTTCCGTCTATACGACAAATTGTCTGGTATGACAGGTACTGCGGATACTGAAGCATTTGAGTTCCAGTCTATCTATGGCCTAGAAACAGTGGTTATCCCAACCAACAAACCTATGATCCGTAACGATATGCCAGATGTGGTTTATCGTACAGAAGAAGATAAGTTTGCCGCCATTATTGAAGACATTAAAGATCGCGTAAAAGCCGGTCAACCTTCTTTAGTGGGTACTATCTCGATTGAAAAATCAGAGCTTTTATCTAATGCGCTAAAAGACGCTAAGATTAAGCACAATGTTCTAAACGCAAAATTCCACGAACATGAAGCTGAAATCGTCGCTGGCGCAGGTATGCCAGGTGCGGTGACTATCGCAACCAACATGGCGGGTCGTGGTACCGATATCGTGCTAGGGGGTAACTGGAAAGCTGAAGTTGAGGCACTAGAAAACCCAACTGACGAGCAAGTAGCAGAGATCAAGCAAGCATGGCGTAAGATCCACGATCAAGTGTTAGAGGCGGGTGGTCTACACATTATTGGTACAGAGCGTCATGAATCTCGCCGTATCGATAACCAGCTACGTGGTCGTTCTGGTCGTCAGGGTGATGCGGGTTCTTCTCGTTTCTACCTTTCAATGGAAGATTCACTACTGCGTATTTTTACCTCAGACCGTATGGCTGGCCTAATTCAGTCAGGTATGGATGAAGGTGAAGCGATTGAAAGTAAGATGCTTTCGCGCTCAATTGAAAAAGCACAACGTAAAGTAGAAGGTCGTAACTTCGATATCCGTAAACAGCTTCTGGAATACGATGATGTAGCCAACGATCAACGTAAAGTTGTTTACGAACTGCGTGATGAGCTAATGGAAGCTGATGACATCAGCGAAATGATTGAGCACAACCGCGCCGACGTTGTAGAAAGCACTATTGATGAATACATTCCGCCACAATCTATTGAAGAGATGTGGGATGTATCCGGTCTTGAAAAACGCCTAAAAACTGAATTTGAATTAGAACTGCCGATTCAAACTTGGTTAGACGAAGACGACAAACTCTATGAAGAAGTGTTGCGTGAGAAAATCCTAGCGGCAACAGTTGCAGTATACAAAGAGAAAGAAGAAGCGGTAGGTGCATCAGTACTGCGCAACTTTGAAAAATCAGTGATGCTGCAATCTCTTGACGGCCTTTGGAAAGAGCATTTGGCGGCAATGGATCATCTGCGTCAAGGTATCCACTTACGTGGCTACGCTCAGAAGAACCCTAAGCAGGAATATAAGCGCGAATCTTTCGAACTATTTGAAGGCTTATTGATGACGTTAAAGTCTGACGTGATTTCTATTCTGAGCAAAGTACGTGTGCAGCAGCAAGAAGAAGTTGAGCGTATGGAGCAGCAACGTCAAGCTCAAGCAGAAGCCGCGGCTCGTTTAGCAAAAGCTCAGCATCAAACCGCTGAAAACCAGCTTGCTGGCGATGAGCAACCGACAGCTGCAGCACAAACTCCGGTACGTAACGAGCAAAAAGTGGGTCGTAATGAACCGTGTCCGTGTGGCTCAGGTAAAAAGTACAAACATTGCCATGGTAAAATTGCTTAGTTATTCACTTTGTGACTGATTAAAAATGATAAAAAGAGTCGCTGATGCGGCTCTTTTTTTACATATAGAGAGGAATGAATGAAAAGAGTGCATATTGTAGCTGGCATCATCTTCAACCCCGAAAAAAAACAAATCTATATAACAAAGCGCCCAGATCATGCTCATAAAGGTGGTTTTTGGGAGTTCCCTGGTGGGAAAGTGGAAAAGAACGAATCAGCAGTCGATGCGATTGAAAGAGAGCTGTTTGAAGAGATAGGCATTCATGACTTACGTAGTGAAGTTTTTCAGCATTTTGATTTTGACTATAGTGATAAAGCATTAAGTTTTGATTTTTTTGTGGTGCACAGCTTTATTGGGACTCCTTTTTGTAAAGAAGGGCAGCAAGGGCGCTGGGTAAACGTTGAAAACTTGGCTGATTACTCATTTCCAGAAGCAAATATTCCGGTTGTAAAATCAGTGATGAAACACTTTTACTTCGAGAAGTGAATTGGCTGGATTCCAAACTGTGATTCAGATACATTAAGTCATCCCAATTTGTAGAATGGAGACTAACGTAGTGGTGCGAATAGCAGTTGCCGGAGCGGCAGGCCGTATGGGCCGTAATTTAGTTAAAGCAACAAACGGCATGGAACAAGCAACTCTTGGCGCAGCCAATGAACGTCCACAAACCTCTTTGATTGGTGTGGATGTTGGTGAGTTGAGCGGTGAAGGCAAACTTGATGTTGTACTCGTTGATGATTTTCATAAAGTCATTGATGATTTTGATGTGATTGTTGACTTTACTGCACCTGTAAATACGTTAGCCAACCTCGAGTTATGTAAAAAGCACGCTAAAGCGATTGTCATCGGTACGACGGGCTTTACGGAACAGCAAAAACAGCAAATCAACGAGTACGCAAAATCGGTTTCGATTGTGATGGCACCTAACTTTAGTGTCGGGGTTAACCTTGTATTTAAGTTGCTAGAAAAAGCCGCTAAAGTCATGGGCGATTACACTGATATTGAAATTGTTGAAGCGCACCATCGTCATAAAGTCGATGCCCCATCGGGTACCGCTATCGGCATGGGCGAGGCTATTGCTGGCGCTATGGGTAATAATCTAGCAGACGTTGCTGTATATGCCCGCGAAGGTATTACGGGAGAGCGTAGCCGTGATGAAATTGGTTTTGCCACTATTCGCGCAGGCGATATTGTCGGTGAACATACCGCGATGTTTGCTGATATTGGTGAGCGTGTAGAGATCACTCACAAAGCGACCGATAGAATGACATTCGCCAATGGTGCCGTTCGTGCTGCACAGTGGTTGGGGGATAAGCCTGTCGGTTTGTACAGCATGACCGATGTTCTCGATTTGAATAACATTTAATAAAACGCCAGCAGATGCTGGCGTTTTTTTTGCTTAAAATTATCTGTGGTTTTTTAGCGGAAATAAGAGGTTTTTATTGTCGCTTTTGGAGCTTTCGATTGATTTTGTGTTTATTACCCTTTATTTGTGGGCTTAACTGTTCAGGGTAACGTTTTCTATTTCTTGGAAATGTGTTTTTATGGATGCTGAGTATACTTTTTAATCCACTCTTTCTGAAAGAAGGGTAATTATCATTTTATATACAGGTTAAGTTTTGTTTTTAGGGAGTTCATGTTCTAAATATCCGAGAGTGGCAAAAAAAAGCACTTTTTAGAGGTCGTTTAATTGACAATATTACGTAGCATCATTAAAATGCCGTCAATTTGTCTGAGTTCAGCAAATGTGACCTACCTCTATAATAGAGTGGGCGCTTGAAATTTAATTTATTAATTTCACATATTTATTTGTTTGGAGGTTGTCTTGAATAAGCCAGCAATATTGGTCCTAGAAGATGGGACTGTGTTCCGTGGTATCGCGATTGGAGCTGAAGGCTCTGCCATTGGAGAAGTTGTTTT
Source organism: Vibrio ezurae NBRC 102218 (assembly GCF_000467185.1). Taxonomy (GTDB): domain Bacteria; phylum Pseudomonadota; class Gammaproteobacteria; order Enterobacterales; family Vibrionaceae; genus Vibrio; species Vibrio ezurae. The sequence goes on from NZ_BATM01000038.1 coordinate 99,706, forward strand.
TAATACCTCGATGACGGGGTACCAAGAAATTCTTACTGATCCATCCTATTCTCAACAAATCGTTACTCTTACTTACCCTCACATTGGCAATACCGGAACCAACTCCGAAGATGAAGAATCTACTTCTATTCATGCTCAAGGCCTTGTGATTCGCGACCTTCCTATCATTGCTTCTAACTTCCGTAGTGAACAAACTCTTTCTGAATACCTTAAGTCTCAAAACATTGTAGGTATTGCTGACATTGATACGCGTAAATTAACTCGTATTTTACGTGAGAAAGGTGCGCAAAACGGTTGTGTGATTGCGGGTAATAACCTCGACGAAGCTCTAGCACTGGCTAAAGCAAAAGAATTCCCTGGCTTAAAAGGCATGGATCTTGCGAAAGAAGTGACAACCAAAGAAACCTACCAATGGAAACAAGGTTCTTGGACACTTGAAGGCGGTCTTCCTGAAGCGAAAGATGACTCTGAACTGCCATACCACGTTGTTGCTTATGATTTTGGTGCCAAGCGTAACATCTTGCGTATGCTTGTTGACCGTGGCTGTCGCCTAACTGTTGTTCCTGCTGAAACTTCAGCGGAAGACGTATTAGCGCTGAACCCAGACGGTGTATTCCTGTCAAACGGCCCTGGTGACCCGGCTCCTTGTACTTATGCCATTGAAGCAACTAAAACTTTCCTAGACAAAGGTCTGCCTATCTTTGGTATTTGTCTTGGTCATCAAATTCTAGCTTTGGCTTCTGGCGCGACAACAGTGAAGATGAAGTTTGGCCATCACGGTGCTAACCACCCGGTTAAAGACCTTGATCGCAACGTAGTAATGATTACTTCTCAGAACCACGGTTTTGCGGCTGACGAAGAGACGCTACCGGCTAACTTACGTGCAACGCATAAATCTCTATTTGATGGTTCATTGCAAGGTATTCACCGCACAGATAAGCCAGCGTTTAGCTTCCAGGGTCACCCTGAAGCAAGCCCTGGTCCACATGATGCGGCACCACTATTTGACCATTTCATTGACCTGATTAAAGAACATAAAGCGTAAGTTGGAGTAGAGATAAAATGCCAAAACGTAATGACATAAAAAGCATTCTAATTTTAGGTGCTGGCCCGATCGTTATCGGTCAGGCGTGTGAGTTTGACTACTCTGGCGCTCAAGCGTGTAAAGCACTTCGTGAAGAAGGCTACCGAGTAATTCTAGTTAACTCAAACCCAGCAACAATCATGACTGACCCAGAGATGGCCGATGCAACATACATCGAACCAATCCAATGGGAAGTCGTTCGTAACATCATTGCGAAAGAACGTCCTGATGCGGTACTGCCTACTATGGGTGGTCAAACTGCGCTTAACTGTGCTCTAGACCTAGAGAAACACGGCGTTCTTGCTGAATTTGATGTTGAGATGATTGGCGCAACTGCCGATGCTATCGACAAAGCTGAAGACCGTTCTCGCTTTGATAAAGCGATGAAGCACATTGGTCTTGAGTGTCCAACTGCGGATACAGCGAAGAGCATGGAAGAAGCTTACAAAGTTCTAGAAATGGTTGGCTTCCCTTGTATCATCCGTCCATCATTCACTATGGGTGGTACTGGTGGCGGTATCGCGTACAACAAAGAAGAATTTGAAGAAATTTGTCGTCGCGGTCTAGACCTTTCACCAACTAACGAGCTTCTAATCGATGAATCTCTAATTGGTTGGAAAGAGTACGAGATGGAAGTGGTTCGTGACAAAGCGGACAACTGCATCATCGTTTGTGCGATTGAAAACTTTGACCCTATGGGTATTCACACTGGTGACTCAATCACAGTGGCTCCAGCACAAACGCTAACTGACAAAGAATACCAATTGATGCGTAACGCATCTCTTGCGGTACTGCGTGAAATCGGCGTAGAAACAGGTGGTTCAAACGTACAGTTTGGTATCAACCCGAAAGATGGCCGTATGGTTATCATCGAGATGAACCCACGTGTATCTCGCTCTTCTGCTCTAGCGTCTAAAGCAACAGGCTTCCCAATCGCTAAGATTGCCGCGAAACTGGCAGTAGGCTTTACGCTAGACGAATTGATGAATGACATCACTGGCGGCGCAACACCAGCCTCATTCGAACCAACTATCGATTACGTAGTCACTAAGATCCCTCGCTTTAACTTCGAGAAATTTGCGGGTGCTAACGACCGTCTAACGACACAGATGAAATCTGTGGGTGAAGTTATGGCGATTGGTCGTAACCAACAAGAGTCACTACAAAAAGCATTGCGTGGCCTAGAAGTGGGCGCAACAGGCTTTGACGAAATGGTTGACCTTGATGCTCCTGACGCACTGACTAAGATTCGTTACGAACTTAAAGAAGCAGGCGCTGAGCGTATCTGGTACATCGCTGACGCATTCCGTGCCGGCATGTCAGTTGACGGCGTATTCAACCTAACGGCAATTGATCGCTGGTACTTAGTTCAAATCGAAGAAATCGTTAAACTTGAGCAACAAGTAAAAGCAAAAGGTTTTGCGGGTCTAAACAAAGAAGCACTAAATCAGCTGAAACGTAAAGGCTTTGCTGATGCTCGTTTGTCTAAGATTCTTGGTGTTGCAGAAAGCGAAATTCGTCGTCTACGTGACCAATACGAGATTCACCCTGTTTACAAACGCGTAGATACTTGTGCGGCTGAATTCTCTTCAGATACAGCTTACATGTACTCATCTTACGATGACGAGTGTGAAGCAAACCCAACAGATAAAGACAAGATCATGATCTTAGGTGGCGGTCCAAACCGTATCGGCCAAGGCATTGAATTTGACTACTGTTGTGTACACGCATCTCTAGCACTACGTGAAGACGGTTACGAAACTATCATGGTTAACTGTAACCCTGAGACAGTGTCTACTGACTACGACACGTCTGACCGTTTGTACTTCGAACCAGTAACACTGGAAGATGTATTGGCTATCGCTCGCGTTGAGAAACCTAAAGGCGTTATCGTACAATACGGTGGTCAAACTCCACTGAAATTGGCTCGTGCTCTAGAAGCAGCTGGCGTGCCTATCATTGGTACTAGCCCTGACGCTATCGACCGCGCCGAAGACCGTGAGCGTTTCCAAGTTGCTGTTGACCGTCTAGGTCTTCTACAACCACAAAATGCGACAGTAACCACAATGGAACAAGCGATTGAGAAGTCGCGTGAAATTGGTTACCCACTAGTGGTACGTCCTTCTTACGTACTTGGTGGTCGTGCGATGGAAATCGTTTACGATGAGCAAGACTTACGTCGTTACTTTAACGAAGCAGTTAGCGTTTCAAACGAATCTCCTGTACTACTGGATAGCTTCCTTGATGATGCCGTTGAAGTGGACGTTGATGCCATTTGTGACGGTGAGCGCGTAGTGATTGGCGGTATCATGGAACACATCGAACAAGCGGGCGTTCACTCAGGTGACTCTGCATGTTCACTTCCTGCTTACACGCTAAGCCAAGAAATCCAAGATGTGATGCGTGAACAAGTTGAGAAACTGGCGTTTGAGCTAGGTGTTCGTGGTCTAATGAACACGCAGTTTGCCGTTAAAAACAATGAAGTATACCTAATCGAAGTTAACCCTCGTGCAGCGCGTACTATCCCATTTGTTTCTAAAGCAACTGGTGCTCCAATTGCTAAGATTGCCGCTCGCGTAATGGCTGGTCAATCTCTAGAAGCTCAAGGCTTCACTAAAGAAGTGATTCCACCATACTACTCTGTGAAAGAAGTGGTTCTACCGTTCAACAAATTCCCTGGTGTTGATCCACTATTAGGCCCAGAAATGCGCTCTACTGGTGAAGTGATGGGTGTTGGCGCAACATTTGCTGAAGCGTACGCTAAAGCAGAACTTGGTTGTGGCAATGTGTACCCTGAAGGTGGTCGTGCACTGCTTTCTGTTCGTGAAGGTGACAAAGAGCGTGTTGTTGACTTAGCATCGAAGTTAACCAAATTAGGTTACCATTTAGATGCGACACACGGCACAGCGGTTATCCTTGGTGAAGCAGGTATTAACCCTCGTCTAGTGAACAAAGTACATGAAGGTCGTCCTCATATTCTTGACCGTATCAAGAACAATGAATACACCTACATTGTAAACACTGCAGCGGGTCGTCAAGCGATTGAAGACTCAAAAGTACTACGTCGTGGTGCTCTTGCAGAGAAACTAAACTACACCACAACGCTAAACGCTGCATTTGCAACGTGCATGGCTCATACTGCAGACGCTAAAACTAACGTGACTTCAGTACAAGAATTGCACGCAAAAGTAAAAGCAAGCCTAGCGTAATAGTCTTTAAAAATAATAATCAGGCGGGGGTATAGCCTCCGTCATGACAACCTCATTTGCCCGCTTTTTAGCGGGCTTTTTTGTGCATTGAATATCTGAAAGCAGGTTACTGCTTAGGCATAGGAGTATGAAGCTCAGGACGAAAGGCGAGGGGAGAATACCCAGAAGAACGATGAAAATTAGGAATGAGTTGCTTTCTATTGTTTCGCTATTGTGATCTGTCTCACAGTGGTATCTTAGCGCTTCAACTTTAGCTGATGGGTGATTACCGATGGATGTAAGCATTGAAATACTTACGTTTTTATTTTTTGTAGCAGGTTTAGCTGGCTTCATTGATGCTATGGCTGGTGGGGGTGGATTATTAACCTTACCTGCATTATTGGCTGCTGGCGTACCACCGACGCATGCATTAGCGACGAATAAATTACAAAGCTCCTTTGGCAGTTTCTCCGCCAGTTTCTATTTTGTACGCAATGGGTTAGTGAGCCTAAAAGAAATGCGTCTGGCGATTCTGTGTACTTTTATCGGGTCAGCTGTGGGCGCTGAAGCGGTGCAGTATATTAATGCCAGCATTCTTACCAGTCTTATCCCAGCATTATTGATACTGATTTCTTTGTACTTTTTGTTGTCTCCACAAAATCGTGAAGCATCAGGCGAGCGCAAAATATCGGAAGCCATGTTTGCGTTTTTTGTGGGTGGCGGTATTGGTTTTTATGATGGCTTCTTTGGGCCGGGGACGGGCTCTATTTTTGCCGTGTGTTTTGTGGTTCTGGCAAACTGTTCGTTGGTTGAAGCCACTGCCCGCACTAAGGTTTTAAACTTCACTTCGAATATTGCCGCATTAACCTTTTTTATTATTGCAGGCTTACCAATTTGGAAAATTGGTCTAGTGATGGCGATCGGTGGGTTCATTGGTGCTCGTTGCGGCGCTAAAGTTGTAGTAACAAAAGGGCAACGCTGGATTCGTCCATTGGTGATTATTATGTCAATGACGATGGCAGTGAAGTTACTTTGGGTACAGCATCAACAATGGTTTCTATCATTATTTTCACTCTTTCATTCTTAAGTGACTTTGGCCTTACGCATAAATTGATAGGACGGCTCAACGGCGTTAATTGCTCAAAAAAGTAAAGGTGTTGAGTCGGAATATTAAGTGTTTTTATTGTAGAGAGTGGGATGAGCGCTGGCGCTAAACCTCCCAGAGCAAGCTTTGCCGAGGCGGTATAGGAGTCCATTTCCATTAGAGGCGTAATCCCTAGAGTTTCTAGCAGTTGCCCTTGATAGGCGTTAGCAGGGTTTGTTAAATCGTTACAAAGGAGTTTGCTAGGTAAGTTGAGTTGTGGATATTTGCTGACAATATAAAAAGGTTCATCAAATAGGTGGAATACTTCCAGTCCATGACTTTTAGGTAAGTGGCCGGCACAAAAGCCGATAGTGACTCTGCCTGACTGCACATTTTCTACGATGCGAGGTGTATGGTTGGTGGTAATCGTTAGCGCTTTTTCAATGGCATGAATAGGCTCTATCTGTGAAGCCAAATATCCCGCAATCAGAGTTTCAGAGCAATCCATTTTAATGACGGCATCAGACGATAGGCTTTGTTCGTCACTGATTAAGCCTTGCAGTTCGATAAAGGTAGGCGCTACGTTTCGGATTAGTGCTTGCGCCGCTGGTGTCAGTCGGATCAGCCGACCATCAGGCTCAACTAACTTCTTGTCCAGCTTTTTTTCTAAATTTGAAATTCGTTTACTGACCGCTGACTGGCTAATATAGAGCTGAGAGCCAGTACGACTCATGGTCTTTTCTTTGTTCAACACCAGTAGTGTTTCGATACCCTCTAATAGCATGTCGCACTCATGAATAAATGGAATTGTTTTTAAGTTAGGTGATCATATGAAAACTTGCTAGAGAAAAGTCATAAATTATCGAAAGAAGGGGGATTATCATTCCGTTCATATTGTTTATGACTTTTAATCTTGGATAGGCAAATCAGTTTTTACCTAACGCAAAGGTCGGTAATGATAAGTGCCAACGAATGGCCGCTAAGCGTATTAACAGGGTTACCGTGATCCCTCCTAATAGTGCTTGTGTACTGGTAAAGCCCAACTCTAAGAGTCCGGTATGGGTACATCCCCCGACAATACATGCCGTTGCATACACTTCACTACGCAATACCATAGGGATTTCTCTGGCTAAAATATCTCGTAAGATCCCGCCGCCACAGCCTGTGAGTACACCCATCATGACCGCAATCATGTACGAGCTTTGATAGCTCAGTGCTTTTTCTACGCCAATCCCCACAAATGCGGCTAACCCAATGGCATCACACACCGGGAGTAGATACCAAGCGATTCGCTTTGGCCTTCTTACGATCAGCATAGTGAGTAGACTGGTCACAATAATCACCCAAATATAGGTGGTATTGCCAATCCAAAATACTGGGGTTGCCCCCAGCATCATGTCGCGAATAGTTCCCCCACCAATGGCCGTGACTGCAGCCAGTACAATCACACCAAAGGGGTCCATTCTTAATCGACCAGCCAACAATACTCCTGATATAGCAAAGATGGCGGTACCAAATAGGTCGATAAAGTACAGCAGGCTCATTACGCAGTTTTCACCAATGCTAGCATGTTAAGCACCATCTCAGATGAGCTCTTCGCCGCTAGGGGTAGAAACTCTTCGAAGCTCATTGGTGATTCTTTGTCAGCCACATCTGAAATAGCACGTACTACTACGAAAGGAACAGCAAACTGATGACAAGTTTGCGCGATAGCTGACGCTTCCATTTCTACCGCAATAACCGCGGGGAAATCGGTACGGATACGTTGTTGTGCTTGTGCGGTACACACAAAGGTATCGCCAGTACAAATAAGGCCATGAACTGCGTGTTTGTCGCCCATTTTGTCTAGTGCTGTCTGTGCAAGGTTGATCAGTTTTTCGTCAGCTTTAAACGCTGCGGGTTGACCTGCCATTTGCCCAATTTCATAGCCAAAAGCAGTCACATCAGCATCATGATGGCGAACTTCGGTAGACACAATCACATCACCAAGGTTTAAGCTTGAGTCGAAACCGCCAGCAGAACCTGTGTTGATAATAACGTCGGGTTGGTAATCACTGATCAGTAATGTGGTACCCACTGATGCTGCGACTTTACCAATGCCAGATTGAAGTAGAACCACTTCAACACCATCAATGTCACCTGCGAAGAAGGTACAGCCGCCTTTCTTCTGCTCAGTCAATTGGTTGATGGATTGTTTTAGGATGGCAACTTCTTGTTCCATCGCACCGATAATGCCGACTTTCATAAAAATCTCGCTCTGATCAATGTAGCTATATTAGATAGAGCGAGATTGTAGCATAGGAGTTTTATAGAAGTGAAAGCTAGATTAGACCCGCGGCTAATAACGCCGCACGCAGTGCGTCAGCACGTTTACGGTTTACCCCAAGATCGGAGTGTCCTGTGCGTGACTCTGAGCGTACGATAAGCTTGTCATCAATGATGCGCAGTTCAAGATCGTCGACAAAACGAAACACCTTGCTGGTGTACTCAATGCGCAAATAATTCTCTTGTCTATCCGCGGTTTTTGCACGGCCTAAGTTAAGTGCAACGGTTTCTATTGCCTCCAATGTTGCGTTAGGTTTGAGAACAAAAGGGGCCAGTGAGTATTTTTCTCTGCCATCTTGAGTTGAGACGCAATTAGGTTTGTCGGCACAAGGCAAAATACTTCTATCTGACATGACGGTCTCTCCGTTGCTACATCCTACGACAAGAGCGCTTGCCATAAGTAATGCGAGTGGCTTTAACATAAATCTATCAATCCGTTGTGAGTGTTGAATTGCTCTGCACGTAATCCTTCGTGCGAAAACTTCATATGTTGCTTTTGAATACAATAACTTAACGTTATTTTTACAAGTTAAAATTAAAACGAGCAAAGGTCAAGAGGCTTATGCTATTGATGTGTTAAAAAGAAAAGAGGGTGACGGAGAGGCGTAAAAAAGGCCAGCGTTGTGACGGCTGGCCAAAGATTGGAATCTTAAATATTGATTTATTCTGAAAGCATTAGCGAGTTTGCTTTTGCTTCTAAGTTAGAGCTTTCCATTAGGTATTTGTCGATAGCGATTGCACACTCACGACCTTCATTGATACAACGAACTACCAAAGATTGGCCAGTACGCATATCACCTGCTGCAAATACACCTTTTTGGTTAGTCGCAAACCCTTCGGCTGCCACATTACCGCGTTCATCAAGTTTGATGTCCAGTTGAGCTAGCACGCCAGTTGGCTCTGGGTGTAAAAAGCCCATTGCCAAGAAAGCAAGATCACAAGGGATCACACGCTCACTACCTGCAACTTCTTCAAAACTAGGGCGTTCGCCAGGAGCGGCATCTTGCCAAACGATGTCAGCAATGCGTAGGCCCGTTACTTCACCTTTATCATTTGCGATAAATTCTTTGGTCAGAATATTCCAATGACGCTCACAACCTTCTTCGTGAGAAGTGGTTGTTTTCATGATCATTGGGTACTGAGGCCAAGGCATATTGGCTGGGCGTTTCTCTGGTGGGATCGGCATGATCTCAACCTGAGTAATGCTAGCGGCTTTATGGCGGTTAGAAGTACCCACACAGTCAGAACCTGTATCACCACCACCAATAACTACAACATGTTTACCCGCAGCGTGAATTTCTTCACCCTTGAGATCCATATCGTTAGCACGGCGGTTATTTTGACCTAGGAATTCCATGGCGAAGTGCACGCCTTTTAATTCACGACCAGGAATTGGCAGATCGCGAGGAACCGTAGAGCCACCGGTTAGCAAGACAACATCAAAGTCTTGACGCAGTTGTTGTGCGTTAATGTCGACACCAATGTGCGCATTCACTTCAAACTTAACGCCCGCTTCAGCCATTAGGTTGACCTTACGATCAATGATGTCCATGCCTAGCTTAAAGTCAGGGATACCAAAGCGCAGTAGACCACCCACTTTCTCATCGCGTTCAAATACCGTTACGCAGTGACCAGCACTGTTTAACTGTTCTGCTGCTGATAAGCCAGCAGGGCCACTACCGATAATGGCAACGCTTTTACCTGAACGAGAACGTGGTTTCTTAGGTTTGGCATAACCTTCTTTGTAGGCACGCTCAACAATGGTCTTCTCGATGTTACAGATAGTAATAGGATCTTGGTTGATACCTAGTACACAGGCTGTCTCACAAGGAGAAGGGCACACGCGACCTGTAAATTCAGGGAAGTTGTTCGTAGAACTTAGGATGTTCCACGCTTCTTCCCAGCTGTCGCGGTATACCGCGTCATTGAATTCAGGAATGATGTTACCGATAGGGCAACCGCTGTGGCAGAAAGGTACGCCACAGTCCATACAACGTGATGCCTGAGTATTGATTTTGTCACCAAACTCTTCGTTTAGTACAAATTCTTTGTTGTCTTCGATACGAACAGACGGGTCGCGTTTTTGTGGAAGCTCACGACCGTGCTCCAAAAATCCAGTAGGCTTACCCATGATTAAACTGCCTCCGCTTCGGTTTGTTGCTGCGCTGCTTTGTTCTTTTGCAGAACTGCTTTGTAGTCACGAGGCATTACTTTCGCCAATGACTGCAAGTTCACTTCAAAGTTGTCTAAGAAAGACTGAGCGACTTCACTTCCTGTGAATTGTACGTGTTTAGTTAGCATGTCTTGCAGTAGTGCTTTGTCTTCTGCTTCGATAGGGTCGATGTCAACCAACTCGCTATTGAGTTTAGTTTCAAAGTCACCGTCTTTATCCCAAACATAAGCGATACCACCACTCATGCCTGCGGCAAAGTTACGACCTGTAGAGCCAAGGATAATCGCGATACCGCCCGTCATGTATTCACAACCGTGGTCACCGACACCTTCAACGACAACTTTCGCGCCAGAGTTACGTACACAGAAACGCTCGCCCGCTAGACCACGGATGAATGATTCACCAGAGGTTGCGCCGTAGAAACATACGTTACCCACAACAATGTTGTCTTCAGGAACGATGTTTGAGTTAGCGTCTGGATAAAGTACTAGCGTACCGCCAGATAAGCCTTTACCCCAGTAATCGTTCGCGTCACCTTCAACTTCAAACTTAACGCCTTTCGCAAGGAAAGCACCGAATGATTGGCCTGCGCTACCATTGAACTTAACGTTCATTGGCTCTGGTAATCCTTGATCTTTATACACTTTCGAAATTTCGTTAGACAACATTGTGCCTACGCTTCGGTCGGTGTTAATGATTGGGAATTCAGCGGTTACTGACTCACCTTTTTCGAGTGCTGGAATCGCAGTCTGAATCAGCTTGCGGTCCAATACTTCTTCAAGGTTGTGGTTTTGTTCAATCTGGTTAAATACACCATCTTCAGCACGCGCAGGTTCGATGTGTAGAACTGGCGATAGATCGAGGTTTTTGTATTTCCAGTGGCCGATATCTTCACGAACTTTCAGTTTCTGTGATTGACCTACCATCTCTTGAATTGTACGGAAACCTAGCTCAGCCATGATTTCACGTAGACCTTCAGCCATGTATTGGAAGAAGGTTACAACATCATCTACGCGGCCATCAAAGCGCTCACGTAGCGTTTTGTTTTGTGTAGCGATACCAACAGGACAGGTGTTCTTATGACACTTACGCATCATGATACAACCTTCAACAACCAATGCTGCCGTTGCCACGCCCCATTCTTCTGCGCCCAATAGAGTAGCAACAGCAAGGTCACGAGGTGTTTTCATCTGACCATCAGACTGAACAACGATACGGTTACGTAGGCCGTTTTTCAGTAGTGTTTGGTGTGTTTCAGCTAGACCTAATTCCCAAGGTAAACCTGTGTGGCGAATTGAAGACATAGGTGAAGCACCTGTACCGCCATCAAAACCTGCGATTAGAACCACATCAGCTTTGGCTTTTGCTACGCCTGAAGCGATAGTACCCACGCCTGCTTCCGATACCAGTTTCACGTTTACGCGACCGCTACGGTTAGCATTTTTCAAGTCGTAGATAAGCTGGGCTAAATCTTCGATTGAGTAAATATCGTGGTGTGGTGGTGGTGAAATTAGACCCACTCCTGGAGTGGAGTGACGAGTTGCACCGATCCAGTCATCAACTTTATCGCCCGGTAGCTGACCGCCTTCACCTGGTTTCGCACCTTGCGCCATCTTGATCTGAATTTCTTCAGAGTTGGTTAGGTAGTAAGAGGTTACACCGAAGCGTCCAGAAGCCACCTGTTTGATTGCTGAACGTTCCCAATCGCCGTTTTCTTTACGTTCGAAACGAGATGGATCTTCACCGCCTTCACCAGAGTTTGATTTAGCGCCAATACGGTTCATCGCAACAGCAAGTGTTGAGTGAGCTTCGTAAGAGATAGAACCAAACGACATTGCACCGGTAGCAAAGCGTTTTAGGATAGCTTCAATTGGCTCGACTTCTTCTAGCGGGATAGAACCGGCTGGGTTTTTAACAAAGTCCAACTGGCTACGCAGTGTGGCTGCGTCATCACCTTGGCGATCAACGGCTTGGGTGTATTGCTTAAACTGGTCAAAGTCTTTATTACGAGTTGACTGTTGTAGCAATGAAATCGTTTCAGGGTTAAACAAGTGTTTTTCACCACGTTGTTTCCACTGATAAACACCGCCAACATCAAGCAATTGCACTGGGATTTCACGTGTTGGGTAACCAATGCGGTGACGAACGATCACTTCTTTAGCGATGTCATCGATAGTCAAACCTTGAATACGTGAAACGGTACCGGTGAAGTATTTGTCTACTACCGATTTGCTCACACCAAGTGCTTCAAAGATTTGCGCACCGTGGTAAGACTGCAAAGTAGAGATACCCATCTTCGAGAAGATCTTCAATAAGCCGCCGTTAACACCTTTACGGTAGTTCTCGAATAGCTCTTTAACGTGCGCTTCAGGGTCTAATTTCTTAGTACGCTGCAGATCAACAAGGGTTTCAATCACTAGATATGGGTTAACTGCGTTAGCACCGTAACCAATTAGCGTCGCAAAGTGGTGTGTTTCGCGAGCATCACCGGTTTCTACCACAATGTCACATTTAGCACGTAGGCCTTTGCGAATGAGGTGGTGGTGAACTGCGCCTACCGCCAGCATAGCTGGAATAGCAGCATGGTTTGAGTTAACCGCACGGTCACTTAGTAAGATAATAGAATAACCGTCAACAACTGCGTCTTCTGCGTATTGGCAAATACGTTTTAGAGCACGCTCTAGCTTGCCTTTATCTTCGCTGGCTTGGAATACGATATCGAGCGTTTTAGATTGTAAATGCTCGTTATCAATAGCACGTAGCTTCTCAAGTTCAGAGTTCGACAGAACTGGAGACTCTAGTTCTACTTTTTGACAGTGTTCAGGGGTCTCAGTCAGTAAGTTCTGATCCTTACCAAGGTAAGTGTTCAGAGACATAACCATACGCTCACGAATCGGATCGATTGGTGGGTTAGTTACTTGAGCAAACAGCTGTTTAAAGTAGTTTGAAAGGTGCTGTGACTGGTGCGACAAAATTGCCAGTGGCCAGTCAGCGCCCATAGCAGAAAGTGGCTCTTTGCCGTCTTTTGCCATTGGCACAATAATTTCGTTTACTTCTTCCGAGCTCACGCCAAACGATTGTTGTTTGTGTAGTAAACGCTCAGGAGAAGGTTGGTTGAATTCGTTTTCTGCGTCAGGCAGTTTTTTCAGGCTCAGTAGATTTTCTTCAACCCATGCTTCATATGGTTGAGCATTGGCAATTGAATCTTTTACTTCTTCATCTGAAATGATGCGACCTTGTTCTAGATCGGCAACAAAGATACGACCCGGTTGCAGACGACCACGGAACTCAACGTTTTCTGGTTCAATTTCAACTACGCCAGACTCAGATGCCATCACTAGGAAGTTATCTTTGGTTACTGTGTAGCGAGAAGGACGCAGGCCGTTACGGTCAAGTGTTGCACCGACTTGTACACCATCAGTAAAACATACTGATGCTGGGCCATCCCATGGTTCCATGATATTGGCGTGGTACTGATAGAAAGCACGACGCTTAGGGTCCATGTTTTTGTTCTCTTGCCATGCTTCAGGAATCAGCATCATAAGAGCATGTGGCAGAGTACGGCCAGATAGAACAAGAAGCTCTAGTGCCATATCGAAGTTAGATGAATCTGAGCTGCCTTCTTGACAGATAGGCAATAGCATATCAATTTCAGCTTGGCTGAAAAGGTCAGACTCAAGGATAGCTTCACGCGCTTTCATCCAGTTCAAGTTACCGCGAACGGTGTTAATTTCACCGTTGTGCGCAATGTAACGGAAAGGCTGAGCCAAACGCCATCTTGGGAAGGTGTTGGTTGAGAAGCGAGAGTGAACCAAGGCAAGCGCTGTCACCATGGTTGGATTTTGTAGATCAAGGAAGTACTGAGGTACTTGCTCTGTGGTTAGCTGACCTTTATATACCAGTGTCTTATAAGACAAAGAGTTAATGTAGAAGTCATCACCAATGTTAGATACGCTTTCTAGACATACGCGAACAGTGTAGTTACGTAGAACATACAGCTTTCTTTCTAGCTCTTCAGGCGTTGTGCTTGGTCCACCAGTAATGAATACATGTTCAAACTGTGGTTCAGTACTTAGTGGGTCGGCACCCAGCATAGAGTTGTCCGTAGGTAAAACACGGTAACCCAGTACTTCTAAATCAAGTCGTTGTGCGTTGCGTTCTAGAATGTCACGACATTGCGCACGCTTATGCTCGTCACGAGGGAAAAGTACAACACCAACGCCGTACTGTTCAAAAGAGGGTAGGCGAATGCCTAATTTTACGGTTTCTTCTAACAGAAACTCGTGAGGCTTTTGCAGCAGTATACCTGCACCATCCCCTGAGCATGGATCACAGCCTTGGCCACCACGGTGTTCCATTCGGGCTAGCATATCCAATGCTTGTGTTACTACTCGATGAGATTTTCGGTTTTTAAGGTGTGCAACAAAACCGATACCACAAGCGTCATGCTCCAGTTCAGGCGTATATAAACCCTGGGCTGATTGCTCTCTATCCAACATAGGTAAATCCTTCCAATCTAATGTGACAAGGGGAAGTGCTCCCGTGTCATTGTTCCTTATAATTGTCTCTCAAAGGGCTAATATGTGTGAAATTAGCCTGCTTCCATTCCGTCTCTCGCTGAAAAGTTTGCGAAAAAAACATTCCTTGGTCATTTCCAATAGTTAGCTTCTGATTAATAGAATCTTATAAAGGCAGGAGCGGAATATGACCGACTATTCATCTTAAATCGTCCAATTAAATGAGCCGATATTAGGCGATAGTTGTAACTATCCTACAATTTTGTCTAGCTGAATTCCAACGAAAGTTGCACCAAAATGGATTTTTTATGAACAGCCGTCTTTAGCATCTAACTAACATTTGTGCATTTTTATTTACATGCAATCATTTGCGTAACTATATTGTGCCTAATCGCGCAATCGAAAAAGGATTATTGAGGTGTTAGAATACGTCGCTTCTCAATGAAGGGATGTAATTTAGTTTCATGACAGGTTGTCAGGGTATAAAGTCATCATAGGTTTAAAATTGTATGCAGCTACACGAACTCGTTAACACCCTCGGACAAGATTTACAGCGCCGCTACGGTGAAAAAGTCCACAAGTTAACCTTACATGGTGGATTTAGTTGTCCGAACCGTGATGGAACGATCGGGCGTGGTGGTTGTACTTTCTGCAACGTATCTTCATTTGTCGATGAATCTACGCAAACTCAAACCATTGAGGTTCAGCTAAATCACCGTTCCAAAGAAATTGCTCGTGCTAAAAAATATTTCGCATATTTTCAGGCCTACACCAATACCTTTGCTGAAGTACAAACCCTAAGAAACATGTACGAAGAAGCATTGGAATCGGCCGATATCGTCGGGCTTTGTGTGGGTACCCGCCCTGACTGTGTGCCTGATGCTGTGATGGATTTGCTGGTGGAATATAAAGAAAAAGGCTACGAGATTTGGCTAGAGTTGGGATTACAGACAGCGAATAATGAAACGTTAAAGCGAATCAACCGCGGCCATGACTTTGAGTGCTACGCTGAGATCACTAAAAAAGCGCGCGCGAATGGCATTAAAGTGTGTACACATTTGATTGTCGGTCTGCCAAAAGAAACTAAGCAAGATAATATAGAGACATTACAAAAAGTGCTGGCTGTCGGCACCGATGGTATCAAGCTGCACAGCTTACATATTGTAGAAGGCAGTACGATGGCAAAAGCATGGAAAGCGGGCAAACTTGAATCATTAGAGCTTGAAGAGTATGTCAGTATTGCCTCTGAACTGATTCGAATGACGCCACCTAATGTGGTGTACCATAGAGTCTCCTCAGCAGCACGTAGGCCGACATTGCTTTCTCCTTTGTGGTGTGAGAACCGTTGGCTGGCGATGACTGAAATAGGCAGAGCTTTAGATAGAGAAGGTGCGCAAGGTTCTTTGCTGGATCAGCCATTTATCTTCACCCAACCGCAACTCACTTCTCATAATTAAGTCTGTATTAAAGATACGCATTGGCATTGAACGCTTGGTGCTTTGGTTTTACTTCTAAAATAGCTTCTTGCCTTACTTACTTTTCCAGTCAGGCAAGATAAACTAGCGGCAGTTACAGCAAATGGACTGCTTGATGAAACAGTTAAGAACTTACTCTCAATATTACGTTGATCTCCTCGTTCGACTGGGGATCTTCCGATTCTCTTGCTTGCTTGCCTTAGGAGTGATCAGTTTAGCCATTTTTGTTCAATTTGGTATTAGCTGGTTCTTAGGGGAAACCTTTGAATATAAACATGCTCTGCGTTCTTTAGCCTTTGGTTTAATCATGACGCCTTGTGCGATCTACTTTGTCTCGATAGTGGTCGATCAACTGGAAGAGTCACGTCGTAAACTCTCAAAATTAGTCTCTGAGCTGAGCGATATGCGAGAGCGAGACCTTGAGTTAAATGAAAAGCTGACGCGAAATTTAAAACAACTAAATCTAGAGATGAAAGAGCGCTTATCTGCGGAAGAGTCGCGTGAACAGGCAATGCTCGATCTTGAACATGAAGTGATCCAAAGAGAGATCACTCAAATAGCACTTGCTGAAAGAACCGCATTGTTGCGATCTTTTATCGATGCCTGTCCCGATTTATTTTATTACCGTACTGCCGATGGTGTCTTTTCTGGATGTAACCAAGCGGTTGAAAAGCTGACGGGTAAAAGTGAGAAAGAGCTGGTGGGGTTAACGCCGTGGCAGGTCTATAAAAAAGAAATTGCCCAGCAAATCGTCGAAACCGATCAGATTGTATTTGAGAATTGTGAAGAGCTTATTTACGAGCAGTGGCTTGAATACCCTGATGGACGTAAAGCTTACTATGAACTGCGTAAGGTGCCTTTTTTCAGCAAAGAAGGACAACATTTAGGCTTGGTAGGGTTTGGACGAGATATTACGGAGCGCAAGCTCAATGAAAAGTCATTAGAAAAAGCCAGTCGCGATAAAACGACGTTTATATCGACCATCAGTCATGAACTAAGAACACCACTAAATGGTATTGTGGGTTTGAGTCGGATGCTATTGGGGACGAGTTTGGATAAAGAACAGCGCCAATACATGCAGACGATCAATATTAGTGCCATTACCTTAGGGCATATTTTTAATGACATTATTGATATTGATAAGTTTGACCGCAATAAGCTTGAGCTTGTTCCATCGGAGCTGAACTTCAACAGCTTTATTGCTGAGTTAGACAGTTTATCTCGTTTGATGGCCGAGCAAAAAAATCTGCGCTTTGAACTAGAACGCCTTAGTGATATGCCCGATAGCATTGTGGTGGATGCGACTCGCTTGCGACAGGTGTTATGGAATTTAATTAGTAACGCCATCAAGTTCACCTCTGAAGGCGGTGTGTTTGTGAATGTAAGCGCCGAGCCTATCGAGAACAATGAGGTGGCGATTCGCTTTGAAATTGAAGATAGCGGTATTGGTATCCCTGAGTCAGAGCTTGAGAAAATCTTTGCTATGTATTATCAGGTAAAATCTGAAGAGGGCAACTTACACGCTGTGGGTACAGGCATTGGCCTTGCGGTATCTCAATCCTTGATGAGAAAGATGGGAGGAGATATTTATGCCACCAGTGAAATGGGGCACGGTAGCACCTTTTATGTGGAATTTACCGCTGCGAAAGGTACAACGGTGGTCAGTAATGTTGAAGAAGCCCCAGAGTCTGTACAGCGTCCACTTTCTATCTTCATGGTGGAAGATATCGAGCTAAATATTACCGTAGCTCGCTCTTTATTGACCAGTTTTGGTCATAAAGTGGATGTGGCTATGACAGGTAAAGAGGCGCTAAGCAAATTTGAACCTACAGATTATGACTTAGTACTGTTGGATATTCAGTTGCCTGATATGACTGGGTTTGATATTGCCACTGAATTGCAAAGTCGCTATACCAACCTTCCTCCGGTTGTGGCGTTGACGGCCAATTTAGTCAAAGATAAAACGGCATACCGAGAAGCGGGTATGCAAGATGCGATCAGTAAGCCTCTATCGGCCAAAGCGCTACGTAAAATCTTGAATAAGCTGTGCTATCTCGATGACCAAATTGTTGAAGAAAACAGCCATGCAACTAAAGCGGTATTACAAGATAGTACGATAGAAGAAATCTCTATTGATATGCTGGTCGACAAAGAGATGTTACGTTCATATATTGATATCGTGGGTAAGAAACCGGTTCTTGAAAGCGTACAACTGTTTAAAGATATGATGCCGGATTATGTGGCGATTTTAGAATCCAACTTAGTGGCTAAAGATAAAAAGGCGATTGTCTCTGAAGCTCATAAAATCAAAGGTGCTGCGGGCTCCGTGGGTCTTAAGCGGATTCAGATGGTGGCCCAACAAGCGCAATCTCCAGAGTTACCTGCGTGGTGGGAAAACATTAATGACTGGATTGATGAGATAAAAGAGAGTTACCTTAGTGATATAGAGGTGCTCAAAGATTGGATTGAGCAAGAGTTTGATAAATAATACTCGTCATAGTCATTTCGTTATCGAGAGATAGTTAAATGCAATGAGCGGTACAGTTGTATCATTATTGATTGCGTTCATAGTGGTTTGCAAAGTAGGAGTAAACAATGAAAGTTAAAGTGGTAAGTGCGATATTGTTAAGCTCTACACTATTATTTGGTTGTGCGTCGATATGTCATGCACCTTGGGATACCGCGTCAACAACCTCTATTGTTGAGCAGACTAAAGTGACGCTAGATGCGAACATGTGGGGCAATAAAATGCCAACCATTGGGGAAGAGCCGTCTTTTCCTCTACACGGCAGCTTAGTTCTTAACTCAGAGAAAATGATTCCTGCCGATCTTAGTGTCAGTGCTGTTTGGGTGCGATATGCCGGTGAGACATTCTTAATTGATGAGGATGACTTTGATGTTGAAGCGATTAACGAGAAGCAATGGAAGTTGTCTTTTAAACAAGATCAACGCTTCAATGACAAAGTGACAGTCGCTGATGTAGCAGTAGAGCTAAAAGGTGAAAGCCAAGCTGTTTGGTTGGTTGATAAAGCAGTCAATGTAGATGCTGTTTACTAATTCAATACTTGTTATACCAATCACACTAAGTAAGTGATCAGAAATAGCGTAG
>NZ_BATM01000037.1 GCF_000467185.1 Vibrio ezurae NBRC 102218
ATATCTAGAGACAAATACTGGATAGGGCATTTTTAAGACCTTAACTAGTAACAATTTGTGGAGAGATGGCTGAGTGGTCGAAAGCACCGGTCTTGAAAACCGGCAACCGTTAATAGCGGTTCTAGGGTTCAAATCCCTATCTCTCCGCCACATTTAAGCCCCTGATTTATCAGGGGCTTTTTGTTTTTAAGGAACTAGAGATTTGCTTCAAAACTAATGAGGTGAGTCAATTGTATCTTTATAAACATCCCAATTCGGTGTACTACACTCGAATCTCACCTCGATAGAATGACCAGTTATTTAGTACGATTGGTATAAGCCTGTCACTATCAGGTTTAATAGCGTTCTCTTCAATGTATCTGATAATCGGTATATCTTTCACTATGAGAGATAAAAACTTGATGGTCAGTTCGAGGTTTTTCCTTGAGTTCTTCCTTAAGAAACACCTGAGCCTACTTATTGATCCTAGTGCTATCTACCTTTGATTATTTGATTACGTGAGCGGTCATCACTGAAAGTGAACAAGTGCCAATAAATGCACATTCATTGTTTATTAGAAAGAAACTTAAAGTCGATCTGTAGTATGACTTAGTGGAAGTAGATAGCCTCAATTAAACTATATTTTATCTACGACAGTATAATCACCAAAAGAACTATGATGCTAGATACGAATGTAATATTATTTTCCATTTACTAATAATAGGTCAATAATTGTAAAATAAACCCAGAATAAATAGAGTGAATTGTTTTTCTTTGAACACAGAAAATAAATTAATATTCACTCAGATATATAAACATTAGGGTTAAAAGTTATTCATGGCAAAATTTATTAGAACTATAATTAAAACATTCCTTATTATTGTAATATTGATAGTTGCAGCACTACTGAAAGGAATTATTGAAGATATTACACAAGCAAAACCAGGACCTCTATTTATGATTATTATTTTTGGTGGAGCGGGTGCAGCTATAAGAGCTATCTATAAATATGATAGCAACAGCTCTAAGTCAACAGAGCTTAAATTAAATAAAAATGAATGACTATTATGACGTATTAGGTATAGCAATTGATGCTAATTCTCGAGATATAAAACAAGCCTATAAAAAGAAAGCTCTAAAGTGGCATCCGGATAGAAATTCTTCAATAGAAGCAACAGAAAAGATGCTCTTAGTTAATGAAGCTTACTTGATACTTAGTGATGAAGAATCTAGGAGTAAATATGATATTGAATATAGGCGATATAAAAACTTCAAGGATTTGAGCGGTAAGTCTAACGAAGAGTATGTTTATTCTGATGATGTTTTAGCTAAATGGATGAGCAATGCTAAGATACAAGCAAGTTATTTGGCAAAAAAATCACTTGATGATTTGATAGATATATCTGGTGTTGCTGGCCGTGCTTTTTGGAGTCATACGAAAAAAGCTATCATTACTTACAGTATAATTATGTTTCTAATCGTATTATTCATGTACAACTCATAATATATGAGAGGCACAATTTTATATTTTACAAAAAAAGCCGCTGATTAACAGCGGCTTAGATTTCCTACCTTAGTTTACTTCCCTAATAGAAGCAGCGCCTTCTGTGAGACTTCGTTGGCAGCATTGGTGTAGTTTTGTTGGTGCAATGCATTGGCGAGTTGGCCGTAGTCGTGGGCGCTTGGGCGCAGTTTTAAGGCGGCTTCAAAATAGCGTTGTGCATCAGCCCATTTTGCTTCTAGCATCAGGATCTGGCCTATTACACTGTGTAGATCGCCGTTGTCAGGGAACTTCTTATCTAGTCCTTTAAGGTGCGTCAGTACTGAGTGCCAGTCGGTGATGTTTAATGTTGGGTAGACATTTAATATATCGGCGTGCTGAGACTTCTTGGTCGCTTCTTTAAGGGCGGTAATTGCTGTTGAATCTGCGCCTCTATTTATAAGCTCAGAAGTAAAGGTCACAATGACCTTTGTTTCTGACTTGATGTTCTTCGATAAGCCATCCCAATACTTCACAATACCACTGACACCTTGCTGGTTCGCCAGTTCGGTAATTCGTCCTGCGTGCGCTTGTACTAATAGGGTGTGATATTCTGTTTTTGTCACTCCTTTAGCGCGCTTGAGGATAGGGAGTAACTCTAGTAGAGGCTGCCAACAATTAAGCTGGATATAACAGGTTTTGAGTAGATTCAGTAAACGTGGGTTGCTTGGGTAGTCATGTCTTAAGCTAGATAGCACATCAAAAGCCGTGGCAAAATCGGCCTCAGCCATGGCTTGTTTACCTTTGGTTAGACCGATAGCAAGATCGGAATTGTCCTGTTTAGCCGCCAGTTCAAAGTACTTATCGCGTTTATCGTGATTGCCTAGCTCATGTGCCGCTTCTGCCGCCACTAAGTAACATAGCAATGGCATATCATGTGAGTTAGACCAACGAGTCACTTTCTTTTCTGCGGTTTGCCAGTCACCTTCGATGAGCTTAATGATGCCTTCGTTGGTTAAGCGACGTGCTTTTTTCAGCTTACGATTGCTAAACCAATTCCAAGTGGCACTTGAGGCTCTCAGTGAACGTTTAATTAAGTACTCACCAAGAAACAGCACCACTAGAGCACCAATGATAAAGATGACTAGGGTGGTTACGCTCATCTCAATCGTATAGTTGGCGAGAGAGATAAGAACATAGCCTTGTTGACCGGCATATTGCGTGCCGACAGTTAGGCCAATACCGAGTGCGATAAAAACAAAGAGTAGACGGATCATTTGTTTTCCTCCGCAACGATGGTGGTGACTTCACGGCGTAAGCGCTCGCGAATAATATCGGCGATCAACTGGTTAGTTTCTAGCTTGTGTGGGTATTCTAGATCGACTTTAACTTTTGCGAGATCGCTCAGTGATTGATCAAACTCTTGTACTGATTTTGCCTCTTGATCGAGGTAAGTTTGGCTCCACTCAACCGCAACAGTCAGGCTTTTTTGATAGATTTCTTCTTGCTCTGAATAGGTAGCTTTGATGGCGGTTTCTAACTTGGCTTTAATGTTCTCTCTCAAGTAGAAGTGTTGCTGGGGTGAGAGCAAAGGTACTGCACTGCCATCTCTAACGCGGAAGGTAATGAAGTGTTCAGCAAAGTTTTTTAGCGAAGTACTCAGGTTAGATTTCCAATCTTGAATATCGGTGGACACATGTTTTTGTGTTTTCTCTGGCGCTTCTGGAAGAATGGCATTCGCTAGGGGCAACTTGTCTACCTGTTGTTGCAGAGCGATGAGCTTAAGAGCAAGACCGTCTTTATCAACTAACGGTAGGCTACGAAGCTCAGTGATGTCGTTTGCCATCGCTTTGCGCAGTGGAACTAGGCTAGGGTCATTTAGCGTTGCAATACGTTGGTCGGCAGCTTCCATTAGCTTGGTTGCCGTCACTAAGTCATGCTCCAAGAAGAGCTTTCTGCCAGCCAGTTTTACTAGGTAATCGGCTTCAGCGAGTAGCCAGTCATTAGGGCGACGCCCTTTTACATCCGCAATGGCCAGTTGCAGGCTTTCAATGCTTTTTTGCTGTTGGCTAATTAATACTTCTGCTCGGTTAACCGCTTCATTTGCCGTTTGTTCGCTGGCTTTCTGGGTTTCTTGAAGTTGGCTATTGAGCGTTTGCTGAGTGTTTTTTAGCTGATTGGAAACCGCAGAGAGCTGCTGTTGCAGGGTTTGATTTTGTTGGTTGATATAATAGAAGCCAGCGCCAGCTGTGATAATTGAGATAATAACGGCGGCAATAGCGAGTCTTTTTGCCGGCTTATTCGGTTCGCTCTTTGGCTTGGTTTCTTTTGAATTGGGTGTGGTTGCTTTCTTTGGTTTAGGCGAAGCAGGAACAGGGTTACTCTTGTCAACTTGAGTGTCGTTATCGAGTTTTTTGTCGTCAGTCATTATATTTTCCTATGTAATTCGCCCTGAATACTATCCATGATGGCTTGATTGGAAGCGCCATTTATATTGTGCACTTGCGTAAAACCGAGCTGCAATGCCAATTGTGCGACTCTTGTGCTCGGAACCATCAGCTCTAAAGAGTGTAACCAATTTTTACGGTGGGTAGGTATTTGTTGTGTAAAGAATTTTAATTGTTCGAAACTAGTAACAATTAGATGGTCTATTCCTGTCGACTGCCAGTGCTTTACTTGAACTTCACCATCAAAGCCCGTCCAGTGCCGTGAATAACTTTCTATATAAACCGTTTTAGCGTTTAAGTTTTGCAGACTATCAAAAAGTAACTCTCTACCACTGTCACCGCGCAGTATGGCAATCTTTTTGCCCTTTATCCCTTCTTTACCGTTTAGGCTCTCGGAAGCTAAAAGTTCCAATAAACCTTCCGTGTCTTCCGATTGCGGTGATGAGGCCGACTGTTGGGTGAGCTTTTGTAAACATGACGCTGTTTTAGCACCCACAGCGAAGTAGCGAGCGGTTTGAGGCCAACGTTTATTTTTTTGAAGCAATGCTTGATGGGTAAAGCGTACCGCGGGTTGGCTCACTGCAATAATGATATCGCATATTGTTAGGTGCTCTAAGGAAGAGAGAGATAAAGGAGAGAAGGTAAATGAGACGACAGGGCAGCACTCGGAAGCTACCCCTAGTTTTTGTAAGGCGCGATACAGTTCTTCTGCTGAAGGTTGAGGTCGAACTATAAGCGCCTTCATCTCATTTAGCCTTGGCTATAAACGTCACTTAAAATTTCTTTTGCACCCAAGTTTAGCAATTGTTGAGCAAGCTCTTCACCCATTTTGATCGCTTGTGAGCGTTCACTTACGCTTTCTGCTCGGATGATTTTAGTACCGTCAGGTTTCCCTACCAATCCTCTTAGGTGAAGCTTGTTGTCAGGGGTAATTACACAGTAGCTACCAATAGGAACCTGACACCCGCCCTCTAGTGCTAGGTTCATCGCACGTTCTGCAAGAACACGATCTGAAGTGTCTGGGTCATTGAGTGGTTGAATAAGATCAAGAACGCGTTGATCATCAACGCGGCACTCAATACCGACAGCGCCTTGACCTACTGCAGGTAGAGATTGTTCTGGTTCAATATAGCTTTGAATGCGCTCTTCGAGTTTGAGTCGTTTTAGGCCAGCTGCCGCCAAGATAATGGCATCGTATTGCCCATCATCGAGCTTGCCTAGACGAGTTCCCACATTGCCTCTGAGCTCTTTAATGATGATATCTGGACGTGCTGCACTAATCTGGCATTGGCGGCGTAAACTGCATGTACCCACTGTTGCGCCATGCGGAAGTTCATCAATAGAGTGGTAGGTGTTAGAAACAAAAGCATCTCTAGGATCTTCTCGCTCACAAATGACAGCCAGTCCAAGTCCTTGTGGGAAATCAACTGGGACATCTTTCATTGAATGTACAGCTATGTCAGCACGCTCTTCGAGCATGGCCACTTCTAGCTCTTTTACAAATAAGCCTTTTCCGCCCACTTTAGCCAGTGGAGTATCTAATATGATATCGCCTTTGGTCACCATAGTAACAAGCTCAATATCGAGGTCAGGATGAATCTCTTCTAAGCGAGATTTCACATAGTGAGCTTGCCAAAGAGCAAGAGGGCTTTTTCGTGTTGCGATTCGAAGAGTTTGTTTTGACATAATGGGGCTGACTAAATAAAAGATGGATTGATTCTACCACTGCTGGAGGTAAATTTTCAGAGGCTAGATTAGGGCGTGATATTGCTATCTCACTTAATAATAAATTTTATGCCTATCTGTGAGTTCAGTCACGCTATTTACGACCTAACGTATACATTTATGTGACCTTTTATAACTTTCAGTTATTATCCTTGCTCATTAATTGTTACTAAATGCTAAGACTTGGTGATTTTCTTTACCTAGCCCCCCAAAAGTGTTAGATTGCTCACGTTTTGTGGGGTTTTTGTATGAAATTACATCACTCACTATTTTCATTTTTTTAGTTGGGAAGTTGACTTGCAGCCAGACATTCGTACATTAACGACTAGACTCGATACGCTGAATGAACAGCGTAAGAATCGTGCTCTAGGTATGATGGATGCTCAGGGGCAACAAGTATTCTCCCTCATCCCACTGCTGTTGCACTACAACAACCCAGCACTTCCTGCCTATATCTCCGGCGATGTACCTCAAGGTATTTTTGATTTCTCGCCAAACTCAGACCAAAAATACTTTCTTGATACTGCGGCTCGTGCCTGCGGTGAAGAAGTTATTGAACCTGAAAGTACTGATATTCTCGCGCTCTATACTATGGGTAGTACCTCCTCTATTGGGCAGAGCCTTACTAGTGATTTAGATATCTGGGTATGTATTTCGCCGCAAATGTCGGCTCAAAAACGCAGTGTATTGGCGAATAAGTGTTTCAGTGTGACAGAATGGGCGCAGCGACAAGGGGTAGAAGCCAACTTCTTCTTGATGGACGATCAGCGCTTCAAGGTTTCGAATAAAAGCGAAGCAATGACAGGGGAGAACTGTGGTTCTTCTCAACATATGTTGCTCCTTGACGAATTCTATCGTTCGGCCATGCGAATGGCGGGACAACGATTATTGTGGAGTATCGTTCCTCCAGAAATAGATGAAGATTACGATCAGTATGTTGCGCAGCTGTGCCTTAGTGGAGAGCTTGATTGTTCTGAGTGGCTTGATTTCGGCCAGCTTAACAAGATCCCTGCTGAGGAATACTTTGGCTCTAGCTTATGGCAGCTATTTAAAAGCATCGACTCACCGTATAAGTCTGTATTGAAAGCGATTTTACTTGAGGCTTACTCTTGGGAATATCCACAGACTCAACTGCTTAGTATTGAAACCAAACGACGCTTTTTTGCTGGCGATTCAGATCTTTATAGTGCGGATGCCTATTATGGCATGCTAGATAAAGTTACCAGATACCTAAAGAAAATAGACGATCAACCTCGTTTAGATTTAGTGCGTCGTTGTTTCTACTTGAAAACACATGAAAAACTCTCTCAAGAACCGAAAATGGGCTCAGTGCCTTGGCGTCGTGAAGCGATGCAGCAGATGGCCACGAGCTGGGGATGGAGTGAGCAAGACATTCATGAGTTGGATACTCGTCGACATTGGAAGGTAGAGCGCGTTAAGGCCGTGCATCATAACCTTCTTGATGCTTTGATGGAAAGTTATCGAAACTTGATTCAGTTTGCGCGTCGCAATGACATTACCTCTGTAATTAGCCCGCAAGATATTTCTATCTTGGCTCGTAAGCTGTATGCCGCATTTGAGGTTTTACCAGGTAAGGTTACGCTACTAAATCAACAAATATCACCAGACTTACACGAGTCGGACCTAAGCTTCATTCAGGTAGAAGAGGGGCGCAGTAATCCTAAAGGTTGGTATTTGTATAAACAGCCATTGCTAGCTGAACGCATTATTGGTCAACAGCCCATCGAGCACCATACCTCGCTGAGTAAGCTTGTGGCTTGGGCATTCTTTAACGGTTTGATTACCGAGTCTACTCGCTTACATTCTGTGGTACGCAGTGCTGATATTGATATCGATAAACTGTATCAGATGGTGAGTGACCTTAGAAATACCTTCTCTTTACGTAAACGTCGTCCAACAATGGAAGCGCTGGCCAGCCCTTGTGAGATTAGCCAGTTAGTGATGTTTATTAACCTTGAAGACGATCCCACAGAAAAGCTAAGCTCACGCCAAGCTAAAAAAGACAGCCGCAACGTGAATCTATTTTCGTGTGGTAAAGACAGCACTAGCATGATTGGCAGTGTGGATCTTGTGTATCGTAACTCTTGGCATGAAGTGCGAACTCTCCATTTCCGTGGAGAAACCAGTATTCTGGATGCACTGAAAACCATCTTAGGAAAAATGCACCAAGATGCGTTGCATCCCGAATCTGTGGATGTCTTTAGCTACAGCAAAAACTTCCGTGGTTTGATGCGTAATACGGTGTACCAGCTATTGGCTGAGTGTATTGAGTTACGCCTAAAGCCGGTAGAGCAAGAAAAGCGTCGTCGATTTAAGGCGATTGGTGTCGGCAGTAAAATGTATGGTCTGTTTTTTGAGCGTCGAGGTGTATCAATACAGACATTAGAAAATTCGGTAGATTTCTATCAAAGTATTTCCACGAATAAGCTGACAGGTTCACCTTTAGAAAAATTGAATAAAGAGAGTGATTTCTCTCTGCCCGATATTATTGATGGCTTTGCCAGTGAAGGTTTGATTCAATTCTTTTTCGAAGATACTGAAGGTGGCTTTAATATCTACGTATTGGATGAAAGTAATGCCTCAGAGGCTTACCATCGTTACGGTTTTGATAAAAATGAAGTGGTCGGTGAAATTAATAATTTCTATACCAACGACCTAAATGTGGCAGGAGAGAAGGCTAACTTTAACCTTCCACAGTACTATCAGATTATTCATCAGCACGATAAAGAAAGCTTTATCGTGCCATATCGTAGTGATAGTGAGTTCCGTTCAACACCTTCGGCCATTGTAGGCGCTTGTTAATCAGAGGTAGGGCTTTACCACTCTATCTCTTCATCGGCTTGTTTTTCACATTCTACTTTTACTAACGCTAATAGCTCTGCACCTGTTTTAGAGCATACCCAAGCGCCGTCTTGCAAAGAGAAATGATAGCCCCCTGACTTAGAAGCAAGCCAGATCTCACGCATTGGTTCTTGCTTGTTGATGATGATTTGTGTTCTATCTTCAAATTCTAAAGTCATCACATTACCAGACGTTTCAAAGTCTATATCAGCGCCTGATTCTTCGATCGCTTGCTCAATATTCTGTAGTTGTTCATCCGCCAATTGGTGAAACTCACTGTCCTTCATGCATACTTCCTATTGCTTTTATAAATTGTGGTGCGATTATAGAGGTAAGATCAATATATCATTAACATCATCATGAAAAAAATTATCTCGCTATTGTGTTTAGGCTCAACATTGTTGTTGGCTGGTTGTGGTCAAACTGGTCCTTTATATATGCCGCAAGATGCTGGGCAAGATACGCCTACGCAATCCGCACAGTAGAACAGAAGTAAGGAAAAAATCTTGGATTATTTTAACTACAAGGAAGATGGTCAGCTATGGGCTGAAGGTGTCTCCCTAGCGCAAGTCGCAGAACAATTTGGCACACCAACCTATGTTTATTCACGTGCGACTTTAGAGCGTCACTGGAAAGCTTTTGATCAATCGGTAGGTGAGTTCCCTCATTTAGTGTGTTACGCAGTAAAAGCAAACTCGAATTTGGGCGTACTGAATGCACTGGCTCGATTAGGATCTGGCTTTGATATTGTTTCTCTTGGTGAGTTAGAGCGTGTAGTTGCCGCAGGTGGCGATCCATCTAAAGTGGTTTTTTCTGGAGTTGGGAAAACAGCGCAAGAGATCAAGCGTGCATTAGAGCTCAACATCAAATGCTTTAACGTTGAGTCTGAGCCTGAATTGGAGCGAATCAATCAGGTGGCAGGTGAGTGTGGTGCAGTAGCCCCTGTTTCTTTGCGTATCAACCCAAATGTGGATGCTAAAACGCACCCATACATCTCTACGGGTCTGCGTGACAATAAGTTTGGTATTGCATTTGAACAGGCGCCTCGCGTTTATCAGGTCGCACAGCAAATGCCGAACCTTAACGTAGTTGGTATCGATTGCCATATTGGTTCTCAGTTAACGGACATTGACCCATTTATTGACGCTGTCGATCGCCTATTGGGTCTAATTGATAACTTAAAAGCACAAGGTATAAATATTCAGCACCTTGATGTGGGTGGCGGTCTAGGCGTGATTTACCGTGATGAAATGCCTCCTCAACCTTCTGATTACGCAAAAGCGCTATTGGCTCGTTTGCACAATCACCCTGATATTGAATTGATATTTGAACCAGGCCGAGCCATTGCCGCAAATGCGGGAGTATTGCTGACCAAGGTTGAGTTCCTGAAGCATACTGAACATAAAAACTTTGCCATTATCGATGCGGCAATGAACGATCTTATGCGCCCTGCTTTGTACCAAGCATGGCAAGACATCGTTCCTTTACGCCCACGCCAAGGTGAAGCGATTACTTATGATTTAGTCGGCCCAGTGTGTGAAACCGGTGACTTCTTAGGTAAAGATCGTAATTTGGTTCTTGAGCAAAATGACCTGTTAGCTGTGCGCTCAGCAGGTGCTTACGGCTTTACCATGTCTTCTAATTATAATTCTCGCCCTCGTGTGGCAGAAGTGATGGTTGACGGTGAAAGCGTGCATCTTGTTCGTCAACGTGAAAGCGTTGAAAGTCTATGGCAGCTTGAAAGCACACTACCGGAGTAATTGAACAGCATGCATTTCCATTTTTCTAAAATGCACGGACTAGGCAATGACTTTATGGTTGTTGACTGTATCACTCAAAATATCTTTTTTTCACCTGAGTTGATTCGTCGTCTTGCTGATCGCCATACAGGAGTTGGTTTTGACCAACTCCTCGTTGTGGAAGCACCTTATGATCCTGAAACGGATTTTCACTATCGCATTTTCAATGCCGACGGTTCAGAAGTGGAGCAGTGTGGCAATGGGGCTCGTTGTTTTGCTCGTTTTGTGTCAATGAAGGGCTTAACTAATAAGTACAGCATCCGTGTTAGCACTAAAAAAGGAAAAATGCTGCTTAAATTAGCCGACGACGAGCAAGTTCGAGTCAACATGGGTGTGCCTGAACTTGAGCCAAGCAAGATTCCTTTTAAAGCGAAGCAAAAAGAGAAAACCTATATCTTAAGAGTCGGTCAACACACTTTGTTCTGTGGTGCGGTAAGCATGGGGAATCCGCATGTGGTGACGGTTGTTGATGATGTTGCGACTGCAAAGGTAGAAGAACTTGGCCCACAGTTGGAGTCGCATGAGCGCTTTCCTGAGCGAGTGAATGTCGGCTTTATGCAAATTATCGACCGTAATAAGATTGCTCTGCGGGTTTACGAACGCGGTGCTGGTGAAACTCAAGCTTGTGGCAGTGGTGCGTGTGCGGCGGTTGCTGTAGGTATTTTACAAGGTGCTTTAGATGAGCATGTTGAAGTGAGTTTAACCGGTGGAAAGCTGAAAATTGAATGGGCAGGCCCAGGACAGCCATTATTTATGACAGGCAGTGCTACGCATGTCTTTGATGGACAGATTAGCTGTTAACTCATAGTGATATAAGGAATTATCTTGGATTCGACAGCTAAAGAACTGTGTACTGCTCTTGATATCGAGCAGTACTTGTTAGATAACCCTGATTTTTTTGCCGGTAGGGAACATCTGATTGATTCTATGAGTGTACCGCATCACCGAGAGGGTGCGGTCTCTTTGTTTGAGCTAAAACTTGGCCGTCAGCGTGAGCAAATACAGAGCTTAGAAAAGCAAAAAAATGAGTTAATGACATTAGCCAGTCACAACGATCGTATCTTCCGTCACTTTATGCAGTTAGAAAAACGCATTTTGCTGGCCAAGTCTGGTGAACAAGTCATCTGTGCATTAGAGCAGAAGGCACAAGAGCTAGAACTTAAAGTCGTGGTGGGGGTTGTTGAGCACGTTAGCTCACAGTTGCAGTTAGACCAAGAAGATTGGTTAAAATTTAAGACGCAGAACTTGGTAGAGCGAGATGCTTATCTTGGTCGTCTCAAACGCAGTGATCGTGAGTTAATCTTTACTCAAGGTACGCCTGTTTCAGAGTTAGGTTCGTATGCGGTTCTTTCTTTTGAGCACCCGAATGTAGAGGGATTTTTGTGTTTTTGTAGTGAAGACGGCGGGCGCTATCAGCCAAGCCAAGATACGCTATATTTAAGCCACCTCGCGATGGTCGTTGCCCATCAACTTAATCATTTACAATGGCAGAAGGTTCAAACGCTGCATGTCCACCCCCATCCCTAATACCTACCAAATCTGGATTGATGCGTTCGTTGCTTATCTCAAAAGCGAGAAAGGAATGAGCGAGCATACTCAAAGTAATTACCAAAAGCAGCTCACCATTATCGCGACTCAGTTAGTGAGCTTTGGTGTTCAAAACTGGCAACAACTGGATATTGCTTGGGTAAGACAGATTGCCGCAAAAGGAGCAAGGGAGGGGCTAAAACCGAATAGTTTAGCCACTCGATTGTCCTGCTTGCGCAGCTTTCTCGATTATTTAGTTCTAAAAGGTGAATTGTCGGCAAATCCAGCCAAAGGCGTCAGCACTCCAAGAAATCACAAACGACTGCCGAAAAACTTAGATGTTGATGAAACAGGGCAACTGCTTGATATCAATATGGATGATCCTCTCGCCATTCGTGATCGAGCAATTATGGAGCTGTTGTATGGTACGGGGATGCGTCTTTCTGAGCTGATTCAATTGAACGTGAAAAATGTTCAAGGTGATCGCGGGGAAATTCGCGTGATTGGTAAAGGAGATAAAGAGCGAATTGTCCCTTTCAGTGGTGAAGCAAAACGTTGGGTATTGGATTGGCTAAAGGTACGCCCTCTACTGTTAAAAGAAGAGCAGGAGGCGCTATTTATTTCGAAGAGGGGGACTCGGATCTCGCATCGAAATGTACAAAAGCGGATGTCTGAATGGGGTATTAAACAGGGTGTCACTAGCCATATTACTCCGCACAAACTCAGACACTCCTTTGCCACTCATATTTTGGAGTCCAGTGGTAACTTGCGTGCGGTGCAAGAGATGTTAGGACATGAGAGCTTATCAACCACGCAAGTCTACACACACTTAGACTTTCAGCATTTAGCGCAAGCCTATGATAAAGCTCATCCTAGAGCGAAGAAGAAACCGGAGTCGTAATGCGTTTTTATCGAAACTTAAATACAGTGCAGGCAATGACTTTCGACCTTGATGATACTCTGTATGACAATCATCCGGTGATTCGGCGATTAGAGCGAGATTTACGGCTTTGGCTGGTGGGCTCTTTTCCAGCATTATCTCGTTTTGATGAACAAGATTGGAGACGGTTTAAGCAACAAGCCTTACACAGTAGTGAGCGCTGTCGACATGATGTGACAGTGGCAAGAGAGACTCAGCTAGGTTTTGCTTTTGAAGCCATTGGCATCATGGGTGCTAGCCAACTCGCAGCCATTGAGCAGACCATGCAACAAGTGACGATTTTTCGTAATCGAGTTGATATTCCAGAGCAAACCTTTCGCACACTAGAAGCATTAGTACGCAGAATACCATTGGTTGCCATTACCAATGGTAATGTCGACGTACAGCGTATTGGTTTACAAGAATATTTTTGCGCAACGTTTAAAGCCGGCCCTGATGGTGCAGCTAAACCCAATGCCGATATGTTTGTCAAAGCATCGAAGCGATTAAAGGTGCCTACAGGTTCAATATTGCATGTTGGGGATCATTTGCAGACTGATGTAATGGGTGCAAAAGCAGCAGGTTTTCAGGCGGCTTGGTTTAACGACTCTAAGGTAGGAATTAAGCAACAATTAAACGCGACGATCATGCCCGATGTTGAGATTCATCGTATCGAACAATTATTGTCTTTCATTTAGATAAGTGAATGGCCGCTACGGTCAGCTTGATACACTTGCAGGTAATAGTTTAAAAATTCCGTCAGTTGATCCGCTTGTGTCTCTAACCCCTCTAAACGCATCAATTCTATTCCCACTTCACAAGTACACAGATTACCGTCACTTTGGTTTCTTCGTAGACTGTAGCTAGAGACGCATGATGGCAGTAAATGATATTGAGGCAGCGCTTGCAACCAAGGGCTTTGTCGCCACATTTTCTTTGCTTCTTGCCAAGTTGCATCGAGCACAACGTACAGACGAGGCGCTAATGACGGTGAGGTGTTTTGCCTAGCGCTATACGGTTCAAGTGGCTGGCTATGCTCACTGGGAAATAACAGCACAGGGTTAGGGTGACTGGCAATGAGAGCCAGTAACTCTGGATCAGGTTCGGTTCGGCTCCAGAGAAATTGGCTGGCATTGGGCAGAGCATTCAACAATAACTTACCGGTATTCGTTGCTCGTTTTAGCTCATTTGGGTGGCACAGCAATGCCACCTGTATTGGGTGTTCAAATGAAGGGAATTGTTCGCACAAGCAGTGGTGCTTGAAGCCACAAATAGCACAAGCCATTACAGAGCCTTTTTAAGATTTAAACCATCATTGGTTAATGGATAAGTCGCGCCGTTGATGGTCTCATACTGCGTAGATAAGGTATCTCCTTTTAGCTCAAAATCCCGTACCGCAATGATTTGCTGTCCTTGGTAGCTGACAGAGGTGACTTGGATTAAATCACTGTTTAAGGTTTGCCAATGGCCTTGCTCGACTACATCATGGCTGCCATCGTTATAAGAATAACGGCTTTCAGCTTGGTGATCGGCGGACAGAGTCAAGGTGAGTGTTGTACTACTGTCTAGGGATTGGCGATAAGTGCCAGTCACCGGGTCGATGGTACGGTTTGAGTCGGTATAACAGCCAGTCAAGTTGCGATCGGCAACGTGCAGTTGCGCAGTCCATCCATAAATAGAATCGCTCATGGTATCGCGACACATTTGTGGGCGAATGATCAGTTGCCCCTGAGTAAGGCTGTAGTGTGACTCATTCAGGCTCTGCTCAAGATTGACGACGGGTAAATGAAGAGTGTCTTTACCTAGCTCAGAGAGCTCGACGGCGTGTTCTGTAACATGGGCAGACCATGACGGCTCATTGCCAAAAGCTTTTGCCTCTTGAGGAGCTTGCTGGCAACGGTTGCGGTTTTCAGTGGTAATGATATTAAATTCTGAGACGACAAATTTACTGCCGAATTCTTGGGCAAAACCGCTTGTCGCGGGCTCAAAATAACCAAATACCTCAGCATACATTGCCTGATTAGGTTTCGTGGTCATGGATTCTGCGGCAGTGCGAACGGGTGCAGGCAGTTCTAGCCAATAGGTGGCGTTGCTGTTGCATGGATGTATAGTGCGTGATTCATGACCCACCATAATCTCACCTCGCAGCAGGACACGTGCTGGGGCTTCAGGGTCAGGAATCAGAGGCTGTGAAGACAACACATCGCTTTTGCTTGTGCTCGCCGGGGATTGCGGTGGCTCGGTGCTACTACAACCGAGCAAAACCATAGAACTAATAACAGAAAGCAGTGCGCATTTTTTCATTATCGAGCCTGTCATGGGCGATGAATTGAATGCTTATCTTAACAGGTGTTTAAGCAGATAGTGAGCCACTGCATCATCTTCGTTGCTACCAATCACTTCGTTATTCGGTAGTGCCGCTTTCACTTTTGGGTGGGCAGTTTGCATGACTTTTCCCATTCCTGCCATTGCCAGCATTTCGGCATCATTCATACCATCGCCAAATGCAATACAATTTGAGAGATCTTTGCCTAAACTTTCCGCGACGGCTTGCAGTGCTAGCCCTTTTGATACATTGCCTTGCATGACCTCAAGACACCAAGGTGTCGAGAAAGCGACATTGAGTTTATCACCAAACTCTTGATTGAGCTTATCCTCAAAAGTACTGAGGTATTCATGGCTTTCATGGGTAAAGAAGACTTTAGCAACGCCATCTTTAGGTGCATTTTTGTCATCGAATAGATGAAACGCAAACCCAGATGATTTACTAAAAGATAAAAGCTGTTCGTCCGTTTGATTCACCCACCATTGATCATCTTGGTAGAGGTGAATGATGATGTCTGTATCTTGGCGAACAATATCGATAACACCTTGTACTAGCTCAGGGTTTACGTTTTGGCTGTACATTAAGTTATCGTTGATATCGTGCACACGAGCACCGTTAGAGGTGATCATATAGGCAGGGATACCAGACTCTTCACGGATATACGCGACGTCTATATGGTGGCGACCTGTGGCAAAAATAAACGTATAACCTTGCTCATGCAGTTGCTTTAAAGTCTGCTTGGTTACATCAGAGAGCTGGTGGTTGGGGGCCAAAAGCGTGCCATCTAAATCGGAAGCGACAATCGACAAGTTTTCAAAAGCAGAGTTATTCAAGGTTATACCCTTTCTTATATTTTCAGGAACATTGACATAATACTGTATTCATAAGTGAAGAAAGAGGGTAAAGCATGCTTTCCTCTTTTTGAATGTTGGCGCAACTTGTTGCTTATTGCTATTTATGAATACGAAACTGTGATGATGAGTATTACTGGTCGAAAAAGCCCAAAATCGCATCTAGCGCCTGATTCCTAGCATGATCTTGTTCTACCAATACTTCGTGCTTGGCATCAGCGATAGGAAGGAGTACAGCATCTTGACGACGCTGACTTAACTGAGCGATAAACCGATTTTGCGCGCTGTTATCCACTACGCTATCAAGGCTTGGTTGAATCAATAGCAGTGGGATGTTGACCTGCTGAGCGTGCTTTATGCACTGCTCCGAGCCAAGAATACCCTGCCAAACCCATTGTGATGAAGGGCCGCCCATTTGAATTTGTTCTGTGTCGTCAAATAGGTTCGCTGACCATTCATATCGTAATTTACAGCCGCTAAGGTTGTTGTCTGTAAACGGTTTTCTTTGATATGCCGTTTGCCCTAACGCATAGCGAGGTTGTTTTTTCCAGCGAATCAATGTTTTACATAGTGGTTTAACAATGGCACGAAGTGGAGAGGGCATTTTTATGCCAAACATGGGCGCACTAAGGGCAATGGCATGGAATGGGTGCGAGGCATGACTTTGAATATAACGTGTAGAAATAGCCCCTCCCATAGAGTGACCAAGAATAAATCGACGACTATAGCGGTTAAAATCAAATCGATTGACGATGGTATTTAAGTCTTCGACATAGTCTTGAAAGTGTTCGACATGACCTATTTGAGGATCATCGAGCAACCGTTCAGACATTCCTTGGCCACGATGGTCGTAAGAATAGATATCAAAGCCTTGTTTAAACAGGTCATAGAACAGTTCTTGATAGCGACACACACTTTCTGTTCGTCCGTTGACCATCAATATAGCTTTGCTATGCAATGGAGACGTCAGGCTAATCCAGTGCAGCTTTTTGTTGTGCTTCCCTTCTGTGTAACCTTGATGTCGGTTGTTCCAGAAGCTCGCGATGGGGTGTTGCATTTGATACTCGTAGTCGGCTTCTTGAGTGCAGACATCTATTGCATTTTTGGACATTGCATTTACTTCCTGTTCACGATACAAACAGCATAACATCCTAAAATGATAGTGAATATAGAGGCGAAATATGGAGTTGAAAATTTGGTTTGCGTATGTGGCGACCGCCATTATTTTTAGCCTAGCACCAGGATCTGGTACGGTAAACTCGATTGCCAACGGTATTAACTATGGAATTCGAAAATCACTCTCTGCCATTGTAGGTCTGCAATTGGGGCTACTCTTTCATATTGTTTTGGTCGGAGCGGGTATTGGTGCGCTGGTGGCTAAGTCGGCGTTTGCGTTTAGTGTGATCAAGTGGATAGGTGTTGCTTATTTAATTTGGCTTGGCATTCAGAAATGGCGAGACAGTAAAAGCTTTGAGTTGGTGGAAAATCACGATCAGATCTCTAAAAGTACGCTGTTAAAGCAAGGGGTTTTTATTAATTTGACGAACCCTAAGTCGATTGTTTTTTTAGTCGCCTTGTTCCCACAATTTATTAACCCTGAGCTACCGCATCTTCCTCAATTGCTCATTTTAGGTGTCACGACAATTGTTATTGATGGCATGGTGATGTTGGGCTACACGGGGCTTGCCTCGCAAATGGGCAACCTCATTCGCTCAGATAAAGTGATTGACAAGTTGAATAAGATATTTGGCTCTATGTTTATTGGTTGTGGCGTATTACTGGCGGCGGCCAAGGGCTAGCTGCTACCGATTACGAGTCAGCGATTCGCTCTCGATAAATATTTCGTAACATGAATCTTTTGTGACATCGGCGAGTTTGACTTGCCGGTGTCTTTTTTTTGGCTAGTATATATGGATATTCGTATATGGTTATTGGTTGTCATAATGTTGCCTCATCAATTTTTTAAACTACTTGCAGATGAAACGCGTTTACGTTGCTTATTGTTGATTGCCCGTGAAGGTGGTTTGTGCGTGTGTGAGTTAACTCATGCGTTGCAAGAGAGTCAGCCGAAGGTGTCTCGTCATTTAGCGCAAATGCGACAGTCGGGTGTATTAGTGGATGAGCGACGAGGGCAATGGGTTTATTACCATATCGCCACAGATATTCCTGGCTGGGCTAGGAAGGTGATTGATGGCTTACGTGATTCAAATTGTCTGAAAGAACAATATCAAGAAGATACCCAAAGATTAGTACACATAGACGATAAGTCCTGTGTGTGATTTGCAATTTTAAATACTCATTAACAACGTGAGAGTAAAGGATAGAACATGACTATTAAAATCGGTATCAACGGCTTTGGCCGCATCGGCCGTTTGGCTTTAAGAGCTTCATTTGATTGGCCTGAAGTGGAATTTGTACAAATTAATGATGTGGCTGGTGATGCTAAAACATTGGCTCATTTGTTGGAGTTCGATTCAATTCAAGGACGTTGGCAGCATGAAGTGACCTTAGATGGCACTAATATGCTGATCAATGGTAAAGCAATAAAAACCACTCAAGAGCGCGATATCGATGCAGTTGATTGGTCTGGCTGTGATGTGGTGATTGAAGCAACAGGTGTGTACCGTAAGACTCAGTTCTTGAATAAATACCTAGCGCAAGGCGTGAAGCGAGTCGTGGTTTCTGCACCAGTGAAAGAAGAAGGCATTGCCAATATCGTAGTCGGTGTGAATGACGAAATTTTTGACCCTGCTATTCATAAAATCGTCACTGCGGCCTCTTGTACGACGAACTGTATTGCACCAGTAGTGAAAGTGATTCATGAAAAATTAGGTATTGAGCAAGCAGCATTTACCACCATTCATGATCTGACTAATACTCAAACTATTTTGGATGCACCACACAAAGACTTACGTCGTGCTCGCGCATGTGGCATGAGTTTAATTCCAACGACAACCGGCTCAGCTACGGCAATCGTTGAGATCTTCCCTGAGCTGAAAGACAAAATTAACGGCCATGCAGTGCGTGTTCCTTTAGCGAACGCTTCTCTTACTGACATCATTTTTGACGTGAAACGCGACACGACAGCCGAAGAAGTTAACGCTCTACTCAAAGATGCTTCAGAAAATGAACTGAAAGGCATTTTAGGCTTTGAAGAGCGCCCATTAGTGTCGATTGATTACAAAGGTGATCAACGCTCAACCATCGTTGATGGGCTATCTACCATGGTAGTGGGTACTCGCATGCTGAAGATCTACGCATGGTATGACAACGAAATGGGCTATGCGACACGTACCGCAGAGCTAGTACGTACTGTTGGTTTGGCTGATAAATAATTAATTAAATTCACGAGCATACCTTAGTGTGCTCTTGTATTGAGGAATAGATAAAATGACACATCCTACTTGGGAATTGCTAATCGATAATGGCGCAGCGCTGGTATTAACTCCGTGTCCGGGGACGAAAGAGCTGGGTTTAGATGAATCTCTTACACAACTTAAAGAGCAAGGTGTAGAAGCCATTGTGACAGCAATTAATGTTGAAGAGATGACAAGCAAAAACGTAGTAGAGCTAGGTGAAAAAACCAAAGCACTAGGTTTAAAGTGGTTCCATCTTCCGATTGAAGATGATTGCGCTCCCGATCATGAGTTTGCAGAGCAGTGGGCGAATGCTAGCCCAGAATTGCACCAGATTGTGAATGATGGCGGAAAAATTGCAATGCACTGCATGGGGGGCTCGGGTCGTACTGGTCTATTAGCCGCTAATCTTCTGTTAGAGCTGGGTTGGTCATTGCCTAAAGTTATTACTGAAGTAAAAACACTTCGCCCAGGCGCATTTAGCAAGCCAATTCAGGTTAACTACGCTGAAGCTCTAGCACAAACTCATTAATTTCCTCCCTATAAATCGTATCTGTGTGCCTTGCTGAAAAAGGCACACTTTTTTATTAAAAAGATTCGTTGAGACAATCCCTATGTTATCGACTTTAGATAAAAGTGTTCGCCAATACATGTTGGTGACGTTTAATTATTGGAATTTTACCCTGACAGACGGTGCCCTACGTATGCTGGTGGTTCTGTATTTTTACGATTTAGGGTACAGCAGTTTAGCTATTGCTTCCTTGTTCCTCTTTTACGAATTCTTTGGTGTCGTTACAAACCTTGTCGGGGGGTGGTTAGGTGCAAGGCTTGGTTTAAACCGAACGATGAATGTCGGCTTGGCGATACAGATCTTTTCGTTGGTCATGTTAGCGGTCCCGCAAGCGTGGCTGACTATACCTTGGGTTATGGCAGCGCAAGCTTTGTCGGGTATAGCGAAAGACTTAAACAAAATGAGCGCTAAAAGTGCGATTAAAACGCTTGTTCCTGATGAAAAACAAGGGGCTCTGTATAAGTGGGTTGCCATCTTAACAGGATCTAAAAATGCTCTGAAAGGCGTCGGCTTCTTCTTGGGGGGCGTTTTATTGTCAGTGTTCGGCTTCAAGGGAGCGGTACTGGCTATGGCTACAGTGCTGGTCTTGGTATTGATTGGAAGCTTAGTGTGGTTAGAGAGTGACATGGGCAAGGCGAAAAGTAAGCCTAAGTTTAAGCACTTATTCTCCAAATCTGAGAGCATCAATGTATTGTCAGCGGCGCGTTTATTCTTATTTGGTGCACGTGATGTATGGTTCGTAGTTGCCCTACCTATTTACTTAGGGAGTGTGTTTGGTTGGAGCCATTCTATGGTCGGTGGCTTTTTAGCTTTATGGGTCATAGCGTATGGCTTTGTACAAGGTATTGCTCCAAGAATTACCGGAAAAGTACAGGGCAGAGTGCCTGATGGTAAAGCCGCTTTATTTTGGGCTTTGTTACTATCTGCAGTAACGGGCGCCATTGCTTATGGGATACAAATTGGCTGGCAACCTCAGTTTGTTATCGTCGTTGGATTACTGATTTTTGGTGCAATTTTTGCGATCAATTCTTCGCTACATTCTTATCTTATCGTGAGTTACGCCAAAGGTGATGGTGTATCAATGGATGTTGGTTTTTACTATATGGCGAATGCGATGGGGCGTCTTGTTGGTACGGTTCTATCGGGGTGGGTATTCCAGATAGCAGGCCTGTCAGCGTGTCTTTGGGTATCGTTTGCATTCCTGGCTCTAGCCAGTGTCATCTCAATTAAACTACCACGACACACACAACCGTCTTTGGCGAGTAGCGGTGATAAATAGTTAATGTCAGATGCACTTTTTACTTTGTTTACACTGCTAGAGAGTTGTTATAACAGCAAATTTTAGTAAAAAACTCATAAACAAGCTGATTAAGGTATCCTTGATCGGCTTGTTTATTGTTATGATGCTGATTGCACAATGAAAGGAAGTGTTTTCATGAGACAAAGGGTATTGTTTTTTGATCTTGCAAGGTGTGTTGCTGCAATTGCTGTCATCGCAATTCATGCATTAGCGCCTTATCGGTATCAATTTGGTGTGATTCCATTTAATGAGTGGTTCACTGCGATTAGTGTCAACAGTATAAGCCGTTGGGCTGTGCCGGTATTTATTCTTATTTCTGGCGCTTTGATGCTAAGTGATAAAAGACCCTTTGAGTTTAAATACTACGTTAAACGCCGACTTGGAAAGGTATTGCTCCCCTTTCTTATATGGTCAATTTTCTATGCATACCTGTCCGGTTGGAGCGGTTATGGCTTTGATGCAAACAGTGCCAAAGAGACATTAATTGCGGGGCTGGATCATGCCACTTATTATCATTTAGGCTTCTTCTACTACTTTATCCCATTATATTTCGTTATCCCCTTTTTACAGGTCTTCGTGCGTCGCTATGATGATCGCACTTTGTATGCACTGACGGCATTGTGGCTTATTACGAGTACTCTATTTTTGTTCCGTATTGATGGTTTATGGAGCCAGCAAATGTGGCTCTATTCAGGCTTATTGCCTTTGGGTTATATTCTTTACCAAAAAGTACCGTTGACTAAGCAAGTCATCGGCTTCTTTGTCTTGATAGGGGTATCGGCATTGGCTGTAACTATTTATCAGGTTGTGTCGCTGAGTGTTGAGGCAAATGAATATACCTATGGACGTTGGCTATCGTATAAAACGCTGAATACCGTTTGTGCAGCCAGTATGATTTTTATGCTCTGTCGATATTATGGTGAAGGACTGTCAGCGAAGACGAATAAAGTCGTGGGCTTTATTAGTACTCATAGTTTGGGCATTTATATTTTGCATCCTCTCTTCTTATGGCCAATGAAAGAACTTGGTTGGGGACAAGGACATCCTGCTTGGAGTATTCCTTTGTGGATTGTAGTGAGTGGTGGTGGTGCCTTGCTATTGAGTTGGCTGGTGTCTCGTTCGAAGAAAACCGCTTGGTTGCTGCCGTAGTCTTTATACTTCGATAATAAAAAGAGCGAGCTTCAATCGTTGAGGCTCGCTCTTTTTTATTCTCTCTTTAATGCAAAATGCATGAATTTATTACCTTGATAGGTGAGCTCTCCTTGGTTACCTGGTGATAAAGCATGGTAATAGTGAACGCCAACCTTGAATTCACGTTTTGGGCCAAAGCGCCCTTTTTGTACGTAAATCCAATATTCTTGATCTTCTTCTCCTGGTTGAGCGTTAGGAATTTCTACCGCTTGTTTATCGATTACGGTTACTTTGGTTTTTTGCTCAGGTGCATCAAGACCATGAACATGTTTGCAATAGATGTATTTGAATGCGAGAGCTGCTGTAGCAACAAGAATCGCCACCAAAATAAATAGAGATATTGGCATAGATGTCATCCTGTCATTTATAGGCTATAGAAAATTTTGCAGTAGAGTGTAGCTTGCCCTTTTTCGGGCTACGGCACTATTTACGAAATTGCGTGATCCAAGCGTGAAGTTGCAATGAAAAATGGTGATTAGCTCACAAAGTTTGTGGAACCACAGTGATTGAGTAAGGTCTTATTTTGTGAGCTGGAAGCAATGGCTTATTGTTAAGCTTGTTGTAGATTCAATAATCTACACTATGGCTCGATTTTGATGAGAAAATAGTCAAAAATGATAATAGAAGATTCCTTTAATTGGTTCTTTGGAGTAATAGACTTTTTACAGAGGTAGGAATATGTCCGACATTGATCAAGTAGTTACGCGAACAAGGCGTCTAGAGGGCATATTACGTACTCGTTTTCGTGCCCGTGGTCGTGGGTTGCATCAATTGATTACAGATAGCGAGGAGCGTTTACCGAGAGAGATCATTGGTAAGCTGCGTTATATCGCGACGATTCGCAATAAAATCGTCCATGAAGATGATTTTAAGCTAGAAGATAAAGCGCAATTTGTACAAGCCTGCACTGTTTGTGAGAAAGAGCTAACGCCACGCAGTGGTCGTTTTATTTGGGGATTTACAGTTGCGTTGCTCATTTTATTAACCGCAGCAGCAGGCCTCTTTTATTACGTTAATTGGGCCGAGTTTAGTATGCACTTTTAACGGTACAGCCTGCATTTGATTTATGATGTAGCCTTTATTTGCAAGCGCTGTTAGAGTGCTGAGGTTCAAAATTTAGGAGTCTTTCATGTCTGTACACGCACACAAAATATTAAATCAACTTCGTCAACAACCAATGTCTAAAACTGAATTGAAAGATTGGGTAACGGCAGAGTTTGGTGAAAACGCTCAATTTAGAACTTGTAGCAAAGAAGGTTTTGATTTTGATTCTATCCTTGAGTTCTTTCAATTGAGAGAAAAAGTAATATTTGCTAACGAAAAATTTAGCATTAATGAATCAAATGTATGTTCACACCACTAAACATTCATTTATTTTTGACTACGAAGACTCCTTTTTAAGGGGTCTTTTTTTTGTTTACAATTCCATATCATTTTGCTGTTTCTCTTCCTGTGTATAACACTGCTTATATGCTACTTATTGGTGTTTTATGTTGCTTTTATGGCTGCTTCACTTGTTATTTGGGTGGTTTTTGTGCTGTTTTGTGGTGTTTGTTACTATTGATTTTGGTGATGTTTATTGGCATGAAAATGCGGTGAGTTCCTCTACTTCTTATGATTTCAACTAGTGCTTAGTTAGAATCTCCTTTTGTTACAAGGGTTTGCTTGTGATTAGGGTTGTGCATTTATTTTTGTATCCGATTGTTTATTCATGATGCAAATATATATATTCATTGAAAAGTCTTTTATTAGGGGGTAAAGCCAACTTTTATCCTTTAAATGTTGCTTTTCTGTGTCTTTTTTGCCAAATTGTGCGTCGAACACAATATTTATCATTGTGCTTTGGGACGAAGACGCCAGTAAAAGGCGCAGATCGAGTATCAAATCGATCACGTCCATTCGAATGGATTCAATTTGCAGACAAGGCAGAAAACTGCCCAGCAGTAGAGGTCTGGTAATGTCATTATTAGAAGTAAAAAATCTTCGCATTGAGTACCCGTCAAGACACGGTGTTCACGCGGCAGTAAAATCACTATCGTTCAATATCGAGCGTGGCGAAATCGTTGGTGTCGTGGGTGAATCAGGTGCAGGTAAGTCTACCGTCGGAAACGGCGTTATTGATCTTTTGAGCCCTCCCGGTGTTATCGCTGACGGTGAAGTATTTTTAGATGGAGAAAAGATCTCAGGGTTATCTCCTGAGCAAATGCGCAAAGTACGCGGCTCGAAAATAGGATTTATTTTTCAAGATCCTATGACCTCTCTTAATCCTTTATTTACCGTAGAGCAGCAACTTAAAGAAACCATTCATGCCAACATGAAGGTGTCGGATGAGGAAGCATATCAACGCTCTTTAGACTTGATGAACAAAGTCGGAATTCCACAGCCAGAAAACCGTTTAAAACAATATCCTCACCAATTCTCAGGTGGTATGCGTCAGCGTGTCGTGATTGCGATTGCGTTGGCCGGTGAACCAGACTTGATTATCGCGGATGAACCGACCACGGCGTTGGACGTGTCTATCCAAGACCAAATTTTAACCCTGATTCGTGATTTATGTATCCAACAAAATGTAGGTTGTATGCTGGTTACTCACGATATGGGGGTTGTATCGAATGTCACTGACCGTGTGGCGGTGATGTATCGAGGTGATTTGGTCGAATTTGGTCCAACAAGTAAAGTTTTAGGTAACCCAGATCATCCCTATACGCGAAGCTTAATTTCAGCGGTTCCGCGCTCCGATATTAAATTAGATCGCTTTCCACTGGTGAGCTATATCGAAGAAGCGGCAGAGCATCAGCCACTGGATGTAAAAAACCATTGGTTAGGTCAAAGCCAAGATCAGCGAGACTACACAGGACCGTTACTGAATGTAGAAAACGTTGACCTTCGCTTTATCACTAAAGATTCGCTCTTTGAAAGTCGCAGAGAGTACGTGCAAGCATCCAATAATGTCAGCTTTGAAGTGCTTGAAGGTGAGACTTTTGGACTAGTGGGTGAATCGGGTTCAGGTAAATCCACCATTGCACGTGTTATCGCGGGTTTATATGCCCCTGATGCGGGTAAAGTGACCTTTGAAGGTATTGATTTAACCGCTTTGAAGAGCGAGAAAGAACGCCGTCCAATGCGTCGTCAAATGCAGATGGTCTTCCAAAATCCTTATACTTCGATGAATC
Source organism: Vibrio ezurae NBRC 102218 (assembly GCF_000467185.1). Lineage (GTDB taxonomy): Bacteria > Pseudomonadota > Gammaproteobacteria > Enterobacterales > Vibrionaceae > Vibrio > Vibrio ezurae. The sequence goes on from NZ_BATM01000037.1 coordinate 25,507, forward strand.
CTCGTATGAAAATCTTCGACATCATCGCTGAGCCTATCCGCTTCCATAAATTAACTGCTAATGAGACTGAAACCCGTCAGATCGTCAACGATCTACTTGATCACGTGGGTTTAGGGCGTATGGCTGCCGTTAAGTATCCGCATGAGTTCTCTGGTGGTCAGCGTCAGCGTATTTCTATCGCCCGAGCTTTAGCGACACGTCCACGTCTCTTGATTTGTGATGAGCCAACTTCGGCATTAGATGTTTCAGTACAGGCGCAAATCTTGAACCTGCTAAAAGACCTACAGGATGAGCTGAATCTAACCATGCTGTTCATCAGCCATGATTTACCGGTGATTCGTCAAATGTGCGATCGCATCGGGGTCATGCAAAGAGGTGAGTTATTGGAAGTTGCGCCGACAGAGCAACTGTTTAAGTCGCCACAGCATGAATATAGCCAACACCTAATTTCGTTAATGCCTGAGTTTAAAGGGATGCGCGAAGATAACAGTGCAACAACAGAATTAGCTTAAAAATTCTGCACAAAAAACGTTCTAATTAATAAGCTCACTGAGCAAAACACAAGCAACAAATAAGCAAACACAACATATAGCAAACATAATAGGGATTCCATCCCGCATGAAGGAGATATGCAATGAAAACCATTAAGACCAAACTGGCTGTAGCACTTGCAGTCGCTGGCCTTGCATTTGGCGCTGCCGCTGCAGATATCAAAGTTGCCTACGATGCTGACCCAGTATCTCTAGATCCACAAGAGCAATTGTCTGGTGGCACACTACAACTTTCTCATATGATCTTTGATCCACTAGTACGTTATAAGCAAGATTTATCGTTTGAACCTCGCTTAGCCACTAAGTGGGAGCGCGTCAATGAGACCACTATGCGCTTCACTTTACGCCAAGGGGTTAAATTCCACTCTGGTAATACGTTAAGTGCGGATGATGTGGTTTGGACTTTTGACCGTTTACAAGATTCGCCAGACTTTAAAGCCATCTTTGCCCCGTTTGAAAAAATCGTAAAAGTTGACGATTACACATTTGATCTTGTTTCCAAAGGCGCTTTCCCTCTAGTGCTGCAAACAGCAGCTTACATTTTCCCAATGGATAGCAAGTTCTACTCAGGTAAAACAGCAGACGGTAAAGATAAATCTGAGATCGTGAAGCACGGTAACTCTTTTGCTTCTACCAACGTATCAGGTACTGGACCTTTCATCGTTACGTCTCGTGAGCAAGGCGTAAAAGTTGAATTTAAACGCTTTGACGGTTACTGGGATACTGAATCGAAAGGCAACGTAGATCATCTAACGCTAGTGCCAATCAAAGAAGACGCAACGCGTGTAGCTGCGCTTCTTTCTGGTGGTGTAGATATGATTGCCCCAGTTTCGCCGAATGACCACCAACGTGTTGAGTCAGCAAAAGGTGTTGAACTGGTGACTCTGCCAGGTACTCGCCTGATTTCATTCCAGATGAACCAAGAAAGCAACCCAGCATTGAAAGACGTGCGTGTTCGTCAAGCTATCGTGTATGCCATCAACAACGACGGTATCGCGAAGAAGATCATGAAAGGCTTTGCTACTACAGCAGGTCAGCAAGGTCCTGAAGGTTACGCAGGCTATGATGCAGAGCTTAAACCTCGCTACGATTTGAAGAAAGCAAAAGCACTCATGAAAGAAGCGGGCTATGAAGATGGTTTTTCTCTTTCTATGATTGCGCCAAATAACCGTTACGTAAACGATGCAAAAATTGCTCAAGCGGCGGCGGCAATGCTAGCTCGAATCGGTATCCGTGTTGATCTTAAAACCATGCCTAAAGCGCAATACTGGCCTGAGTTTGATAAGTGTGCAGCAGACATGTTGATGATTGGCTGGCACGCGGATACTGAAGATTCAGCGAACTTTTCTGAGTTCCTGACCATGACTCGTAACAAAGAGACGGGTAAAGGTCAGTACAACTGTGGTCACTACTCAAACCCAGAAGTGGACAAGTTAGTTGAAGCGGCAAACGTAGAAACGGACCCTGCTAAGCGTGCACAAATGCTACAGAAAGTAGAGAAGACTTTATACGATGATGCAGCATACGTTCCTCTACATTGGCAGAACCTAGCGTGGGGCGCAAAGTCTAACGTTGAGATTAAACCAATCGTGAATGCAATGAACTTCCCTTACTTTGGCGACCTAGTTGTTAAATAAGAAATTGCACAACGAAAAAGGCACGCACTTGTAATTACGTACGTGCCTTGTTGCTAATTAAGTAACGCTTTTAAAAGCGCAGTAATGCGGTTTTCGGTACCTGATCTTGTTTCAGTCGGATCAGGTACCATTTTTGAGACTGAAAATTTGTTCGATTGGAAAAAAGGGGCAAAGGAATGTTTTCGTTTCTAGTCAAGCGCCTATATCAGGCACTGGTAGTGATGTTTGTGATCAGTTTGGTGGCGTTTGCTATCCAAGATAACCTTGGTGATCCCTTACGTGAGTTAGTTGGTCAGTCGGTTTCAGAGTCGGAGCGTCAAGCATTACGTGATGATCTGGGTTTGAATGACCCGTTTGTGACTAAATACACCCGCTTTATCACCGCCGCAGTGCAAGGTGATTTAGGGACTTCATATTTCTTCAAACGCCCAGCTGTGGACGTTATTTTAGATAAATTGATTGCGACGCTAGAACTGGTGTTCGGCGCGACGTTAATCATCATCGTATTGTCGATCCCACTTGGTGTTTATTCGGCAATAAATCCCAAAAGTTTGTTTACTAAGTTTGTCATGGCGATGAGCTCGGTAGGTATTTCGATCCCCGTATTCCTGACGGCAATTATGCTGATGTATATCTTCTCTATCACCTTAGGGTGGCTACCGTCTTATGGGCGAGGGGAGACAGCCAATGTCCTCGGCTGGGAGTCAGGTTTCTTTACCAAAGATGGTTTGCAGCACTTAATTCTGCCGTGTATTTCTTTGGCATCAATCATGCTTCCTCTATTTATTCGTTTGGTGCGCTCAGAGATGCTAGAGGTACTAAGCTCGGAATACATTAAATTTGGTAAGGCGAAAGGCCTGCCACTTAAGAAAATTCATTATCAACATGCTTTAAAAAATACCCTGTTACCTGTACTGACCGTCGGTGGTGTACAGATTGGTACTATGGTGGCGTATACCATTTTAACTGAGACGGTATTTCAGTGGCCAGGTACTGGCTTCTTATTCTTAGAAGCGATCAACCGCGTCGATACTCCATTGATTACCGCTTACGTTATTTTTGTTGGGCTTATCTTTGTTGTCACCAACACCATAGTGGATTTGCTGTACGGATTAATTAACCCAACCGTCAACATTACAGGTAAAGGAGCATAATCATGGAACAGACAGCACAAGCTCCCACTCGTTGGCAGCGTTTTAAAAACTCAGATATTGTTTACTATTTCGTGCGCGACAAAGTCGCCATGTTCTCGGCGTTTGTTTTTGCCTGCTTTTTAGTCGCGGCTATCGCGGCACCGTTAATTTCACCCACTAATCCTTATGATTTGACCTCCATTGATATTATGGACTCAGAGTTACCGCCATCTTGGATGGACGGTGGTGAAGAACACTTCATATTGGGCACCGATGAGCAGGGACGTGATATTTTCTCGACCATTTTATATGGCTCAAGATTGTCTCTCACTATTGGCTTTTTAGCCGTTGGTCTACAGCTGATCTTAGGCATAGTAATTGGTTTGTCTGCGGGCTATTTTGGTGGTCGCATCGACAGCTTCCTAATGCGCTTTGCCGATGTGCAGTTGTCGTTTTCGACTATGATGGTGGCAATTATTGTCTCCGCCATTTTCAAAGCCAGCTTTGGTAGTGCGTTTTACAGTGAGTATGCGGTGATCATGCTGGTGGTGATTATTGGTGTCGCGGAATGGCCTCAATATGCTCGTACTATTCGCGCCTCAGTATTAGCTGAGAAGAAGAAAGAGTACGTAGAAGCGGCTCGCGTGATGGGCTTTAAAGCACCACGCATCATGTTCCGCCATATTCTTCCGAACTGTTTGTCACCGATTTTGGTTATCTCAACGGTGCAGATTGCCAACGCCATAATGTCAGAAGCGGCGCTGTCCTTCTTAGGTTTAGGGCTTCCCGTTGATCAGCCATCATTAGGGGCGTTGATCAGCACTGGCTTTAACTACATTTTCTCGGGCGCTTGGTGGATTACCGCCTTCCCAGGTATTGTACTAGTGACCTTAGTGTTGGTGATTAACCTGCTTGGTGACTGGCTACGTGATGTATTTAACCCGAAATTGTATAAAGGTTAATACCTAACTTAAATCCTAATTTGATTTAAAAATAAGCGCTCAATGCTATGTATTGAGCGCTTATTTTTTCAGCCAATTTTCGATCTGTGTAACAGAGCATTAGAGATGCATTGGCGAATAACTCAACACTCGACTAACCTTTCGGAAGTGATTGATTTAACGGGTGAGAGGGTTGTAAGCAAAGTGAAGCCAATAACATTACCTCTGTTTTACAGCATTGCGTTGTTACTTACCTGCGGCAGTGTCCAAGCAAGCAACTTCTTATGTTCGGCAACTCAAGAGTCCTTTGATAAGCCCGCATTGCTAGGAGAAGAGTGCCCGATAGGGGTGTCTCTATGGGGTAAAAGCAAACCCATTTATGCTAAATCCACCTTCTGGATCCAATGTGGATTTTTCCCCGAAGAACTCACCTTAGAACAAGTCAATCAAATCTACCCCAATGTCTCATCTTCTATTTGGAACAAAGCCGAAAAGAAAGGCAAACGCTGTTTAATCGGCCCATACGATGACTTTGCTCAAGCCAGTCTTGAGGTGACTCAATTGAGAACCGTCAGTGGTTTTGAGAAGTCGTTTATTCGGGAAGTGGAGAAGTAGATAAATCGAACATCGGCAATAAAAAGGAAGTGGAAGTGCCCGTTTTTTGCCGATGTGATTGATGAGAAAAAGTATTGCCCTTGAATTTAAATATGCCCATCTTTGGGGAGTTATAATTTAACCTTAAACTCTTCATACTCACTTGGTACACCACAAAAAATAACGTCGTCATTTTTAATGAGGTGATAATGAATATCTCGTCCCTTTTCAATGAGGTGGTTGTATAAAGGAGCAATGTAAAGCTCTCCTTTCTCCCACTCACTTTGAGGTTTGGCGAGATAATTCTCATACGCATCTAAATAATCTTCGATGTGTTTGAAATGATATAGCCCCGTACTGCACAGGTTTGAGATTGGTTTTTTTTCTGCTGTTAGCACCACTTTGGTTGAATCAGCAGAACTAGGCTTAGCAAATGACCAGTTTGGCCCTTCACCTTTAAATACTTCTAGATAACCATCAGAGCACTCACTGACTTTTGGCAAAATGAACTCTGGTCTGAATGTATCGATATTAAAGACCGTTATTGAGCCTGAGTATTCAACGCCTTGTGCTTTTAGCTTCTCCAAACCTAAAGTTACGGTTTCAGCTTGGCCTCGTGTATCAATGTCTAGCGCAACAATATGGAACTGTTTAATTCCCATTTCTATAGCTTTATCTTTGACGAAATCAGGAGTGTCAAAAACGTTTTTCACAATAAATAGAAAGGGTTGCGAAGAAAAATAAGCTTTGAAACTGTCAACTGAATGTTCAAATAGTGTTTTTCCATGAGCTTCTAACATGTACTTAGGTTTTGTATAGCCAGCTTTGAAAAAACGCGAGCTCATGCCCGCCATAGGAATAACGATCACTGTTCTAACCTCACTAGAATTTGATGGAGACGGAATGCGTTGGCAAATAATGCTTGCTGACGTTTTTTATCATCAGCATGCAGAGGCAGCATTGAAAGAAATAACTGAATTTGCATAGCGTAAAGGTTGTGAGCTGTTACATTAAACTTCTTAGTGATTAATTCTATAAAGGATCGCTGAGTTTCTTTATGCTGCTTCTCTTCAGCAATATCAAAGTGAATGTGTTGACCTTCAATTTTGACCATGTAGTAGCCGGCAATAATCCAATCATAAAGACCCAAAATAGAATGACTTAGTTTTGCAAGGTCATAGCGGATATCCCCAAACAGAGATTGCTCATCACTCGGCGTGATTCCTCTTGGGTCAATCGCTTTTACTTTACCTGCTCTAAAGTCATATAGAATGTTGCTAAAACAGAAGTCACCATGTAAAACGGAATCTTGCTCTTCCTGTAACGGTAGATGCTTATGGCTTTCTTCTAGCAAGTCATTGATTGATAGTGGTGCAGAGTGATTGATATGCCACTTTTGATCTAAAGTGATGTTTTGAACTCGGCAATATTCTTCTAAGCGCTGCTTGGTTTTATCCGTGAATAATTGCTCTAAAGAATTACCACTGTCGTTATTTGGTGCTTTAATTTCTTTACAAAGAGACAAAAACTCAACGCAACTTGTCAGTATTTGGGTCCAAATATGGCAAGGAAGTTTAGAAAATACGAAGAGCTCATTTAAGGCTGTAAGGTGTAAATATTCCAAGCGGTATGACGTTTTACCGTCTTCAAATTTTGAGCCAAGATATTGAGGTATATTCCCTCTTAGTTCGTAGGGCAGTTTTGCAAACCAGTTGGCTTCTGCCGCTATCTTCGCGTCTTTCGTGCTTGATTTTTCTACCCACTTTGAGGTGATGGTGAGTTTATTGAAGGCTCTTTGTGTCGTAAATTCTGCTTTTGAATCGTAATAGGTATTTACGTGACCAAAATCTAACCAATGATTTGATTCTACAGTCGTAAGGCCAATGCCTTTTTGGTAGAGGTTTAAGCCCTTAATAAAGTCCCATTCACTCTGAGTGATATTTTTGATCAACTCTCTAGGGTTGCTGAACTTAAAATAACCATCGATGACTTTTTGCGGTTCAGAACTCTCTAGTGAATCGCGATTGGTTAGCCAGTGACTTTTATCACCGCTTAGCGTTGCCCAGTTGTAGCTGCCTTTTGCAATCGAAATACTGGCGATGTCATCGCCAACCGGTAAACTTTGATACAGAGTATCTCCGTAAAGGATGTGCAAAGGTTTATTCAGACTGTGTTCGGAGATATTGACGGCAGCGACTAAAGAGGCTCCGAGACTTAATCCATCAGGAATACGCAGTAGAGTCGTGTTGTGAGCCTCTAGCCAAGCTTGATCTATGGCTGAAACCTCAAAGGAATCAGGTACCGATAAGAAAACATCTAGATTATCTGCTGCTAGGGCAACTTGGTGTTGAAAAAGTCGTTTATTTCCCAGTGGTAGAAAGCTTGGTGGGATCTTTCCAAATTCAGACTCTAGTTCTTGGCCTACATAGGCTCCTGACATAATTAAGAACATTGTTTATCAGCCTCAAACAATTGATTAATCTCATCGTAGCTTAAGTTAGCAAATTCCGAAGGTCTGACTGCACGATCATCGATATAGAAACCATCGTGTCCACACCATGGCTTTCCAACAATGATTTCATCGTAGGGAACATTATGTTTATCAAGCCATTCGGTGATGATAGGTAAAGTATGAATATTGATCTTACCTACATTCCCCTCGTAAGTTCGCATATTTCTTGCTGTCGATATGACAATTTCGAACCCTTGTTCTTTATAGTGACGAACTTGTTCGATGACATCTAATCTAGGTAGAACATTCTTATAATCTGAGGTATTTGCTTGGGTTAGCGTTCCATCAAGATCTAAAATTAATTTTTTCATAATAGATATACGGTAGGCTGAGGTATAGGCGGACAATTTACCATAGATAAGGGGCTTATTAGCCCTTTTTATGTGCGTTATGTTTACCTAAGCACTTAAATGATGTGTTGTTGAAGTAACGAATATCACTCTAATATAAAAAACGCCTGATGAATATTATCAGGCGTTTTATTCTTAAATATACCAACCTAAAATTGGGCTGGCGCAGACGCAAAGCGTCATTATCTCATGGTCACAAACTCTTCCGAGCCCGTTGGATGGATTGCGACTACGGCATCAAAGTCAGCCTTAGTTGCGCCCATCTTCATTGCGACTGCAAAGCCTTGAATCATTTCATCAACAGTGAAACCAATGCCGTGTAGGCCAACAACTTGTTCATTGTCGCCAGCACAGACCAGTTTCATTTTGCATGGTTGACGGTGCTTAGTGACAGCTGAATACATAGCGGTAAAGCCAGAGGTGTATACCTTAACTTTGTCTTCGCCGTATTGCTCGATGGCTTGTTGCTCAGTAAGACCGATAGTACCGATTGGTGGGTGGCTAAATACCACGGTAGGGACTAGGTTATAGTCCATTTTGGCTTCTGGTTTGTTGTTAAACAAACGCTCAGAAAGTTGACGGCCCGCTTTTACTGCTACTGGTGTTAGTTCAATACCGCCTTCCATGATGTCGCCAACGCAGTACACGCCTTTAACATTGGTTTGTTGGTATTCGTCAACTTTGATGTAGCCACGCTCGTTGGTTGCTACGCCAGTATTGCTTAGGTTGATCGCATCCGTTGCTGGGTGACGACCAATCGCCCAGATAAGTTGGTCTACATTGTGGCTGCTGCCGTTTTCTAGGTGCAGAGTTAAACTGCCGTCCGCTTCTTTAACCACTTCTTTAGGTACAGAGTGTGTATGCAGCGTTGGACCTTCTGCGGCCATGACTTCTGTTAGGGTATCGATGATCATTGGGTCAAAGCTACGTAGAGGAGACTCTTTACGTACAAACAGATCAGTTTGAGTGCCCAGAGCACTTAATACGCCTGCGATTTCTACGGCAATGTAGCCTGCGCCAACAACCGCAACACGTTTTGGTTGTTCGTTTAATTCAAAGAAACCGTTTGAGTCGATGCCGTACTCAGCACCTGGAATGTTAGGGATAGTCGGGCGACCACCCACGGCAATCAGGATATGATCAGCGGTGTATTGTGTACCGTCTACTTCAACAGTTTTTGCATCAACGAATTTAGCAAAACCTTTGATGACATTTACTTTGTTGTTGCCCAATACGCGGTCATAAGATTGATGAATGCGACCGATGTATGCTTGACGGCTTTCGATAAGTTTTGACCAGTTGAAGCTTTTTAGCTCAACGTCAAAGCCGTAATCTTCAGCGTAAAGATTGATAGCTTCGGCGACTTGAGCGCCGTGCCACATTACTTTTTTAGGCACACAACCTACGTTGACACAGGTGCCACCAAGGTCTTTTGCTTCGATAAGAGCAACTTTGGCTCCATACATAGATGCACGGTTTGCTGATGCAATGCCACCGCTACCACCACCAATACAGATATAGTCAAAGTGAGTTGTCATTAAGTTCTCCAGAATTTTTATAATCTTTATCGTTATATTGGGTGAATTTATTCGGGTACAACCCATTCCACCTTAAAATGCCCTGTCGCAGGGGCGATCGCTTGCTTCAATACTGGTAACAGAGCTCGCATTTGGCTTTCTAGCTTCCATGGCGGGTTGATCACTATCATGCCTGATGCTGTCATGCCGCGCTCGTTAGTATCAGGAGATACCCCAAGCTCTATTTGCAATATATTTCGAATGCCTAGGCCTTCCAGACCTTTTAGCATGTCGTCGATATCGTAGCGATTGACTACAGGATACCAGATTGCATAAATGCCTGTTGCCCAACGCTTATAACTTTGCGCGATAGCTTGTACTACATCGCGATATTCTTTTGCCAGTTCATAAGGAGGATCGATAAGTACCAGTCCACGACGTTCCTTGGGTGGTAAGCTGGCTTTTAGGCGAGCAAAGCCATCGTCTTTAAACATGCGAACTTGACGGTCACGATGAAATTCCTGTAGCAGTAACGGAAAGTCGCTTGGGTGTAGCTCAGTGAGAACCATACGGTCGTCACGGCGAATTTGTGCACGAGCCACACGAGGAGAGCCAGGATAGTATCTCAGCTCGTCACCGTCGTTTAGGGTGCGAATTGAATCAAGATAACTGGTGAGCTCTTCAGGTAGATCACTTTGTTGCCAAAGTTTGGCGATGCCTTGTTTGTATTCACCGGTTTTTTCTGACCATTCATGGGTCAAGTCGTAACGACCTACACCAGAATGAGTATCGTGATAGACGAAAGGCTTGTCTTTCTGCTTTAAGGCGTCAAGTATAAGGCTTTGAACAATGTGTTTTACCACGTCTGCATGATTTCCAGCATGAAAGCTGTGACGGTAGCTGAGCAAGGTGACTCCCAAGTGAGTAGGTAATGATCAACTCATATTATACTCGACTATTGAATTTTGCATAAGTCGCCACTATCTAATGAACAATAAGCCGGAAAACTAAAAAGGAACACCTATGTCGAACCCACTTCTCAATATTGTGGATCTGCCACATTTCTCAGAGATAAAGCCTGAGCATATTAAGCCTGCGGTTGAAAAGGCAATTGCTGACTGCCGTCAGAAAACAGAGGAAGTATTGAAAGACAACACTCACCCAACTTGGGAAAATGTCTGTGTACCTATTGATGAGGTAGATAACGTTCTTTCACGCTTGTGGTCTCCTGTTAGTCACTTGAATGCTGTTGCGAACAGTGATGAGCTTCGTGAAGCTTACGAGAGTTGTCTACCGATACTTTCTGAATACGGCACTTGGGTTGGTCAACACAAAGGTTTGTATGAGGCTTATAAAGCAATTAAAGCGGATGCAAGTTTTGAGGCATTGAGCCAAGCGAAGAAGAAAACAATTACTAACGCACTGCGTGATTTTGAACTCTCTGGTATTGGTTTACCTGCTGCAGAGCAAAGTCGCTATGGTGAAATCAGCAAGCGCTTATCAGAGTTGGCTTCTAAGTTCTCGAACAACGTACTTGATGCCACTATGGGCTGGAGCAAGCACATTAAAGATGTGTCAGAGCTTTCTGGTATGCCTGAGTCAGCGATAGAGGCAGCAAAAGCGACAGCACAAGCGAAAGAGCTTGATGGCTATGTGTTGACACTAGAGGCTCCTTCTTACATCCCAGTATTAACCTACTGTGATAACCAAGAATTACGTAAAGAAATGTACGAAGCGTACTGTACGCGTGCGTCTGATCGTGGCCCGAATGCGGGTAAGTGGGACAATACCGAAATCATTGCCGAAGAGTTAAAGCTTCGTCATGAGATCTCTCGTATTCTAGGTTTCTCTACTTATAGTGAGCGTTCACTAGCAACTAAGATGGCTGAGTCACCGGAGCAAGTTCTTGGCTTCCTTAATGATCTAGCAGCAAAAGCCAAACCTCAAGGTGAGCGTGAAGCTGAGGAACTGCGTCAGTTCGTTAAAGATGAGTACGGTATTACCGAGTTAAACTTGTGGGATAACGCGTACTACAGCGAAAAACAAAAGCAGAAATTATTTAATATTTCAGATGAAGACTTACGTCCTTACTTCCCAGAAAGTAAGGTGACCGCAGGATTATTTGAAGTCCTTGAGCGCGTCTTTGGTTTAGTTGTAAAAGAGCGTCAGGGTATTGATGTTTGGCATGAGTCTGTTCGTTTCTATGATATCGAAACGAAAGAAGGTGAACTAAGAGGTAGTTTTTACCTTGATCTTTATGCTCGCGATCATAAGCAAGGTGGTGCATGGATGGATGATTGTCGTCCTCGTCGTATCACAGAATCTGGCGAGCTTGAAACGTCAGTGGCTTACTTAACGTGTAACTTTAACAAACCAGTGGGTGATAAACCTGCGCTCTTTACTCACAATGAAGTGACGACTTTGTTCCATGAGTTTGGGCATGGTATTCACCATATGTTGACTCAGGTTGATGTTGCCGCAGTGTCTGGCATCAATGGTGTTGCTTGGGATGCGGTTGAATTGCCAAGTCAATTCCTTGAAAACTGGTGTTGGGAAGAAGATGCACTAGCCTTTATTTCTGGTCACTATGAAACGGGTGAGCCACTACCAAAAGAAATGCTAGACAAAATGTTGGCAGCGAAGAATTTCCAATCCGCTATCTTCATTTTACGCCAGCTTGAACTTGGCCTGTTCGATTTTACTTTACACACGGATTACGATCCTGAGGTCGGGGCTCGTGTTCTGGAAACTCTTGCGGAAGTGAAGAATAAAGTCTCTGTATTCCCAAGTGTGGAATGGAACCGTTTCTCACACGCATTTACGCATATCTTTGCGGGTGGATACAGTGCGGGTTATTACAGCTACCTATGGGCTGAAGTACTGTCCTCTGATGCTTTTTCTCGTTTTGAAGAAGACGGTATTTTTAACACCGAAACCGGACAAAGCTTCTTGAATAACATCCTTGAGATGGGCGGAAGTGAAGAACCTATGGAGCTATTCAAACGCTTTCGTGGTCGTGAGCCAAAAATTGATGCGTTATTACGCCATGCGGGTATCGACGCTTAATTGATAGACCTGTCGTAAAAGCCACCTCAATTGAGGTGGCTTTTTTATGGATTGACGTTTCTGTTAATCGGGTTTTGCAGAGAGATTAAGGTCTCGGTGGATTGAACTTCATCAATGGCTTGTAATTTGTTGATGAGAACATGTTGTAGCTCTTCAATGGTTCGACACATCAGTTTGACAAAAATGCTGTAAGCCCCCGTGGTGTAATACGCTTCGACTACCTCATCCAACGCATTCAGTTTTTCGAGTGCAGAGTGATAGTCTTTGGCAGCATTTAGGTTAATACCAATAAAACAGCACACGTCATAGCCGAGTTTTTTGGTGTTCACCACTACCTCAGTTCTTTCAATAACCTCTGCCGCTCTCATCTTCTCTATACGAACATGTATGGTGGCTGGACTAACATTAAATCGCTTTCCCATTTCCGCATATGGGGTGCGTGCGTCTTCCATTAATGTTTTTAAAATATCTTTATCAAGCTGATCCAGCATTGGGCTATTGTTCATTAGCGTTCCTTAAGAGACAGAGATAAGTAGAATGCGGTAAACTAGGGTATGAATACCAATCAGGTCTATAGGCCCCTAAACTTTAGAGAGATGATGTTGCAGATTCAACTTCTAGCGCAGTCCGAAGATAAACAACTGCAAATTCAAGCCCTAGCCGAGCGTTGGAATTTACAACATGATTCTGACAGCCAGTTTGCCCTGCAGTTAGGTGAACGTCTAGAACTAAAGAAGCTTGATGAACCAAAATTGGGAGCAATCTGCGTTGATTTTGCCACTGGTGCTGTAGCTCACCGCCGCAAGTTTGGTGGGGGTAAAGGGCAGGCGATAGCAAAAGCTGCTGGCCTTAACAAAGGAGCGATGCCTACGGTATTAGATGCGACAGCAGGCTTAGGTCGTGATGCATTTGTGTTAGCGTCTTTAGGATGTAAGGTGCAGATGATTGAGCGCAACCCGGTGGTAGCGGCATTGTTGGATGATGGTCTTACTCGAGCTCAGCAAGACCCAGATATCGGCGAATGGATGATTGAGCGTATGTCTTTGTTGCATGCCTCGAGCTTGGATGCCTTATCTTTGTTAGCGCAAGATAATGAGTTTCAGCGACCGGATGTTATCTACCTTGATCCTATGTATCCGCACCCTGAAAATAAGAAAAAGAGTGCGTTGGTCAAAAAAGAAATGCGTGTCTTCCAAACATTGGTTGGCGCAGACCAAGATGCAGATGGCTTGTTAGCCCCAGCCTTGAAATTGGCAAGCAAGCGCGTTGTCGTGAAAAGGCCCGACTACGCCCCTTGGCTTGATCAAGTCAAACCGAGTATGGCCATAGAGACTAAGAAAAATCGTTTTGATGTTTATGTCATATCATCGATGACATAAACATCTGTGGCAGAGAACGCCATTTAAGTGCTGCATATTATCAAGGCGAGGTTAGCTTTTTAGAGCTTATCGCCTTGATACCGACTTAGCTTTTTAAGGGAACAACCAATAAATCGACGGGCATGTCATGAATCATATGGCGAGTGTTAGACAGTAATTTGCCCCAGAAGTCGTGATTGTGTCCACACACCACTAAATCAAACCCTTTTTCTTCAATGGCTTCTGATAACTCATCAACCAAGTCACCACGACCGACCAATATACCTTCTATTGGGTAATCCACTTTATCGCTCAACTCTTGCAGTTGCTTGGTGGAGTTTTTTGTTGAAGCAATTTGGCTATCCGCTAAATTGACTTCAATTAAACCCGTATAAAGTTCAGTGTAATTGACATCGATATGGATGAAAGAAAGCTTAGCATCAAGCGCTTTTGCAAGGGTGGTGGCTCGATTGGCTAAGTACTCACTATGCTCTCCTAGGTCGAGGGCAACAACAATATGTTTGTAACTCATAATCGGCTCCTTGTTCAAACGAATAAATAGTGTGTCTGTCATTCTATTTTAGCAGGGCGTCGTCATTTTTTTGTTTCAGTGATCTTAAGTTGAAGCTTTAAATCAATAAAAGAAAGGGAATGTTGATTTAGGGCAAAATCTGGTAACGTAGAATCATATTAACCCATGGGCATATCCGCCTAAAAATACCTAAGCAAAAATAAGAAGAGGAATGTCTTATGTTGTCACAGCAGATGGTCGAAAATTTAAACGAGCAAATAAACCTAGAATTTTTCTCATCCAATCTATACTTACAAATGAGTGCTTGGTGTGAAGACAAAGGTTTCGAAGGTGCCGCAGAATTTATGCGCAAACACGCCGTTGAAGAAATGGAGCATATGCAGCGTTTATTTACCTATGTAAGTGAAACGGGTGCAATGCCAATTCTTGGGGCGATTGAAGCGCCAAAACACCAATTTGCGAGCCTAGGGGAAGTATTCCGCGAGACTTATGAGCATGAATGTATGATCACTGAAAAGATCAACAAGCTGGCTCATGTTGCGTTCACAAGTCAAGACTACTCAACGTTCAATTTCTTACAGTGGTATGTGGCAGAGCAACACGAAGAAGAGAAATTGTTTAAAGGGATTTTAGACAAGCTAGAGTTGGTTGGTGAGAACGGTCAGGCGTTGTTCTTTATCGACAAAGACCTAGCAACAATGGCTAAAGAAGGTTCATCCTCTATCATGGATACGACAGCTGAGTAAATTCACTTTGCTCACCTAAACAATAAGTTCTTATTGTTTGTCTTGTCGTCTCCCAGAGGAAATAGGGAGGAATAAAGATGATCAGTGGGGATTTGATTATTTTTGCGCTTATGTGTGTCACTGCGGTCAATTTTATGCGGTACATTAGCACTTTAAGAGCTCTTATTTTTGTTATGCGTGAAGCACACCCGCTACTTTATCAGCAGGTTGATGGACGTGGATTTTTTACCACTCAAGGTAATGTAGTGAAACAGTTTAGGCTATTTAACTACTTAAAAAGTAAAGAATACTCTCAACACCACGACCCTGTATTTGTCGGAAAGTGCGATAAAGTACGAGAGTTATTTATACTCAGCTGCGCGTTACTTGGAGTGACACTATTGGCTGCTTTTAGTGTGTGATCGTGTTATCGGGCGCAGTTCAAGTACGGTGTAGAGTCATCAATAAGGTAAATGTTGTTTGAAAGTCTGCCTTGCATCTGGGTAGAATGTGCCAATTAAGAAGGGTATGCGATCGTTCGCATGCCCTTTTGTTGTTTAACAGCCCGAGATAAAGAAAATGAGTGAACACTTTGATGTCGTGATTATTGGTGCTGGCGCCGCAGGTTTAATGTGTGCGGCAGAGGCGGGAAAACGGAATAAACGCGTGTTGGTGGTCGATCATGCTAAAAAGCCCGGTCGTAAAATCCTCATTTCTGGTGGTGGTCGCTGTAATTTCAGTAACTACGATGTTTCTGCTAGCAACTTTATCTGTAGCAACCCTCATTTTGTGAAGTCGGCGCTGTCGCAATATACCAATTGGGATTTCATCTCTATGGTAAGTAAGCACGGTATAGAATTTGAAGAGCGCGACCACGGGCAATTATTTTGTGTGGATACGGCAAAAGATATCGTCAAAATGTTGTTGGATGAGTGCGATCCTGCAAGGGTCACATTTCGCTATCAAGTTGCAGTAACAGACATTCAACAAGCGCAGCCAGGTTTTACTTTGTTCGCGAACGGTATGCCGATCAGTTGTGATTCTTTGGTTGTTGCCACTGGTGGCTTATCTATGCCCAAATTAGGGGCAACGCCATTTGGCTATCAAATTGCCGAGCAGTTTGGTTTAGAGGTTGTCCCTACCACGGCTGGATTGGTTCCCTTTACCCTGCATAAACAAGATAAATTAGACTTTAGCGAACTGTCCGGTATTGCCATTCCCGCTGAAATAACGGCAGAAAACGGTACGGTATTTAAAGAAGCTCTGCTGTTTACCCATCGTGGACTGTCTGGTCCTGCGGTGTTGCAAATATCTTCTTATTGGCGCGCGGGACAAAAAGTAACAGTGAACCTTGTGCCAGAAGCTGATATTTCAGAATTATTGACTCAAAGTCGTGAAACTCATCCTAATCAATCCTTGAAAAACGTATTAGCTAAAGTGCTTCCTAAGCGACTTATCGAGGTGTTGATGGAGCGCAAGCTGTTTACCGATAAGCCATTGAAACAGCTTAATCATAAAGAGTACGAGCAAATCGTTGAGGCGCTAGAGGGGTGGCAGGTTGTGCCTAATGGTACAGAAGGCTATCGAACTGCGGAAGTCACCTTAGGTGGTGTAAACACCGATCACCTGTCTTCGAAGACCATGGAGTGTAAAACTATTCCCGGTTTATACTTTATTGGGGAAGTGATGGATGTGACCGGATGGTTGGGTGGGTTCAACTTCTGCTGGTGCTGGAGTTCAGGCTATGTTGCAGGACAGAACGTGTAATTATCGGGTCAACTGTTGATAACGTTTTTCAGCACGTAGCATGCGTTGCTTTCTTTGCTCAACGTGTACTTTTAATTCGTTAAGTGCGGTGTTATTTGTACTGCGTTGCGCTGGGTTATGACGATTGATATCGGCTACTTTTTGCATGAGCTCAGCGTACAGTCTTTGATAGCTTGTCTTTGCATGTTGATATTCTTCTGCCCAATAATGAGTTTCTTTTAGATATTGAGCGATGTCTTCAGTCGTTTTGTTGCGGGCATTCGGGGTTTTCTTTTTAAGGACATGCACTGCACCTAAACTGACGCTTGAAATCGCTACTACTGAGTACATAAATATCATCATCGCCAAATACCTCAAATTCTCACCCATGCGCGAAACGCATTTTGCCATTGATTAAAGATTAAGCAAAAGGGTTGTCGAGTAATGTTATTTCTCATTTTTATGCGCACTGAGCATAATGAAAGACGGTCGTTGTATGTTGAGATTGGCAAGAGGTAAGGTGCCAGTATGCTTTAGCTTGTTATATTTGATTGTGTATTTCGATTAATAATTGTTTCTGTGGCGTTGTAATTGATAGGGAATGTTCGTACTCTGCTTAGTAACGCTATTTGTATGATAAAAAGAGATTGCTCTCGGAAAGGAATCTGCGCAATTGGCGATAACCTTAATGTGAGAAATATGCCTAAATTAAATCTACACCGTCCTGACCATACTTCATCTCTCAGCTCCGATCTTGATGTCTCACTGCGCAATGAGGCGCTACAACCTCATTTTGAACCGGCAACGGTTAAACTGACGAAAAGCCCTTACTTAACTGAGAAAAATGTTCAGCGACGTTGGTCTGCACTTGATGATGAGGATGCTAAGCAACATCTTTTAGATGCGCATACCCAGACTCATATGCAGGCGTATGCGAAAAATATTGAGCATTTTATTGGTACGGTAAAAATGCCCGTGGGTATGGCTGGTCCTTTGCGTGTCAATGGACTGTTTGCCAAGCAAGATTATTTAGTGCCTTTGGCCACGACGGAAGCGGCATTGGTCGCATCATATAACCGAGGCTCGCAATTGTTGACTGCTGCGGGTGGTGCAAGTGCGATGTTGCTTAATGAGGGGGTCACTCGTACCCCTGCTTTTGCATTTTTTGACCTGAGCCAAGCAGGGCAGTTTGTGGCTTGGGTTGTGACTCAGTATGCCACTTTTAAATCGATCGCAGAACAAACGACTTCTCATGGTAAATTGACGGATATTAGTGTCAGTATTGAAGGTAATCATGTTTATCTGGTGTTTGAATTCCTAACGGGTGACGCGTCAGGACAGAACATGGTGACTATCGCGACCAATGCAGTACTTGATTACATTTTAAGTCATACACCAGTAGAACCAGAGCATGCATTCCTAGACGGTAACCTCTCAGGGGATAAAAAAGCTAACGCTCAAACATTGCGTAGTGTGCGAGGAAAAAAAGTGACGGCAGAAGCACATATTCCCGCCGCTCTTATCGAAAAATACTTACACACAACGCCTGAAAAAATGATGCAGTTTGCGCAAATCACGACGGTAGGGGGAGCACTCAGTGGCACTATCGGCATTAATGCTCATTATGCGAATGCTTTAGCCGCTTTATACATTGCTTGTGGCCAAGATGCTGCCTGTGTTGCGGAATCAGCCGTGGGCATGACTAGACTTGAAGTGGATAAAAATGGTGATTTATACGCGAGTGTAACGCTACCTAACTTAATGATAGGTACGGTGGGCGGTGGTACAGGATTACCGAGCCAGAAAGCGTGTTTGGATTTGATGGGACTGCATGGTAACGGAAAATCACAAGCGTTAGCTGAGGTTGCCGCAGCCCTTTGTCTTGCCGGTGAACTGTCTATAGTCGGTGCTTTTTGTGCTGGACACTTTTCTCGTGCCCATCACAAACTGGCTCGTAAATAGTACTTTGAGTTATTGAGCTTGCGGTTTTTTAAGCTTGAGTTGCTGGATAATCAGTCCAGCAACAATTAACACTAAGCCAATGAGAGTTGAAGGATGAATCTCTTCACCCAAAATATTCGCCAGTAACAGCAGTGAAATAAATGGAGAGATAAAGATCAGGTTGCTAATTTTTGCGGTATTTTGAGTCGCTTTTAGTGCACCTAGCCATAACACAAACGTAATTCCCATCTCAAACAAACCAACATAGGTGACGGCAAGCCAACCTTTAGTAGTCATCGTCCAACTCGCACCTTCCCAAATGGATAAAGCGATAGCCAATGGTATTGCGACTAAAAATCCGAGCAATACCGCGACGACAGGATCGGCTTTGTTTTTTGCATTTAAAATCCAATACCCTGCCCACAATAAAGTAGACAGCAATGCTAATGCGACGCCGAGTGGGCTGGAAAACTGCAAGCCAAATAACTCACCTTGTGTGGCAATGACGACCACTCCGACATAACCAAATAGGCAAGCAATCCAATCTTGAGGGCGTATTTTTTGCCCTAAAAAAAGCGCAGCCATTAAAGTCAGTGTAATTGCCCAGCTGTAATTTATCGGCTGCGCCTGTGATGCCGGTAGAAGATCATAGGCTTTAAATAAAATGAGGTAATAGGCTAGGGGGTTAATGAGCCCTAGCATAAGGTAATAAACCGGATTAGCAGAAAATGTGCTCACAATGATGTTTGTTTTCTTCTGCGCTATACAGACTATGAATAGTGCAATAGCGGAAACAATACTCGCGCAAGTGAGCATCTGAATCGGTGTGAATTCAGCGAGCGTCAGCTTAAATGCTGTTGCGACGGTGGACCACAGTAGAACCGCGCTAAGTCCAAGAATAAGAGCTTTACGTTCATTCATTGCAGGTGAAAAGATCCGGTTGATGAGCAAGAATTAAGAGGCTCAGTCTATCTATTTTACGCTGATGCGCCAATCTTCAATGTGGTAAATAGGATAGAGAAAAGGGACACGCCAAGCCCCTGTGGATGTATTTATTCACAGTTATGCAACTTCGATAAGCTTGAGCGTATTTCAACAAAGACAAGTGTTGGTGTATAAAGTAGACTTGTTGGTTCGTTTGCATTGAGATTTGCGAGCGTGGTAGAGCGGTATACGGAAAGCTAATCACTTTTATCGTACCTCTCTGAAATATGAATTTAGAGATAGAACATAGATATGAGCGTTAAAGAACCCCTAGAACAAGCCTCACAAGACACAACCCATTTTGGCTTTGAAACGGTAGCCAAAACTGAAAAGGTAACTAAAGTGGCCGAGGTTTTTCATTCGGTTGCGAGCAAATACGACCTGATGAATGATGTGATGTCTGGTGGAATTCATCGCTTATGGAAACGTTTCACTATTGATTGTAGTGGCGCACGCCCAGGACAGAGAATTTTGGATCTTGGTGGTGGTACTGGAGATTTAACAGCTAAGTTTTCACGTATCGTAGGTGATACTGGGCATGTTGTTCTCGCGGATATCAACAACTCAATGTTGAATGTGGGCCGTGACAAATTAAGAAATACAGGTGTGGTGGGTAATGTTCATTACGTTCAAGCCAATGCCGAAGAATTGCCGTTCCCAGATGATTATTTTGATTGTATTACGATCAGTTTCTGTCTGCGTAATGTGACGGATAAAGACAAAGCCTTGCGTTCTATGTATCGCGTGCTTAAGCCTGGTGGCC
Source organism: Vibrio ezurae NBRC 102218 (assembly GCF_000467185.1). GTDB lineage: Bacteria > Pseudomonadota > Gammaproteobacteria > Enterobacterales > Vibrionaceae > Vibrio > Vibrio ezurae. The sequence continues at coordinate 45,857 of NZ_BATM01000037.1, forward strand.
GTTTGTTGGTACTTGAGTTCTCGAAACCAATATTCTCACCACTTTCCAAAATTTATGATGCTTATTCATTTCATATCCTACCGAAAGTCGGGGGGATTATTGCCAATGATAAAGAAAGCTATCGTTACCTTGCCGAATCGATTCGCATGCACCCAGATCAAGAAACACTCGAAGGTATGATGCAAAGTGCAGGATTTGAGCAAACGAATTACTACAACCTAACCGGTGGTATTGTTGCTTTGCACCGTGGTTACAAATTTTAGCGGAACACGTAGATGCCCATTGATTCTTTAGTAACAGCTGCTGTTGAAGTGTCTTTCAATTCACTGATAAAACAACAGCCTGAAAGTCAAAAACAATTAGCTCGTATGAAAGGCTCGACAATTCGTTTGAATTTAAAAGAGCTAAATAAAAGCCTGATTTTTGTTTGTAGCCAACAAATTGATGTGTTGGCCTCGTTTGAGGGAACTCCAGATTGTGAGTTGACCTTAAGCCTAACGGCGCTACGGGATTTACAACAGCAGGCCAATATCAACGAGCTTTTTAAGCAAGACAAACTGTCTGTTGCTGGAGATATGCAAGTTGGGCAGCAATTTGCCACTCTAATGCAGTTAAGCAAGCCCGATATTGCAGAAATTTTGTCGAAGGTGGTGGGTGATGTTGCCGCGCATACCTTGGTGTCGGGGGCAAAAAATGGTCTATCTTTTTTGCAAAACAGTGCACAAAAGCACACCTCTCATCTTAAGCACGTGGTGACAGAGGAGTGGCAGTTAGCCCCTTCACCATTAGCCGTCGCTAATTTTTGCGATCAGGTTGACGATGTACAAGCCAAGTTAGCGTCTCTTGAGCAACGTTTGTCGCGTTTAACGGAGACCGAATGACCCCTTCTGAGCTCAAGCGTTTATATCAAATCACTCGCGTCAAACTTGAGTATGGACTTGATGAGTTAATTCCTGAGCATGACCTAGCTAAGTTTCCACGTTTAGCTCGCAAGGCGCTGTTTTGGGTTAAAAATAAGCACCCAGAAAAAGAGTTAGGGCATCGTATGCGTTTAGCATTGCAAGAGCTAGGTCCTGTATGGATTAAGTTCGGGCAAATGATGTCTACTCGTCGTGATCTTTTCCCCCCTCATATCGCGGATCAGCTTGCCTTACTGCAAGATCGCGTTAGCCCTTTTGCTGGGCATTTGGCAAAAAAACATATTGAGTTGGCTTTAGGTGGGCCAGTAGAAGAATGGTTTGACGACTTTGATATTGAGTGTTTAGCTTCCGCTTCTATTGCACAGGTGCATACGGCTAAGCTGAAAGAATCAGGGCGAGAAGTGGTGTTAAAGGTTATTCGTCCAGATATTCGTCCAGTGATTGATGCGGATATTAAGCTGATGTTTCGTATGGCGAGACTGTTGGCAAAGGCGGTTCCTGAAGCGCGTCGACTAAAGCCTGTAGAGGTGGTTGCTGAGTATGAGAAAACATTAATCGACGAGCTTGATCTGCGTCGAGAAGCGGCGAATGCAATGCAACTTCGTCGTAATTTTGAAAATAGCGAAGAGTTGTATGTTCCAGAGGTTATTCCTGATTTAAGCAGTAAAAACTTGATGGTATCGGAGCGAATCTATGGGATTCAAGTTTCTGATATCGAAGGGTTGATAAACAATGGCACCAACATGAAACTGTTGGCAGAGCGTGGTGTTACGGTCTTTTTCACCCAAGTATTCCGTGACAGTTTTTTTCATGCTGACATGCACCCAGGCAATGTTTTTGTGCAATATTCACATCCAGAAAATCCCCAATGGATTGGTTTAGATTGTGGCATTGTTGGGACGCTTAACGCTGACGATAAGCGCTATCTAGCAGAAAACTTATTGGCTTTCTTTAATCGAGACTACCGAAAGGTGGCTCAGTTACACGTCGATTCTGGTTGGGTGCCTGCCGATACTAATGTTCAAGAGTTTGAGTTTGCGATTCGTATGGTGTGCGAGCCCATATTTGCGAAACCATTGTGTGATATTTCATTTGGGCATGTGCTACTGAATTTGTTCAATACGGCCCGACGCTACAATATGGAAGTGCAGCCGCAACTGGTACTGCTACAAAAGACCTTGTTGTACGTCGAGGGACTAGGACGACAGTTGTATCCGCAACTCGATCTTTGGGAGACCGCTAAACCATTTCTTGAAAAATGGATGGCGCAGCAAGTCGGTCCTCAAGCTGTGGTCAACTCAATTAAAGAGCGAGCTCCATTTTGGGCTGAAAAACTGCCAGAATTACCCGAACTTCTTTATGACAACTTGAAGAACAGTAAGCATTTGTCTAGAAAAGTTGAGCATTTATATGAGGGATATCGACAAACGAAAAGACAACACGCCACAGGCCAATTTATGTTTGGAATAGGTGCTACATTTATCGTATGCTCGTCAATACTTTACGTTAATGATAACCCTTTGATTTCTTCTGGGGTTGGTGGGTTAGGGTTGCTGGCTTGGTTGTTGAGTTGGCGTACCTACCGTGCGTGATTATTAATAGAATGGAAACAAGGATTATTACACATGGGTGGAATTAGTATTTGGCAACTGTTAATCATTGCCGTGATTGTGGTTCTGTTATTCGGAACTAAGAAATTGCGTGGTATTGGCGGTGATCTAGGCTCGGCGGTTAAAGGTTTCAAGAAAGCAATGTCTGATGACGAGACAACGTCTCAAGAAGCAAAAGAAGCAAAAGACGCAGACTTTGAGAAGAAGAACATTGCTGAACAAAAAACCGCAGAGCAAAGCACAGAGAAACAAAAAGACAAAGAGCAGGTTTAATCTGTGTTCGATATTGGTTTTTGGGAGCTGATACTCATCTCTGTTTTAGGGCTGGTGGTTTTGGGGCCTGAACGTCTTCCCGTTGCGATTCGTAGTGTGGTTCGCTTTGTCAATTCAGCAAAATCTATGGCCAATAATGTCAAAGATGAGCTGGATCATGAGCTCAAAATTCATGAACTTCAGGAAAACCTGAAAAAAGCAGAACAAATGGGGATGAAAGATATGTCTCCAGAACTGCGTCAATCTGTAGAAGAACTAAAAGAAGCAGCACAAAGTGTTCAGCAGCCTTACAAGTCTTCAGACAGCACTAAACAGTCGTCTGCTCCTAAGTCGCAAGATTAATCAATAGGGGCTTATTGCCCCTTTTGTTATTTATAGAGGTTTCTATGTCTTCGGTTGATTCCAACCAACCATTGATGAGCCATCTGATTGAACTACGCACTCGCTTACTGCGCGCAATTAGTGCAGTAATGGTAGTGTTTCTGTGCCTGATTTACTTTTCAGGTCATATCTATGAGTTCGTATCGGCTCCGTTAATTGATCGTCTACCCGAAGGGGCAACGATGATTGCAACGGATGTCGCGTCACCGTTTTTTACGCCGCTTAAACTGACGTTGATTACTTCGGTATTTGTTGCCGTTCCGTTTATCTTATATCAAGTTTGGGCATTTGTTGCGCCAGGACTCTACAAGCATGAGAAGCGCTTGGTGATGCCATTGTTGTTCTCTAGCTCACTGCTCTTTTACTGTGGTGTCGCATTTGCGTATTTTGTGGTGTTTCCGCTAGTGTTTGGCTTTTTTACGGCTATCTCGTTAGGTGGGGTAGAGTTTGCAACGGACATTTCTAGTTATCTTGATTTTGTCTTAGCGCTATTTTTAGCGTTTGGTATTGCATTTGAAGTGCCGGTTGCCATCATCTTGCTGTGTTGGACCGGAGCAACAGACGTGCAAACATTGAAAGCCAAGCGACCTTTTGTGGTTGTGGCCGCGTTTGTGATTGGCATGATGCTAACTCCGCCCGATATTATTTCTCAGACCTTGTTGGCTGTGCCAATGCTGCTGCTATTTGAGGTGGGCTTGTTCTTTGCGCGCTTCTATACTCGAAAAGATGAGGACGAAGAGCAAGCAGAATAGATACTGCTTTCTCTATCGCTTAATCAATGAAAAAAATCCCCGCTTGGGGATTTTTTTATAGGTTGAACAACTGCACTGCGTTTTGAGTGGTGAGTGCATCTACCTCTGTCAGGCTCAACTCTCTCAGGTCGGCAACTCGCTGCGCGACTAACTGAGTATAGGCGGGTTCATTACGCTTGCCTCGATGAGGCACTGGAGCAAGATAAGGACAGTCGGTTTCTAGTATCAGGTATTGTAAGTCCAAGTGCGGAACGACTTTATCCATACCGCCATTTTTAAAGGTCGATACACCACCAAGCCCTAAATGAAAGCCAAGATCATTGATGGCTTTTGCTTCTTCGACGCTGCCACCAAAGCAATGGAATACGCCACGCAAAGAACCATCTTGTTCCTTCTTCAGTAGGCTAAGTGTTTCCTCAATAGAATCTCTGGTATGGATAACGACCGGAAGGTTGCGTTGTTTGGCCCAGTTTAGTTGGGTGGAAAAGGCATATTCTTGTTCTTTACGAAAGGTTTTGTCCCAGTAGAGATCAATGCCAATTTCACCTACTGCGATGAAGTTGTGTTTATCAAACCAACTTTCTATCTCAGTTAAGGTTTGCTTGATGTCTTGGTTTACATAACATGGATGCAATCCCATCATCGAACGGCAAATATCAGGATAAGCCGCTTCGGTAGCTAGCATAGGTTGAATAGACTCTAGGTCGATATTGGGCAGTAATATTTGATTAATCCCAGCTTGCAGAGCGCGCTCTACAACTTGGTCTCGATCTTGGTCAAATTCACTGGCATAAATATGGGCGTGGGTGTCGATCATGGATAAACATCATTTGTTGGCTATTTGTGCTCCAGTATATGTGCATTCGTTCTATTTTTCATGTTCTGTGCGTTCCTAGTGGAATGGTTAATGTTATGATTTAGCACAGTTGTTTCATACAAGGATCGAACCATGTCCGCACTTATTCAAAGCCCATTTCCTGCGCGTAGAATGCGCCGCATGCGTAAACATGACTTTAGCCGTCGTCTGATGGCAGAAAACAAAATTACCGTTGATGATTTGATTTATCCAATGTTTATTTTAATGGGTAAAGATCGTCGTGAGTCTGTAGAGTCAATGCCGGGAATTGAGCGACTTTCTATCGATCTGATGCTTGAAGAAGCAGCCAAGTTGGCTGATTTAGGGGTTCCAGCTATCGCACTGTTCCCAGTTGTGAACCAAGACGCGAAAAGCATTTGTGCTATCGAAGCATACAATTCTGAAGGCTTAGTGCAACGTGCAGTACGCCTGCTTAAAGAGCATGTGCCACAAATGGGGGTTATCACCGATGTAGCACTCGACCCTTATACAACACATGGACAAGACGGCATTATCGATGATGACGGCTATGTACAAAATGATGAAACTACAGCGGTTCTCATCAAACAGGCACTTTCTCATGCTGAAGCAGGTGCTGATGTGATTGCTCCTTCAGATATGATGGATGGTCGTATTGGTAAAATTCGTGAAGCATTAGAAAAAGCCGGCTACATTCATACTCAGATCATGGCCTATTCTGCTAAGTATGCATCGAATTACTACGGTCCATTTAGAGATGCTGTTGGCTCTGCGAGTAATCTCAAAGGGGCGGATAAAAAGAATTATCAGATGGATCCAGCCAACAGCGATGAAGCGTTGCACGAAGTGGCACTGGATATTGCTGAGGGGGCGGATATGGTGATGGTAAAACCGGGTATGCCGTATCTTGATGTGGTTCGTCGTGTTAAGAGTGAGCTACAAGTGCCGACCTTTGCTTACCAAGTCTCGGGTGAATATGCGATGCATAAAGCGGCTATTCAAAATGGTTGGTTGAAAGAGAAAGAGACGGTTTTAGAATCTTTGTTGTGCTTTAAGCGCGCTGGCGCTGATGGCATCCTAACTTACTTTGCTAAAGATGTGGCTCAGTGGTTATCTGAAGAGAAGTAACCGTACCGATTGGTTGTGAAGTTAAGGCCCTTTTTAGGGCCTTTTGTATTAGTGGAGAAGAGAAAATGTCTGTTGTTGTTCGCGAAGGCTCTTTGCAAGAAGCATTGCAGGTGATGCGTTCTATTCCTGAGTTTACTCAATCAGAAAACCTAGAGTCTCTTCGCTCGCGTTTAGCTAACCGTAGGTCATTAATTCTTATTGCGGAAGAGTGTGGGAGATTACAGGGCTTTAAAATAGGCTATGCACAAGATAGTGATACTTTTTACAGTTGGTTGGGCGGAGTCAACGACAGCGCACGTGGAAAAGGCATAGCACAACTGCTTTTAGATGAACAAGAGCGTCAGGTTCGAGTTGCAGGGTTTGATTGGTTAACCGTGAAGTCACGTAATCAGTTTGCTGCGATGCTGAGGTTGCTACTGCGTAACGGTTATTGGATTGAAAAATGTGAGCCAAAGAGTAACCCTTTGCAAAATAGACTGTATTTTAAAAAATCCCTATAGGTTAAAAAGTCAGCGAGTGAGTCTGGGAGACTTGTTGCGCAACCATACTGTTCAATATTTCCTTCAGAAAATCTTTGTCCACACACGCCGATCAGGGTAGGATCTTTTAATTGATCAATAGATCTGATTTAAGTTATTGATTTTAAGTTATTTTTTGTGTTTGAAATAGACTTTATCTACAGGCTTTTTAAATGCCAAGATAATTTGCACACATACTTATCCACAGGTCGGTGTGTTGAGATTCGCAATATTTGTCAGTGTCATTGAAGGGTCTCTAGATAAGCAGAGTGACTCATGGCATCCTATAGCTAAGTTATCCCTCCTTCTACCTAAGCTGGACACCAAACCATGGCAACTATCCCCGAAAATTCGCTGATATTAATTGACGGCTCTTCATACTTATACCGAGCATTTCATGCTTACCCTGGCACCATGAGTAATGGTGAGCATCCGACCAACGCCGTTTATGGTGTGATGAATATGCTCAGAAGCATGATGCGTCAATTCTCTAGCGAGCGTATTGCGGTGATCTTTGATGCCAAAGGTAAGACGTTTAGAGATGACATGTATCCAGAGTACAAAGCAAATCGTCCACCAATGCCAGACGATTTACGATCTCAAATTGAGCCTCTACACAATATGATCAAAGCCATGGGCTTACCTCTTATCTCGATTTCAGGGGTTGAAGCTGATGATGTGATTGGTACTTTATCAGCCGCCGCATCGAAAAAAGGTATGCCTGTACTGATCAGTACTGGTGATAAAGACATGGCGCAGTTGGTGGATGAGAACGTCACGTTGATCAATACCATGACCAATGTGGTATCAGATAGAGAAGGGGTGATAGATAAATTTGGGATCCCACCTGAGCTGATTATCGATTACCTAGCTTTGATGGGCGATAAAGTCGATAACATTCCTGGCGTTCCTGGAGTGGGTGATAAAACCGCGACCGCTCTCTTACAAGGTATTGGCGGTCTTGATGATATTTACGCTAACCTTGATAGCATTGCCGCATTGGGCTTTCGCGGTTCAAAAACCATGGCGAAGAAGCTGCTTGAGCATAAAGAGTCGGCTTACCTTTCTTATCGCTTAGCGACAATTAAACTCGATGTAGAGCTAGACGTCACTTTAGACGACTTGGTTAAAGCGACGCCAGATAAAGATTTGTTGATTTCTTTATACGGAAAAATGGCATTCAAATCTTGGTTAAATGAATTATTAGAAGGTGGTACGGGCGTTGTTGAGGCCGATGAAAAATCAGGCCGAGCAGTCAGTGGCACTGGAGCGAAAAAAGAGATTACCGCCACGATTGCTGATAAAGCCATCACTATAGATCGCAGTAAATATCAAACCATACTGGATGAAGAGAGTTTTAATGCATGGCTAGAGAAATTAACACAAGCCGATGTGTTTGCTTTTGATACGGAAACAGACAGCCTAGATTACATGGTTGCCAACCTTGTCGGCTTATCTTTTGCCACTGAAGAAGGCGAAGCCGCTTATGTTCCTGTTGCCCATGACTATTTAGATGCGCCTGCGCAACTAGAGCGCAGTTGGGTGTTAGAGCAACTTAAGCCTTTACTTGAAGATCCTAAACAGGCGAAAGTAGGACAGAACCTCAAGTACGATGCTTCGGTGCTGGCTCGATACGACATTGAAATGCAAGGCATTGCTTTTGACACTATGTTGGCCTCTTACGTTTATAACAGCGTCGGTGGCAAGCATGATATGGATAGCTTGGCGCTGCGATTTCTACAGCATCCGTGCATCTCCTTTGAGCAAATAGCCGGTAAGGGGAAAAAGCAGCTAACCTTCAATCAAATTGATTTAACGGAAGCATCGCCTTATGCGGCAGAAGATGCCGATGTTACGCTACGACTGCACAATCACTTGAATGCGTTTTTAGAAGAAAATGAAAAACTGAATTCAGTTTATCAAGAGATTGAAATTCCTCTTATACCGGTACTTTCACGCATTGAGCGTCGCGGGGTATTGGTGGATGACATGTTATTAGGCACTCAATCCCAAGAAATTGCCCAACGCCTTGATGAGTTACAAGCAAAAGCATTTGAAATTGCGGGCAAAGAGTTCAACTTAAGCTCTCCAAAACAGTTGCAAGGAATTCTATTTGAAGAGATGGAATTACCTGTTATCAAGAAAACACCTTCTGGTGCGCCGTCAACCAATGAAGAAGTATTGCAAGAGCTTGCCTTGGATTACCCACTACCGAAGCTGATTCTTGAGCATCGTGGTTTGGCAAAATTGAAGTCGACTTACACCGATAAGTTGCCGAAGATGATCAACCCAAGCACTGGACGTGTTCATACCTCTTATCATCAAGGTGTGACCGCGACGGGACGTTTGTCGTCGACCGATCCAAACTTACAGAACATTCCTATTCGTAATGAAGAAGGACGCCGTATTCGTCAGGCATTTGTCGCACCGCACGGCTGGAAAATTTTGGCGGTCGATTACTCTCAAATAGAGCTACGCATCATGGCGCACCTTTCTGGAGACAAAGCCCTGTTGGAGGCCTTTAGAACTGGCAAAGATATTCACGCTGCGACGGCAGCAGAAATCTTAGGTGTAGATATTGACCAAGTCTCTAGTGAACAACGTCGACGTGCGAAAGCTGTCAACTTTGGTCTTATCTATGGTATGAGCGCCTTTGGTTTAGCTAAGCAGCTTGGCATCCCTCGTGGTGAAGCTCAGCACTATATGGACACTTACTTTGAGCGATACCCTGGTGTAATGCAGTACATGGAAGAAACACGCAGCCAAGCTACAGAGCAGGGCTATGTTGAAACGCTGTTTGGACGTCACTTATACCTTCCTGAAATTAACTCTAGAAATGGTATGCGCCGTAAAGCCGCTGAGCGTGCAGCGATTAACGCACCGATGCAAGGTACGGCCGCTGACATTATCAAGAAAGCCATGCTGTTAGTTGATGAGTGGATTGAAAAACAACAAGGTGAACCTAAAGTTCGTATGTTAATGCAAGTACACGATGAATTGGTTTTTGAAGTTCGTGAAGATGCATTACAAGAAATTGAAAGTAACATACAGAATTTGATGGAATCTGCGGCCACATTGGATGTGCCTTTGGTTGCGGATGCGGGCCATGGTGACAACTGGGATGAGGCGCACTAGACATTATTTGCCTCTAACTTGACGATTAGTGAGAGGCATGTCACTGAATGTTGCGAGTTATTGATTGTAATTTGAACAACACTTTGTGGCGTATATGCACTCATGGAGCGTACTTTTTTTGAAAAAAAACAACAGAAAGTGTTTGCATTTGTTCTCAGATCGGGTAAATTTATCGGTGTAGGGTACAGAGGTAAGATGTTCCATCTTTCAGACCTTTTGTTTCACGTTATTAGAATTTATATAAATTCATACGCCTCAGTCGGTATTTGACTGAGGCGTTTTTTATTGCCTGAAAGAAATGAGACCTTTTGATTTATAAGGTTTTTTCTTGAACTTACAAAGTGATTCCGCTGGATAGAGACTTATATTGTCAGGGCTAGTCCCGATAAGTATTTAGTTATGCTGGTTTTTTATGTGTAGCGATATAAGGGAATTGAGCGGTGGGCGAGGAAGCGCCTAGCGCACGATAACAGCAGTTTGTAATTTAAAAACAAAAACGCGACCCAATTGGATCGCGTTGTGTTTAAAGCCGGTTTCTTAAGTGAGTGATTTCATTACTCTTGCTCTGGTGCACTCTCTGCATCGTCTTGCTCAAGCTCAGCAAAAGCAGGTGCAAACCAAGTGTCTAGGCGAGCTCGTAACTGATCAACGCCAAGTCCTTTAAGAGAAGAAAACACGTCCACATTCACATCACCACCAAAGCCGATAGCATCGTTGCGTATTTTGAGCAATGTTGCTTTGCGTGCGCCACTTTTTAACTTGTCCGCTTTTGTTAACAGTACTTGTACTGGAATGCCAGAATCGACCGCCCAAAAGATCATTTGTTGATCAAGGTCTTTCATTGGATGACGAATATCCATTAGTACGACGAGACCCTTTAGGCACTGACGTTTTTGTAAGTATTCACCAAGGCTTTTTTGCCATTTCTTTTTAAGTTCTAGTGGAACTTGTGCAAAGCCGTATCCCGGTAAATCAACAATGTGGCAGTTTTCATCTACTTTAAATAAGTTGATGAGTTGGGTACGGCCTGGGGTTTTACTGGTTTTGGCTAGTGCACGTTGATTCGTTAGGCGATTGAGCGCACTGGATTTTCCCGCATTTGAACGACCCGCAAATGCGATTTCGATACCTTCATCTTCTGGAAGGTGACGAATATCAGGGGCACTAGTTATAAAATGCGTGTTTTGGTAATGAATTTTTGCGCTCACTGTTAACTCCATCGCGACTTTGTGTAGTCGACTGATTACTTTTTTGTGAATTTGTGTAAAATAACCGTGTTCGGCATTAGTTCGCCTATTCTAGCACGACAAAAGGCGACACCTATGGCTTGTTCATCTTTTCGGGTACTTTTATTCAATCTAGAACATAAAAACTGAGCATGCCTTAGCCTCGGAAGCTCAAATTATTATAATGGAATGTCATGAAGAAATTAGCGCTAATAGTAACTCTTTTCGCTAGCTGCTCAGTATGGGCTGCAGGTAACATTGAAGCAGGTAAGCAAAAATCAATCACATGTACAGCTTGTCACGGTGCTGATGGCAACAGTCCTGTTGCTCTTTATCCTAAGCTTGCTGGTCAACATGAAGGTTATCTTGTCAAACAGCTTAAAGATTTTAAGTTGGGTGCAACGAGCGGGGGCAAGCAAGGTCGCTATGATCCTGCGATGAGCGCTATGGCAATCCCTCTATCTGAACAAGATATGGCGGATATCTCGGCTTATTATGCTTCGATACCGACATCCGAGAACAGCACACCTGAAGATGTGGTTGAACAAGGTCAAGAGTTATATCTTGCTGGTAATGCTGAGCGTGGCATTACAGCTTGTGTCGCGTGCCATGGTCCAAGAGGGAATGGTACGAGTTTATCGGGCTTCCCTAAGATCTCTGGACAGCACGCTGATTATATTAAGTCTCAGCTACAGAAATTCGCTTCACTGGATCGCACTAACGATCTCAATGAGATGATGCACGATGTTTCGAAAAAGCTAACGGAAGAAGAGATTGATGTATTGTCTAAATACGTTGGTGGCCTTCACTAGCACTGATGAATAGCCATTGCTGATCGATAAAATAAAGGCTCGTAGTGGGCCTTTATTGCATTTTAAGGCTTTGAAAAATAAGAACAATGAACCTTAATTGTTGAAACTGTGATCAGTTCGTGTAGTTTAACAATTGCACATTTTTTTATCAGTAGTAGAGTAGTCAAGGTCGAAGGAAGCGATGGTTGAAGATTTCAATCTCACTCAGGAAGAGTAGAAGGAAAGAACCGCCTTTGGCGAATTGGGTTAACAATGGATGGTTTTTTTTCTCATGTGAGAACCCGGATAGGAATGGCTTAGGATTAGCCCTGCAAATGGATATTTGCGACGGATTTTAAAAATCATCAGGACGATGAATAACAAAATGTTGGCACGGAAAGCATTAATAACAAATGGAATTTTGCGAGCGATAGGGAGACCTATCGCTTTTTTATTGTCTAAATAAAGCCATTTGTTTTGAGCGTTCAACTCATTGGTCAATGATTTGCTTGCTAGAAGGGCTTTTTGAGAGTGACTTCGCTTTGTTTTGATGTTTGAGTCTATTTCCTCTGTAAATAGAAAAAATTCGCTAAATTGCAGGTTTTTTCTACACTCTTTCTTCATATTTTGGTAAGTTGCGCCTCTTACGCTAAATAGGCATCTTGAATGTTAGATTGTCCACTTTGTCATCATGATGATATCCAGTTTTATTGGGAAGATAAGCGCAGGCAATATCTGCAATGCCAGCGCTGTGAGCTCGTCTTTGTTGATCCGAATCAGAGATTAGATGCAAGCCAAGAAAAGGCGCACTATGACCTGCACGAAAATGACCCTTCTGATGCCGGTTATCGCAGATTCTTATCTAGAGTTCAGCAACCACTTGTTGAGCGAATTGGCCCTCATAAGCAAGGGCTAGATTTTGGTTGTGGCCCGGGCCCAACATTATCTTTGATGATGGAAGAGGCGGGTCATCAGGTAGATTTATATGATCTCTACTATTATCCAGATATGAGTGTACTGAATAAACAGTACGATTTTGTCACTGCAACCGAAGTCATTGAACACCTGTATAAGCCCGACGAGGTTTGGGCGCAGTGGATAACAATGTTGAAGCCCGGCGCTTGGCTGGGCTTGATGACCAAAATGGTGCGCGGAGTAGAAGCCTTCGCCACTTGGCACTACAAGAATGATCACACACACGTGGTGTTTTTTAGCCGAAGTACCTTTGAGTTTTTAGCTGTCCGAGACAAGCTAGAGCTAGAATTTATTGAAAACGATGTAATTTTATTGAGGAAGTCGAGTAATGAGTCGACAAAAGAAATCGAGAAAGCCAGGTTCAGTCGCTGAAGTAGAACCAGCGGTTACTCGTAACCGTTCAGCATCTGATGTTGAAGGACGTTTACGCAAAAAGCTGAAAAAACGTAAAGGCCAAAAAGCCGGTAACCGACATTCAGTAGAGAATGAATCAAAAAATAGTCAAGGGCGCGCTAAACGTGATCCTCGTCTGGGCTCTAAGAAAAAGATCCCATTGATTGTTGAACCTACTGTTAAGCCAACCAAGCAACAGCGCAAGTACACGGCTGAGCAAGAGTTGGATGCACTAGAAAATGATGCACAACTGAATGTGTTGCTTGAGCGCATTGAGAGCGGTGAATCGTTAGGTGGTGGTTTACAAGCCTACGTTGATCAGAAGCTAGATCGCATTGAAGTACTAATGAACCAGTTAGGTCTATTAGAGCCTGAAGATGAGATTGAAGCGCCAATTGAGCAACCAAAGAGCAAGAAACCACGTACAGAAGATGAGTTACTGGCTTCATTTGAAGACCTAGATTTAGGCGATTTCAAGGACTAAACATCAATGGATATGGTCGTGCTGGCTTCGATTGGAGCTATCATCATCCTTGGATTAGCAGCGTATGCGGCTTATTTACTGAAAAAACTAAATAAGCAGAAGCAGCTGATTCAGCAGCATCAAGCATTGGCGATCGCTAAGCGGAATGCCAAGATCTTTGAGAGTGTTGATACCTTATGCTTAGCGGGTATACAGGGGCAATGCGATCTCTCTGAGCTGAGCATACGTTTGTGTAATATTCTGGATTATGTGCAAGGTGAGCAGCGCATTGATGTTGCTGAGTGCTATCCTGCGTTGAGCGAACTGTTCAAGGTGGTCAAGGATATGGCGCGAGGTGATGAGCGCCAGCAACTGGCTAAGCAGGAACGCATGAAGCAAAATTTAGCTCGTCACAAAACCGAAACTCGTTTAAATGATGCGATCATTGCAGAGTTAAAAGATTTGCAAGGTAGAGTGGCGCCACTCAATCAGCAGATTTCGATTCAAATGAAATAGCATCTGTCTCTAGGCGTGATCTAGCTATCAAACATAAATCCTGCTCTATGATATTTTTGGTAGCCAGTATCGCCCTCCTGTAACAGTGGCAAAATAACCCGCCTTTCTTAGTTGTACTTAGGATATTCGTATGTCTAGCCGACAAATCATCTGGGATCAGAGTGTATTGGATAAATACAATTACTCTGGACCTCGCTACACCTCTTACCCAACGGCCGTGGAGTTTCACGAAGCATTTACTGTTGCGGAGCTAGACATTGCTTATATGCAATATCCAGAACGTCCTTTGTCTTTGTATATTCATATCCCATTTTGTCATAAGCTTTGCTACTACTGTGGTTGTAATAAGGTGATTACTCGTCATCAGCACAAAGCGGATGAGTACTTAGATGTGTTGGAGTTTGAAATTCGTCAACGTGCTGCTTTACTTGCTCAGCGCAACGTCAATCAACTGCATTTTGGCGGAGGCACACCGACGTTTCTGACTAAGGCTCAAATTACTCGCCTAATGACGGTTATTTACGAGGAGTTTAACTTTAACCCTGATGCTGAAATTAGTATTGAGGTTGACCCACGTGAGATCGAGTTGGATATGCTGGATCATTTGCGTGAAAATGGTTTTAACCGTTTAAGTATTGGCGTTCAAGATTTCAATAAAGACGTACAAAAAGTCGTGAATCGCGAGCAAGACGAAGACTTTATTTTTGCTATGGTGGCGCGCGCAAAACAATTGGGTTTCCGTTCTACCAACCTAGACCTGATTTATGGTTTACCTCTACAAACCGCAGATTCTTTCGCTGAAACAATGCGCCAAGTGCTCACAATGCGTCCAGGCCGTTTATCAGTGTTTAATTACGCTCATATGCCACAGTTGTTTGCAGCGCAGCGTAAAATTAAGGACCAAGACCTTCCGATTGCTTCTGAACGTATGTCTATCTTACAGCAAACCATTGAGACACTTACGACCGAAGGTTATCAATTTATCGGTATGGACCACTTTGCGCTTCCAGAAGATGAGTTGGCAGTGGCACAACGCAATGGTGAGCTGCATCGAAACTTCCAAGGTTACACGACACAAGGTGATTGTGACTTAATTGGTTTTGGGGTCTCTGCTATTTCTATGGTTGGAGATACTTATGCGCAAAACCAAAAAGAGTTGAAGTTGTATTATTCTCAGATGGAAGAGAAGCGCTATGCCTTGTGGAAAGGTGTGTCTTTGGATAGCGATGACCTTGTTCGCCGGGAAGTGATCAAGCAGCTGATTTGTAATTTCACTTTGAATAAGAGTGAGATTGAACAGCAGTTTGGACTTACTTTCGATACTTACTTTGACGAAGATTTAGGTTTGTTACAAACCTTTGTCACAGATGGTTTAGTTGAAGTGTCGGACTCTGAGATCCACGTTAACCTACGTGGTCGTTTATTAATTCGTAATATTTGCATGTGCTTTGATAAGTACTTCAGAGCAAAAGCGCGTCAGCAACAATTCTCACGCGTAATTTAATTGGTAACATTGAGATAAACATTCTGGGTAAGGAAGACCTTACCCAGATTAAGTTAACGGATCATCGATATTGGTTCGCTGACATATCTATCGTTTAATCCATCGAAACTAACAGCTTATTCCCTTCTTTTTTCACGCTCGCTTCACCTTGAATCTTCTCTCTAGGCTCGTTCACCACTTCAATCTTAGCGTTGCGCCATCCAAACTGATAAAGGTATGGCTTGATGTAGTGATAACGTAAATTTGAAGGGTTTTTAAATGAGTTCGAATTCGTTTTATCCAGCATATACTGCGTCATTTTTTCTTCATCCACACTCACAATCACCTTATCAAACGCTTGTGGCTGATGTAGGTAGTGATTAGGGTCGTGTCTTTCAAAAATGCTCGTAATGATCTGTCGATTAAACGCATAGTGATCATTATAACTGTGCATTAAGTAGGAGAACGGGATAAATAAGCTCACTAGCACACACAATCGCCATCCTTTATTGGGAATGAGTAGCAGAAGCATGGCCATTCCAATAGGGAAGGTGACTCCAGAACGCAGTGGCACATCAACACCCAGAGGTATGACACTGGCATACAATGAAATAACGACAATCGATACAATAGCGGTGTATTTAAAGTGTTTTTTCAGTGCCCATAAATAGGTCAGTGCGATCGGAATATAAAACAGCGGACTCAATCTGGCTAAGTACTGCATTTCATAATTTAAGTTACCGGCACTCTTGGCAATATTTGATAGCAAAGCAGTTAAGCTGTTAGACGGGGTTTCGTGTCGCCAGCTAACAAAGTGAATTAAGGTGGCATGATCGGTGAAAAGAGCGGTATAGGCCAATACCAAACCGTTGGCAACGGCATAGCCTAGGACATAGCCTAAAATCCAGAAGCACAAGAATTTGATGATGTTTGGATAACTTGACTCTGCCAGTTTAGATACAAACAACAGTGGCATTAAAAAGTAAAAGGCGGGGTAGGTCGCAAATAATAAGGCCCCTGCAATAAGTAGCATTAAATGCGGGTTGAATTTGTCTTTATAGCAAGCAAACAGTGCCAGCATAAAACAGCCTGGTACTAGTGTCATTGGCCATTTGAGTAACATGGTAAAAGACGGAATATTCAGGACTAATAAAGCAATAGCGATTGCCAGCCAACGATCTTTCTTAACACCTAGCGCAACCTTATAGGCAAAAATAAAGATGAATAAGTTCGCCAATGAAGCCGCGACAAAAGCTGGAAGCTCTTTTAATACGCCATATAACGCGAAATTAATCCAGCGCCCTTCGGTGACGAATTTTTCACTGTATCCATCCATATAAGGCAGTGCATCGTGCGCTATGTTTGCAGACATGGATAAATGCAAATTGAAGATACTGACGGCAGCGAATATGGCAACGATCAGCCACTGCACAAGGCGCACTGTGTCGAAGCGACCTTGATGATCATATAAGCCCTGAATCAAATTTTGCATTGATACTCCTTCGGTAAACACTTTTTTATAGCCGAGATAGTTGATTGCCATCGATACACACACCGCCAGAGCTTGCCCTATGTAAACATGCAGTCCGACATAATGTACTAACAAAAATAAAGTGCCGGTTGAGCAAGATAAGGAGGTTAAGTTCACTACGCAAAATGGAATGAACTGCCCTGTTTTTTTTTCGCTATTGAATACAAAGGTCCGATTCAGCGTGTAACTGACCAGCATGCCAATAAAGTACGACAAAACAGAAGAAACTAAATAACGCCCAGACAGTTCATAAAAAGCCATAAAGGCCAGATATGCCGTGAGGGTGTTGATTCCCCCCACGATTGCAAAACGAAATTTTTGTCGTAAATCTGAATACAGCAGATTACTCAACAGTTGAGTTGTTTTGGTCAACATTATTGTCTCGGTTATTATGGTCGCGGTTTTTCTTGATGATATAAAGTGGGCGATCTTTAGATTCATTATAAATACGAGCGATGTATTCACCCAAAATACCAATAGAAATTAGCTGAACCCCTCCGATGAACAGAATAGCCACCAATAAAGAAGCCCAACCAGACTCCCAATGGTCGGTCATTAAGCGAATATAGACCGAATAAAGTAGCATTAACATGGCTACACCAGAGCAGGCAAACCCCATCATAATGGACAGTTTTAAGGGTTTTACGGAAAACGATAAAATGCCATCGATGCCAAACTTCAACATTTTGGTGAGCGGATATTTAGATTCACCCGCAAAACGAGCACTGCGCTCATAGTTTATTGAGGTTTGATTGAAACCAATCCAGCTCACCATACCTCGGATAAAGCGAGATTTTTCTGGCATCGCGATTAAATGGTCAACGACTTGACGATCCATCAAGCGAAAATCGCCAGTATCAAGGGGGATTTTGACTTCAGATAAATAGTTCAATAAGCGGTAGAACCACTTTGCGGTCATGAGTTTAAATTTAGATTCACCATCGCGGCTTGAACGGGTGCCATACACAACGTCAAAGCCTTCTTCCCATTTTGCGATCATATCTTCTATGAGTTTTGGGGGATCTTGCAGGTCTGCATCGATTAATACGACCGCATCTCCAGTGCTGACATCTAAGCCCGCGCTAACGGCTTGCTGGTGGCCAAAGTTTCGGGAAAAAGAAATGACACGGATATTGTCATGAGCTTTACCATGTACCAGTAGTTTTGCTTCGGTATCATCGGCGCTGCCATCGTTGACAAAGATTAGCTCAAATTGATAATTGGCAATATTGTTGGTTACGGAAAGCAACTCTTCCACGGTAACATCAATGACTTCACTCTCGTTATAACAAGGTATAACTATCGAAACCGTTTTCTTCATAATGTGCCCAAACTTTAATTGGTTCGTTTATGCAGCCACTTACTAACATAGCCGTCGCTATATCAAGCGCATCTGCTCTCATAATCGTTAATTATTCTATAAAATGTTATTCGAGAATGGATTAACAAAATCTTACATCTAAGCATTAGCTATTAAATGAGTAGTTGAATGTAAAGTAAAATGCAATTAATGGGGTCTTTGTTTTCGTTTGTGTTGCGGGTGTGTTTCTGTGTGCGGTGACTTGGAGCCGTTTGATAAGAACAGTGGTCACGCAGAACGTGACCACTATAA
The DNA here is from genome assembly GCF_000467185.1 of Vibrio ezurae NBRC 102218. GTDB lineage: Bacteria > Pseudomonadota > Gammaproteobacteria > Enterobacterales > Vibrionaceae > Vibrio > Vibrio ezurae. The sequence goes on from NZ_BATM01000037.1 coordinate 64,399, forward strand.
GATTAAGACATACTGAGTTCTTTAAGCTTACGAGTTAGCGTATTTCTTCCCCAGCCAAGAACTTTAGCCGCATCTTGTTTATGTCCATTGGTATGGTTGAGGGCTACCTTTAATAGAATGCGTTCAAACTCTGGCAGTGCGTGAGAGAGAATTTCAGTTTCACCCGAAGCAAGTGCAGAACGTGCCCACATCTCTAAAAGTTCTTGCCAGTCAGCGCCTTCATTGCTTGAGGCTAGGCTGCGCTCTTCTACCAATTCTTGTGGTAAGTCAGAAGGCAGAATTTCACTACCGCTGGCCATGACGGTGAGCCAACGGCTGGTATTTTCTAACTGTCTTACATTCCCCGGCCAGCTGAGTCGAGTTAAAATTTCAACGGCTTCTTTTGATAGTGTTTTCACTTCAACCGCTAATTCTTCTGCGGCTAAGTTTAAAAAGTGTTGAGCCAGTTTAGCAATGTCTTGTTTACGCTCTCTTAGCGCGGGAATATGCACTCGAATGACATTGAGTCTATGGAAAAGGTCTTCGCGAAAATCTCCGTCTTTCACTAATGATTCTAAGTTTTGGTGGGTAGCGGCAATGATGCGTACATCGACTTTAATCGCAGAGTGTCCACCAACACGATAAAATTGACCGTCCGCCAGCACCCGCAGTAGACGAGTTTGAATCTCCAGCGGCATATCACCAATTTCATCAAGAAATAGAGTGCCACCATTGGCTTGCTCAAAGCGCCCTTGGCGTACGCTGTTGGCTCCCGTAAAAGCCCCTTTCTCATGCCCAAAAAGTTCAGATTCGATGAGATCTTTAGGGATGGCCGCCATATTGAGTGCAATAAATGGGTTTTTGCTGCGAGGGCTGTGTTTGTGTAAAGCATGTGCCACGAGCTCTTTACCGGTTCCCGATTCACCATTGATCAACACCGAAATTGAAGAGCGAGACAGGCGGCCAATTGCACGAAACACTTCCTGCATAGCGGGTGCTTCACCAATAATCTCAGGTGTATCCGCATGATGAGTATTGGCGGAATGACTGCTTTGCTTTTGATCATGGCTGTGGGTAATGGCACGTACGGCCAATGCGAGTGCTTCGTCAATATCAAACGGTTTAGGTAGATACTCAAACGCACCTTCTTGATAAGCGTTGACTGCAGCATCAAGATCGGAGTGGGCCGTCATAATGATGACAGGCAGCATAGGATCGGTTTTTTGAATTTCTTTTAGTAGATCTAGGCCGTCCATTCCGGGCATACGAATGTCCGAAATAATGACATCAGGCACTTCACGCTCTAATGCTAATAGTACGCTCTCTGCATCAGCAAAGGTTTCACACTTAATGTTAGCGTTGGATAATGTTTTTTCTAGAACCCAGCGTATAGAACTGTCGTCATCCACGACCCATACATAGCCTTTACTCATAATTCTGCCTCCTAACGCTGTTTTCTAATAGTCTAAAATGGGTAGATAAACGGTGAATGTTGTTTTTCCCGGCCAACTGTCCACATCAATTTTTCCTTGATGTTGGTCGATGAGGTTTTGAGAAATAGACAGTCCAAGCCCTGTGCCTCCCTCTCGTCCACTGACCATGGGATAGAACAAGGTATCAATGAGCTCGGGAGGTATTCCCGGGCCGTTATCGGTGACTTCAATTCTGGCCGCCAGTTTGATGCGTTTACCATGAATATTGACCTGGTGTTCAGTGCGAGTGGTCAAAGTAATTAAGGCATCTTCGTGGCCTTGTAGTATTTGCGCTGCATTACTCACTATATTTAATAGCGCTTGCTCTATTTGCTCACTGTCTATTGCGATATCCGGTAGGCTAGGGTCGTAGTCTCGCTCAATACGAACGTTTTCCCCTAACTCTAGGTTGACCAATTGGCGCACTTTTTCTAACACTGCGTGCACGTTTTCTGGTTCTTTTGTACCGAGCCTTTGTGGCCCAAGCAGTCGGTCAACTAAATTTCTGAGCCTGTCGGCTTGCTCTATGATGATTTGGGTATATTCACGCAATGATTCTGAAGGCAGCATTTTTTCGAGCAGTTGTGCAGCGCCACGTAGCCCACCCAGTGGATTTTTGATCTCATGTGCGAGGCTGCGTACCAGTAATTTAGCCGCTTGTTGCTGAGCATGTTGGTTAAGCTCTTGATTGAGCCTTCGTTGTTGTTCTACTTGGCGAAGCTCCACTAACAGCATGACTTTTTTATCCCAAGAAATCGGGCTGATGGTGAGCTCTAAAAGCAGTGGCTTGCCATCAATAACAAAGGTTACGCCACTGTCGGTGATGCCTTGTCCCGAAATGAGCGGTTGCTCAAAAACCGAGAAATCGATAGAAGAGTGTTCAACCATTTCGGGTAGGTGTTGATGAATACAACGATTTTTGCTTTGTCCAAATAGCTGTTCGGCCGATGGATTCAAATAGCAAACGGTTAATGATTCATCGAGCAACAAGGTGGCTGTAACAAGCTGCTCTAAGACAGTTTCAGCTAATGGTTTACTCACAGAAAGTCCTTTTTAGTGCGTAGGGTCAATTCAAATAAATTATTGCACAAATTTGGTGCAATGAGAGCTTATGAATGTAGTTATGGGCTCTTTATTTATATGATGCAAAAACCTTGCCGTTTTTTGGTATTTTAGTGACTGAAATGGATTAAAAATGAAGCAAGAAAAAGGGCCTACCAAACTGGCAGGCCCTTGATAAATACTGACTCGCTACAGATTAAACTGAGTAGTACAGTTCAAACTCAAGTGGGTGAGTTGTCATGTTGATTTTCTCAACATCTTGAGACTTCAGACCGATGTAAGAATCGATGAAATCATCAGAGAATACGCCGCCAGCAGTCAAGAACTCACGGTCACCATCAAGAGCTTCTAGAGCTTCTTGTAGAGAAGCTGCAACTGTTGGGATTTCAGCTGCTTCTTCTGCAGGTAGGTCGTATAGATCTTTATCCATAGCTTCGCCAGGGTGAATCTTGTTCTTAATTCCGTCAAGGCCAGCCATTAGCATTGCAGAGTATGCTAGGTATGGGTTAGCCGCTGGATCACCGAAGCGAAGTTCGATACGACGTGCTTTAGGGCTTGGTACCACTGGGATACGGATAGAAGCAGAACGGTTACGTGCAGAGTATGCAAGCATAACTGGAGCTTCGAATCCTGGAACTAGACGCTTGTATGAGTTAGTTGCAGGGTTAGCAAATGCGTTGATTGCGCGAGCGTGCTTAATGATACCACCGATGTAGTAGATCGCTAGGTCAGAAAGGCCGCCGTATTTGTCACCAGCAAACAGGTTTACACCGTCTTTTGCTAGAGATTGGTGAACGTGCATACCAGAACCGTTGTCGCCAACTAGTGGTTTAGGCATGAAAGTTGCTGTTTTGCCGTAAGCGTGAGCTACGTTATGAACAACATACTTATAGATTTGAGTTTCATCAGCTTTAGTTGTTAGCGTGTTGAAACGAGTAGCAATCTCGTTTTGACCCGCAGTAGCAACTTCGTGGTGATGCGCTTCAACAACTAGACCCATTTCTTCCATGATTAGACACATTGCAGAACGGATGTCTTGAGAAGAATCAACAGGAGCTACTGGGAAGTAACCACCTTTAACGCCTGGACGGTGACCTTTGTTGCCTTCTTCGTAATCAGTACCTGAGTTCCAAGAAGCTTCGATGTCATCAATCTTGTAGAAAGAACCAGACATGTCAGTGTTAAACTTCACGTCATCAAATAGGAAGAATTCTGGTTCTGGACCGATCAATACTGTGTCAGCAATACCTGTAGAACGCATGTACTCTTCAGAGCGCTTAGCGATAGAACGTGGGTCACGGTCGTATCCTTGCAGAGTCGCAGGCTCAAGAATGTCACAACGGATGTTTAGCGTTGAATCTTCAGTGAATGGGTCAAGGACAGCACTTGCTGCATCTGGCATCATAACCATGTCAGATTCGTTAATACCTTTCCAACCAGCTACAGATGAACCGTCAAACATTTTGCCTTCTTCGAAGAAGTCAGCATCAACTTGATGTGAAGGAATAGAGATATGTTGCTCTTTACCTTTAGTATCTGTGAAGCGTAAGTCTACAAACTTAACTTCGTTTTCTTGAATCAGCGATAATACATTTTCTACTGACATGTTGGATAACCTCCAGTGTTGGTAAACGTGATTGCTCGATAATGGTGAGCGTAAAGTCCTAGGACACAATCTACACTCTTTTTTAGTTATCGAACAATGAATATTTTCGATTGTTCTCTCTAATACTTTCTCTTATGCGAAAGCTATGCCAACTTTGTTATTTCTTTATTTATCATGGGGTTGGGTGATTTTACGCAATAATCAGCAATCTGCCTTGCACCAATATGATCTACGAATGCACCGTTGTGGTGCAAAATAATTGAGATTTTTAGGGGATTGATCAATTTTGCCCTTCATTTTTGAGAGATTCATCGTGATGTCGAAAGCTATCGCCCAATGTTGGTGCGTGGTCGTAGATTATCCCTCTATATAGAAGGAGAGATAGGTGTTGAGGCTCGTTGGCTTAATGTTGAACGAAGCGTGCGATTTGCTGGCTATATTGGGTATTTCTTGTTTTATTTTCTGTCAAACGGCGACATTTTTTTAATTCATAACAAATAAATTAGGAAATAAGTAGGGGATAGATCACATCTAGTTGGGATTTTGGCTAAAATCTGATACATTAGCGCGAAATTTTTATTCCCTGTCATCGGCACACTGCCGAGACTCTACTGAGTGAACTCTATTCATGTCTACTCCACAGATTGATAAGTTAAGAAACATCGCCATCATTGCGCACGTTGACCACGGTAAAACAACTTTGGTTGATAAGCTGCTTCAACAATCAGGTACGCTTGAATCCCGCGGCGAAGTTGAAGAGCGCGTGATGGACTCAAACGATATCGAAAAGGAACGTGGTATCACCATTTTGGCAAAAAATACTGCCATCAACTGGAATGATTTCCGCATTAATATCGTTGATACTCCTGGACACGCAGACTTCGGTGGTGAAGTAGAGCGTATTATGTCTATGGTTGACTCGGTATTGCTGATTGTTGATGCGGTTGATGGTCCTATGCCACAAACTCGCTTTGTAACACAAAAAGCATTTGCACACGGTCTTAAGCCAATTGTTGTTATCAACAAGATTGACCGCCCTGGTTCTCGTCCTGACTGGGTAATGGATCAAGTATTTGATTTGTTCGATAACCTAGGTGCAACTGACGACCAACTAGACTTCCAAGTGGTTTACGCATCAGCTCTAAACGGTTGGGCAACACTTGAAGAAGGTGAAGTTGGCGAAGATATGGAACCATTGTTCCAAGCTATCGTTGATAACGTAAATCAGCCTGATGTTGACATCAATGGCGCGCTACAAATGCAAGTATCTCAACTTGATTACAGCTCTTACGTTGGTGTTATTGGTGTATGTCGTGTTACTCGCGGTAGCATCAAACCAAACCAACAAGTGACTATCGTTGGTGCTGATGGCAAGAAACGTAACGGTAAAGTCGGTACGGTTCTTGGTTACCTTGGCCTTGAGCGTCATGAAGTTGATCAAGCAAACGCTGGTGATATCATCGCCATCACAGGTTTAGGTGAGCTGAAAATTTCAGACACTATCTGTGACCAAAACAACGTTGAAGCGATGACTCCTCTATCTGTAGATGAGCCAACAGTAACCATGACTTTCCAAGTAAACACTTCTCCGTTTGCTGGTAAAGAAGGTAAATTCGTTACTTCACGTAATATCCTAGAGCGTCTAGAAAAAGAATTGGTTCACAACGTAGCACTACGTGTTGAACAAACTGACGATCCAGATAAATTCCGCGTTTCAGGTCGTGGTGAGCTTCACCTTTCTATCCTGATTGAAAACATGCGTCGTGAAGGCTTCGAGCTAGCGGTTTCTCGTCCTGAAGTAATCCTGAAGGAAGAAGACGGTCAACTTCTAGAACCATACGAAACAGTAACCATCGATGTGCTTGAAGAGCACCAAGGTGGCATCATGGAAAATATCGGCCTACGTAAAGGTGAGCTAACAGATATGTCTCCAGATGGTAAAGGCCGTGTACGTATGGACTTTATGATGCCTTCTCGTGGTCTTATCGGTTTCCAAACTGAGTTCCTGACTCTGACTTCTGGTTCTGGTTTGATGTACCACACATTTGATCACTACGGCCCGCACAAAGGTGGCGTAATCGGTCAACGTAACAACGGCGTTCTAATTTCTAACGCAACAGGTAAAGCACTGACTTACGCATTGTTTAACCTACAAGAGCGTGGTCGTCTATTTGCTCAGCACGCTGATGAAGTATACGAAGGTCAGATTATCGGTATTCATAACCGTTCTAACGACCTTACCGTTAACTGTCTTAAAGGTAAGCAGCTAACTAACGTACGTGCTTCTGGTACGGATGAAGCTCAGGTTCTTTCACCACCGATCAAACACACACTAGAGCAAGCTCTAGAGTTTATCGATGAAGATGAACTAGTAGAAGTGACTCCAGAAAGCATTCGTATCCGTAAGAAGCTTCTTACTGAAAACGAACGTAAACGTGCGAGCCGCCCAGCAAAATAAGAGACAATTAGCGTTTCGCTAGTTATCTAACTTATTTAAGCCCCGCTGAAGTTGTCACTTGACTGACCTCAGTGGGGCTTTCTTTTATCGGCGAATGAGTTTTGCTAAACTGATACCACTTTGAATCCAGAGTACCCCATCATAATTTTTGGGGCATCGCGTGAGTGAGCCAATGTTGCTCTGGGTTGATATCGTGAAGGGTGCTCAAAGGATTGGTATAGTTCACCCTAATACCAATTACACTAAGTAAGTGTTGGTATAAGTCTTTTAACTTTCTCTGCCTCAGCTCAAGTAGGTCAGAAACTAAGTTCGGTATTACAGCAGGATGCAGAAAATTCCAAGTCTTCCAAATCTTCCCGGCTGGGTGCATGTGCTATTGCACTACTTCAGCTATCTTTATCAAAGGGCTAAGCACGATAGATTGCCAGTGAATGCTGGTTACATGGCTTATATTACCTTACTGTCTTTAGTGCCTTTAACGACGGTAACCTTAACCGCATTATCTCGGGTACCGATGTTTGACGGTGTGGGAGATACCGTTCAGCAATTCATATTTAGTAATTTTGTTCCTACTGCGGGTGAGGCGATTCAACACACTTTAAATGAGTTTATTGCCAATACGGGTAAGATGACTTCTATTGGTTTGATTTTCCTGTTTATCGCGGCGGTATTACTGATTTCGGCAATTGATAAGAATTTGAATTATATTTGGCGAGTGCGCAAGAAGCGCCGCACCGTGTATTCATTGTCGATTTATTGGATGGTATTGACTTTAGGCCCAATCTTAATGGGCACTAGCTTAGTGTTTTCTTCTTACATTGCCTCACTCAAAGTGTGGAGTGAAGATACCGTCCATCTGGTGTACGGTTTGCTACCGATTATTTTTTCTTTCATTGCCTTCTTTGGGCTTTACCTGTTAGTGCCTAATATTAAGGTTCGTTTCAATCATGCATTGGCGGGCGCATTGGTCGCAGGTTGTCTGTTTGAAGTCAGTAAAAAACTGTTTGCTTACTATGTGTCGCAGTTTCCATCGTATCAGCTAATTTACGGGGCTTTGGCTGCGGTGCCTTTGCTCTTTATGTGGATTTATCTGTGCTGGATGATTGTATTGATCGGCGCGGAAATTACCGCAAGTCTTGGTGAAGATGAGGTTTGGCGAGTGGATAAGCCATTTGATATGAGCTCATTTTTGCATTACCAAAATATATTAATGAGAAAAAGGATTCGACGTGATAGCTCTGATACAGAGAGTGAGTGAAGCCAGCGTAAAAGTTGATGGTGAAGTGATCGGGGAGATCGGCAAAGGTTTGCTAGTATTGCTCGGTGTTGAAAAAGACGATGATGAAGCAAAAGCGAAGCGACTGATGGAGCGAGTGACGACTTACCGTGTCTTTGGTGATGAGCAAGATAAAATGAACCTGAATGTAAAACAGGTGGATGGCAGTGTATTAGTCGTGTCTCAGTTTACACTGCCTGCAGATACTAAAAAAGGAACCCGAGCGGGTTTTTCTCGTGGCGCAGCTCCAGATGAAGCCAACCGACTTTATGAATATTTCTCCGATCGCTGTGAGGAAGTCTTACCGACGCAGCGCGGTCGATTTGCCGCGGACATGAAAGTCTCTTTGGTCAATGATGGACCGGTGACTTTTTGGTTGCAAGTTTAAGCTCTTCTCCTTACTACGAATGGATTCAATGGACCTGAAACACTATGTTTAAACTGATTACGCCAAGTACAGAAAATCAATTGCAGAAGTACTATCACTTTCGTTGGCAGATGCTGCGTGAACCTTGGCAAAGGCCCAAAGGTTCAGAAAGAGATGAATACGACGAACTGAGCCACCATCGAATGATTGTGGATGGTCGAGGCCGCCCAGTCGCGATTGGACGCCTTTATGTGACTGCGGATGATGATGGGCAGATCCGTTATATGGCGGTGAAGAAAAACCGTCAGGGTAAAGGGGTTGGTTCTTTGATTCTGGTTGCTCTGGAGGCGCTTGCGCGCGAAGAAGGGGTCAAGAGACTGGTGTGTAATGCCCGTGAAGACGCGATAGAGTTTTATCGGAACAATGGTTTTACAAGCCAAGGTGAGTTGAGTGATGAGCGTGGTCCCATGCGTCACCAACAGATGGTGAAAGCCATTGATCCTATGGCGAATGTTCTACGTCGTCCTGATTGGTGTAATGAACTGCAGCGTCGCTGGGAGGAGCAGATTCCGATTAGCGATAAAATGGGCATCAAGATCAATCAGTACACAGGTTATAAGTTTGAATGTGTTGCTCAATTGAACCCTAACCTTAACCCTCACAATACAATGTTTGCAGGCTCTGCTTTCACCTTAGCCACTTTGACGGGGTGGGGGATGGCTTGGCTGTTGATGAAAGAGCGTAATTTACGTGCTGATATTGTATTGGCAGACAGTAATATCCGCTATCGTCACCCTGTGAAGGAAAGCCCGAAAGCCAGTACTTCTTTAGATGGTATTAGTGGCGATCTCGATAGGCTGGAAGGTGGCCGTCGTGCACGAATTATCATCAAGGTGCTTATCTATAGTGGCACGCAAGAGGCGGTGGAATTTACCGGAACTTACGTGCTTCTGCCAAGCTCTAGAGCTAATGAGACTCTTAGTGTGTAGGGGTTAACTTATTGCTGTCACTGGTATCCTGTTTTGGTTTGGTACAGGTAACGGCAATATGACTGCGCCCTTTAGGCTGGGCTGAAGAATAAGACACGCAATCAGTGGTTAGATTGAATAGGATATTGCCATCCTTGGGGTTGACTAAATCCACACTTCCTTGAAGGCCACCAGTCAGGTTATCACTGACAAACTGCGTGTTTGCAACGCTCAGAACACCTCTTTGTGCGGTGACGTTAATTTCTGGGATGATAATAGATTGGGAGCGTTGCGTTGCAAAAGGTATCTGCACTTGCACATCATGCGGGGCAATCTTGAGGGAGCCGTCTAAGCTGTGTCTCAACATTAAGTCGTCACCGCCCAATCCGTTAAGATTAGCAGTGAGATCCGTCACTCCACTCCAATGTATTGCCATTTTCAAAGGAGAGGTGATTTGCTGTAAAGGAATGCCATAGGCTTGTACCGAGAGATCCCATGGCATGCTTGGTAGCGCAAGGTTCACATTAGAGTGCACCTTGATCAAGCCCTCTTCGATAGGCAAAAATAGCTGTTTGATAGTCCACAGTTCATTTTGGGTATTGGCTTCTATATATGGGCTGATCGAGGTAACGCCAAATAGGGTCAGGCTATTCGCACTGGCAGCTAGTGTGCCGTTCCAAAGAGCCCATTTGTTGTCTTTTTTTAGGTTTAAATTGTTGCCTTCGACATTTAAATTAGAAACTTGCCAATGCTGCTCACTCGCCAGATCGATCACTTGGCTACGCTCAATCTTGAGTGTTTTGATGTTCAGTTGCTGTAACACATTGAGAGGATGCTCGATTAATGTGTGTACTTGTGTGTCCTTGATGCTCCACTTGAGGTTTTTAATACTGAGGTTGTCCAACATCATTTGCTCTGGAGATAATTGCCCCTGAGTTGAAATTTGTCCTTCTTCAAAGAGGAAATCGAGTTGATTGAGTTGAATGTGCTCTGGCTGTAGTTGAGCGGAAAGTTGTGGCTCAAGCAGCAGTTGTTTATGCCAATCAACACTTTCCGCCGAAAATTGCACTTCACTTCGTTGCGCCCAGAGGCTTTTACTGACATCCCAGTTGCTGAGTTGTAAACGCATTTGATTGACCGAAAATTGGTCTTGCTGCCAACTGGATTGTTCTACTTTTAGATGTTCAATATGATCAATTTTTTTGAGCAAATTCAGCACTGGTGAAGCGCCCGCTTGAGTGGTTAAGGGTGCCGATAAGTGTAGGTGACGGACCAACGCATCGTTGAGTGTCCAGCTATCTCCATGTTGTTCGGCAATCAGTTGTATTTTTCCTTTGCGCCATTCAAAGCTGAGCAGATCGAGCTGAGTATTGTCTTTACGATAATTAATATTGGCTTTGAAGTGGTTGAATGCTTCGCCCTGCCAGTAAACTTGCTCCCCATCAATCGTGATATACCCTTGTGAAAAGAGGTCTGTAGGAGAGTAGGTCAGTTGCAAATCTCGAGCGACTAAATCATGGTCTGCAAAATCCATATCATTAACTTCAATGTGCTGAGGTTGCCAGCGTTCAACCCAAGAGTTGATTTCTGGTGAGTCTGGGATGCCGTGAGGCAAGTTGACGCCAGAAAGAGAGACATTAGTGACAGATATGGGGTTTGACCAATTTAAGTGGGAATCGAGAGTGATTTCGAGACGGTCAATACTCGCAATTGCATCATTTGGTTGTTTTATGGCGATATTTGATAAAACCAGTGTTTCGGGGTATTGATAGTGAGAGTCACCAATATGAATATCATCACTGGTGACGCGCGACAGTATCTGTTGGGTTAACCAAGTCGTATGAGAGGTGTGTAAGAATAAAAATAGAGCTAAGCCTGCTACAAAGAAGAGCAGTAAAAAGCAGCCGCAGATTTTGAGTACAGCTTTCATCTTATTTCCCAAAGGTTTTTCGCGTAGGGGTAAAGATGGCTTATATCTATTTGTTTATCAACAAAAAGCCCCTAAAAGCAGGGGCTTAATTAGTTATAGATGTGATTAATCTAACACAGGTCCAGCTTTGACCAGTGCTTTGCCTTCATCGTTATCAGTGTATTTTTCAAAGTTGTGGATGAAGCGTTCTGCTAAATCTTTGGCTTTGCTTTCCCATTGCAGAGGATCAACATAAGTATCGCGAGGGTCCAAAATCTCAGGATGAACCTCAGGCAGTGAGGTAGGGACTTCCAAGTTAAATACTGGAATCGTTTTGGTTTGTGCATTTTCAATTGAGCCATCTAAGATAGCGTCAATGATCGCACGAGTATCTTGAATGGAAATTCGCTTCCCAGAGCCATTCCAGCCCGTATTCACAAGGTAAGCTTCTGCGCCAGCCGCTTCCATTCGTTTCACCAACACTTCTGCGTATTTTGTGGGATGCAGAGTTAAGAATGCCGCACCAAAACATGCAGAGAAAGTCGGTGTTGGCTCGGTAATACCACGCTCAGTACCTGCTAGCTTGGCGGTAAATCCTGAAAGGAAATGGTACTTCGTTTGTTCTGGGGTGAGCTTAGATACAGGAGGTAATACCCCAAACGCATCGGCAGAGAGGAAAATGACCTTGTTTGCATGCCCCCCTTTAGAGACTGGCTTAACGATATTTTCGATATGCTCTATCGGATAGGAAACACGCGTGTTTTCAGTTTTTGAATTGTCATCAAAATCGATGGAGCCATCATTGCGTACGGTGACATTCTCTAATAGAGCATCACGACGGATGGCATTGTAGATATCAGGCTCAGCTTCTTTCGATAGTTTAATGGTTTTAGCGTAACACCCACCTTCAAAGTTGAAGATACCATCGTCGTCCCAGCCGTGCTCATCGTCGCCAATTAAGGCACGCTTAGGGTCAGTTGATAAGGTCGTTTTCCCTGTACCTGATAGGCCAAAGAAGATCGCAACATCCCCTTCTTCACCCATATTGGCTGAACAGTGCATAGAGGCCATACCTTGTAGCGGAAGGAAGTAGTTCATCATTGCGAACATTCCTTTTTTCATTTCTCCGCCATACCAGGTGCCACCGATTAGCTGCATTTTTTCAGTGAGGTTGAACACGGTGAAATTCTCGGAGTTGAGTCCGTGCTCTTGCCATTTACTGTTGTTGCATTTAGCGCCGTTCATCACGACAAAGTCTGGCTCAAATGAAGACAACTCATCGTCTGATGGGCGCAAGAACATGTTTTTCACAAAGTGAGCTTGCCAAGCCACCTCGGTGATAATTCGAACGGCTAAGCGAGAGTCTGGGTTTGCACCACAATAGCCATCGACCACGAACAGACGTTTATTTGAAAGCTGTGTCGTAACCAATTGTTTAAGATCGTTCCATACCGCTTGTTCGATAGGTTTGTTATCATTTTTTACGGTATCGGTGGTCCACCACATATTCTCACGTGTAGTGTCATCTTTGACGATGAACTTATCTTTAGGGGAGCGACCGGTAAATATGCCAGTATCCACTGCGACTGCACCTAGCTCAGTTACAATGCCTTTCTCATAACCTTCTAATGTGGCGCTGGTTTCTTCTGCAAAAAGTGTCTCATAACTGGGATTACGAATAATCTCAGTTGAGTGGCTGATTCCATATTGAGTCAGATCGATGTTTGCAACCTTAGTATGCTCTATAACAGTCATAGGTGCTCCTTGTGTAGGGCGTCGTTAGTTAACAATTTGTGAAGCTACCGAATTTATAAGTATTTGATTTGCTCAGTAGTTGTAACATTATTGACTATATCTGCCTTTATTGAATGTTTTATAAACAAGGATCACGTTTTTGTAGTTCAGAACACTGGAATAGGAATGTATTGAAGTGATTTGTAAAAATGGTTTTTTACCACTTTTTGTTGTTAAAAAGTGAGGATAATGAAGGTTTTTGAGTTGTTTATGCTATGAATGCGAGTGAATATAAAAAGCCGACGTAAATGTGCCGGCTTTTTAATTATAAAATTGTGAGCTTAGTGCAGGGTAGGCTTATCGATTTTGGCAAATAATTCTTCGACTTCAACTGGATCAAAGTGGTAGCTGCTACCACAATAATCGCAATGTAGAGCGATGCTACCTTCTGTGGCTAAAATGTCGTTAACCTCTTCTTTTGCAATGGTAATAATTGCTGCGCCACTGCGTTCTCTTGAGCAGCCACAGAAAAATTCAACCGGTTGAGGTTCGAACACTTTTACCGTTTCTTGGTTGTATAGACGATAAAGTAAGTCATTCGCTTCTAAGCCAAATAATTCTTCATTTTTTACCGTGTCAGTAAGCTGTTCTAAATGCTCAAAGTCATCCGCAGAACCCGTACCATCGGGAACGACTTGTAGCAACATACCAGCGGCATGTGCTTTGCCATCGAATTCACCAGTGCGGAACCATAAGCGAGTTTTTAGCTGCTCTGAACGTTCGAAGTAAGTTTCTAGTACTTCTGAAAGTGTATTGCCCTCTAAACCAACCACACCTTGGTAACGCTCTCCTTTATTTGGAGAGATAGTAATTACTAGGTGACCTTTGCCCAACATATCGTGCAAAGAGGCTGTATCTTCAATTTCGCCTTCAAAGCGAGCGACGCCACGGACTTTTTGGTTATTGTCACCATTTATTACCGCAAGAGTCACAGGACCGTCACCTTGCAACTGTAAAGTAATTGAGCCTTCAAATTTTAAGGTAGCGGTGAGTAATGAGGTCGCAACAAGCAGTTCACCAAGCAAGTTTTGGATCGCAACTGGGTATTGTTTGCTATCTAGGATGGCTTGGTAGGCGGTATCTAGCTGTACTAATTCACCGCGTACAGATAGGTCTTCAAATAAATAACGATTTAATACGTTGCTTTCCATTAGGAAACTCCAGCTTATTGGTTCTTAAATTTAATCAGATCACGTCGTTGTTTTTTATCAGGACGGCGATCAGGACTTGGATTATGTGCGTGCATCTTACGTTCTAGTGCTGTGCGCTCTCTCTTCGCTATACTTTCTACCGTTTCGGTGTAAAGTAGCTGTGCTTCAGGTGCTCCGCGTCTTTGGTCTGATATTTTTTCAATCGTGACCGTTTTTTCAACAAGTCCTTGTCGCAGGGTAATTGTAGCCCCGAGTTCTATTATTTTACTGGGTTTGCTACGTTGTCCATTATAATGAACTTTACCGCCATCGATCATATTTCGAGCGATTGAACGGGTCTTGTAAAAGCGTGCAGCCCATAACCATTTGTCGAGCCGAACAGACTCAATCGTGGAACTCATAATGATCTTTGCTCTCTAAGTGTTGTCTGGCAGGTGGGTAATGGTGACGTATATAGCATTTTTCAAGTAAATGTCTTTATTTACAATCGAAATTATTCACTGTTTAATTAACGGTAATAATTTGTATGGTAGTCTTGCTCATCCGTTTAGCCCAGTAGCACCAATGCCTCCTAGGCATATTCTATGAAATCGGTATATCAATAGGGACCTGTTTTGTCTAAGTTTTCCACACATTCGCATAAAGCCAATCAATTGTTGACCAGTGTCGTGAATCAACAGGCAATCATTGCCAAAGCATTGACACTGATTTTACTCGTCAGTACTGCTTGGTTATGTGGGCATTTACTATGGCATCTTATGGGCTCAGATTCAGATGTTGAGCATTGGAGACCTGCCGCGGGTTCGGCGACTGGTCCTGCTTCAGCTACGCATCAGGGTACCGACATTTCATCGTTACTGAATGCCAATTTATTTGGCGTTGAGTCAAAAGAAGCTGCGCCTAAAGCAACACAACAAGTTGTTGACGCACCTAAGACAAGATTAAACCTTGTACTTGTGGGTGTGGTAGCAAGTTCAATTCAAAAAAACAGTCTGGCGGTTATTGCTAATAAAGGCAGCCAAGATACTTATGGCGTGGGTGAGGTTATTGATGGTACTCGCGCGAAATTAAATAACGTTTTAAGCGATCGTGTGATTATTGAGAATCAGGGTCGCAATGAAACCTTAATGCTTGAAGGTATAGAATATAAACGTGCGACAAATAAAGAGGTTGTCAACAAACAGCCGCAGTCGAACGTGCAAGGCAATAATCCTAAAGTTGATACCGCGAGCTTAGATAAAATCAAAGCTGAGATCTCTAGTAATCCTCAGCAACTTCTTAAATATATTCGACTGTCTCAGGTAAATCGTGACGGAAAATTAATTGGATATCGTGTGCGTCCTGGACGTGAGCGTACTTTGTTTGACTCTATTGGCCTACAAGACGGTGATATTGCAGTGGAACTTAACGGAGCTGATTTGAAAAATCCGGCATCTATGGGGACCATTTGGAAATCTTTAGGTGATTTAAGTGAGCTTAACCTCACTGTTGAGCGAAATGGTCAACGCTACGATATTTATTTACAACTATAGTTTGATAGCGGTCTCGCTATCATAGCAAAAGCATGCCTCTGACAAATGAAGCATGCTAGGCATCGAGTGCCATTGATTTTTTGGGAGTATCAAGTGAAAGGTTGGTTTAGCAAGAGTGCATGGCTACTATTGGGTAGTCTTATATGTACACCAGCATTTAGTGCCGATGAATTTAGTGCCAGCTTTAAAGGCACAGATATTGGCGAGTTCATCAACATTGTTGGCCGAAACTTAGAAAAAACCATTATTGTTGACCCTTCGGTTAGGGGAAAGATTGATGTTCGTAGCTACGATGTACTGAACGAAAAGCAGTATTATCAGTTCTTCCTTAGTGTCCTTGAGGTGTACGGTTTTGCCGTTGTAGAAATGGAAAACGGCGTCATCAAGGTAATTAAAGCTAAGGATGCGAAAACATCAGCGGTTCCTGTTGTTGGAGACAACAAGATTAAAGGTGATGCTGTGGTCACGCGTGTGGTGGCTGTTCGCAATGTCTCAGTACGAGAGCTCTCCCCATTGCTTCGTCAGCTGAATGATAACGCTGGCGCAGGTAACGTTGTTCACTATGATCCTGCCAACATTATCTTAATCACAGGCCGTGCGGCGGTTGTTAACCGTTTAGCTGAGATTATTGAGCGAGTGGATAAAGCGGGCGATAAATCGATTGAAGTCGTGCCATTAAAATTTGCATCAGCGGCGGAAATGGTGCGTATTGTTGAGGCTTTGAACAAAACCACAGAAGCGAAAAATACTCCGGCTTTCTTGCAGCCAAAATTAGTTGCGGATGAACGCACTAACTCAGTATTGATCTCAGGGGATCCTCAAGTGCGTAAGCGCTTGAAAAAAGTGGTGTCTCAGCTTGATAAAGAGATGGAAGTTAAAGGCAACAACCAAGTTATTTACTTGAAAAATGCCAATGCTGAAGATTTAGTTGAAGTGCTGAAAGGCGTTTCGGACAACTTAGCCGCAGCTAAGAAAACTGCGCAGGGTGCAGCTGCAGCTCGAAATTCTAAGTCGGACGTGATGATTTCAGCGCACAAAGGTACGAACTCCCTCGTGATTACTGCGCCGCCAGATATTATGAAAGCATTGCGTGATGTGATTGCTCAGCTTGATATTCGTCGTGCTCAAGTATTGATCGAAGCACTTATTGTTGAAATGTCAGAAGGCGATGGCGTCAACCTAGGCGTGCAATGGGGTAACTTAGAAACCGGCGCTGTTGTTCAGTACGGTAATACGGGTGCGTCTATCGGCCAAGTTATGGTTGGTCTAGAAGAAGCAAAAGATCAAACTCGAACAGAGTACTACACCGATAACAATGGTAACCGTCGTCCATACGATGTTACTGAGTCTGGTGACTACTCCACTCTAGCCAGTGCATTAAGTGGTGTGAACGGCGCTGCTGTCAGCTTGGCTATGGGAGATTGGACTGCTCTGATTAATGCAGTAGCAACAGATTCTAACTCGAACATTCTGTCATCTCCGAGCATTACCGTAATGGATAATGGCGAGGCATCTTTCATTGTTGGTGAAGAAGTTCCTGTATTGACGGGGTCAACTTCAGGTTCAAACAATGAAAACCCATTCCAAACCGTTGATCGTAAAGAAGTGGGTATCAAGCTTAAGGTTGTACCTCAGATTAACGAAGGGGACTCTGTGCAATTGAAGATTGAGCAGGAAGTTTCAAACGTATTAGGTGCTAATGGTGCGGTAGATGTTCGTTTTGCGAAACGTCAGTTAAATACTTCGGTGATGGTACAAGATGGTCAAATGCTGGTGCTTGGTGGTTTGATTGATGAACGTGCCATGGAAAGTGAATCGAAAGTACCGCTACTGGGTGATATTCCTTGGTTAGGACAATTATTCCGTTCAACCAGTACTCAGGTTGAAAAGAAAAACCTAATGGTATTCATTAAGCCAACCATTATTCGTGATGGTATGACGGCTGATGGTATTACACAGCGTAAATACAACTACATTCGTGCAGAGCAACTGTACAAAGCAGAAGAAGGTCTAAAACTTCTCCCTGATGACTTGATTCCAGTTATGCCGAAATACGGTGATGAGGCAAGTCGTCCAAAAGAGTTTCAAGCCTTTATTGAGCAAGTGGACCATAAGTAATGGAAAGCGGAGCATTCTCAACATACAAAGCCGGTACAACACGCTTACCGTTTGGTTTTGCTAAGCGTTTTAGTGTTGTACTTGAGCCCAATGAAAAGGGTGACGCATACCAATTGTTTTATGTCGCTCCAATGCCAACGTCGACGTTGTTAGAGGCCATGCGCGTGTCACCTTTGCCAATTCAATTGATTGAGATGAATAAGCATGATTTTGAATCGAAACTTTCAGATTCTTATCAGCGCGATTCTTCTGAAGCTAGACAGCTAATGGAAGACATTGGTGCAGATAACGATGACTTCTTCTCATTGGCGGAAGAAATTCCGCACAATGAGGACTTATTAGAAGCCGAAGATGACGCGCCAATTATCAAGCTGATCAACGCCATGTTGGGTGAGGCAATCAAAGAAGGGGCTTCAGATATTCATATCGAGTCCTTTGAAAAGCACCTTTCTATTCGTTTCCGTGTGGATGGCGTATTGCGTGATGTCTTAGCGCCTAGCCGCAAACTGGCCCCTTTGTTGGTGTCCAGGGTTAAGGTTATGGCAAAACTGGATATCGCTGAGAAGCGTGTACCACAAGATGGTCGTATTTCACTATTGATTGGTGGACGAGCGGTGGATGTGCGTGTTTCTACTATGCCTTCCTCTCATGGTGAGCGTGTGGTTATGCGTCTATTGGATAAAAACGCCACTCAGCTTGATCTCGACAGCTTAGGTATGTCTTCGCACAACCACGTGCGTCTACAAAGCTTAATTCAAAAACCGCACGGTATTATCTTAGTGACAGGCCCTACAGGTTCAGGTAAATCCACCACCTTGTATGCCGGCTTGCAGGAACTTAACAGTGCCGAGCGTAATATCCTAACGGTTGAAGACCCGATTGAATTTGATATTGATGGCATTGGTCAAACTCAAGTAAACCCTAAGGTTGATATGACCTTTGCGCGGGGTTTAAGAGCAATTCTGCGTCAAGACCCTGACGTCGTAATGATTGGTGAGATTCGTGACCTTGAGACTGCTCAGATTGCGGTACAAGCGTCTTTAACCGGTCACTTGGTAATGTCTACACTGCACACCAACACAGCCGTCGGTACTATCACACGTTTAAGAGATATGGGCATTGAGCCTTTCTTAATCTCTTCTTCTCTATTGGGTATTTTAGCGCAACGATTGGTGCGTACACTGTGTAAAGAGTGTCGCGAACCTTATCAAGCCGATGCTGAACAGAAGAAATTGTTCCAGCTTGAAGCCGATGACGACTTAGTACTTTATCGACCAAAAGGGTGTGAGCATTGTAATAACAAAGGTTACAAAGGCCGTACTGGTATCCATGAATTGCTGGTGGTTGACGAAAGCGTACAGTCATTGATTCATGGTGAGCAAAGCGAACAAGAGATTGAACACGTTGTGCGTCAATCTACGCCAAGCATTCGCCAAGACGGTTTGAACAAAGCAAGGGCTGGCAAAACGACCCTAGAAGAAGTGATGAGAGTTACTAGGGAAGAATAATGGCTGCATTTGAATATAAAGCGCTAGATGCGAAAGGTCGTCAGAAAAAAGGCGTAACCGAAGGTGATAACGCTAGGCAAGTTAGGCAACGCTTGAAAGAGCAAGGCTTAATGCCTATTGAAATCAATGAGACTCAGACCAAGAAAAAGTCATCTAAGTCTCGTGGTTTTCAGCGCGGTATCAGCACGCCGGATCTTGCGTTATTGACGCGTCAATTATCGACCCTTGTTCAAGCAGGTATGCCTTTAGAAGAGTGTTTAAGGGCGGTTGCGGAACAATCTGAAAAAGCGCACATTCGCAGCATGTTAGTGAGTGTTCGCTCTAAGGTTGTTGAAGGTTACACTTTAGCTGACAGTATGAGTGAATACCCTGCGGTCTTCGATGACTTATTCTGCGCTATGGTGGCGGCAGGTGAAAAATCAGGACACTTAGACGCGGTTCTAGAGCGTCTTGCCGATTACGCCGAAAAACGTCAAAAATTACGTTCAAAACTACAACAAGCCATGATCTACCCAATCATGCTGACCTTGATCGCGGTCGCGGTTATTGGTTTTTTGCTGGCTACCGTTGTTCCCAAAATTGTCGATCAGTTTGTGCAAATGGGACAAGAGCTACCAACCTCAACTCAGATCTTGATCAATGCCAGTACCTTTGTTCAAGACTATGGTGTACTCGTCGTTGTTAGTGTTGTCGTACTGATTGTTGGCATTAAGATTTTATTGAAAAAGCCTGAGCTAAGATTACGCTGGGACGGTCGTGTATTAAACGTTCCTGTGATTGGCCGTGTTGCTCGAGGCTTAAATACTTCGCGTTTTGCTCGTACCTTAGCCATATGTTCGGCAAGTGCCATTCCTCTTTTAGATGGGATGATTGTTGCCGCAGACGTTATGGGTAATAAGTTCTTTAAGAAGCAGGTCCTTGAAGCTTCAGATAAAGTGCGAGAAGGGGGAAGTTTGCGTCACTCTTTGCAACAGAGCAAACTGTTCCCGCCTATGATGCTGCACATGATTGCCAGTGGTGAGCAATCGGGAGAGCTTGAACAAATGTTGACTCGTGCGGCAGATAACCAAGACCAAGATTTTGAATCTCAGGTGAACATGGCGTTAGGGGTTTTTGAACCATTGCTGATTGTATTTATGGCAGGGATCGTACTATTTATTGTAGTGGCAACTATGATGCCACTGCTTGAACTGAATAACTTGGTATCGGGTGCTTAGTTAGTTATTACCCGAGTGTATGGAGAAAAAAATGAAACGAAATAAGAAGCAACAAGGCTTTACCTTGCTAGAGGTTATGGTTGTTGTGGTAATCCTAGGTATTTTAGCCAGCTTTGTTGTTCCTAACTTGTTAGGCAACAAAGAGAAAGCGGATCAACAAAAAGCGATTACCGATATTGTTGCATTAGAAAATGCACTAGATATGTATAAGCTGGACAACAGTGTTTACCCAACAACAGACCAAGGTTTAGATGCTCTGGTAAGTCGTCCTACAGGTTCTCCTGAGCCTCGTAACTACCGTGCTGACGGTTATATTCGTCGTCTTCCAAAAGACCCATGGGGTTATGATTATCAGTACCTAAGCCCTGGTGACAATGGCAATATTGATATCTTCACTTTAGGTGCTGATGGTCAAGATGGAGGCGAAGGTTCATCAACTGATATTGGTAACTGGAACCTGCAAGACTTCCAGTAATCTAGCTTGTGGCAAGACAGCATAAAAAACAGCGTGGCTTTACCTTACTAGAAATCATGTTAGTCATGGTTTTGGTCTCGGTAAGTGCCATTGCTGTGGTCATTAACTTACCTCAAAGTAGCTCTGATGCGGCGCAAACGCGTTCTCAGCAGCTCTTTCAGCGCCTAACTATGTTGCATCAAGATGCAATTCTTAATGGTTGGGATTTGGGTATACGTTTTGATCCGGCAGGAAAAAAATATCGATTACTCAAACTGACCAAAGACGGTTGGCAAGCGTTAGAGCATCGTAGAATCCCCGCTGATACAGAACTGGAAGATGGCTTAACACTTGCGTGGGAATTAGGTGATGGCACTTGGGGTAAGCAAGATACTTTGTTTAATCAAGAGTCCTTGTTTGACGAAGAGATGTTCGCCAAAGAAGAGAAGAAAAAACAAGAACCGCCTCCACAAGTCTTTATTCTTTCAAGTGGTGAGTTAACTCCGTTTGAAGTGTATATCTACCCTAGCTCTGAAGCTCAAGGGGATGACAACTGGCGAGTCGCTGCGTTAGAAAACGGCAGTGTTAAGTTGCTTAAGCCGGGTGAGGAGCTAAAAGATGAAGTCCGCTAAAGGTATGACTTTACTGGAAGTTCTTATTGCTCTGGCTATTTTTGCGACAGCGTCAATGAGTGTCGTTCGTGCGGTAACTCAACACATTAATAGTATTGGCTATTTAGAGCAGAAAACCTTTGCAGGTATGGTTGCAGATAATCAAATGGCCTTGATGATGCTGGCTGAGCCACCGACAACGGCGCGCAAGGGAAGCTCTGAATTAGCTGGGCAGGAATGGTATTGGACGATTACTCCCGTATCAACGGGCAATGATTATTTGCGCGCTGTTGATGTGAGTGTATCGACCAATCAAAACGGGGATAACCCTTTGGTGACGGTGAGAAGCTATGTCCCGTTACAATAGAATCAAAGGTTTTACTTTAATTGAGGTACTGGTTGCGATTGCAGTCTTTGCCAGTTTGAGTATTGCCGCCTACCAAGTGGTGTTTCAGGTTCAACTGAGTAATACGCAGTCTCAAGAAAAGCTCGGTCGTCTACAGCAGGTACAGGCCACATTGGTGTATTTAGACAGTGATTTTCGCCAGATCGCCGTGCGTCATTTTCGTAATGACGGGGAAGAAAAAGGCGAATCACTGCTTTATTGGAAAGACAATTTACTCGACTCTGACAGCAAAGGCGTATTGTTTACTCGTTTGGGGTGGATCAATCCGCAACAACAATTTCCTCGCGGAGAAATCACTAAAGTGGGTTATCGACTTCGAGGAGATAAATTAGAGCGTGTATGGTGGCGATACCCTGATACCCCGGTGGGACAAGAAGGCATCGTGACACCGCTTCTGGATAAGGTCGAGAAGTTCGATATGCGTTTTTATAATGGCGAAGCATGGGTAAAAGAGTGGACCGATGGCGATGCTCTACCAAAAGCGATCGCGGTGGATTTAACGCTGGAAGATTATGGCAAGTTAGAACGTATCTACCTTACTGCAGACGGTAAGCTTGAGAGGATCAATGAAGATACGCCAGAATAATCTATCACAGCCAAGTGGCAGAATGTATAAAGCTCGCCATCAACAGCAAGGCGTTGCTTTGATCATTGTGTTGCTGCTATTGGCGGTCATGACTGCGATTGCCGCTACCATGTCAGAGCGTTTGATGCTCAGTGTAGATAGGGCTGGTAATCAAGTGAATAACCAGCAAGCTTATTGGTACGCGATTGGCGTTGAAGCATTAGCGAAATACGGTATTCAGCAAAGTCTTGAAGACGATGAAACGGTAAACTTAAGCCAGCCATGGGCAATGGATGAACAAACATATCCGTTGGAGTATGGTGAAGCAAGAGGTGTTATCCGCGATATGCAGGCGTGTTTTAATGTGAATGCGTTGGCTGCGGTGGAACTGGATGCAACAACCAGTACGCGCCCTTATTTGCTCGAAGTTTGGCGTACATTGCTCGAAGAGGCAGGGCTCGATAGCTATCAAGCTGAGGTGGTTGCTGATTCTACATGGGAATACTTAGACGATAATGATGTGGTGACCACTCAATCTGGCGTGGAAGATGCTACCTATGAGGGGCTTTCTCCTGCTTATATGGCATCCAATGGATTAATGGCCGATCTGAGTGAACTAAGAAGTGTCTATCAGATGAATGGACCGGCCATGACGCAAATTTCTTGGTTAGCTTGTGCATTACCGACGGATGACTTGCGTATCAATGTGAATACCATCAGAACTTGGCAAGCTAAGTTGCTTGTGGCTTTGTTTAATTCTGAAATCAGTGAAGAACAAGCACAAAAAGTGATTGAAGACCGCCCATACGATGGCTGGGAGAGTACCGATGATTTTCTCTCTGAGCCAGATATTGCAGGCGTTAGCGACGATATAAAAAGTAAAGCCAAAGCGTATCTATCAGTGGACAGTAAGTACTTTGAATTAGATACAGAAGTATTTGTGCAGGATGCTCGAGTTCGCTTGAGAAGCCTGCTTTATAGTGAAAATAAAGACGAATCGCGAGTAGTACGCCGACGATTTGGAGGAATTAGTGAGCGAAATCCTGACAGTTCGGCTCAGTAGGCAGAATTTAAACACAATCCCATGGCTGGTTTGGTCTTCAACCGAAGACGAAATTATCGCGAGTGGAGAACTCAACGGTTTGGCACAGCTTGATGAGCTTGCCAGTTATGCAACCGACCGAAATGTGGCCTTATTACTTGATGGACAAGATGTTGCCTTGAAAGAGGTATCGGTCCCTGCTGGTGCGACTCGCCAGTTTGCCACTATGTTGCCTTTTCTTCTTGAAGAAGAGCTAGCTCAAGATATTGATGAACTGCATTTCTCTATTCTTAAGCTAGCTGGTGACAAGGCGTGGATTGCAGCTGTAGATAAAAGCTACTTTAAACAATGCATTGCGTACTTTACCGAAGCGGGTATTGAACTGCATAAAGTCTTGCCTGATGTGCTATCACTCCCTTTAGAAGAAGCGGGTGTGACGGTGCTTCCTTGGGATGCGCATTATTTGATTCGTCAGAATCAGTTCCAAGGTATGACATTATCAGAAGAGCTCGTACCGTTTGTATTGACTCAAATGTTGTCGGTTGCCCCAAGCGATGACGGCGAGACAGAGGATGAGTCGGCTTCAACTGAGCAAGCGATCGCGAGTATTCAATCTTTTGGTCAACTTCCTGACGCGATACAAGAGTCTGTCTCAGTCAAGATAGATGAATTGCCTGCTGAGCTACCCATGGCGTTGCTGGCTAAAAACGCTCAACTGTCCACAGTGAACTTATTGAGCGGTGAGTTTAAAAAACAGGCTTCTTGGTTAAAGAACATCAAATTGTGGCGTGCGCCGGCTATCGCAGCTTTGATCTTGTTGGTGGTATTTAGTATCAATACTTACATGAATGTGAGTCAAATTGAGTCGAAAGCCACGGCGTACCGAGCCGAAAGTGAACGTATTTTTAGAGCGGTGTTCCCTGATAAGCGTCGTATTCCAACCGTCAGCTATTTAAAACGACAAATGACGGATGAAAAAACGCGATTGAACGGTGGCACTGTGAGCGCTCCGTTGATTACTTGGATGTTGGAAGTTCAAGAGTCGTTGAAAGGCATGGATAAAGTGAAGATTCAGAGTGTTAAATTTGATAGCAATCGTGAAGAGCTGCGAATTCAAGCTCAAGCGAGTGACTTCCAGACTTTTGAACAGCTTCGAGTTGCTTTGTCTGACAAATTCTCTGTCGATCAAGGTCAGATAAATCGCGATGGCGATTTGGTCAGCAGCAGCTACGTGCTGAAGGTGAAATAATGCGCAGATTACAAGAGTCCATCTTGGGGTATTGGAGCGGTATTAGCTTGCGAGAGCAGCGTATGCTTATTATCGCTATTGGTTTTGGCGTGGCAGGCTTGCTGTATTGGGGCGGCTTTGCGCCGTTAAAACAAAAGAGTGAGTTGGCTCAGACTCGTTTGATCCGTGAAACTCAACTACTCAGCTGGGTGCAAAAAGAAGCAAATGAGATCACTGAGTTACGTAAAACAAGCAACGCTCCTACCATCTCTAATCAGCCGTTAAACCAAGTGTTATCCACCTCAACACGTCGCTTTAATATTGAGCTGATTCGACTTCAGCCTCGTGAAGATATGGTTCAGGTGTGGGTTAAACCTGTTGCGTTTAATCAGTTAATGAACTGGTTATTGTTTTTGCGTCAGGAAAGAGGGGTTGATGTCGCTTTCTTAGACATCACGGAAACAGAAAAGCCCGGTGTGGTTGAGATCAGCCGTTTACAGTTTAAGAAAGCAGGTAGTTAATGTTTGGGATCAGTTTTAAAAAGCTTTTCGGCTACGGTTTTTTGTTATTGGTCGTGTTTCTATGTAGCGTGATTGTGCATTTACCGGCCAAGTTTGCCCTAGAGCAATTACCTCGTATCAATGGGTTAAACATCTCTGGTGTGAGTGGAACCTTATGGAAAGGCACGGCCAAGGACGTTACATGGCAAGAGTACGGTTTTGGTGAAGTGAATTGGGATCTGCAAGGGTGGAAGCTGTTGCAGGGCAAAGCTGAACTGAACGTGCGATTGGGCCGCAATAGTGCATTGGATCTAACAGGCCGAGGGACGGTGGGCTATAGCCTTAGTGGTCCCTATGCAAGCAGCCTAATTTTATCTATTCCGGCTAAACAAGTACTTAAATATGTGGATATTCCAGCGCCGATTTCCATTGATGGCCAACTTGATTTGGCGGTGAAAGATTATCAGTATGCGAGTCCTTGGTGTCAAACGGGTACCGCAAAACTGGTATGGAATAACAGCAAGGCTTCATCTCCGATGGGCGATTTAGATCTCGGTAATATTGTGTCTGATGTCAGTTGTACCGACAATCAGCTAACAGCAAAAGGTCATCAAGATACCGCTCAAGTTTCCAGTCAATTTACCGCTTCTATGCATGCGGATATGAGCTACGATCTGGATGCATGGTTTAAGCCTGGTGCTGAGTTTCCTCAGAAGTTAGGACAACAGCTTAAATGGCTAGGTGAACCTAATGGACAGGGGCAATACCCATTTGTGTATTCTGGTCGCTTATAATCGATGATGTATCTTGTAAGAATATTCAGACATTTAACGGAGTTGGTGTAAAGTTAATACCGTAAATCAACGAAGAGGCCAATGAAAATGACAGGCAGTACAAAGCCAAAGATCTTACACAAAGCCGAGGTTGCGCGTTCGCGTTTATTTTGCGTTGAGGCTTTGGATTTAGAGTTTTCTAATGGTGAGCGACGCACCTACGAACGGATGCGCCCTTCGGGTCGAGATGCGGTAATGATGGTTCCCTTGACGGCTGATGGGGACCTTTTGCTAGTGAGAGAATATGCCGCAGGTACTGAGAGTTATGAGCTTGGCTTCCCTAAAGGGCTCATTGATGCAGGTGAAACGCCAGAAGAAGCAGCAAATCGAGAGTTAAAAGAAGAGATTGGCTTCGGGGCGAACAGCGTGGTACCGCTAAAACAAGTGATTCTTGCTCCGTCCTACTTTTCTAGCAAAATGACCCTCTTTGTTGTTCAAGACCTCTACCCAGAAACATTAGTGGGTGATGAGCCTGAACCTTTGACATTGATTCGTTGGCCTCTTGCTCAAGCCGATGAGTTACTCTCACATATGGATTTTTGTGAGGCTCGCAGCATTAGTGCCCTGATGCTCGCACAGCGATATTTTGCTCAATTAAAGGATGAATAGTGATGAGACAAGACCTTTCCCACTTATTGCCGAATGTGATAGAAATTGCTCGCTCTGCCGGGCAGCTCATCCTCGATATCTATTTAAAGCGAGATTACGAAGAGTTTATTAAATCGGATGATACTCCGGTGACCAGTGCTGATTTAGCTGCCCATAAATTGATTATGGAGCGTTTATCTGAGCTTACTCCTGATATTCCTATCTTATCTGAAGAAGACTCCGATATTAGCTTAGCTGAGCGTGAGCAGTGGGAACGTTACTGGCTCGTTGACCCGCTTGACGGCACTCAGGAATTTATTGCCCGTAGTGGTGATTTTGCCACTATCATTGCCTTGGTTGAAAAAAATAAACCAGTAATGGGAGTGGTTTACGCACCAGTTTCGGGTGTGGTGTATTATGCCTATCAAGGGAAAGGGGCCTGGAAGATCCCGGATATGGATGAGAACATCCGTATCAAAACTCATACTCATGAGCTTGCTAAGCAAAATATTGCGATTGCCATCAGCCGTCGCCAAGACATCAATCGAATTACTGACCGAATGAGCAATAAATGGAACTACGAACTCATGCCATTGGGCTCTGCAGCATTAAAAGCCTGCTTAGTTGCTGAAGGCAGTGCGGATTGCTATTTGCGTTTAGGGCCTACTGGAGAATGGGATACTGCTGCAACCCAGTGTATTGTTGAAGAGGCGGGCGGTACTATCCTTGATACGCAATTAACGCCTTTATCCTACAATTTACGCGAAACACTGGAGAACCCAAACTTCATTGTTATCGGTGATCGCAACCTTCCTTGGAATGAGATCCTAACTCAAGACTAGCCTCTCTATAGCTGCTTTATTAAGTCACAAAAGGCCTGTTTTTCGCTCATAAAAGGAGCGTGAGAAGAGGCCTTAAATATATGTGACTCTGTCTGTAGCTGTTGGTCCAATACAGACGCTACTTTCACCGGAACTAATCCATCTAGACGACCATATAAACGGTGTACGGGTATTTCAATGTCGTTGAGCTGTTGGCGATAGTCAACGGTGGCTAATAGCTCAAGCCCTAGATGCAGCGCATTAGGATTTGGCATTGGGCGAGAGAGCACGGCACTTTTCAGTTGCTTGACATCCTGTCTTGCTGATGGACTGCCCATGGCTTGCAGTGCCATAAACCTCTCTATTGTCCCTTGAAAATCGTCGGTCAGTTGGCTGGTAAAGTCGTTGAGTACTTTTGGTGCTATGCCTCGCCATATACGTCCTTCTGCGGCGAAACGCGGTGAACTGGCAAGCGTGATCAGTTTAGAGACACGTACAGGTTGGTGGATTGCAATGTGTGTAGCAATCAACCCACCTAGAGACCAACCTAGCCATATCGCTTGTTGTGGCGCATCCGCTAATACTGCTTGTGCGATATCCGCAATAGAAGTGCTAGGTATTTGATGGCTGTGTCCATATCCTGGTAGATCGACTACATGTACGCAAAAATGTTGACTTAATTCGTCAACGACTTGATGCCAAACGGCGCCGTTCATTCCCCAGCCATGGATCAGAATGAGGTTTTCTCCTTCACCAAAGACATCCCAATGCAATTTTGATTGTAAGCTCATCCCTTTACCTATTTATCTACAACGCTCATTGATAGCGTTATTTATTATGAAGTGATTGATACGTCATACTCTTTTCAGTCCTGATTAAATCATCTATGGACTAGACATATTAAGGAGTATGTACGGGTAAACATTAGGGGAAGATTATTGGAAATCGACAATTAACTCAATGTCTGAGTTCGGTTCTTAGCTACCTATCTCAGTTGGCGTTTAAGCTGTTAGGGTCATCTTGCTATGGTTGTGATAATCCAGTGTCAGGGAAAGCATTAGAGGCCGGCGAGGATAGAGATAAATGGTGCGACACATGCCATGATAAGCTCACGCCTATTACTCGTTGTGAAATGTGTGGCGTTCATACCGCCACAGCGATGCGACGCTGCGGTCAATGTATTACCTGCCCACCGACATGGGATAAACTTTTTTGTGTGACTGAATATCAGGCCCCTTTGTCGG
The DNA here is from genome assembly GCF_000467185.1 of Vibrio ezurae NBRC 102218. GTDB lineage: Bacteria > Pseudomonadota > Gammaproteobacteria > Enterobacterales > Vibrionaceae > Vibrio > Vibrio ezurae. Next base: position 93,108 of record NZ_BATM01000037.1, read on the forward strand.
GGTTTATTCACAAGCTAAAGTATCGTCGACAAGTTTGGCACGCCAAAGAATTAGGCTCATTACTGGCAAGGCAAATTAATGACCCGGCACCGATATTATTGTCGGTGCCTTTGCATTGGAGGCGCCAGTTGTGGCGAGGCTTTAATCAAAGTGATTATCTTGCTGGGTATTTACAGCAGCAATTTTATGCGTACGGTAAGTCGCACGTGACCTACCTACCCAAAGCGCTCTCCCGCGTTAAAGTAACTCGAAATCAGATGGGGTTAAATCGTCGTCAGCGACTGACGAACTTGAGAAAAGCATTTTTACTGTCACCGAATGCTGTGTCTCTTTTACAAAATCAGCCCCATGTCGCCTTAATCGATGATGTCGTGACGACGGGGAGCACGGTTAGCGAAATCTGTTTGTTACTCAAAGAACACGGTGTGCAAAGAATTGATATTTATTGTATTTGTCGAGCATCTCCGGTTACCTTGTAAACCCTTGTGCTATATCGTATCGAATTGAACTTGCATCATATTGTCTGTTATCACTGTTCATTATCCATGTATGGCATTGCCAATACATGTTTGAAAAAAAAGCCGAACAGAGTAGAATATGGATAATAACCTACAGAATTACTCAGGTATTTATCGTGTCTAATACAATTATTATTACAGAATCTGCTCAGTCGCATTTTGCTAACTTATTGTCGCAGCAAGCAGAGGGAACAAACATTCGAGTATTCGTGGTCAATCCAGGAACTCAAAGTGCAGAGTGTGGTGTTTCTTACTGCCCACCAGAAGCGGTAGAAGCTACTGATACAGAGCTATCGTTTGAGGCGTTCTCTGCATACGTAGACGAGCTTAGCTTGCCATTTTTAGAAGATGCCGAGATTGATTATGTCACTGACAAAATGGGTTCTCAGTTAACATTGAAGGCACCAAATGCAAAAATGCGTAAAGTCGCTGACGATGCCCCTCTGTTGGAGCGTGTCGAGTACGTTATTCAAACTCAAGTTAACCCACAACTTGCGAGTCACGGCGGCCACTTAAGTTTAGTGAAGATCACTGACGATGGTGTGGCACTCGTGCAGTTTGGTGGCGGTTGTAACGGCTGCTCTATGGTGGATGTGACGCTAAAAGACGGCATTGAAAAACAATTGCTTGAAGAGTTTTCGGGTGAGTTGGTTGCGGTTAAAGATGCGACTGAACATGAGCAAGGTGAGCACTCTTACTACCAGTAATACGCTCAAGTATTTAAGAATAAAAAGCGGAGTTCGATGCATTCGAACTCCGCTTTTTTATAGCTATCGGAGAAGGTTACTTTGTCTTTTTCTGCTGATAGACATCAAAGGTTAATTTTACGATTAGTCCGCCTTCATTACGGTTACTCATCTCAATGCTACCATTGTGCTCTGCAATGATTCTTTTGACGATAGAGAGGCCTAAGCCTGTCCCTTCACTGCCTCTTGAGGTATCACCACGAGTGAAAGGCTCAAAGACTTTTTGCATTTGCTCATCGTCAATGCCTGGTCCATTGTCTTCTATGGTTATCCATACCTTATTGTTTGTCGATCCTGTTTTGATACCAATCCAATTGTTGCCATAACGTTTAGAGTTGACTAGCAGGTTACTCAACGTACGTCTTATTGGGATGTAACTGGCATAAATATCAGGTAAATCAGGCTTTAACTGAATATCAAAGGTGTAGTTAACAATGTCTTTGTTCAATTCACTCTCTAGTGCTTCACCTTCAATTGAGCCGCCGGATTGATAGATTTTTAGCGCCCATTCAAGCTCTCCAACCATGTTGTTGAGGTTAAGGTTGCTAAAGTCATTGCGATCGATAGGTTTTAGGTAATCGATAAACTGAGCAATGATTTCATTACACTCTTCAATATCTTGGATCATACCATCCGCTAAATAGCTGTCTTGATCTGACATCATTTCAGTGGCTAAGCGAATTCGGGTAAGTGGGGTTCGAATATCGTGGCTGACACCAGCAAGCATTAAGCGTCGGTCCGTCTCAAGCTCTTCAATCCCTCTTGCCATTTTATTGAACGACTTGGTTACCGCGCGAATCTCGGTCGTGCCATTTTCAGGAAGAGGGTCAGGGATGACACCGTTTCCAACACTAATAGCGGCGGACTCAAGATCTTTTAAGGGCCTGTTTTGCCAGCGAATAAAGCCCCAGCCCCCTAATATGAACAAGATAGTAATGAGTAAACTATTGATGAATAGGGGTTTAAATTCATCTTGAGTGAGCTCAGTTAAGGGGATTCTAAGAATCCAGTTCGGCATCACATCAAGCTTAATCCACAACAGGTAGCTTTTGTTGTCTCTTGCTAACCGTGCTTCGGCAGGGGATCCTATCTCTTCGGTGATTTCATCACTCATAAAATCAAGATAGAAGGCTTTTTGAAATTCTTCTTCGGCAGCGCCAGCCATTGGGTGAACGCTCACTCCAAGTCTGAGTAGCAGGGCTTGTCTTAAAGGACTAGTACGTTCACTTTCGGGGATGCCAAGTTCAGATTCTTGGCGAATGCGCGCATACTCTTCGGTAACGAGATTTATCTCGTAAGAGAGTATGCGGTTGAATTGTTTAAGGCTGGGGAGTAATGCGTAGTTAAAAATCGCGTAGTAAGAAAAAGCCTGGCTAGCAATCAACAGTGCAATAAAACCGATGATTGATTGAGTTATCGAACTACGCGATCGCATTAAATATCCTAAAAAATTATACTTTTTTACCGTCTGGTACAAATACGTAACCTAGACCCCATACAGTTTGAATGTAACGAGGATGACTTGGGTCTTCTTCAAGGATACGACGTAGACGAGAGATTTGCACATCTATCGAACGTTCCATTGCTGAGTATTCACGTCCACGAGCAAGGTTCATCAATTTATCACGAGACATAGGTTCACGCGCGTTGGTCACAAGGATCTTTAATACCGCAAATTCACCAGAAGTTAGAGGGATAAGCTCTTCACCGCGATACATTTCGCGGGTGCCTAGGTTAAGTGCGAACTCGCCAAACTCAACGATTGCTTCTTCTGAACTCGGAGCTCCCGGAGCTTCAACAGATTGACGGCGCAGTACTGCTTTCGCACGTGCTAACAGTTCTCTAGGGTTAAAGGGCTTAGGTAAGTAATCATCAGCACCAACTTCTAGCCCAACAATTCGATCTATCTCATCACCTTTTGCCGTTAGCATTAGGATAGGCAAGGTATTGTTTGCGCTACGCAGACGACGGCAGATGGATAGACCATCTTCACCCGGCAGCATAAGATCGAGAATCATTAAGTTAAAATTTTCGCGAGTTAACAGACGATCCATTTGATCGGCATTCGCAACAGAGCGAACTTGGAACCCTTGCTCAGAAAGGTAGCGCTCAAGTAACGAACGAAGGCGAGCGTCGTCATCGACAACTAAAATTTTGAAGTTTTCTTGCATTGTATAGAACCTACTTAATCCAATTTTTAAATTTAAAAGTGGGAGTTGCGAGTGCGAGCAAGTAGTCCGTCACTTTTGCAAATTCGCTCCTTATCACACCTGAATGATAATACTTTTGGAAATGTAACAAAGCTGAATCGATTATAGAGAGATAAAGTGTTAGATAATATTAACAGCGTCTAATAAAAAATATTTTTACTGAGGTAACTCATTATTTTTATTTGATTTTGTACCAATCAGGTATTTGGTAATTGATTTTGTTCACAAACCACTCTTTTGTGCCTTCTGGGGTTCTAACCAGCACTTCATCGTCTACTTCTTTTTTTAATAGAGCGCGCGCCATAGGGGAATCTATGGAGATATACTGCTTTACGTCGTCGCCGTAAATCTCATCGGGCCCGACAATGCGAAAGCGTTTTAGCTCACCTTGCTCGTTTTCTATTTCCACCCAAGCACCAAAAAAAACCTTACCATCTTGAGCACTAGCGTAGTCGACCACTTTAAGGTCAGGCAGTCTTTTGCGCAGATAGCGAACGCGACGATCAATTTGGCGTAATAAACGCTTATTGTACTGATAATCAGCGTTCTCGGAGCGGTCACCTAGGCTCGCCGCCCAAGTGACAATTTTGGTGACTTCTGGACGACGTTCGTGCCACAGGTAGTCATGTTCTTGTTGTAGCTTGTTATAGCCTTCTCGGGTAATTAAATTCGTTTTCATCTAATAGTGTCGTTCATAATAAGTGTGCTACTTACCTAATAGATAAGTCTGGTCACTGCTGACTACAACCCCATATTTAAGGAAGTTTTTACCTAATATCATGCTGTATTCAAAGCGGCTTCTATCTTGCAGGTTAACACGCACGCTTTGATTTACCTCACCAAGTTTGACATTCATGAGTACCACTGGGCGCTCGTTGGGTTTTTCTCCCGCTTTGGCGCGAATACGCATTACATCCACCACTTCTTTAGTGAACTTTTGCGTAAGCCCGTCTGCATTTTGGTAATCAAAGCTCACCATAGGTTGGCCATTTTCTTCAAAGCGCTTGATGTTAAGGGCATTGATTGAACTAATGTCGGCACCGGTATCCAGTTTTACAGGAAAGGTTAGGTTTTCCACTTGCGCGGTTTCGATAAAGCCAGCTTGAAACAGTGGCTGTGGAGTGAGTAAGTCTTCGCTTCGGGTGTTAATCAGTACCCCTTGTTTATGAAAAGCACGGCCAATAGCAAAATAAGGGTCACTGCCTTTATCTGTGGCTTCCAAAGCAAATTCTAATGTCATCTCTTTGCCGCCAATAGTGATGCTCTCTTTAAGTATTGGGCGCACGTTATTGCCGATGCGTATTTTACGTTCTACTTTTTTGATGACTTTTTTGTCATGTCCATTGTTACTTGGAATGTAGAAACTGGCTTGTTCACCACTTTTGCCTTTACTTAGCTCAAAGCTGTCCACAAATAATACTGGGGTATTGATGGCAAAAGAGGGTTTTGCATCGACAGGCGTGTTGTCGATATAAATCACTTCGTGCGGAGTTACCATTAATGGATTTTTGCTATCCAGCAGCGAGCTCAATTTTTTGCTTTGAGTGTGGAGCACATGTTTGTCACTGGTGTTAATCACAAAGTACTTGCTCAGGGTGTTTTTACCAAGACGAAGTTGTGAGCTGTATTTAGAGCGGTCTTTAAGGTAAGCCAAGATTGGGGTTTTAAAGTCGCCTGCTGTTACGGGCACAAATACTAAAGGGCGTTTTTCTCCACCTACTCTGAGCATGCGCTCTAATGGCAGAGTCAGCGTGGTGCTGTCATCTTTGTTACCCGTGTCGAAGGTGACGGTGTGTTTGTCTTGATCGACTTTGATATTAGTCGCGTGTATTTGGCTATAGCTATTGACCAGTGAGAAGCTGGTTTTTAGGGATATATCATCGACAAAAAAGGTTTCGCTGCGCCCGACAATATGGGCGTCATTTTGTGACTGCAGATAGTCATAACCGGCAAATACCCATGCATTTTTTTTAAGGAAAGTCTTACCAATCAGAATAGGAGCGGAGAAGTTACTTCTGTCGGTTAAGTTGACGTCGGTATCAACCGTTACTCCAGCAATTTGCAGAGGAATAGTAATTACGGGGCGATATAAAGGGATTTCACTGGTGCGACTGCGGATAACGCTAGTGCGAGCCAGTGGTCTTTCAAGAGCAATCACTTCCCCTGTGGTGGGATGACGAAGATCAAACTTCACAATACCTTGAATATTTCTTTCAGGGGTATCAAAACTTTCTAGCCACCAGTTACTTTTGGGGCCGCCAAACTCATCGACGATGGTTTGCATCAACTCGGTATCTTGCAGTCCTTTATATTTGGGGTTGTTGCTGTATACGTGGATATTTTCAGCATGCATAGAGGTGGTATCGGCACCGGTATCGATTTTGCCAATAAAGGCTTGTCCTTCAAGGCCATCAATATCTTGGTAATACACGTTTTCGATACGCCCTAATACAACCTTATCTTGCCATTTTAAGGCAGGGTCGGCGGTAGTATAAGCCTGCTGATTCTCATTCATCATGATTGGAGAGTCTCCTTCTTCGGCCAGTACAGGCAGGCTTGCTAAAGAGGCAATGAGCAATGACAGCGGCTTGGTTATATTTTTCATTATCAACATCCATGTCTAATCCAGTTTCTAGCAACTGAGTATTTGAAGAGTAACCTTGTTTAATTCTAACCAACAATCAGTAACTTGCAGGCAAATGTTAGGTTAAATCTTTAATTTAACTCGTTGACCACAGTTTATTGGGGCTAATCATTGTTTTGAGATCTGGTTTTTCTGACATTTGCCCCCATAGTTAGTTGCAAACATTAAGGAAATAAGTGAATTAAGATGAGTCAGACGATTTTTCAGATTATTGCCACTGAGCTAAACGTCTCCACCCAACAGGTGACGGCTACGGCCAACCTGATTGATGAGGGAAATACCGTACCGTTTATTGCTCGTTATCGAAAAGAAGTGACCGGTGGGCTTGATGATACCCAATTGCGTACTCTAGACAGCCGTTTGACTTACCTTCGTGAGCTTGCCGATCGCAGACAAGCGATCCTTAAATCTATTTCTGAGCAGGGAAAACTGACAGCAGAATTAGAAAAAGAGATTAATCAGGCTGACAATAAGACTCGTCTTGAAGATCTTTACTTGCCGTACAAACCAAAGCGTCGCACTAAAGGTCAAATTGCGATTGAAGCCGGATTGGAGCCGCTAGCGGATGCTATCTGGAATGACGCTTCTTTGGTGCCAGAAACCGTGGCGCAGGATTACTTAAACCCAGAGCAAGGTATTGTTGATACTAAAGCGGCGCTAGATGGTGCAAGAGCCATAGTGATGGAGCGTATTGCTGAAGATGCTGATCTATTGGAAAAACTAAGAGCGTATCTTAATAAACATGCTCAATTACAATCTCGCGTTGTATCTGGAAAGGAAGCAGCAGGTGAGAAATTTAAAGATTACTTTGAGCATGATGAAGCCATTAGTCGCGTCCCATCGCACCGTGCGCTAGCTATGCTTCGCGGTCGTAATGAAGGCTTTTTACAGCTGTCATTAAATGCTGACCCTGCGCAAGACCCTTCAATCCGCAGTTCATATTGCGAAACGATCATTGCCGACCACTACCGCATTTCATTAAGTGATGCTCCTGCTGATACTTGGCGTAAACAGGTGATTAGTTTTGCGTGGCGCGTAAAAGTGTCCATGCACTTGGAAACAGAGTTGATGTCGGCGATGAAAGAGCGCGCCGAAATTGATGCGATTGAAGTGTTTGCGACTAACTTAAAAGATTTGTTGATGGCAGCACCTGCAGGGCCTCGCGCCACTTTAGGTTTAGATCCTGGCTTAAGAACAGGTTGTAAAATTGCCGTGGTCGATGGCACAGGCAAGGTATTGGCTACAGAGGTGATTTATCCGCACGCACCGCAAAAGCAATACGATAAATCGTTGCAAATCATCGACCGTTTAATCAAACAACATAATGTTGATTTGGTGGCGATCGGTAATGGCACCGCTTCTCGTGAGTCAGACAGCTTTATTGGTGAGCTGATTAAAAACGGTACTAAGGTACAAAAAATAGTGGTGAGTGAAGCGGGCGCTTCGGTGTATTCCGCTTCTGAGCTCGCCGCCAAAGAATTTCCTAATATGGATGTTTCTTTACGTGGCGCGGTTTCTATCGCCAGACGCTTGCAAGACCCGCTGGCAGAATTGGTTAAGATTGATCCTAAATCTATCGGTGTGGGCCAATATCAACATGATGTGGGTCAATCCTCACTGGCAAAACGTCTAGATGCTGTTGTTGAAGACTGTGTGAATGCGGTGGGCGTGGATGTGAATACAGCCTCTGCTGCTCTGCTTAACCGTGTGGCGGGCTTATCGACGACATTGGCACAAAACATTGTGGCTCATCGTGATGAAAACGGCCGCTTTGAAAGCCGTGCTAGCCTTAAGAAAGTGGCGCGTATGGGGCCAAAAGCCTTCGAACAAAGTGCCGGCTTCTTGCGCATTATGAATGGTCGTAATCCTTTAGATGCTTCTTCTGTTCACCCAGAAGCTTATCCAGTAGTTAAAAACATTGCTGAAAAAACCAGTAAGCCAATCTCAAACTTGATTGGCGATAGCGGCTTTTTAGGTAAGCTAAATGCTATCGACTTTATTGATGATAAGTTTGGTTTGCCTACGGTTACCGACATTATTAAAGAGTTGGATAAGCCGGGACGCGATCCAAGACCTGAATTTAAAACCGCGACTTTTGCTGAGGGAATCGACAAGGTTTCTGATTTAGAAGTGGGTATGGTACTCGAAGGTGTGGTTTCCAACGTGGCTAATTTTGGCGCTTTTGTGGATATTGGCGTACACCAAGATGGATTGGTGCATATTTCGGCGCTGACCGATAAATACGTTTCTGATCCTCGAGAGGTGGTAAAAGCGGGCGATATTGTGAAGGTTAAGGTAATGGAAGTGGATATTCAGCGTAAACGTATTGCACTGTCTATGCGCTTAAATGATCAGCCGGGTCAAGATAATCGCACTAGTCGCGGGCAGGCTAATAAAGACAATAAACGTCCAGCGCGCAATGAGCGCCGTGATAACCGCTCGTCTGCAGGCTCCAGTCTGGGAGGCGGTTTAGGTGGTGCGATGGCGGCAGCATTTGCCAATGCAGATAAGAAGCGTCGCTAAAAATCGTTTACTTTTAGAACTTAATAAGAGCCTCAATTGAGGCTCTTATTGTTTCGATAGTGATTTGTTTAATGTTCGCTAAGCTTTCGCATACTCATCGCTATTCACTATCCAGCGCTCAATGATCTGCTGGGCATTTTCTGGATATTGCTGGTGGATATAGCGCGCCATTTTTTGCACTTGTGGCACTAAATGTTGGTCGCGCATCAGATCGGCAATTTTAAAGTCGGCAATACCGGTTTGCTTGGTGCCAAGCAGTTCACCCGGACCGCGAATTTCTAAGTCTTTTTGCGCAATAACAAAACCATCATTACTTTCTCTGAGTACCCCTAAACGCTTCTGAGCGGTTTTAGATAAAGGCGCATGATAGAGAAGCACACAATGACTGGCGACGGTTCCACGTCCAACGCGGCCGCGTAACTGGTGTAATTGTGCTAACCCGAGGCGTTCTGGGTTTTCGATGATCATTAAGCTGGAATTTGGCACATCTACGCCCACTTCAATCACGGTGGTAGCGACCAAAAGTTGTAATTCATTGGCTTTAAACTGCTGCATGATGGCTTGTTTTTCGGCGGGTTTCATTCGTCCATGCACCAGTCCTACCTTTAGCTCCGGTAATTTAGCGGTGAGCTCTTCGGCTATTTCAGCAGCAGCTTGAGCTTCTAAGACTTCGGACTCGTCGATTAGCGTACACACCCAATACGCTTGCTTACCTTCATGAGCACAAGCAACTCGGATACGTTCAATAATATCGGCGCGCTTAGTATCGGGTATGGCAACGGTTTGAATGGGCGTTCTTCCCGGTGGCAGTTCATCAATAATCGAGGTTTCAAGATCGGCATAAGCGGTCATGGCTAAGGTTCTTGGAATCGGTGTGGCAGTCATGATTAATTGATGAGGGTAGTATCCAGCAACCGCGCCTTTTTCTCGAAGCTCTAGACGCTGGTGGACACCAAAACGGTGCTGTTCATCAATGATCACTAAAGAGAGGTTATGGAATTTTACCTGTTCTTGAAATAAAGCATGCGTACCGATCACCATTTGTGCTTCGCCACTGGCGATGGCGTCCAGTTGTGCTTGTTTGGCCTTGCCGGTGACTTTCCCCGCCAGCCAACCAACTTTGATACCCAGTTGTTCAAACCAAGCGGTAAAGTTGATGGCGTGTTGCTCAGCCAATAGCTCGGTTGGTGCCATCATTGCCACTTGATAGCCTTGTTCGATGGCGGTGACGGCGGCGAGTGCCGCTACCAATGTTTTGCCTGATCCCACGTCGCCTTGTACTAAACGCATCATCGGGTGGGGTTTGAGAAGATCGCCTTCGATCTCGTTAACAACTCTAACTTGCGCCTTGGTTGGAGAGAAGGGCAGTAAATCCAGCAATTGTGTTTTTAAACGTTTCGATGCGGGCAGTGCAATTGCATCATCAAGCTGTCCTTTGCTTCTGAGCGCTAGCATCGATAGATTTTGGGCTAACAACTCTTCGATGATCAAGCGTAGTTGTGAGGGGTGGCGACCTAAATCAAACTGCTCCATGTCTATCTCTGGAGAGGGGCGATGCACAATGTGCAGTGCTTGATTTAGGGATAATTGTGCATCATACAATCCGTCGGGCAGTAACTCGTTCACCGCTGACTTATCTAACAACTCTAAAGCTTGATCGGTGAGGTTGCGTAAAGTGAGTTGGCGCAAACCTTCTGTCGTTGGGTAAACAGGGGTCAAACTGGATTCGGTCGTCACCGCTTTACCTTCATTAAAAAATGAAAAATCAGGGTGAACGATCTCTAAACCTTGATTGCCACGTTTGATCTCGCCATAAGCGTGTACCCATTTGCCTTCACTGAAATTATTTTTCATTCCGGCGGTAAAGTTAAAAAATCGCAATGTGATGGTGCCATTTCCATCGCTGATTTTTACGGTGAGCATTTTTCTTCGAGCAAAAACAGTATCCACCGTCATAACTTTGCCTTGCACTCCCGCCCATAGGCCAGCGTGCAAACTTATCATCGGATAAACGCGAGTTCGGTCTTCATAACGGTGCGGAAGGTGAAATAAAAGGTCTTGAATAGAGATAAGGCCGACCTTAGCCAGCTTTTCAGCGACCTTTGCCCCAACGCCATTTAAGGAAGTCAGTGGGATTGCAGATAAGAGTTGCGACATTCTGACCTCGGTAAGTGAATGATTTATATCAGTATGATGATGAATTCCAAGCTATATTAGGCTAACAATTTACGCTAGCCAAACACAAATAGTCGTCAAGCTAAATTAAATATAGGTCTGATAGCTAATTAGTGGTTGTAGGGTGTAGGATTTCTGGTAACATACGCGCACTATTTTTGAACAAAAATCAGCTCTGCTCAAAAAAGATCACCAAATTCTGTAAAAAGGATCTGTTCGGGTCTTGAGCAATTCTCGTCAAGTTAGTATAATACGCGACCTTTGATAGCCTTGTATGGATTTTCCATAATGGTTTTCGGCCTCACTAGAGAGGTTCGGCCACCAAGGTTGATATCGAGCTGAAACGATTTGGAGAAGACATTCATGTCCCGAGTATGCCAAGTAACTGGTAAGCGTCCTGTAACGGGTAACAACCGTTCTCACGCACGCAACGCTACTAAGCGCCGTTTTCTGCCGAACCTACAAACTCATCGTTTCTGGGTAGAGAGCGAAAAACGTTTTGTTAAACTACGTCTAACTGCTAAAGGCATGCGTATTATTGATAAGAAAGGCATCGATGCTGTTCTTGTTGATATCCGTGCACGTGGCGAAAACGTTTAAGAGGAATTGAGCAATGGCTAAAGGCATTCGCGAAAAAATTAAACTTGTTTCTTCTGCTGGTACAGGTCACTTCTATACTACAGATAAAAACAAACGTAACATGCCGGGCAAATTTGAGATCAAGAAATTTGATCCAGTTGTTCGTCAACACGTTATGTACAAAGAAGCTAAAATCAAGTAATTGATTTAACACTTCTTTACGCAGAACATAAAAACCCAGCACTTGTTGCTGGGTTTTTTTATGCCTAGAAAACGTTAGAATGATGATTCCATAGAATGAATTGAGCGATGCATGCCAGAGTTACCAGAAGTTGAAGTATCCCGCATGGGGATCAGTCCGCACATTACAGGTCAAACGATCAAAAAAATTGTAGTGCGTCAGCCAAAACTACGTTGGCCTGTGCCAGAGCAACTGCAACAACTCAGTGGTGTGGTGATTGAAGCGGTCACTCGCCGTGCTAAATATCTTCTACTGCATACTGCCAATGGTTGTATTGTGGTGCATTTAGGTATGTCGGGCTCATTAAGGATTCAAGACGAGGGTGTGCAGGCAAGCAAACATGATCATGTTGATCTTATTTTGCAAAATGGCAAGTTATTGCGCTACAACGATCCGAGACGTTTTGGATCTTGGTTGTGGATCGAAGCTGGTGAATCATTGTCTATCTTAGATAACCTAGGGCCGGAGCCTCTTAGTGATGACTTTAGCTCTAAGCATATTATCGCTCTGGCAGCCAAAAGGCGCATCGCCGTAAAGCAATTCATTATGGATAATAAGGTTGTGGTGGGCGTAGGAAATATTTACGCTAACGAATCTTTGTTTAATGCTAAAATTCACCCATTAAGACCTGCTAACTCATTGACACATAAAGAGTGGGATGAGTTGGTTAAAGAAATAAAACAGGTGCTTAGCAACGCCATAAAACAAGGCGGAACCACGCTTAATGATTTTGCTCAGCCAGACGGTAAGCCTGGTTATTTTGCTCAAGAGCTGCAAGTTTATGGTAGATCAGGGCAAGAATGCCTGGTCTGCGCAACGAAAATTAGCCAAAAGATGGTTGGGCAAAGAAATACATTTTGGTGTGAAACATGCCAACAGAAGGAAACAGCATGAAATATTTAGTCACTGGAGCTGCTGGCTTCATCGGTAGTGCAGTCGTAGAGCGCTTAACGCAGGCTGGACATGATGTTGTCGGTATCGACAATATGAATGACTACTACCAAGTTTCTCTAAAGGAAGATCGCTTAAAGCGTATTGAGCATGACAAATTTACCTTTAAGCAGCTTGATTTAGCTGACCGCGAAGGCATCGCCGCGCTATTTGCTGAAGAGCAATTTGATAAAGTGATTCACTTGGCCGCGCAAGCAGGCGTGCGTTATTCCATTGATAATCCGCTAGCGTATGCCGACAGTAACCTTATCGGCCATTTGACTATCTTAGAAGGTTGTCGCCACCATAAGATCAAACACCTTGTGTATGCCTCTTCTAGTTCAGTTTACGGCTTGAATAAAAAAATGCCGTTCGATACTGCAGATTCAGTCGATCACCCGGTATCACTGTACGCAGCAACTAAAAAATCCAATGAGCTAATGGCTCATACTTACTCGCACCTCTATGGCGTACCTACAACAGGATTAAGATTCTTCACTGTTTATGGCCCATGGGGACGTCCTGATATGGCGCTATTTAAGTTCACCAAAGCTATCGTAAATGGTGATGCGATTGACGTGTATAACAACGGCGATATGCAGCGTGATTTCACTTATATTGATGATATCGTTGAAGGTATCCTGCGTATTCAAGACGTTATCCCTGAGGCGAATACTGACTGGAGTGTTGAACAAGGTTCTCCTGCAACCAGCTCTGCACCATACCGAGTGTATAACATTGGTCACGGCAGCCCGGTGAAACTGATGGAATATATCGAAGCGCTAGAAGAGGCTCTGGGTATTGAAGCGAAGAAAAACTTCATGCCAATGCAACCCGGTGATGTGTATGCCACTTACGCTGATACAGCAGACTTGTTTAAATCGACCGGTTACAAGCCTGAAGTGAAAGTGAAAGAGGGCGTACAAGCTTTTGTTGATTGGTACAAAGCTTATTACACCCTATAGTCTGGTATTAGGTTTAGTTCTTGGTTCTTTTAGTTGGAATAAAAGAATAGAAGAGCTAAACCTTTTCTTTAATTCGTTTAAATACCGAAGACGGCACAAAACCTTCCACATCCCCACCGTGAATCGCAACTTCCCTGACAATGGTTGACGAAAGAAAAGCAAACTCTTCAGACGGCGTTAAGAAGATACTTTCTAATGTCGGCATCAGTTTTCGGTACATGCTTGTAAGACCAAACTCATACTCAAAATCCATCGTAGTACGCAAACCTCGAATAAGCAGGTTCGCTTGCTTTTGCTTGGCAAACTCAATTAATAACCCAGAAAAGCCTTCCACTTTGACATTGTTTAGATGCACAACAGACTCTTGAAGCATCGCTACCCGTTCTTCTAGGGTGAACATTGTATTTTTACTTGGACTGGCAGCAACACATACTGTGACTTGCTCAAAAAGATTGGCTGCGCGGGTAATAATATCTAGATGACCATTGGTTAAAGGATCAAAAGTGCCAGGGTAGAGGACATGGTTTTTCATAAATTAATTCTTCTCTAATGCTTTATCGAGTAGGTGGCAGACTTGTTTGGTACTAATTGCAGACATTAGATCATCGCCTTTTGCGCGAGTTCCCCAAGGAATGTCTGACAGTGACTTATTCGTTTGCTGCTGAATATGCTCATCATAGGCATTCGCTACCAGTTCCAGACTATTATAAGGACCAGTGCGTCGCGGATCGCTGTGAGCATAAAGGCCTATCACAGGCGTGCCTTGCGTAGTGGCTAAATGAGCGGGCCCTGAATCGGGGGCGAGTACTACGCTCGCCTCATTAAGTATTGCAGTCAGTTGTTTTAATGAGGTTTTCCCCACCATGTTATTCACATCACCTTGCATCAATTGAGCAATGTTTTCGGCTAATTTGATTTCCCTGTCAGCAGGTGAGCCACACAGTATGACTTGCATGCCTTTGTCTATCGCATAATCAGCGACGGCAGCATAGCGCTCTGTTAGCCAATTGCGGCTATCTTTACTCGCTGCGGCAGAAATGACTAATGTTGGCTGGTTATTGATAACGTTCTTAGCAAATTTAGTGTCGTCATGGCTAACGGGAATGTGCCATTGCGGAGCCTGAAACGGAACCCCAATGTATCGCGCAAAATCAGCAAAATTATCTAAAACATGAAAGCTTTGTGAGTTTGGAATGTGTTTGTTAGTAAACAACCACTGACCTTCTTTGGTTCTATTCTTACCAAAGCCGATTTTATAATCCGCTTTAATGCCAAGAGAGAGGGCGCTTGCTCGAAGAGCGGCTTGCATATGCAGCAAAGCATCAAAGCGCGTCGATGACAGCTGTTTCCACACCGCCTTCATGCCTTTAAATCCCAGCTTTTTATCGAACACCACAATTTCAATGTTGGGTAAATCACCGATAAGCTGCGCTTCAATTTTACCGCAAATCCAAGTGATCTTAGTGCTTGGCCAATAGTTTTGGATTGCTTGTACAACAGCGATAGCATGGCAAACATCACCGATGGCAGAAAGGCGAAGAATACAGAGTGATTTTGGTGGTGATTTAAACAGTGTCATGCAATTGGCTCATAAAGGAGATAGATAAATTATGCAGGTGCTAGAGTTAATTGTAAAATCAGGAAAGAATTGAAT
The DNA here is from genome assembly GCF_000467185.1 of Vibrio ezurae NBRC 102218. Taxonomy (GTDB): domain Bacteria; phylum Pseudomonadota; class Gammaproteobacteria; order Enterobacterales; family Vibrionaceae; genus Vibrio; species Vibrio ezurae. The sequence continues at coordinate 108,293 of NZ_BATM01000037.1, forward strand.
TGATTGGGGTTGCAGATTGGAAACATTAAACAATGGGTCAGAAGTCATTTGGTATGAACCTAGCTTACTCAATGTCCCACCAGAAATGTGTTTTGAAGCCCCATATTGGTTTGTGCAGGACAAAATAACCGGTAGCGCAAAAGGACGAGGCACCACTTGGTTTGTACAACTTGATGGTTTACAAGCCGCACTGCGTCACTATCGTCGTGGCGGACTGTTTGGCAAATTAGTCAAAGATCAGTACTGGTTCTCTGGGTGGCAGAACACTCGCAGTTATCAAGAGTATAAGTTGCTACAGCATCTGCGTGAGCAAGGAGTTAACGTCCCCAGACCCATTGCCGCTAAGGCCGATAAATTTGGCCCTTTTTATACCGCGGATTTATTGAGTGAAAGAATACCAAATGCTCAAGACTTAGTGGCACAGCTACAACACTCACCGGTGAGTTCTGAGATATACCAATCCATTGGCAGGCAAATAAGCAAGCTTCATCAAGCACAAGTTAATCACACCGATCTTAATATCCACAATATCTTGCTCGATAACAGTGATCAGGTATGGATCATAGATTTTGATAAATGCTATCAACAAGATGGTGATGGTTGGAAACAGGCAAACTTAGAAAGATTAAAGCGCTCATTCCTCAAGGAAGTACAGCGCTTTTCGATCCACTGGCAAGAGAGTGATTGGGAGCAGCTATTGCTTGGTTATCACGCTAGAGAGAGCCTCTAAGGTTTTGGCTACCGCGCCTTGGTTTTGCGCGACCACTTTTAATGCATTTTCGCCCATTTGTTCAGATAACGTAGAGTCACTTAATAAGCGAACGAGCTGATGATTGATCTCGTCAGCAGAGTGACAAATAACTAAAGCTTGCTCTTTGATTAATTGATGTGTGATTTCTTTAAAATTAAAGAAACTAGGGCCATTTAGTATAGGCTTTCCGAGTGCAGCCGGTTCTAGCACATTATGCCCTCCTACTTTATCGCCGATAAGGCTTCCGGCCATAAAGCAAATGTCGGCTGCACTAATGAAGGTGAGCATTTCTCCCATAGTATCACCAAGATAAACTTGAGTCGTTGAGTCTATTTTATTTTCATGGGTTCGACGTACGACATTGAAGCCATATTCTTCCCCAAATTTAGCGACGCCTTCAAATCTTTCTGGGTGACGAGGAACTAAAATTAGCAATGCTTCGGGATAGGCTTGTAATAGCTTCTGATGAGCATCATAAAGTATCACATCTTCTCCTTCATGGGTGCTGGCTGCAACCCAGACAGGTCTATTTATCCCTAATTGATGACGAAGTGTTAAGGCATTTTCATGAACAGTGTTCGGTATGGATATGTCAAATTTTAGAGAGCCAGTAACGGATGATTTTTCAGGTAAAATACCTAATGATTTGAATCTCTCTGCATCAGCCTGATGTTGACAAAGAATTTGGTCAAGGTTTTGTGAAATAAGATTAAATACAGATTGGAACTGGCGATACCGTTGACATGAGCGTTCGGACAGGCGAGCGTTGATAACTGAAATTGGAATATTGCTATTCGCTACCGCTTGTAATGTATTTGGCCATAGCTCTGTTTCCATGATTAGCATACATTTTGGATTAGCGGTTTTTAGAAATCGACTGACACACCAGGAAAAATCAATAGGCATAAACCTGTGTTCAGCAATGTCATCGAGTTTAGCCGCTTGTTCTGCACCCGTGGTGGTGGTGGTGGTGATTAATATATCTTGATCAGGGTATTTTGCTTTAATTGCTCTTATTAGTGGGGTAGCTGCAATAGTTTCTCCAACAGAAACGGTATGGATCCAGATTGGTTTTTTTCCGACTAAAGCAGAGCAGGAACCAAAGTATTCAGTCCAGCGACTTCCTACGCTAGGTTTCCCATTCTTCGATTTGAGTAAAGTGTATAATAGCACTGGCGATAATATTATAAGAGCTATGTTGTAGAGTATTCTGATCAAACTAATGGTCTTAATAGAGTAAGCTTAAAGTGTAGTTTGAAAGGTTATGGAGTAAAATCAAGTATTTTTAGCTTTATGGCGGTTTAGAAAGGAATTTGTTCTTTTCAAGCTAGAAAACTTGCTGGATAGTCCTCTTTCTCACTATCAGGGAAGTATGAATACGGTATCAATTTAGCCATTGTAGGCTTACATAAGTCAGTTTAGATGGAGTACAGACTTTGCATATATGTCACGTCAACTTAGCGTCAGGCTTTAGTGGTGGAGAACGACAAACCCTTGAAATGATAAAGCAGCAGTTGAAATTGGGTGTCAAGCTGAGTGTAGTTGCAAACCCTTACAGCCCATTTTTTTCAGAAGTAAAAGCGTTAGGGTGCAAAGTTTTTGCAGCGAAGAAATTTTGGAATGCTCATCTTCAAGTGAAAAGTGAACATTTTGATGTTATTCATGTACATGATGGAAAAGCAGTGCATTGGGCTTATATACAGAATTTGTTAAGTAAAACTCCGTACATAATAACGAGAAGAATTGATAATCCTTTAAAAAGTAAATCATATCGCCAGTATCGTAAAGCCGCAGCCTTAGTTGGCTTAAGCACGGCAATTTGTCAGCAGCTAAAAAAAGTTAGCACAGAGACTAAAATCGAAAAAATTCCTAGCTCTCCAATTGATTACCCATCGGATACACGCAAGATTCAGGATATAAAAGCTCGTTTTGGCAACAGAGCTTTAGTTATTCAAGCTGCAAATATGTATGAGCACAAAGGTTTTGATGTATCGATTAAAGCAGCTGAAATAGTAGAGAAAACAGCGCCAGAGATTCAATTTGTTTTCCTCGGTGACGGCCGTATGAAAGCAGCGTTAGAGATCCAAGCGAGTCACCTTTCCAATGTCTGTTTTGTGGGTAAGCAATCGAATATGGGAGACTGGTTTTCAGCAGCAGATCTGATGATACATCCAGCTTATAGCGAAGGGTTAGGTTCGGTGATTTTAGAAGCCCTTCACTGCCACTTACCTGTTATCGCAACAAGAGCTGGTGGGATACCTGACATTATTGATGACGGTATTAATGGCTTTCTCGTTGATATTGGTGATGCGAAGTCTTTGGCGGAGAAAGTACAGCTGGTTCTGAATGAAAACGAATTAAAACAACAACTTATTGATAATATAGAGAGTAGCCTAGAAGAATTTCGCATTGAAAATACAGCCCAAAAATATATGACAATATATAGGGCACTGTAAGAAGGTTATTAGCGCTAAGCGGATGATTACTATTGTAGTCAAGATGAAAATCACCGCTTAGATCACAGTTTATAGAAAAATCACCAGAGGTGAAATATCCTAGTCTCTGGCTATAGTATAATGATGGTTTTTCTTTATAGGGTATTATCATAGTAGCTTGATATGATTTTTAGAAATTAAAGTTAAGACGATGCCTATTATATTTATTACTGCTCATATATTGTGACAGTATGATTTTGTTTGATGATTTATTATGTTTAAAGATATTAGTGTTGTAGTTCAAGGTCCAGTACAGGCTCTTGTTGATAGAAACCAAGAGGAAGGTATAACTCAACGTTGTTTACGTTCAGTGAGGGAGCATTTACCAGGAGCTAAAATAATATTATCAACATGGTATGATCAAGACTTAGATGGTTTAGACTATGATGAGTTGGTTTTATGCCAAGATCCAGGACACAACATTAGACAGTATAATAGAGATGGAAGCCCACACTATTTTAATAATAATAGACAAATTGTCTCTACTGCGGAAGGATTAAAAAAAGTAAAAACTAAATATGCAGTAAAGTTGAGAAGTGACAATTATTTAACAAATAATGATTTTGTTGAATATCAGAAGAAATATGATGTATTTGGTGATGCTCATCGTTACTTTAATCAAAGAGTTGTTGTTTCTGATATTTTTACCCGCAAGTTTGCGAAGGGGTTATCTGTTCCACTGCATATTAGTGACTTTTTCTATTTTGGATTAACCTCTGATCTATTATCTTTATGGGATTTACCATTAGAAAAAGACTACATACCTTCACAGGCGCTCCCCTTCGATGCTTCTGATCCATATCATCTTGTTGATTGTACTCAGCTATTTGTTTTAAAATCATTGAAGAAAATAGGTGAGAAATTTGATTTAAAGCACCTTCATGATAAAAGCATAGTCGGTACTAAAATCTCTGAAGAATTTATTGCTAATAATTTGATTATTTTAGGTGAAACTCAGCTAGGATTAGGTCTACCTAGTAAATTTAAAGGAAATACTAGGGTTTCAAAGTTAAAAGGAAAATGTTCGCATTACCAATTTTTTGAGTGGGAGTTACTTTACAAGAAATATAGTTATCGGGATTACAAAGTTGAAATAGACTTTTTTTATCTGGCTAGAATACATATTGCAAGACTATGTTATATATATCCTAGATCTTTGGAAACAATATTTAATATATATAAGAGAAAATATTTTAGGGGATTATCTTGAAAGTTTTACTCATTAGCCTTGATAATATTGGTGATGTGGTTTTTACATCGTTACTTTCTAAGGAAATAAAAGAAAAACACCCTAACTCTAAGGTGGATTTTTTATGTAAATCGTATACTGAAACTGTTGTTACGATGATCCCTAGTATAGATTCCATTTATAAAGTAAAACCTTATTGGGCAAGGAATAAAAATGATAAAGGTAGTTTTATAGATTTTGTTAAAATGTTTATGGCACTCAGGAAAAACGATTATGATGTGGTAATTAATACATCTAAATCTTGGCGCCCATCATTTTTTTCTAGATTAATTGGTATAAATAAAACTATTGGATTAAAGGCTAAAAAAAATAACTGGTTTCTCACTGATGTTGTAGAAAATTATTCTTCAGATGTACCTGTTATGACGTCAATTGCTAATTTTCTTACACCATTGTCAATAGATGTAATGTCACCTAGATATCAATTAGTATGTAACAACAGTTATACTTTCAATGGCAAATATATCATTCTTCATCCTTTTGCAGGGGCTGTAGAGCGTTGTGCGAAGATGGATGTTTGGTTAAGTGTTGCAGATGAATTGAGACATAAATTTAAAGTAATTTGGTTTGGTAGTAGTCGTGAATTGAATACTCTTAGACTTGAATACGCAGATAGATTAGAGAGTGATGAATTCTCTGATGTATTATCAAACAATGATTTTCAATCTGCTATTGAACTGCTACCTAATGCATCATTATTTATTGGCCATGATTCTGGTCCATTACATTTAGCATCGTCATTCAATACCCCTGTTTTAGGTTTATTTTTACCGGGAGAGCCACATCGAACTTTCCCGCAAGGAGGGAAAGTTTGGGATATTATTCATCATGACACCCCGTCAGAACTTAAAGTTACAGAAGTCTTGAGGGGCGCAGGTAAGCTATTGAAGTAATGAAACTATTTTAGCTTATGATTGTGCTTTATCTTTTTTGGACTCTTCTCTGACCCACAAATCAGCATAACGAGTAAATACGGTGTTTGCGCTTAGTATCGCGAGCAGTAGTCCATGTTTTCCATCTAGGAATCCAAGCTTTAAAATGTACATTTTTATAAACCTAAAAAATGCATGTGATATCGCTTTTCCTAGACTTGAACGCTTTTTGCCTTCTCTTTGATCTGCCCATGATTTGATATATAGATTTGTTTTTGAAGTATACTGAGACAAACTATCAATAGTGAAGTGCAATAGATCTCCTTCCAATTCGATAACCTTATGCCCCTTAGGAAGCTCTACTTTTTCATGAACTTGTGCATCATTATAAGTTGTTAATGTTCTTGGATAAAGACGAACAATTCTGTCTGGATACCAGCCTGAATGACGGATAAATTTACCAAATGCCCAAGTAAGTCGATTTATTGAATAGCAGGTATTAAGATCGGATTGCTTGATGACATTTTGAATTGAATTTTTTAGTTGATCACTAACGACTTCGTCAGAATCGATCGCTAATACCCAATCAGTTGTAAGGTATGTTTGGGCGACTTGTCGTTGTATACCAAATCCCTCCCAGTCATGCTTACTCTGGATATTGCTAGTATACTCTCTTGCTATGCTAAGGGTGTCGTCGGTACTTCCTGAATCGAGTATTGCGATATCATCAGTCCATCCAGAAACCGATTCTAGACATTCTCGTAACGTTTTTCCGGCATTTTTAGTGATTAAAAGTATACCAATTGTCGACATTTCTTATTCGCTCTACTCTTTATGTATACGGTATTATACAATAAAGTTCGATCTTTAGAGTAGTGTTGAGGGAAGTATGTCTCGCCGAAAATTGTTATTTAGTCCAACAAAGAAAAGACATTTCTCTAAGCTTAATATTCAAGTACCAAAATGGTCTTTGTATAAACGTTTTATCGTACCTAAAAATATTGTAGTTATAGAAGAAAACGTTGCTTTTTTCCAAGGAGAGCGCCTTTGGAGTATGGGGGCTTTTTCTTATTCACATTCTAAATTAATCACTCATGGAAACTTAACGGTAGGTCGCTATACATCAATAGCGAATGATGTGGAGTTCATGGGGGCTAGTCACCCAATAGAAAGATTTACTTCATCTCCCATTACTTATGATAAAGGGTTTCTGGGCCTTAAACATTTAAAAACAGTCGCCACTCCTCAGCAACCAGATACAACGATAGGTAATGATGTATGGATAGCTTCCAATGTCATACTTAAACCAGGAATCCGTATTGGAGATGGTGCAGTAATAGCAGCAAATGCTGTCGTTACCAGTGATGTGGAACCGTATTCTATTGTTGGTGGTGTACCTGCTCGAAAAATTAAGATGAGGTTTCCCGAAAAGCAAGTCGAGGCTTTAATGGAGCTACAATGGTGGAATTATGATTTACATCAGTGCCTGGATTTTGCGGCAGATATTAAACTTAATGAGTTTATTGCAAAACTATCAGAGAAGAAGCTCACGGGAGAGCTTCCTCTCTATAAACCGAATACTTTTGAATTCTAATTTAGTAGTTGAGAGAAATACTTTATATGGTCCGATACACTCTTCTGCAGGCTGAATTCAGCTTCCATTTTTTGTTTTGACTTTTTCCCCATAGTAATAAGATCTACGTTCGGCTCTAAAAACTGCTCAATTGCTTGGGTTAAAGCTTGTTGATCACCTGTATCAACGACAATGCCATTACTATTATTTATGATCAGTTCAGCAGAACCGCCGGCAGTTGTGACGATTGAAGGTTTAGAAACCACCATTGCTTCAATAATAGTTTTGGGTAACCCTTCTCCACTAATCGATGGCTGAATCTGAAAGTCCGACATGGCCATAAGGTTTGATATGTCTTTTCTAAAGCCTAAAAAGTGAATTCGTTCAGACATTTTGCTTTGTTTTGCTATTGCCTGAAGTGTTTCCATTCCATTTCCTACAAGCAGCAAATGAAAATTAGGGTCGTTGATTTCTTTTACCGCTTCAAGTAAGACTTGAACCCCTTTAGAGGGTCTGGAGTTAGCGACACATATGCCAATTTTGCTGGTTGATGGGATATTAAACTCATCTCTAGACGCTGAAGAAGTATCATACCAGTTTATATCGTGACCTTTATAAATCGTAACAACTTGATCTTTATTTTTCCAAACCTTAGTCAAAACATCTTGTCTTACGGCTTCACTGACACAGATTACTCCATCAACTCGTGGATGTAATATTGTTAGATAGGCAGAGGGATCATGGCGATAGAGGCCACCCGTAGTACCTCTATATGCAATGAGTTTTGCTTTAGAACCGATACATGCAAATGCTGCATTCGGAATAGTTTTGGAGTTTAATGCGTAACAGATATCAATATTATTTTGCTCTATTACTTTTTTTAAGTGTCGAATAGTACGCAAACATATCTTTTTACTTGGATAAGCATCGACTACTTTTATGCCAAACTCTGTGAAACGTTCACAATACTCTGCATCGCCTTGTGTCGCGATAGTTATATTGTGTCCCTGTTTTGCTAATTCTATAAATACCTCAGCTTCAGGGCGTACGGCATGCCAATTATTGTTGTAAGAACTACAAATTAGGATATTCATATTCGTTCCTCTGAATAGTGCTTACTATAGCTATAGAATATAATGGTAAACATGATGTAAAATAACATGCCAGAATGATGATTGATAAAGTTTTGTGTTAAACAATAACTCATGACAGAGATGATATGTATAATACCTAAGTATGAATATATATTTCTATTATCTCGATAATCTCGAATGAATACATATAGAGGACCACAAAAGAAAATTAGTAAAACAGTAATTCCTATAATACCTTTAATGGATGCTTCTTCTATATAATTGTTATGTAATCGTGAGTGACGAAGGATATTCTTAGTCGCCCAGCCATCTTTTATAGCATCCAGTTTACTTTGATTTCTTTGTTCATAACCAGTACCAAAAAGTGGATTATTTAGAAACGCATGTGCTCCTCCCTTCCACATTTCGAATCTCACACCTACAGAGGAGTATGAGGCGTCTCCAGATACATATTTATGGATATCATTGGAGGCTCTTTCAACTCTGTCTTCAACCATAGGATAGCTAAGGTACCCTATAACGAGCATAGTTATTACTATTACTACTTTAGTTTTGAGGTGAATTAAATGGTTGAAGATTAAATAAATCATAAATAAGATGAATGGACTAATTACCCATCCTCCTCTAGCTCCAGATAGTAAGCTAGCAAGTATCCCCATTCCAGCACAAACAAAAGCAAGAAATATGAGTAAAGGATTACGTTTCTCTTTTATCAGGTGGCAGGCCCATACAGTGGAAAAGAGGCCCATGCTCATAGCTATATTTCCTGATTGTATTACCATAAATCGCCATATTTGATTAAAAGGGCGAACATCTAGCACGAAGTTTTGATAAAGAGCAATGCTCCCTGCAATTGCAGAACCAATCGCTAGTCCCCAAGATAAAGCTTTTTTATTTGGTTTGAAGCTAAGTAGTAGGATAAAGGAAGGTATAATTAATAGTGCTCTACTAGGAGCGTCAAGGTTTCCATAATCACCTTTTAGAATTAACAGTGATGCAAGAGTACAAAAAAAATATGCACTGAAACTGAATGCTATAATTTTAGCTTTCTTATCAAATTTATTCTTATCACACCAATATAGACTTATGAGACCAATGATCATAAATGGGATTATTGTATACGAATAACTCTTTCCATAAGCCAGAATTGTAGCTGGAATAATAAAACAGAAAAAACTTGTTATTAAATATAGATTAATCATTAATAATTCTTTCTACAATTGATGTTGGAGATATTTCATTTAGACACTTTAAGTGATGAAGAGGGCATTCCCTTTTAAAGCATGGTCTACACTCAATATCTGTATTTACGATATCTAGTTTATTAGTTAACGGCGGAGTGTAGTCTGGAGATGTCGAACCATAAATACCGATAACATGACAACCAACAGCTGCTGATACATGCATTAAACCTGAATCATTGCTTACAACATATTGGCATACTGATAGCAAATCAATAGCTTCTTCTAAAGATGTTTTACCAGCTAAATCTACGATATTATTTTTGTATTCTAAACTTTGTTTTTGAAGTATTTCTGATGTTGTTTCTGCATCTTTGTTAGATCCAAATAGCCAGACATTATAACCGTTTGCTAATAATTGAGTTGCTAACTCGGCATAGTGCTTTGTTGGCCATTTCTTTGCCGGACCAAATTCTGCTCCTGGGCATAGCCCTATAACTTTTGATTCGGTACTTAAGCTGAATTTTGTTGTTGTTTCTAGTACTTGGTTTTTATCTATCTCTAATTGAGGCCAGAGTATATTGCTTAATCCACCAAGACTGCTTGAATTGTTCATTTGTTGCTTAGGGTGAGCTAAAGCAACATATCTTTCAGACATAAAAGTAAAAGATTGTTTGTTTAGTCGAATATCATTGAGTAGTCCAAATCTACTTTCACCCTTCCAGCCAATTCGTTGTGGGATTCTGGCAAAAAAAGGAATAAGAGCTGATTTCGCTGAGTTTGGTAGAACATAAGCATGGGTATATTGATTAGAGCGTAAGCTTTTTCCGATTTTGTACCTTTGAGCTAGCTTAAACTCACCATGTGCTAGAGGCATTTCAATAGCCTGATTAACCTCTGGCATACGAGATAATATTGGTTTACACCATGCGGGTGCGAGTACATCGATAATAGCGTCAGGGTTTTGCTCTTTTAACGTACGATAAAGCGACTGGCTCATCACCATATCACCTACCCAAGAAGGACCAATTATTAGTATTTTTTTCATTGAGATTAATTGCTCACAGGATTGTCGTAAATATATGTCCCATCTTGCTGGGAAAGTAGTAGCTTTAAGTTCCACATATACTGCTCGGGTTTATCTTCACAGCACTGTGCTATAAATCGGTTCATAGCTAAAGCATCATTTTCTGGAGAATCAGTTGGAAAATCAGCTAATGCGGGATATACATCGATTTCAAACTTTCCGCTTTCAGTATTAAATTCAGTCCAGAGTGGAATAATCTTCGATTTCGTCGCTTTTGCTAAGAAACCCATAACAGGTAGGGTAGCTTTGGTAGTGGCGCAGAAATCCACAAAGACACTTTTGTTTGGACCATGATCTTGGTCAGGTAAAAAATACCCGGTATACCCATCATTAACCGCTTTTATAAAGGGTTTTATGCCCCCTGAACGTTCATAAAGGCGACCGCCATAATGTTTACGTTGTTTGGACATTGCCCATTCGCTCAGCTGATTTTTTTGGCTCTTGACCATGGTACACATTGGGTATCCTTTGGAAGCCAATAACATGGCGAATACGTCGACAGACCAAGTATGAGGAACCAAGAAGATGACATTTTGCTTATCTTCTTTAAGTGCAGTGAAATGCTCGAGACCATTTACAATGGTATTTTTGTCTAACCACTTTCGACTACGTAGCGTAAGCAGAGGAAAACGCATTAAATACGTTCCTGCAGTGGTCAGCATTTGAGAAATTATTTCTTCTCTTTTAGTGCTTGGCATTTCTGGATAGCAATAGCTAAGGTTTACTCTTGCTCGCTGTGCTTGACCACGACTTTTTGAGCTGATTCTTCTAGCTGCATAAGAAGCCAACTTGCGATGTAATGCAATCGGTAAAAAACTAAATGGAATAGAAAATAGTATCCCAAGCCAAGTGCTCCAGAATTTTGGCGCAAGAAAGCACCATTTAAACTCTGGGTTATAGGCTTTAGGATCAAAATCATTGCGAGTTTCTTTCATTGTGCAGCTACTTATTGATGATATCTAGATACTCAGCAACACCTTGAGCCACTGATTTAAAGGTGTGGTCACAGCCTGCTGCTCTTAGTTTTGTAAGATCGGCTTGAGTGTATTCTTGATATGCGCCCTTTAAATGTTCAGGGAAAGGAATCGTTTCTACTTGTCCTTTTTGATGGTGTTTGATGACAGCTTTTGCGACTTCATTGAAAGATTCAGCATTACCTGTACCTAAGTTGAAAATACCAGATACTTCATTTTCTAAGAACCAAAGGTTTACCGCGGCTACGTCGCCCACATAAACAAAATCACGCTTAAAGTGTTCGCTACCCGCAAACAGTTTGGCATTCTCACCTGCATTCAATTGATTGTTCAGATGAAACGCTACAGAAGCCATTGAGCCTTTATGCTGTTCTCTAGGACCGTATACATTGAAATATCGGAAGCCGGTAATTTGCGACAATGTTTCGTTGTGTGCTTTGGCATCTTCAACGAGTCGACGAACATAGTTATCAAACTGTTGTTTTGAATAGCCATACACATTTAAAGCGCCTTCATACTGCTTTTCTTCAATGAAGGTGTTTGTTTCGCCATAGGTTGCCGCTGATGAAGCGTATAAAAATGGGATTTGTCGTTCTAGACAGTAGTGAAGTAACTCTTTTGAATATTCATAGTTATTCAACATCATATACTTGCCATCCCATTCCGTTGTTGCCGAGCAAGCACCTTCGTGGAATATCGCATCGATTGGACCGAAGTCATCGCCAGCCATGATTTGAGTGAGAAAATCATCGCGATCCATGTAGTCGGTGATATCAAGGTCAACAAGATTGACAAATTTCTTGCCATCTTTGAGGTTGTCAACCACTAGAATATCATTAATGCCCTTGTCATTTAGAGCCTTAACAATATTGCTGCCAATCATTCCAGCGCCACCGGTTACTATGATCATTTTGTATTTTCCTTCAAATTCAACTATTCCTGAGTATAACAAGGAACTAAAATCTAGGGAATTAAAGCTCGATTTATGAGAAACTTAAATGTAATGCGAATGATCAATCGCCTAGCTTATTGGTGTTGGTTATGACTCCCGTAGAAACGATAAGATAAAGTTATAGAGGAATGAACTTGAATCAATCTAACCACCCGACATCATCCAATCAGTCTCCTGCCGTGGATGCTCATTATCAAGATGATGAAATCGATCTTCGTGATTTATTTGTAGCGCTCTGGAAGGGCAAGTTTCTTATTATCATCTCTACCTTTATTTTTGCATGTGTGGCTGTAGTGTATGCACTGAATGCGCAAGAGTGGTGGAGTTCTAAAGCAAAAATTGTTGAACCGCAAGTTAATGATTTTGCAATCTATCGTCAGCAAGTAAAGTCTTTTCAGCCAATTTTTGATACTTATCAAGATGATGGTACGGTGCGAATCAGCAAAGAACTGGATAACCTTGTTAATCCAAGTCAGATATTTGCACAGTTTGTGCGTTCATTTAATGCAACAGCAAATAAGAAAACCTTTTTTGATAACAATGAAACGTTTTTAGCGTTTAAAGAACAACTTGAACAAGACGCTGATGTGGATACTGACGCACAACAAAGACGCCTATATAGTGAGTGGTATCAAAAAATTTCGGCATCGCCTGCAGAGCGTCGTGATGAGTACAGCTTATCATTGCAAGCGACCACTCAGTTAGATAGCTACAAGCTTCTGAATGACTATGTTGCAATGATCGAAAAGAAAGTAAAAGCTGATGCATTTAGAAACCTACAAGCGACATTAGATGCCAAACAAGTGCAATTACAGCAACAGAAAACCATTTTAGAATCTCAAGCAAAGCAGGTTTTAAGTGTTGAGTTGCAGCGCGCTAAATATGCGTATGATATTGCTAAAGCGGCATCAGTGAACTCACCTGTTCAGAATTTAGGTGATAAAGAATTATTTGCCATAAACTTAGGGGCGAAAGCGATCAAGGCTAAAATAACGGCTTTGGAGAGCGTTAAAAACTTAGCCGTAATTGAGCCAAGGTTACAACAGATTGATGCCAAATTAGATTTATTAAGTAAGTTGTCTATTGATGAAAATATCGACTTTAAATCATATCGTTTTATTGAAGATGTAGAACAACCGATTAATCGTGATGCGCCGAAGCGAGCTCTTATTGCAGTATTAGGTGTTCTGTTTGGCGGTATGTTTGGTGTGGGTATTGTTCTAGTCCGTTTTGCCTTTGGCCGCAAAGAAGATAATTAATTTAAGAGAAAAAGCATGAAAATAGCTATCGCAGGAACAGGCTACGTAGGCTTGTCAAACTCAGTGTTGCTCGCACAGCACAATGAAGTGGTTGCAGTGGATATCATCCCTGAGAAGGTTGAACTGCTAAATAAGAAAAAATCTCCAATTGCAGATGTAGAGATAGAGCAGTTTCTTGCCGAGAAAGAACTGAATTTTGTGGCGACGTTGGATAAAGAACTGGCATACAAAGACGCTAAGTTTGTTGTGATTGCAACGCCAACTGATTATGACCCGCAAACGAATTATTTCAATACTTCGTCAGTAGAAGCGGTCATTAAAGATGTCATGGCGATTAACCCGCAAGCGGTTATGGTGATTAAGTCAACAGTCCCAGTAGGTTATACTGCTCGCATTAAGCAAGAGTTTGGCTGTGACAATATTATCTTCTCACCTGAATTCCTGCGTGAAGGTCGAGCTTTGTACGATAACTTGTACCCATCGCGCATTATTGTTGGTGAGCGCAGTGAACGTGCTGAAACTTTTGCTGGCCTATTGGTTGAAGGTGCGCAAAAAGAAAATATCGATGTTTTGTTTACTGATTCAACAGAAGCCGAAGCCGTTAAGCTATTTTCAAATACGTACTTAGCACTACGTGTTGCTTACTTTAATGAGTTGGATTCTTACGCTGAAGCTATTGGCTTAGATTCTCGTCAAATTATTGAAGGTGTAGGCTTAGACCCACGCATTGGTAATCACTACAATAACCCTTCCTTTGGTTATGGCGGTTACTGTTTACCTAAAGATACTAAGCAGTTATTAGCTAACTATCAGGAAGTGCCAAATAATATTATTGGTGCAATCGTTGATGCTAACCGTACTCGTAAAGACTTTATTGCTGACTCTATCATTAAGCGTAGCCCTAAGATTGTTGGGATTTACCGTCTTATCATGAAAGCGGGTTCCGATAACTTCCGTGCTTCTTCTATTCAAGGCATTATGAAGCGCTTGAAAGCTAAAGGCATTGAAGTGGTTGTTTATGAACCTGTGTTGCAAGAAGAGCACTTCTTTAACTCACGTAATATTCGCGACCTAGAAGAGTTTAAAGCAGTATCTGATGTGATTGTGTCTAACCGTATGGTCGAAGAGATCAAGGACGTAGCAGAGAAGGTTTACACTCGCGATTTATTCGGCAGTGATTAATTGCTTTCGATATTAAATACGATAAAAGGCGCTCATTTTGAGCGCCTTTTCTATTTTTGATAGCCAACTTGAAGGATTTCGAGCTACAGAATAAAGCGACTCAAATCTTCATCTTCAACCAGCTTACCTAGTTTACTTTCAACATAGCTAGCATCAATTTTAAGTTCAGAGCCTGACTTTTCAGTGGCGTCATAAGAGATTTCATCCATTAGACGTTCCATCACAGTATATAAGCGACGCGCACCGATATTTTCAGTAGTTTCATTTACCTGCCATGCGGCTTCAGCGATATGCTTGATGCCATCTTCGGTAAATTCTACATTCACATCTTCGGTTTTTAGAAGGGCAACATATTGCTCAGTCAAAGACGCTCTAGGCTCAGTTAGAATGCGCTCAAAGTCATGGCTTGAAAGTGCTTCTAACTCTACACGGATCGGCAAGCGACCTTGCAACTCAGGGATAAGGTCGGAAGGCTTAGCCACTTGGAATGCACCCGAGGCGATAAACAAGATATGGTCAGTTTTTACCATGCCGTGTTTGGTCGATACTGTGCTGCCTTCAATCAGTGGCAACAAGTCACGTTGCACACCTTCACGAGATACGTCAGGGCCTGAGCTTTCACCGCGTTTACAGATCTTATCGAATTCGTCGATGAAAACGATGCCGTTGTTTTCAACGTTGAAGATAGCGTCTTCTTTAAGCTCTTCTTGGTTGACCAGCTTAGCGGCTTCTTCTTCAACTAACGCTTTGAATGCTTCTTTAATTTTCAGCTTACGGCTTTTCTTAGTATTACCGGCAAGGTTTTGGAACATCCCTTGTAGCTGGTTAGTCATCTCTTCCATGCCAGGAGGTGACATGATTTCTACGCCCATTTGTGGTGCGGCAACTTCGATATCAATTTCTTTGTCGTCCAGTTTGCCTTCACGCAGTTTTTTACGGAAGATTTGACGAGTATTTGAGCTGGTATCTTGTGGCTTTTCGTTTTCACCCCATGCATCGCGTGCCGGTGGCAATAAGGCATCGAGAATGCGTTCTTCGGCTTGTTCTTCAGCGCGGAATTTTACTTTTTCTGTCGCTTGTTGGTGAGTCATCTTCACTGCAACTTCGGTCAAGTCGCGAATGATGGTTTCGACTTCTTTACCTACATAGCCCACTTCGGTGAATTTTGTCGCTTCCACTTTCATAAAAGGTGCGTTGGCCAGTTTTGCCAGACGACGAGCAATTTCTGTTTTACCCACGCCTGTTGGGCCGATCATTAGGATATTTTTTGGTGTTACTTCAGCGCGCAAATCTTCGTCTAATTGCATGCGGCGCCAGCGGTTACGCAGAGCAATAGCTACAGAACGCTTGGCATTGTCTTGACCGATGATGTGTCGGTTCAGTTCATGTACGATTTCACGAGGAGTCATCTCAGACATATTAATTCCTTAGTACTCAAGTTCATCAATAGTGTGATGATGGTTAGTAAATACACAGATATCGCCTGCGATCTTGAGAGCTTTTTCTGCAATCTCTCTTGCGTCTAGATCTGTATTTTCTAGTAATGCAGTTGCGGCTGCTTGAGCAAAGTTGCCACCAGAACCAATAGCAACAAGGTCGTGTTCAGGTTGAACAACATCACCATTACCAGTAATGATGAAAGAGGCGGTGTCATCGGCTACCACAAGCAGTGCTTCTAGGCGACGCAGGGCGCGGTCGCTACGCCAATCTTTAGCCAGCTCTACAGCGGCGCGAGTCAGATGGCCTTGGTGCATTTGCAGCTTGCTTTCTAGTCGCTCAAATAGGGTGAATGCGTCAGCGGTACCGCCAGCAAAACCAGCAAGTACTTTGTCGTTGTAGAGTCGGCGAACTTTCTGTGCGTTGCCTTTCATTACAGTGTTGCCTAGAGAAACTTGTCCATCACCAGCGATGACGACTTTATTGTTTCGGCGTACGGATACTATGGTAGTCACGAGGTTTCCTTCTAATTTTAATTTCACCAGTGAGATTAAAATGAAGTGGGGACGGACGTGGGCAAATTCAAGGTGACAGTAGAGAGGAGTGCAGGCTTATAGTAAATCAAATCAAAGAAAAACAGCCTTGGTTATAATGTTAACCAAGGCTGTTAGATTAGTAACCGGGATCTTTTTGGATCATACAAGGTTCAATTTTGGCACGTTGCAGTTTGTGCATATCTCGCACGGCATCGCGTTTACGAGGGTAAGGCCCTAGAATAACACGATGATAATGACTACCCGATCTTTGTCGTATTTCACTTTTTATACCTTGAAAAGCAATGTCTACTTTGCGCGACTTGGCTTGCGCAACAGTGCGGTAAGCGCCACATTGCATTATGTAAGGTATTTTAGGCAGCTTCTCTTCTTTGGCGACGACTTTAATTTCACGCTCAGGCAATGTTTTCACATATTCCCACTGCTCTTCTGGAGGAGGTGGTAGGTTTTCTGCGCTCTTATTTACCGTCGATTGCTCTTTTGCCGTTAGGTCAACGTCTACTGGCTGTTGAGGCTCTGGAGTTTTGCTTAAGGAATATAACCCATAGCTAAATGCACCAATCAATGCGCCAGCAAAGACGATCATCTTCCAAGGTTTTTTGGATTGTTTTGATGGGGCTGGTTTACGCGTTTTTTTAGGTTGCGTACGGCCACCCTTTACATAGTCTTTTCTTGCCACTCGAATTAATCTATTCCATTGCTCACGTTTTCTATGTTAATGCAGAAAACGTTCAGATAACAGACCCTAATAACTTGGTGGTAGGGTACTTTGTCGAATGATCAGTTCTGTTTCCAATAATCGCGAGCCAGAACTGATCTCGTTGCCACTGAGTATCTCAAACAACATCTGAGTGGCTTGATAGCCTATATCATAACGGGGTTGAGAGACAGTTGTAAGTGGGGGATCACAGTATTCTGAGAACTCTATATTATCAAAGCCAATAAAAGAAATATCTTGTGGGACCCTAAGCCCCATATTTTTGGCTTCTTTGATTGCACCAATCGCCATCATATCGTTATGGCAAAAAATAGCGCTAGGTGGGGAGCCGGCATTCATGAGTTTACGTAATGCAGCAGCGCCTGACTTGAAGGAGAAATCTCCCGTTGCGGAGTTGCTAAGATCAATACTCAGCCCGGCACGGCGTAGAGCTTGCTGAAACCCTTGGCTACGGAAGCTGGAAAGAGGCGCATCGGCTGGGCCACAAATTTCACCAATGCGTTTGTGCCCAAGCTTGGCAAGATAGTTAACGGCTTGAAAAGAGGCTGTCAGGTTATCAATATGCACTGTGGGCAGCTCTAATTCAGGTGCATACTCACAAGCCATAACCATAGGTGGAAGGTTTTTTTGCTCGGTAATACTGGCATCAATGGGTAAATCAGTACCCAGTAAGATAAGCCCATCGGCTTGTTTAGAATAGACGAGATTGACCAATGAATTATCTCGGCATTTTTGTTGAGAGCTGTCACCGTGCAGGACAAGGTAGCCTTGTTTTGATGCTGCAGCTTCAATGCCTCGAATAATTTCGGCAAAATACGGGTCACAGAGGTCGGGTACAATAACCACAAGAGTTTTTGACTCATTGCGTTTCATGCTACGCATGATCGTACTAGGGCAATATCCAGATTCAATTACGGCTTCTTCTACTCGCTTGCGAGTGGAAGAGGAGACTTTTTCTGGGTTCATTAATGCTCTTGATACGGTTGCCGTTGATACTCCAGCCAGCCCAGCAACATCCTTCATCGTCGCCATAGTACGTCGTCCTCTATGAAATTTAGCACGTGTTTGATTCAATCCATGACGCAAACTTATTTCAACTTACCTAAGCTTAATTGCGAGTGAAAAATAAGTGTAACCAGTTTTCGCCAAACAGTTTAAGGGGCATGTAGCAAAATCACATAACTTACTGTGAAGTGACTCGCATTTTACTATATGCATCAGGTTTAACTTAAGTCCATCGGCTCCACATCGATGTGCCAACGGACTTTTTTTGCATTTGGAAGCATGTCTAGCGCAGGTTTTGCACTCATAAGCAGCTTTTGCATCGTTGATCGTAATTGGCACTGCAAAATAAGTTGCCAACGAGATTTTCCTGCTCGTTTTGCCATTGGTGCGGGTGTGGGGCCGAGCACCCAGCATTGCTGATCAAATAAAGGATGGGCTTCTAATGTTTGCCTAACCTGTCTTAAAAAGTCTTCAGCCAATTGTGAGTGATTGGATTCAGCTCTAAACAGAGAAAGGCTGGCATAGGGCGGCAACTGCGCCACTCTGCGCTCCATTAAGGCACTTTGTGCAAATTCTGGATACCCTTTGTGTAGTAGAGCTTGCAGCAGAGAGTGCTCTGGATGGTGCGTTTGTAAAACAACGTGTCCGGGTTTGCTGGCGCGTCCTGCTCGTCCCGCTACCTGTATAAATAATTGCGCCAGTTTTTCTGATGCTCGGAAATCACTGCTGTATAGCGATGAGTCCACATCGAGTAACGCCACTAAAGTTACATCGGGAAAGTGGTGTCCTTTGGCGAGCATTTGTGTACCAATAAGAATTTGATATTCACCATTGCGAATAGACTCCAATGCGCTCTCTAGACTGCCTTTACGACGTGTATTGTCTCGGTCAATACGAATGGTTTTAAACTCTGGAAATAAGGTTTCTAAGTGCGCTTCAAGCTGTTCTGTGCCAACGCCAACGGTGACTAGATGCGTTGAACCACAACTGTGACATTGATGAACGACGGGTTTTTGTGAACCACAATGGTGGCATCGCATCTCACTGCTGCCTTGATGGAAGGTATAGTACGCATCGCATCGGCTACATTCAGCAATCCATCCGCATTCATGACACATTAATGCGGGAGAAAAACCACGGCGATTTAAAAACAACATCACCTGATTACCTTGTTGAAGGTGCTTGCGCATTTGTGCGATCAGTGGGGCGCTCAAACCACTTTCTAGATATAAACCTTTTACATCAATCACGCTGTTTTTTGTAGGGCTTGCACCGCCGGCGCGCTCAGTCAATTTAAGGTGTAAGTATTTTCCTGAAAGGGCGTTATTTAGAGTTTCTAATGAGGGGGTTGCAGAGCCCAATACAACAGGCACATTTTCAGAGTGAGCCCTCATTATAGCCATGTCTCTGGCATGATAGCGTAGGCTATCTTGTTGTTTATAAGATGAATCATGCTCTTCATCGACAATGACAATGCCAAGGTTGGCAAAGGGAGTCAGCAAGGCTGAACGAGTACCAATCAGAATGCCACATTCTTTATTTTTAGCCGCTAGCCACGCATTGAGGCGCTCGCTGTCATTGAGCCCAGAGTGAATCGTCTCAATGGGAACGTTAAAGCGTCGTTTAAAACGGTTGATGGTTTGTGGCGTTAAACCAATTTCGGGTACTAAGACTAAGGCTTGCTGACCTTGCTGGATGACCGACTCTATAAGTTGAAGATAAACCTCAGTTTTGCCAGAGCCGGTGACCCCATCCAAAAGAGCACATTCGTAACCTTCGATGTGGTTGACTGTGACCACAGACAACATTTGCTCATGATTAAGTTGACGCTTGTCTTCTTCATTAATGAGCTTGCTAGGCCACTGGTCGTTAATTTCAATACTTTCTGAACAAGTCACCCATTGCTTTTGTTCTAATGTTTTTAACACTGAGCTAGAGATATCGAGAGTGGCAAGCTCATGTTGAGCAAGCGCAGCGTACTGCAACGTATGCATAACCTTAGCTTGCTGTACCGCGCGTCCAAAGCCTTGCATTAATTGGTTGCGTCCAGATTCTGTAAGCTGCCAAATTTTTTGCGGTTGTTTATGGGCGGGTTTGCCTTTACGTAGGGCGCCAGGCATTGCCCCATTTAATGTTTCCCCAAGAGGGTACTGATAAAATCGACTTGCCCAATAGATCAGTTTATATAATTTCTCTGGCCAGATAGGTTCGAGATCCAGCACTTCAGTTAAGGGCTTGAGCTT
This sequence comes from Vibrio ezurae NBRC 102218, assembly GCF_000467185.1. Lineage (GTDB taxonomy): Bacteria > Pseudomonadota > Gammaproteobacteria > Enterobacterales > Vibrionaceae > Vibrio > Vibrio ezurae. The sequence goes on from NZ_BATM01000037.1 coordinate 128,919, forward strand.
ATTAATATCATATTCTGATTGATGAGTGAGGGCTGTGATAACGCCCAGTCGCTTTTTGGGGCCAAATGGCACCCACGCACGCACGCCCACCACAGGAAATAAGTGTGAAGGGATGAGGTATTCAAATTCTTTATCTAGAGGTACGGGCAAGGCAACTCTAGCGATTGTTGGGCGCATGGGGTCTCTTAGGTGTTTCTACTATCTGGATTATTACCGTGGTGATCATACTAGAAAAAGACCGCGGACATGACGAAAAATGTGTACTACCTGACTCAGTATTGCTTTGCTGAGGTAAAGATATAGGAATAATATAGTGAATGTGGTGAAAAAAGGGACAAATCAGTTGATCCCTAAAGACTAATTCATTACTATACTGCGCCTTGAAGATGCTGTATTACGCGGTGTCACTGTTAGAAACTACGTGTGGTGTCCAACCTTAGATTTGGATAGCGACGCGGCCTATAAATGAGGTTTTCCCATGAAACCAGGTATCCATCCTGAATACAAATCTGTAACAGCTAACTGCTCTTGCGGAAATACTTTTGAGTTCAACTCAACTCTAGCTAAAGAATCTATCCACCTAGACGTATGTGACAAATGTCACCCGTTCTACACTGGTAAGCAACGTATCGTTGATACTGGCGGCCGTGTTGATCGCTTTAACAAGCGTTTCGGTGCTCTTTCTTCTAAGAAATAATCTTAGTTGTAAAGATACAGAAAAAAGGTCGCTTAGGCGGCCTTTTTTGATCGCGCCAGAAAACCATTCTATCTACTTGCCTTTATTCTAAGTTAATCATCTAGCGTATTCCTTTTTACTCTAGTGACCTTGTAGTACATTTCGTTTTTTTTATTTACAATCACAAATTATTTTCTTTTCTCCTAATATCTACGAAGGGATGCTCTTTGATGTCAGATGACCAACCGATAAATGATTTCCGCCAACAAGCTCTTGATTATCACGAGTTTCCTAAGCCAGGAAAAATAGCTGTTGAATTAACAACTCCTGCTGATTCAGTACATGATCTAGCGTTAGCTTATAGCCCCGGAGTTGCTGAGCCTGTACGCGAAATCGCTCAAAATGCGGACAACGTGTACAAGTACACGGCAAAAGGAAATATGGTCGCGGTCATTTCAAACGGCACCGCTATTTTGGGTCTAGGTAACTTAGGGCCAATGGCTTCTAAGCCTGTGATGGAAGGCAAGGCATTATTGTTCAAACGTTTTGCAGGGCTAGATTCGATCGATATAGAAGTTAAGCACCGTACTATTGATGAGTTCGTCGATACCGTTGCAGCGATTGCCGATACTTTTGGTGGCATTAACCTAGAAGATATCAAAGCACCAGATTGTTTTGAAATTGAGAGTCGACTTATTGAACGATGCGATGTCCCTGTATTTCATGATGATCAACACGGCACAGCGATTGTGACCGCAGCGGGTATGCTTAATGCAATTGAGCTGCAAGGAAAGCAACTGTGCGACTCAACGATTGTTTGTCTAGGTGCTGGCGCTGCTGCAGTAGCGTGTATGGAGCTATTGATTAAATGCGGTGCTCAGCGTGAGAAAATCTACATGCTAGATCGTAAAGGCGTTATTCATACTCGTCGTGATGATTTAAATGAATACAAGCAGTTATTTGCCAATAACACCGATAAGCGCACTCTTGAAGATGTGATTGAAGGTGCGGATCTGTTCCTTGGAGTCTCGGGTCCGAACCTATTATCACCTGAAGCATTAGCGCTGATGGCAGACAAGCCTGTGGTGTTTGCTTGTTCTAACCCTGATCCTGAGATTAAGCCAGAACAGGCACATGCGGTGCGCAGTGATCTTATTATGGGGACTGGCCGTTCAGACTACCCAAACCAAGTGAACAACGTGATTTGTTTCCCGTTTATTTTCCGTGGCGCTTTAGATGTCAGAGCCAGTGAAATTAATATTGAAATGAAATTGGCCGCTGTTGAGGCCATTCGTCAGTTGGCAAAAGAACCGGTGCCAACGGAAGTCATGCAAGCGGCTGGAGTGAGCTCATTGGAGTTTGGTCATGGCTACATCATTCCTAAGCCTATGGACCCACGTTTGCTGCCTAGAGTCGCTCGAGCAGTAGCAGAAGCTGCGGTTGCTTCAGGCGTTGCTCGCATTGAGCTACCAAAGGGTTATATGCAAGAATAATATCAGTTGAAAGTAAAGAGGGTTAGAGTGCTGTCACTCTAACCCTTTTTTATTATCTCTATTTAGGCATTATGCTAGTTTAGTATTACTGTTAGTCATCAAAGACTTCTAATTCGATACCAAGATCTGACATGATTTTTTTTGCCTCAGTGGGGATTTCATCAGGGCAATCTTTTCTCAGGTCTTCATCGGTTGGCAGAGGTTGGCCAGTATAAGCGTGTAAGAAAGCTTCACACAAAAGCTCACTGTTGGTTGCATGGCGTAGGTTATTAACCTGACGGCGTGTTCGCTCATCCGTTAGGATTTTGAGAACCTTAAGCGGAATAGACACAGTGATCTTTTTAACTTGAGTGCTTTTCTTACCGTGCTCAGCATATGGGCTGATGTATTCGCCATTCCAGTCTGCCATTAGAAACCTTTATTACCTAATATAAGTGTGAGTGCCTAATTCTAGCGATATTTACCGCTATATGTAAAGGCCTTTAGACGTCTAGATGTGTTGAAGTCTAATTCTGTTCACGGTAATCTAGTAATAGATTCAGATTAATTTGATTGGCTGCAAACTCTCCAGTCATCGCCAAAGGAAGGACCAGAAAATGAGCCGTAAACATAAGTCATCGACAATTGCCGTGCGAACCGGCATAGAGTCTGATACACAGCACCATGCTGTTGTTCCCCCGATTTACCTGTCCACTAACTACGGCTTTCCTTCATTTGGGGATGTACCTAAGTATGATTATACCCGTTCTGGAAACCCCAATCGTGGACTGTTAGAAACAGCATTATTTGAACTAGAATCTGGTAAAGGTGCGGTTGTCACTAACTGTGGCACATCAGCATTAAACTTATGGGTCTCCGCATTTTTAGGTCCTGATGATTTAATTATTGCACCGCATGATTGCTACGGTGGTACTTACCGCTTGTTCAATACTCGAGCGCAGAAAGGTGACTTTAAGGTTGAGTTTGTCGATCAGTCAAACGATCAAGCACTGGCCGCTGCGATTGCAAGAAAACCAAAATTGATTCTTATCGAAACGCCATCTAACCCATTGGTTCGTGTGGTCGACATTAAAAAAGTATGTCAGCAAGCCGCTGAAGTTGGCGCATTAGTTGGCGTCGACAATACGTTTTTAACGCCTATTTATCAAAAACCGTTAGAGCTTGGCGCAGACTTTGTTATCCACTCCACAACCAAGTATATCAATGGTCACTCAGACGTGATTGGCGGCGTTGTCGTGACTAAAACGGAACAGCATGCAGAAGAGCTGGGCTGGTGGGGTAACTGCATTGGAGCGACAGGAACGCCTTTTGATAGCTATATGACATTGCGCGGCATTCGTACGTTGGGAGCGCGCATGCGTGTGCATGAAGAAAGCTCACAAGCAATTTTAAATTTCTTACAGTCTCAAAAGCGTGTGAAAACCATTTACCATCCAAGCCTACCGGATCATCCCGGCCATGAGATTGCTAAGCAACAGCAGTCAGGTTTTGGCAGTATGCTGAGCTTTGAGTTTGATGGTGATATTGAGCAGCTGAAAACCTTTATAAACAGCTTAACCTTGTTCTCTTTAGCTGAGTCACTCGGTGGAGTAGAAAGTTTGATTTGTCATCCAGCGACGATGACGCACAGAGCAATGGGTGAGAAAGCACTGGCAGAAGCTGGGGTTTCTCACTTCTTATTACGTCTATCTGTTGGGTTAGAGGATAGCGGTGATCTTATTGATGATCTTGCCCAAGCATTTGATTCGGTTGAGGGTTAATTATGAACAATGCAACGCAACTGCATAAGTTTGGTGGTAGCAGTCTGGCCAATGCAGAGTGTTTTGACCGTGTAGCAAATATCTTAGCTGAGTACTCTAATGTCGGTGATTTAGTGATTGTATCGGCCGCGGGTTCCACGACGAATAACTTACTTCGCTGGTTGACGGCTTTAGAGAAAGATGGGCGTATTGCTCATGAGATTTTATTGGAACTGAGAAGTTACCAGAATCAACTGATTTCCGATTTGCTTCCGCAAAAAACAGCCGCTCTTTTGCAAGATTTACTCAATAGTGAATTTACTGCGTTAAGTGCTTTAAATGCACCGTTAACTGAGCCTCAAAAGTCCGCAGTATTAGGGCATGGTGAAGTGTGGTCATCTCGCCTGTTAAGTGCATTGCTTTGCGAGAGAGACATGCAAAGTGTCGCCATTGATTCTCGTGATTTTTTACGTGCAGAAGCGGGGACTCAACCAGAAATCGATCGCAATTTATCCTGGCCATTAATGAAATCAGTGCTCGTTCAGCATCCACATAAGCGATTGGTTATTACTGGCTTTATGGCGTACAACCAACAGGGTGAAACTGTGCTGCTTGGCCGCAATGGTTCTGACTATTCGGCGACGATTGTCGGCGCATTAGCGGAAGTATCAAAAGTCACAATTTGGAGTGATGTAGCGGGTGTTTATAGCGCCGATCCTCGAATTGTAGAAGACGCTTGTTTACTGCCATTACTTCGTCTTGATGAAGCCAGTGAACTGGCACGCTTAGCCGCTCCTGTATTACACAGTCGAACGCTACAGCCTGTAGCACAAAGTGCTATGGACTTGGAGCTACGTTGTAGCCATCAGCCAGAATCAGGTTCAACGCGCATTGAACGCGTATTAGCTTCTGGTCGAGGCGCTAAAATAGTGACTTCATTAGATGATGTTAACTTGATTGAGCTAACGTTAAGCCAGGCACATGATTTTGAAAGCTTGGAACCGCAAGTATTGGCTTTGCTAAATAAAGCGCAATTAGCGCCTCTGGCTTATGAATCACAATCGGATCAGCACTGTCTACGCCTTGCTTACACTAGCGAGTTATTGGCGGGTGCTCTAGCGTGTATCGAATCAGCAAACTTTGAGGTGGCGATTGAGGTTAAGACCGGCTTATCGCTATTGGCGGCCGTTGGCGCGGGTGTGACCAACAACGCCAACCATTGCTTTGGTTTTTACCAAACATTGAAGAGCGTGAATGTTGAATTCATGTTTGAAACGGAATCAGAGCTGAGCATTATTGCTGTTGTCAGAACTACAGCGATCCCATCGTTATTGAAAGTGTTACACAAACAGCTATTTCAAGCTCAAAAACGTGTTGGCATTGTACTGTGTGGCAAAGGCAATATTGGTTCTAGTTGGCTTGATCTGTTTGCTAGCCAAAAAGACGAATTGGAAAAACGTCGAGGCATGAGCTTTGATCTTATTGGCGTTATTGCCAGTCAGCATTATTGGTTTGATGAAAAGGGCATTGATGCAAGCAAGGTTAATAGTCAGTTCTCGGAGAAGGCCGTTGCTGCTGAAGAAGATTGGCTACCTTTAGTCAATCGTCAAACTAGCTTTGATGAAATTGTGGTGCTCGATGTTACTGCCAGTCAGCAGGTCTCTGATCGCTATCTTGAGTTTGCAGAGCATGGGATGCATCTCATTTCAGCAAATAAACTGGCGGGTTCAGCGCCGAGTGAGTTTTACCATCAGGTACAAGACGTGTTTGCAAAAACAGGGCGTCACTGGTTGTATAATGCAACTGTAGGCGCAGGGTTGCCGGTAAATCATACCGTAAGAGACTTGCGTGAAAGTGGCGATGATATTGTCGCATTATCTGGGATCTTTTCTGGCACCTTATCGTGGCTATTCCAGCAATACGATGGCTCAATTCCGTTTAGCGAGTTGGTTGATTTAGCCTGGCAGCAAGGATTGACGGAACCCGACCCTAGAGCGGATTTAGATGGCACTGATGTGATGCGCAAATTGGTGATCTTGGCACGCGAATCTGGCTTAGAGCTTGAACCTGAAAGTGTCAAAGTGGAATCGTTAGTACCAGAGAGTTTGTTAGCACTGTCCGTTGATGAGTTCTTCCACCAAGCGAGCATCTTAAATGAGGCATTAGCGGAGCGCTTAGATAAAGCACAAAGCGAAGGAAAGGTTCTTCGATACATAGCACGGCTTTCTAAAGAAGGAGAGGCGACAGTGGGCGTAGAGGCGCTTGAAGCGCATCACTCTTTAGCGAATCTATTGCCTTGTGACAATATCTTCGCCATAGAGAGCAAGTGGTATAAAGATAATCCACTGGTTATTCGTGGCCCGGGTGCGGGACGAGAAGTCACTGCGGGTGCTTTGCAATCTGACCTAAATCGTTTATCTAGTCTATTATAATTCCTATCTCAAGCCTCTAACGGACTCTCGTTAGAGGCTTCCTCTCTTAAAAAGACTCAACTTTTGTACGAATTTTTGTTGACATCCCTCTCATAAATTTACATTATCTAGACATATAGACGTCTAAACGTTTAAAGTTATGTGATTGTGCGAATGCACAGGGAGAGGAAATATGGGTTATACACACGCAAGCCACATTGATGCACTCAATCAAAATGTTGCTGAGCTTTCTGATAATATCAATGTCTCTTTTGAGTTCTTCCCTCCTAGCAGTGAAAAAATGGAAGAGACCCTATGGAACTCAGTGCATCGCCTAAAAACATTAAAACCAAAATTTGTTTCGGTTACCTATGGTGCTAACTCTGGTGAGCGAGATCGTACTCACTCAATCATCAAAGAAATCAAAACTCAAACCAACTTAATTGCTGCGCCACATTTAACGTGTATTGATGCTTCTCGCGATGAGCTCATCACGATTGCTGATGATTATTGGAAGAACGGTATCGAAAGCATTGTTGCGTTGCGTGGTGATATACCGCCAAACGGTGGCACGCCAGATATGTACGCCTCCGATCTGGTTGAGTTACTTAAATCTCGCCATGACTTTGATATCTCAGTAGCGGCTTTCCCAGAAGTACACCCTGAAGCAAAAAGCGCTCAAGCGGATTTACTTAACCTGAAACGTAAAGTGGACGCAGGGGCAAACCGAGCGATTACTCAGTTTTTCTTTGATGTTGAAAGTTACCTTCGCTTCCGTGACCGCTGTGCGGCAACGGGTATCGATGTGGAGATCATCCCTGGTATTCTGCCGGTTTCTAATTTCAAACAAGCTTCTCGCTTTGCTGCGATGAACAACGTGAAAGTCCCTGGATGGATGGCGAAACAGTTTGAAGGGTTGGATGATGATCCTATGACTCGCCAGCTAGTAGGTGCAAGTCAGGCGATTGATATGGTGCGTATTTTAAGCCGTGAAGGAGTGAAAGACTTCCACTTCTATACCCTGAACCGTGCTGAGATGACGTATGCGCTATGCCACACTTTGGGTGTTCGCCCGTAGCGATTAGGTACGACATTCAATAACAATTAACGTTGCAATTATGATGGATATTGGCGGATGTGGATAAAGGGAATTTAGCCTAAGAAAACGCTATCGTTGTGGCTGTATATTGGTGTGAAATAAAACAAAGGACCTAGTGCATAAAAGCTAGGTCCTTTTGTTTTTTCAGTTAAGCAATCTCGCCCAACACTTCTTCAGCCCACTCATTCCAAGCTTCACGAGTCAAAAGGTTACGACGTAAAGTTAGTCGTTCAATTTTCTCTTTTTGGCTCAGGATACGGGTATCAGAGTAATGTGTATGTTCGATTTCTTTGTAAAACTGAACCAGTTTACGTGAATCGTTTAGTGCAAGTTGCAGTTGGTCAGAAAAACCTTCAGCAGGCTGAACTTCACATGCATAAAGTTTAGCTGCAAACTCATCTCTCACGGTTGGGTGCGAAATAGGTTGTTCAAACCATTTAGCCAGTGCCTCACGGCCGCGCTCTGTGATTGAGTAAATCTTTTTATCAGGCTTGCCTGATTGAGGGAATAGCTGACAAGTGACTAATTCTTTTTCTGCCAGTTTATTTAGCTCACGGTAAACCTGTTGGTGGCTTGCTTTCCAAAAGTAGCCAATGCTATAAGAAAACTCTTTTGTAATGTCGTAACCGGTAGCATCTCGTGTGCTTAGTACGGTCAATATAACGTGTGGTAATGACATGTTGTTCTTCCAAATTACTGCATATAAAAAACAACGCACAGTTCAGACTCTAGTTGGTCATCATTGAAGAGTGCGAGCCACTCAAGAAGTTCATGAGTGCATGTATTACCTTTTAAGCCATTCTCACCTGATAATAGTGTGTTTTATTATGGTTAATAAATAGGAGATATTGCGTCTCTTTTTTTAATGAAATACAAGATCCCTTACCTATAAGCTCACAGTTTACTATCATTTTTGGGGGTTGGATTAACGAAAAATAAGTATTACAAAAACATGTTTACTGCTTTCGGTCTCATATTGTGTTTGAGTGCAATCGGCTTGCTAGTGCGCAATGGATTAAAAAAGAGGGGAGAAGGGTACGGATATGAAAAAGCCCTAGCTCGAAGAGCTAGGGCTTAAGGATTAGCCTGACAGACTGAATTTAACCTGTGTTGCGCATTCCTGCTGCAATACCGGCAATAGTAATCATCAGTGCTTCTTCAAGCTCTGGATTATTCTGTTCTGTTTGTCTGGTGCGCTTCAGAAGCTCAACTTGCAACATGTTCAATGGATCAACATAGATGTTGCGTAGACGTATAGACTCTAGACCCCATGGGTCACTTTGCATTAGGTTCTCGTTATTTTCTACTTTAAGAACAGTTTGAATGTCTTTTTGTAGTTGTTCACGAAGGTTTTCACCTAAACGCCATAGTGATGGGTCTGTAAGCTTCTCATCATACAGTTTAGAGATATCCATGCTGCACTTGTAGTACACCATTTCAAGCATACCTAAGCGAGTAGAGAAGAATGGCCATTCACGACACATCTCTTCTAGTAACTCTAGGTGGCCTTTATCAATTGAGTATTGAATCGCTTCGCCTGCGCCTAACCATGCAGGAAGTACCAGACGGTTTTGGCTCCATGAGAAGATCCATGGGATAGCACGTAGGCTTTCTACGCCACCTTTCGGGTTACGCTTCGAAGGACGAGAGCCTAGAGGCAGTTTACCTAACTCAAGTTCCGGTGTTGCCGCGCGGAAATAAGGAACAAAGTCCGCTTCACCACGTACGACATTACGGTAAGACTCACAAGAAACCTGTGACAATACTTCCATCAGATCACGCCAATCTTGTTTTGGCTCTGGAGGTGGAAGAAGGTTCGCTTCTAAAATGGCGCTAGCGTATAAGTGCAAGCTGTTTACTGCTACTTGTGGTAGACCAAGCTTAAAGCGAATCATCTCACCTTGCTCTGTCACACGTAGGCCACCTTTTAAGCTTTTTGGTGGTTGCGATAGCAATGCTGCGTGCGCAGGAGCGCCACCACGACCGATAGTGCCACCACGACCATGGAACAATGTAAGGTCGATGTTTTCAACTTCAGAGACCTTAACCAGCTTATCCATTGCATCGTATTGTGCCCAGCCAGCAGACATTACACCGGCATCTTTTGCTGAGTCAGAGTAGCCAATCATGACCATCTGTTCGCCTTGGATAAATCCGCGATACCAATCAATGCTATACAGCTGTTGCATGACGGCTTCTGAGTTATTTAAATCTTCTAGAGTTTCAAATAATGGACAAACGCCTAAGCGGAACTTACAGCCCGCTTCACGTAGCAATAAGTGAACAGCAAGTACATCAGAAGCGGTACGTGCCATTGAAATAACATAAGAGCCAAAGGCTTCTTTAGGGTGAGCTGCAACCGTCTTACAGGTTTCAATCACCTCTTTAACCATTGGTGATGGTTCCCAGTTGTGTGGGATAAGAGGTCGGTTATCGCTCAGCTCTTTTACTAAGAAGGAAACCTTGTCTTGTTCACTCCACTGGTCGTAGTCACCCAGACCTAAGAAACGCGTTACTTCAGATAGAGCATTAGAGTGTTCTGTGCTTTCTTGGCGAATATCGAGTCGAACCAAGTGAACACCAAAACATTTGATGCGACGAAGTGTATCAAGCAGTGAGCCTTCAGCAATGACACCCATGCCACACTCATGTAGCGAGGTGTAGATGGTATGCAGTGGTTCCCACAGTTGGTCAGCTGTTTCTAAGATAGTGACATTTGGAATCGTATCGCCAGCCAGTCTTGCAGCAATAGACTTACGAGTGTTATTAAGCAGAGTGCGAATTTCTTTTAGGATGCCACGATACGGTTCGTGACTATCGCCAGCAAGCTCACGTACGGCTGCGTTACACTCAATCATAGAGAGTTCAGTAATCAGCTCTTCAATATCAGTGTGGTATAGATCCGCCGCTTTCCAGCGAGATAGCCAAAGTACTTCTTGAGTAATGTTATGAGTCACAAACGGGTTACCGTCTCTGTCTCCACCCATCCAAGAAGAGAAGTGCACTGGGCGAGCATCGATAGGTAGAGGCTCATCAAGGTGAGTCGATACTCGTTCGTCTAACTCACGTAAGAAGTCAGGAACTGCTTCCCAAAGAGAGTTTTCAACAACAGCAAAGCCCCATTTAGCTTCATCAAGAGGGGTAGGGCGTTGTTGACGAATAACGTCAGAGTGCCAGCTTTGAGCAATAAGTTGCTCTAAACGACGTTCTGTTTTAGTGCGCTCAGAGTGACCAATATCGCTAAGCTCTAGCTTAGACAAACAATCGTTTATCTTAAGTAGCTTATTGATCATGGTGCGACGAGAGATTTCTGTAGGATGCGCAGTAAGTACTAATTCAATATTGAGGTTTTTGATTGCGTCTGAAGCTTCTTTTTTAGAGATCTCTTTCGCATTTAGCTTATTAAAGAGAGTTTGAAGTACATCAGGTTCGCAAACATGCTCTTCGCAATGACGAGAAATTGTATGGTACTGATCGGCTATATTAGTCAGATTCAAAAATTGGTTGAATGCGCGAGCTACTGGGATAAATTGCTCATCCGGCAGGTTCTCAATCTCATGGATGAGAGCCTCTCTATCTTCTTTGTGACCGCTACGAGCTGACTTAGACAATTGACGAAGAGCTTCGATTTTATTAAAAATCTCCTCTCCGTGAGCGTCTTTAATGGTTCTGCCAAGTAGATTACCAAGCATCTTGACGTTACTGGTAAGTGCAGAATATTTCTTATTCATTTCATTGAGCCTCGTAATTAAATTACACATCTTTCCTTGAGTTAAGATCCAATCTATCCAAGAAAAGGGGTAAGAGTCAAACTTTGAACAAATTTGATTGAAAAACCAACATCTGAATTGATTTGAATCATAATTGATATCTACAACAATTCAGATGCTGAAACTTAATTTCACATACTATTCAGCTGAATTTGTGAAACAGTACTGGTTAATCGATTTTTGCAAAATATTAATCGTCGGATTAATAAAATCTAAACTCAAAAACTCATCAGGTTGATGCGCTTGATCAATAGAACCGGGTCCCATGACTAAAGTTGGACATAATTCTTGTAAAAACGGTGCTTCGGTACAGTAGTTGACGGTTTGTGACTCTGTTTCACACAGCTGTTGCATATCTTGTACAAAATGATGCTCAGCATGACATTCATAGCCTGGGATAGGTGGGTGTAGTGGATTAACCTCGATTCGTCCCGGCCATTTTTGCATTACAGTTTGTAAATGTTCTTGTAGTAATTGATCTAAGCTCTCAAGGCTTAATCCGGGTAAAGGCCTTAAATCGTAGTGCAGTTCACAACATCCACAAATACGGTTAGGGCTATCACCACCGTGAATGTGCCCAAGATTTAGGGTCGGATTAGGGATAGCAAACCCTGGGTGATGATAATCTTTAATTAAGCGTTGTTTGAGCTGCATTAATGAGTACATCACCTCGTGCATGATTTCGATAGCATTGACTCCCAATGCCGGATCGGAAGAGTGACCCGATTTACCGGTAATGCGAATGGCGTTTGCCATATGGCCTTTATGGCCCCGAATTGGCACTAAGTTCGTCGGCTCGCCTATGATGCAGTAGTCCGGTTTAAACGGAGCATCTTTGGTGAAATGTTTAGCGCCAAGCATGGTGGTCTCTTCGTCGCAAGTTGCGAGTATATAGAGTGGCTTCGTTTGCGTGCCCCAATCGGTACCGTTTTGTTGCATTTGTTTGACTGCATCTAAGATAAACGCAAAGAACCCTTTCATGTCCGCTGTTCCCAATCCGTAATAGCGATTGTCGGAGAGTGTTAATTGGTGAGGGTCAAAATTCCAGCGTCCTTGGTCAAAGGGAACGGTATCAGTATGTCCTGCTAGCAATAAGCCACCTTCGCCAGTGCCAAGCTGAGCCATTAGATTGAGTTTTCCAGGTTCCACTTCTTCAGTCGTTACGACAAAGCCAAGATCTTCAAACCAAGTGGCAAGTTTAGCAATAACTTGCGCGTTTCCTTGGTCCCATTTGGGGTCGGTAGAGCTGATGGAAGAAGTACTTATCAAGCCTTGATAAATATCAACAAATTTAGGTATTGGCATATTATCTTTACATCCACTATTGACAGATAACTAATGAAAGGTTAAAACACATACTAAGTCACAAAGAATGAATAAAAAAGCGAAATAAGCCTTTTTATTTACATTAATAATCAACTTTGCAGAGTCGGCTGATGATTAACGAAAAACAACTTAAAGTAGCGATTATTGGAGCTAGCGGTTATACCGGCGCTGAACTTGCCAATATGGTACTGAAACATCCTAGTCTCACGCTATCAGGTTTGTATGTCTCAGCCAACAGTCTAGACGCAAATAAGCCTATCAGTCAGCTGCATGGTAAATTGCTAGGTAAAATTGATATGCCACTGTTGCCATTGAATGATGTGGATGCCGTTGCTCAACAGGCTGATATTGTTTTCCTTGCTACCGCTCACCAAGTGAGCCATGACTTAGCACCGGTATTTTTAAAGCATAGCTGTCAAGTTTTTGACTTGTCTGGTGCATACAGAGTGCAAGGCGATGATTTCTACACTCAATACTACGGTTTTGAGCACGAACATTTAACTGAACTTGAACAAGCCGTGTACGGCCTAGCGGAATGGAATAAAGAGCAGATTTCGCAGACTGATCTAGTCGCTGTGGCAGGATGTTACCCAACTGCGTCGCAATTGGCGATTAAGCCAATTATTGAAGCGGGTTTACTGGATAGTAAGCAATGGCCGGTTATCAATGCGGTGAGCGGCGTTTCTGGCGCAGGAATCAAAGCCAGCAAAACCAATAGCTTTTGCGAAGTGAGCTTACAGGCGTATGGTGTATTTACTCACCGTCATCAACCTGAAATTTCAAACCACTTAGGGCAAGAGGTGATCTTTACTCCCCACCTAGGTAATTTTAAACGCGGTATTTTAGCGACTATTACGCTCAAGCTGGCTGACAACGTGAGCGCAGAACAAGTAGAGCAAGTGTTTACCGCAGCCTACAGCGACGCTGAGTTAGTAAGGCTAAAGCATCAAGACATGCCTAAGATTCAAGACGTGGAATACACACCGTTCTGCGATATTGGTTGGAAAGTACAAGGTCAGCATCTTATCGTCGTTTCTGCGATTGATAACCTATTAAAAGGGGCATCTGCGCAAGCAATGCAATGTTTGAATATTCGTAATCAATTCCCTGAAACAACAGCGTTGTTTTAAGTCGTCGCAAAGGAAGTCATTTATGAGCACATTACCGTTGGTTATTAAGTTAGGTGGAGCTGCACTTGAATGTAGCGAAACTTTGTCAAAACTATTTAAAGCGATTGAACAGGCATCTCAACAATCTCAACGTTCAATTGTTGTAGTACACGGAGGTGGTTATTTAGTGGATGAATTGCTAAATAGCTTACAACTTACTTCCACTAAAAAAGATGGACTGCGTGTGACTCCACAAGAGCAGATCCCTCTAATTACAGGCGCACTCGCGGGCACGGCCAACAAAATGCTACAAGGTGAAGCGATTAAAGCGGGTTTAAAAACCGTAGGTTTATGCCTTGCCGATGGCGGATTGTGTCATATTGAACAGCTTGATCCTGAATTGGGTGCAGTTGGTAAAGCAACGCCTGGTGACGCAAGTTTATTACAAGCCATTTTGGCGACCAACACATTACCTATCATTAGCTCAATTGGTTTAACAACAGCTGGGCAAATGATGAATGTGAATGCAGACCAAGCCGCCGTAGCCGTTGCGGGTGCTTTGGATGCGGAATTGGCATTATTGTCTGATGTGAGTGGTGTATTGGATGGCAAAGGACATTTGCTTGAGAGTCTAGATAAACCTCACGCAGATGAATTGATTCATGGACAAGTGATTACCGACGGAATGATCGTCAAGGTTCAAGCTGCGCTGCAAGCGGCTAGCGATTTAGGTCGACCTATCCAAGTCGCTTCTTGGCGCTACCCAGAAAAATTAGAACAACTGTTTGCCGGACAAAATGTTGGCACCCTTTTTCAGCCTGAATAGTAGGCAATTACATTTAGTAAATAACAATTATTAGGAATGTTCCACAAGCAACGTTCCTATTTATCGGAGAATTTAGTATGAGCAAAGTTAAAGTAAATAAGGTTGTTGTAGCCTATTCTGGTGGCCTAGATACATCAGTTATCATCCCTTGGCTAAAAGAAAACTACGGCTGTGAAGTTGTGGCATTTGTGGCGGATGTAGGTCAGGGCGAAGAAGAGCTACAAGGCATCGAAGAAAAAGCGAAAGCATCAGGTGCATCGGCTTGTTACATTGCTGACCTAAAAGAAGAAATGGTAGCAGATTACATCTTCCCAACCCTAAAAACAGGCGCATGCTACGAAGGTAAGTACCTACTAGGCACTTCTATGGCACGTCCTATTATCGCTAAGGCTCAAGTTGAAGTAGCACGTAAAGTAGGTGCAGACGCACTCTGTCATGGCTGTACAGGTAAAGGTAATGACCAAGTTCGTTTTGAAGGCGCATTTGCTGCTCTAGCACCAGACCTACATGTAATTGCTCCTTGGCGTGAGTGGGATCTAGTAAGCCGTGAAGAGTGTCTAGATTACCTAGCTGAGCGTAACATCCCTTGTTCTGCATCACTGACTAAGATCTACTCTCGTGATGCAAACGCATGGCACATCTCAACAGAAGGTGGCGTTCTAGAAGATACATGGAATGCGCCAAATGATGATTGCTGGGCATGGACAGTCGATCCAGAGCAAGCGCCAAACGAATCAGAAACAGTGACTGTTAAAGTTGAAAAAGGCGAAGTGACTGAGATCAATGGCGAGAAAATGACGCCATACAACGCGCTAGTATTCTTAAATGAAAAAGGCGTTAAACACGGTGTTGGTCGTATTGATATCGTAGAAAACCGTCTTGTTGGTATGAAATCTCGTGGTTGTTACGAAACTCCAGGGGGCACTATCATCATGGAAGCGCTACGTGCTGTTGAGCAACTTGTGCTGGATAAAGCCGCTTTTGAATTCCGTGAAGAGTTGGGCGTAAAAGCGTCTCACCTTGTCTATGATGGCCGTTGGTTTACTCCATTATGTCGTTCAATCCTTGCTGCTTCAGATGAACTGGCTCAAGATGTGAATGGTGAAGTAGTGATTAAATTGTATAAAGGTCAAGCCACCGTTGTTCAGAAACGTTCTGACAACAGCCTTTACTCTGAAGAGTTTGCTACATTCGGCGAAGACGAAGTGTACGACCAAAGCCATGCTGAAGGCTTTATCCGTCTGTACTCGCTTTCAAGCAGAATCCGCGCTCTTAATGAATTAAAGAAATAGCGTTAAAAATAGAATAAAGTAAGCAGCATTAGACTAAGGAATTTCAGGAGAACACAATGGCATTATGGGGCGGTAGATTTACCCAAGCAGCAGACACTCGGTTTAAACAGTTCAACGATTCACTTCGCTTTGATTACCGATTGGCTGAGCAAGACATTGTTGGCTCGATCGCTTGGTCTAAGGCTCTGCATTCGGTCAATGTTCTAACAGAAGAAGAGCAACAGAAACTTGAGTTAGCACTTAACGAGCTAAAACTGGAAGTGATGGAGGATCCTGAACAGATCCTTCAATCTGATGCTGAAGATATCCACTCATGGGTAGAGCAACAGTTAATCGGCAAAGTAGGGGATCTGGGTAAGAAGCTACACACCGGTCGTTCACGTAACGATCAGGTAGCAACGGATCTTAAACTGTGGTGTCGTCAGCAAGGTAATCAACTGTTGATTGCGCTAGATAAACTGCAAACCAAAATGGTTTCTGTGGCTGAGCAACATCAAGGCACGGTATTGCCAGGTTACACGCACTTACAGCGTGCTCAGCCGGTGACGTTTGCACACTGGTGTCTTGCCTACGTTGAAATGCTAGAGCGTGATTACTCAAGATTGAGTGACGCAATCAAGCGTTTGGATACTTGTCCGCTCGGTTCTGGCGCATTGGCGGGTACGGCTTATCCAATGGATAGAGAGCAACTTGCACATTCACTGGGCTTTCGTCGTGCAACCCGTAACAGTCTAGATTCTGTTTCTGATCGTGACCATGTTATGGAGCTGATGTCGATTGCATCACTGTCAATGTTGCACCTGTCTCGTCTGGCAGAAGATATGATCTTCTACAACTCAGGTGAGTCTAACTTCATTGAATTAGCGGATACTGTGACTTCAGGTTCTTCATTGATGCCACAGAAGAAAAACCCAGATGCACTAGAGCTGATTCGTGGTAAGTGTGGCCGTGTGTACGGTTCACTGGCTGGCATGATGATGACAGTTAAAGCATTGCCACTAGCGTACAACAAAGACATGCAAGAAGATAAGGAAGGTCTATTTGACGCCTTAGACACTTGGAACGATTGTATGGAAATGGCAGGTCTGTGTTTTGAAGGCATTAAAGTGAACGGTGAACGTACACTTGAAGCGGCGAAACAAGGCTATGCGAACTCTACTGAGCTTGCTGATTACCTAGTAGCGAAAGGCATTCCATTCCGTGAAGCGCACCATATTGTTGGGGTTGCGGTTGTAGCGGCCATTGCTAAAGGTTGCGCTCTGGAAGAGTTGAGCATTGAAGAGCTGAAACAGTTCTCTGATGTGATTGAGCATGATGTGTACGAGATTCTGACTATAGACTCTTGTCTTGAGAAGCGTTCGGCACTGGGCGGCGTAAGCCCGCAACAGGTGGCGCATGCGGTTGAACAAGCACAGCAACGTTTAGAGCAAAGAGACACCTCTGGCGTTAAAGTTCGCGCTGCTCGCCTCACTGATATCGATACCTTAGAAGGTATGGTGGCTTACTGGGCTGGCTTAGGTGAAAACTTGCCGCGTAGCCGCAGTGAACTCATCCGTGATATTGGCTCTTTTGCGGTCGCAGAGCATCTCGGTGAAGTGACCGGTTGTGCTTCTCTGTATGTGTATGACTCAGGCTTAGCTGAAATTCGTTCTCTAGGTGTAGAAGCGGGTTGGCAAGGGCAAGGTCAAGGTACTGCGGTTGTACAGCACTTGGTAGAACGAGCTCGTCAAATGGCGATTAAGAAAGTCTTTGTACTGACTAGAACGCCAGAGTTCTTTATGAAGCATCACTTCATTCCGACCTCAAAAATGCTACTGCCAGAGAAAGTACTAAAAGACTGTGAACAATGTCCACGTCAACATGCGTGTGATGAAGTGGCATTAGAACTGAATCTTAATGAGCAAATCATTGCTACGGTTAACGTCGCTTAATATTGCCATCCTTACATACCAAGTGCTGCTCTAAGTCGCTGTAGCGGTATGACAAAGTAAGGGACTTCTTCGGTGACTCTCTAATCGCCCTTGAACAATACTGTTCAGGGGCTTTTTTATTTTTCCTGCGCTATTTCTAATCACTGACTTAGTGTGATTGGTACGATAGCGGCTTTTTGCACATTGCTATTCGATCTCGTCGACATTTCAGAGCATATATAAATGCTAGAAATTTCAACCTATTTACAATGCTATCTCTATTTTAGGAGAACGAAGATCATGATTGAACGCCAACAAACCAAACAACGAATGAGCCGTATTGTTAAGCACAATGGCACAATCTACCTCTGCGGTCAGGTGTGTGCTGATGCGACTCAAGGCATTACTGAGCAAACGCAAACCATGTTAGATAAAGTTGAACAATTATTGCTCGAAGCAGGTAGCGATAAACAACACATGCTCTCAGCGACCATTTACATCAAGGACATGCAATATTTTCAGGAAATGAATGCTGTTTGGGATGCTTGGGTGCCTGAAGGGTATGCTCCTGCAAGAGCGTGTGTGACGGCAAATATGGCAAGGGAAGCTTTGTTGGTTGAAATTTCAGTGGTTGCGGCTGAAAAGTAGTAGCGGGTACTTTCCTCACTTTCTATGAAAGAGAGTGCATCTAAATCTATAACTAAAATATTGTTTTCGAAGCATTTCTAAGTGATTTAGGAATTCTTTTGATAGGTGGTGAGGTTTGGTGGTATCTTTTTCACAGATAAACCTATAGAGAAAAACTTGTGAATATTAGAGATTTTGAATATTTAGTGTCTTTGGCTGAGCACAAACATTTTCGCAAGGCGGCTGAAGCATGCTTTGTTAGTCAGCCGACGTTGAGTGGTCAAATTCGTAAGCTTGAAGATGAGTTAGGCACCGCGTTATTAGAAAGAAGCAGTCGCAAAGTACTGTTTACAGATGCAGGGCTGTTACTTGTCGAGCAGGCTAAGAAAATACTGGTCGATATTAAGCAATTTACCGACATGGCCAGTGCGCAGGGTGACTCTATGCAAGGGCCGGTACATATTGGATTTATTCCGACGGTTGGTCCATATCTGATGCCGCGCATTGTACCGAAGATCAAACATGATTTTCCTGATTTAGAAGTGTTTCTTTATGAAGCTCAGACCCATCAGTTGGTGGCACAACTGGAAGAGGGGAAATTGGATTGTTTGATTCTGGCTGCAGTAAAAGAGACGGAACAGTTTAATGAGCTGGCTATTTATGATGAGCCGTTAGTGCTTGCTGTTCCTGAAAATCACAAGTGGAGTGGCTTGTCTCAGCTGGATATGCAAAAGCTTGAGGGCAATACGGTTCTTTTCCTTGGCGATGGACACTGCTTACGTGACCAAGCATTAGGCTTTTGTTTTGCCTCTGGCGCAGTAGAAGATCAACGCTTTAAAGCGACCAGCCTAGAAACGCTAAGAAACATGGTTTCAGCAGGCTCTGGTGTGACTTTATTGCCAGAATTGGCCGTGCCTCAAGAGAAGTCAAAAGATGGCGTTTGCTATATCGAAGCAGTAAATCCAAAACCATTTAGAAAGTTAGTTTTGGCTTATCGACCAGGTTCACCATTTAAACCAAGATTTGAAGCACTAGCGAAGTACATTGCCAATAGTTTGAGTGATAGTGAGTAATGCAGTGAGTTAAACGCCCTACAGAGGTGTTGCCACTGTTGTAATGAGCGTTATCCATTGGATACAAAAAGGCCCAGACATTAAGTGTCTGGGCCTTCTTATTTATGACAGAACTAGAATAAGCTTCCGCTATTTTCTCCATCGTCACCGTCAGTTGAATCATCAGAGAAGATGTCTTCTCCATAGAATCCATTGCTGGTGTTTTCTGGTTCGTATTCTGTTGGCGCTGTACCTTCTAGGAAATACTCAAAGCGAGATGTTTCATCTGCTTTATGGGTGAGTAAGCCTGAGTTTCGGTCAATGCGCGCTTGAATGATATGACGAGGTACTTGTTTGCGTTGAGCCGGTTTATCTGCCAATGCGATACGCATAAAGTCAATCCAAGCTGGTTGTGCTGTTTTGGCACCTGCTTCGCCCCCAGCAGCTTGTTTAGAGCCTAAGTTGGCATTTCTCGTAGTGCGACCTAGATCTCGGTTGTGATTATCAAAACCAACCCAAGTTACTGCCACTACATTCGGTCCGAAGCCGCTGTACCAAGCGTCTTTCGAGGAGTTTGTTGTACCTGTCTTACCGCCAATATCACGACGTTTTAGTGCTTGAGCACGATAACCTGTACCGTTCCAGCCTGTACCTTTAGACCAGCTACCGCCACCCCAGATGTTGCTGTACATTAGCTCTCTAACTAAGAAAGCGGTTTGTGGGGTGATGACTCTTGGCGCATATCTTGGCTGAGTATGTTCAGCCTTAATATGTTCGCCTTTGTCATTGGTCAACTCAGTCAGCTTCACTTCATGATCTTGAGCGTGTTTCGTCACGTCAGTTACTAAAGAGTTGTTACAGTGAGTTTTACAGATCACGGTAGGGTTAGCTTGGAAACGAACTTCACCGTATGGATTTTCTACACGTTCAATATAGAAAGGTTCCACATAGTAACCGCCGTTAGCAAATACAGAATAACCTTGTGCCATTTGCACTGGTGTTAAGCTGCCTGCACCTAGCGCGATGGTCTCAGAACGAGGTGTGTTCTCTTTAGCAAAACCAAAACGAGTCAGATAGTCACGAGTCTCATCTAAACCTACGGCACGTAGTACACGTACAGCCATGACGTTTTTCGATTGAGCAAGGCCGATGCGAAGACGTGTTGGACCTAAATAGTTTGGTGGTGAGTTTTTAGGTCGCCACGCGGTGCCAGCACTTTCATCCCATTGGTTAATCGGCGCATCATTGATTAATGACGCAAGCGTCATTCCATCATCAATTGCAGCAGAATAGATGAAAGGCTTAATGCTTGAACCTACTTGACGCAATGACTGAGTGGCGCGGTTAAATTTGTTATGTACAAAGTTAAATCCGCCGACCAAGGAAGTAATACGTCCTGAGGTAGGTTCAATCGAAACCATAGCGGTATTTGCACTTGGTATTTGGCTGAGTCGCCAAACAATCGGTGCCGGCTCTTCTGCAGGTGTTTGTTCTGCAGGTGTTTGTTCTGCGTCAGAGGTTGCTACTGTGTCTGGTGTCTCAGTCGGAGTCAATGCACGTGCAATATCCGTTGGGCGAACCCAAACCTGTTGACCTACTTCTAGAATATCTTTGGCGCTTTTCGGTGCAGGCCCTTGACGCTTATCTGTTTTAAAGCGACGAGCCCAACTCATCCCATCCCATTCAATGGTTTGGTAGCCATAATTCTTAATGAAGACTTGAGCGGTTTTTCCCTCAACTTTAATGACTACGGCAGGGTGCATAGCACCATAGGTAGGTTGAGTGCGTAGATATTTCTGTAAAGCATCCTGATCCATCGGCGCTGCATCAGGAGCCCAAACAACTTTCTCTTCACCATGGTAACCGTGACGTTCGTCGTAGTTCACAAGGTTTGTGACAGCGGCGATGTTGGCAGCATTTTGCAGTTTTGAATCTACCGTCGTATAGATACGCATACCAGAGGTATAAGCGGCTTCTTCACCAAATTTTTTCACCATCCAAGCACGGGCAATTTCAGCCACGTATGGC
Organism: Vibrio ezurae NBRC 102218; assembly: GCF_000467185.1. Taxonomy (GTDB): domain Bacteria; phylum Pseudomonadota; class Gammaproteobacteria; order Enterobacterales; family Vibrionaceae; genus Vibrio; species Vibrio ezurae. The sequence goes on from NZ_BATM01000037.1 coordinate 150,277, forward strand.
GCTCTTACCTGTGGTTGAGCACCATGAGTTTCACCTCGTAGGTCCTCTGCTGTCGCATCATCAAACTGCTGTTGAGTGATTTTTTGCTCGGCAAGCATTCTTCCAAGCACAACATTACGTCGTGTCGTGGCGCGATCAATGGAATAGATAGGGTTCATTGTTGACGGTGCTTTTGGTAGACCGGCGATGACAGCTAATTCACCAAGAGTGAGGTCTTGCAGGCTTTTACCAAAGTAAACTTGGGCCGCTGCACCGACACCATAAGAACGATGTCCGAGATAGATTTTATTGAGATATAACTCGAGGATCTCTTGTTTACTCAATAACTGCTCAATGTGAACGGCGATAAATATCTCTTTAATTTTACGCATTACTTTCTTCTCATTGGATAAGAAGAAGTTTCGAGCTAACTGCTGAGTAATGGTACTGGCCCCTTGGCTGGCTGAACCGGTTGAGATTACGGCAACAGCGGCACGAGTAATACCAATCGGGTCAAAACCATAGTGCTCATAGAAGCGGCTATCTTCAGTAGAGATAACAGCATCAATCAGTTCTTGAGGGATTTGATCCAGTTTTAAAGGGATACGACGCTTCTCACCAAACTGGGCGATCAGTTTACCGTCGTGTGTGTATACCTGCATTGGTGTTTGCAGTTCAACATCTTTCAGCGTTGCCACATCTGGCAATTGGGGCTTCAGATAATAGTAAAAACCAAAAATTGTACCTAGCCCAAGAACGATGCAAATCAGTGCAAGGACTAATGTAATCTTTATGAACTTCACCCAAGTTTCCTTGTTTTTGAAAGATTTAAATTTGCTCATATTCACAATGAGCACAAACAATAACTTAGTGTAACCGCTTTTTTGCTTAGCTACCTAAATTTTTGATATTTACTGCATTTAACAGGGATTTGTATGCTTTATTCCGTATTTTCCGGCATTACTGTACGTCAAAACAAACTGATTTGTGTGGTGCTAAAAAACAGTCAATCGGGGTGGAAAATACAAGATTGCCTAACTTATCCCATACAGAGTAAAAATGATTGGAAATCTGTTACTACAGAGCTTAATAAGCATTTACCAAAATGGCGGAATTGTGTCGCAATAAGCTTAGAATTTGAAGAGGTGTTACGTAAGAGTTCTGTTATAAATTCATCGCTCTGTGCTGATGAAGAGTCTTCTTATGTGCGTGAGCAGTTGTCCCAAGTGTTAGGGCAAGACCCTCTGGCCTATGATTATAGGTGCCGTGCTGATCATCACGCGCAACAGGATATCGACCTTTTTATCTGTAAACAGGAGACACTGGATACTCTACTAAACGACAGTGGCTTGAGTATCAATGTCGTTGGTTGGGCACTCACCGATTTAGTGACTTTGAGCCAGCAATTGTTATCCATAAAGCAGATGACGGCGCACTATGCGTTAGAGATAACCGATGACAAGCTGCAAGCCGTATCCCTTGATGGGTGTCTGACAACTTACACTTTTGACCTTAACTTATGTTGCTTTGCTGAGCTTGTACAAAGTCTGCGTCAGCATCAATTGACTCTGAATTCTCACTCAGAAACCGTGGATTTAACCCTATTACTGTTTGGTACTGCAACACAAGTAGAACACTTCCTCCAGCAAGTTTCCGATGACTCTGCACTATCTTGTATTGATGCCTCTTTGTTGGCGCAGGGTCATATAGGGGAAATCGAACGACTAGCATTTGAACGTTATTATCCAGCACTTGGGTGTGCATTGGGCGCTATGTCGTGGTGTAAGGCGCTCCAATGATCAATTTTTTACCTTGGAGAGAAGGTATTGCCCGTCGCCGAAAGTGGCTGTTTATCTTACGCCTGACGTTACTCCCCGTTTTAGTTTTGTTGATCTCGTTGCTAGCGCTTAGCTTTGCGATGCAATATCAACAACAACTGCAGCGCAACTTACATGCATTAACCTCGGAGGTGAAGCGCACTCAGCGTGCCCATGTAGAGGCGACTCAAGCTGCAGAAGAGCAGCAACGCTGGTATGAACGTGTATTATTGATACAGCGTCATCAAGCTCAAACAGAGCGTCCTTTTCCTATTGATCTTTTGCCACACAAACCCGCTACGCAAGGGATCAGCCTACTGCGTTTCGTGTGCGAGCTTTCAGCATGTGAAATTGAAGGACGAGCACAGCACATTCATCAACTGAGCCCTTTTATGGATGCACTGTCACAAGCACCATGGATTCATTATTTGCAGATTGAACAACTACTTCCTGAAGTGAATCTGGATAGTCAATCCAGCACTCGCTTTTTAATTTCGTTTCACATTCGAAGTCAAACACCATGAATTGGCTGCTATTTTACGATTGGGGTCGTTGGCTGCATTTACCTAAATATAAGGTATATGGCCTCAGTGTACTGCTTGCTAGCGGTGTTTGTGTGGGAGCGTGGGGCATTTGGAGTGAGGTGCTCAAACCTAAACAACAACAGCTCATAGAACAATTGTCATCTAGGCAACATGAGCATCTTATCTATTTAAAGAAGCTAGAGCTATTGGCTCAGCCACAACCAGATTATCAGGCTCAATATCAACAATTGCTTTTGCATCGCCCCGTAATTTTGTCAAAAGTGGATTTATTTAATTATGTTTCGACAGATTTTCAGTCTTCATCTGCATTGGTCACGCTTTGGCAATGGGACACGGCGCCAAATAGCCAGCGCCTCACTATTGGCTTGCGCGGGGAGTTTTCTGCGATTCGTCGTTTGGTGAAAAGTGTTTTGAGTTACTCAAACTGGGTAACTTTAGAAAGAATGACGCTTGAGCGAGATTCAGTGCATGCCAACAGTGTCGATGGGCAGTTTGTTTTCGCCTTTTTTATTGAGGATGAAAAAGGGGAGCAATGATATGCAACGCGGCATTTTTATCTTGATGGTCTGCTGTTTCTTTAAAACAGGCTTTGCCACTGAATCAGAATGGTTTTCAGTGCCTGCTCCAGAGGCTACAGTTGCTTCGGAGAGTACCGTCATAGCAAATGAATTGTTACCAATAGCGCCTGCCGAAATGGCAAAGGTTAAGCCGACACCGCGTTTATCATCGCAACTGTTTGCGATTAAATACGCTAAAGCATCAGATATTGCTGATATTTTGGATCATCACCGTAGAGTCGGCACGGTCTCTGAGTTGGGGTCTATTGCTGTCGATGAAAGAACCAATTCTTTACTCATCTATGACCACCCAGATAATTTACTACGTGTGGTCGAGATCATTGACGCTTTGGATATCCCCGTAAAGCAGGTACAAATTGAAGCTAGGATTGTCACAGTAAATGAAGGTGAATTGGATGAGCTAGGGGTGCGTTGGGGGTTTACCAACATCAATACAGAGTTCAACGTAACCCCCAGTATTGAAGCATCTAAAGGCAGCGTCGATATTGCCGATCACCTGAACGTGAATCTGGGGCTTGCTAATCCCAATGCTTCTACCATTGCCTTTCAATTGGCGAAGTTGGGTTCAGACACGTTGCTTGATTTGGAATTGTCTGCTTTACAAGCGGAATCAAGAGCTGAAATTATCTCAAGTCCAAGGTTAGTCACTACCAACAAACAGGCCGCTTATATTGAGCAAGGTTCGGAAATCCCATATTTAGAAGCGGCGGCCAGTGGCGCGACGTCCATTTCGTTTCGTAAAGCGGTGCTGAGTTTAAAGGTGGTTCCACAGATTACTCCTGATAATCACCTGGTTTTAGATTTGGTTGTGACTCAAGACCGACCCGGGCAAGTAGTCAAAACGGGCATCGGTGAATCGGTGGCTATCGACACCCAGCGTGTGCAAACGCAAGTTTTGGTTGAAAATGGTGAAACTATCGTACTGGGTGGAATTTATCAGAAAAGCATTGTTCGAAATGTAGAGAAAGTCCCGTATCTTTCTGATATTCCTTGGTTTGGTCGCTTTTTTAAGCGAACTTCGGACAAGTTTGGGCGCAGTGAGTTATTGATATTTGTTACTCCTTCCATCCTCTTTCCAAAAAAAGATAAAATATAATTTGCAATGTAGTGATCAAATCCAGATAATTTCGGGTCTTATCACGATTCATATGTGAGGAACTTGGCGTCATTTCTCTATACCGACTATTTAGCGGTACAATGAAGGTGGCGGTGTAATTTGACTTTAACGTTGTAAAATACTGCTTAACATGGCTGAAAAACGTAATATTTTCCTTGTTGGCCCAATGGGCGCCGGCAAAAGCACAATAGGTAGACACCTAGCACAGCAACTTCATATGGAGTTTGTTGATTCTGACACGGTAATCGAAGAGCGCACTGGCGCTGATATCGCTTGGGTATTCGATGTGGAAGGCGAAGAAGGCTTCCGCAAGCGTGAAGAAGGTGTGATCAATGATCTTACCCAAGAACAGGGTATCGTTCTTGCGACCGGTGGTGGCTCAGTAATGAGCAAAGAAAACCGCAACCGTCTATCTGCACGTGGCGTGGTAGTGTATCTAGAGACCACTATCGAAAAACAACTAGCTCGCACCAATCGCGATAAAAAGCGTCCGCTTTTGCAAACTGATGAACCTCGTGAGGTTCTTGAGGCTTTGGCTGCACAGCGTAACCCACAGTATGAAGAAGTTTCAGACTATACGGTTAAAACTGACGATCAAAGTGCAAAAATAGTTGCAAATCAAATCGTTAAAATGCTGGAAGAACGTTAATCTTTCAGCGTTAATCTTACTGAGGAGAGCATCCCATGGAACGGATCACGGTAAGTTTAGGGGAGCGAAGCTACCCAATTTCAATTGGTGCTGGGTTATTGGGTAACCCGGCCCTCTTTTCAAGTTTATTCCCATCGTCAAAAGACTTATCACAGCAACAAGTGGTGATTATCACCAATACAACGGTTGGTCCTCTCTACGCTGATAGAGTTGAACGTCAATTTGTTGAATTGGGGTGCAATACTAGAGTCTTAGAGCTTCCCGACGGTGAGCAATACAAATCGTTAGAGACCTTCAATGATGTGATGAGCTTTTTGCTCAAGCATAACTACAGCCGCGATGTACTTTTAGTCGCATTAGGTGGTGGTGTGATTGGCGATCTTGTCGGCTTTGTGGCGGCGTGTTACCAGCGCGGTGTAGACTTTGTGCAAATTCCAACCACCTTATTGTCTCAAGTTGATTCATCGGTTGGTGGAAAGACCGCCGTTAACCATCCTTTAGGTAAAAATATGATAGGTGCCTTCTATCAACCTAAAGCGGTGATTATTGACATCAATACCTTAGCAACTTTGCCAGACAAAGAGTTTGCGGCAGGTATGGCTGAGGTGGTGAAGTACGGTGTGATTGTCGACAAGCCATTTTTTGAATGGATAGAACAACATATCGAATCGCTAACCGAGCTAGAAAGTGCTGCTGTTATCAAAGCCGTTGCTAATTGTTGTCAAATCAAAGCGGATGTTGTTGCCCAAGACGAAAAAGAGTCAGGTATTCGAGCGTTATTGAATCTGGGTCATACTTTTGGTCATGCTATTGAAGCGGAACTGGGTTATGGTAATTGGCTGCACGGTGAAGCGGTATCATCAGGTACCGTTATGGCTGCAAGAGCTGCAGCATACGCTGGAATGCTTGATAGTATTGATGTTGACAGAATTGAATCACTTCTTGTTGCTTGTGATCTGCCGGTACATACACCTGAAAGTATGTCAGGTGAAGATTTCATGAAGCATATGATGCGCGACAAAAAAGTATTGTCGGGACGTTTACGTTTAGTGCTACCAGATGCTATTGGTAGTGCAAAGGTCATCAGTGACATCGATCATGCGCATGTGTATCAAGCCATCGAGGACGGACGTAAATAGAAGTAATTGACTAAGGATAGTTGATGAGCCAGCCTGATAAGGCCAGAACATTGGAATTGAAATCACAGACGTTATTGCTAGAAAAGCTGCGTTTGATGACTCGTTTTGGCTCAAACCTTATTACTTTAATTGGCTCAAGGGGTGCAGGTAAGTCCTGGCTTCTTGAGCGTCATTTCTCACACAGTGTGGCGGAGCACAAAGCGAGACTGTTAGGTGATGTTGCTATCTCCGAACAAGAGATGCGCAGTACCTTACTCACGCAACTTATTCCTAATGGCCGAGACTCTTCAGACAACAGCATTTTTGATAATTTAGACCATGAATTAGGCTTAAACCAAGCTCATTTTACGATTCTAGTGGATGATGCAGGTTTATTTTCAGAAGAGATTTTACTGTCTTTATGGCATTTGGTTGAGCGTATTCAAGCTCACCCCACTTGGACTATCAATGTCATTATGGCATGCGGCCCAGACTTGTTATCCAACAAGATCCTCCCTTTGTGTCATCAATTTAATACGCAGCCTGTACAGCTTAATATTGATCCTTTACCCAAAGCTGAAGTGGAATTCTTCTTGGAATTGATGGTACTTAGACAATTTGAAAGTTTGAATAAACGCGACAGTATTCGTAAAAAAGCGAGTCGTTGCCCTCAGTATCCCGGCGAACTAATGACACTAGGAAGTAAAGTGAAACCAATGAAAACCGCATTATCTTCTCATAATGGCTCGGCCAAATCGGGCGTTATTGTGATGATTCTGATTGCTGTCATCGCACTCATCGCTTGGTGGGTATTATCAGGCTCCAATAGCGAACCACAAACAGAGACGTCAAATCAGACATTGAGTAGTCACAATACCGAAAAACGACCAACTGGCTCTCAAGCAATACACAGCCAAGAGATGGTCGACTTCTCAGCGAAAGAAGAGCAAACACTGACCGATGATGCACATCAATTACCACCTCCAGTGACAGAGAAAACCATTACTTTAGATGACAATAGCCGTGGTCAAGAGCGAGTGGTGGTTCCTGATCAGGTGGTGGACTCTTTGATTGATACTGAAACACAGGTGGTGAAACCGACCATTAAATCATCGGTGTCTGCGCCACAAGCGGCTGTGTCGGTTGAGCAAAGTGAGCATACCCAGTCAAGGGTTCACTTTTCTTTCTCGCGAGATGAGTTGCTTGCCATCAGCAGTAAGCGCTATACCGTACAGTTGGGAGCACTACGCAGCATGGGGGAAGTTCAAGCATTTATTGACGAACACCAATTGCAAAGCAAAGTGCGAATTTACCCAACTCCTCGCTCTGGTAGCACTTGGTACATCGTTACCTATCAAGACTTCCGCTTTGTAAAGCAAGCTAGCGCTGCAATTGAGCAACTGCCTGCTGAGCTACAAAGTCTTGGCCCTTGGGTTAAGTCCATGTCACAGGTACACAAAGAAGTTGTGGCAGGAAAATAACGCTGAGAGATGTGTCATTTTATGATACATTCCGCGTCCTAGAAACTATGGGTAGTGAAGACCAGCAATGAAAAAACAACGAGCCTTTTTAAAATGGGCAGGTGGTAAATATGGACTCGTTGATGATATTCAACGTCATCTACCACAAGCAAAAAAGCTAGTTGAACCTTTTGTTGGTGCGGGTTCAGTGTTTTTGAACACCGATTATGAACACTACCTATTGGCAGACATTAATCCAGATCTTATTAATTTGTATAACTTGTTGAAGCATGATCCGCAGCCTTATATCAATGAGGCAAAGCGTCTGTTTACCGCTGAATACAATCAAAAAGAGGTCTATTTAGATATCCGTAGGCAGTTTAATGCCAGTGATGATATTCAATTTCGCTCAGTGGCGTTTTTGTATATGAATCGCTTTGGCTTTAATGGTTTGTGTCGCTACAACAAGAAAGGCGGTTTTAACGTACCGTTTGGTTCGTATAAAAAACCTTACTTCCCTGAACAAGAACTGGAGTTTTTTGCCGAAAAAGCCAGTAAAGCAACCTTTGTCTGTGAAGGGTATTTAGAGACGTTTAAACGTGCCAGAAAAGGCAGCGTTATTTATTGCGATCCTCCTTATGCGCCTTTGTCGACCACCTCAAATTTCACCACTTACTCCGGTAATGGTTTCTCTTTAGATGATCAGGCTGCTTTGGCCGATGTGGCTGAGCGTACGGCCACTAAGCGTGGTATTCCCGTGTTGATTTCAAATCATGACACGGTACTGACTCGACGTTTGTATCACGGCGCAGAGCTGAATGTGGTCAAGGTTAAGCGCACTATTAGTCGAAATGGCGCAGGACGCAACAAGGTTGACGAATTGTTAGCTCTGTTTAATCGGGATGCTTAACGACGGTCGCAACATTGACATTCATTTGTAAATTGTCCTTTTAGTTTACGGTGGGCTTTTGTAGAATTGCGCGCAAATTGAACGCCTTACTACAGGGAACAGCGATGAACGACTTTCTAATTGCACCATCTATTTTATCCGCAGATTTTGCGCGTTTAGGCGAAGACGTTGAGCGTGTATTGGCCGCCGGTGCCGATGTCGTACACTTTGACGTGATGGATAATCACTATGTGCCAAACCTGACTTTTGGTGCTCCTATTTGTAAAGCGTTGCGTGATTACGGTATCACCGCTCCCATCGATGTACATCTCATGGTGAAGCCTGTTGACTCTATCGTTCCTGAGTTCGCTAAGGCGGGCGCAAGCATGATTACTTTTCATATTGAAGCTTCAGAGCATGTTGATCGCACTTTGCAACTTATCAAGCAACACGGCTGTAAAGCGGGTGTGGTATTAAACCCAGCAACGCCTCTTAGCCACTTAGATTACATTATGGATAAGGTTGATATGATCTTATTAATGTCAGTCAACCCAGGTTTTGGTGGTCAATCATTCATCCCGAATACGTTAGACAAACTGCGCGCCGTTCGTGAGCGTATTACTGCGAGTGGTCGTGATATTCGACTAGAAATTGACGGTGGGGTTAAAGTGGATAACATTCGTGAAATAGCGGAAGCCGGTGCAGATATGTTTGTGGCAGGTTCGGCGATTTTTAACCAGCCTGATTACCAGCAGGTGATCAATGAAATGCGTGCTGAATTAGCTAAGGTCAAATAACCATGTCTTTACGTTTCACTAAGTTATTGGCTTTCGATCTGGATGGCACATTACTCGACAGTGTGCCCGATCTCGCTATTGCGACCGATCAAGCTGTACAAGCCATGGGGCACCCAAGCGTTTCCGAAACGCAAGTACGCGAGTGGGTGGGTAATGGCGCGGATGTTTTAGTAGCACGCGCCTTAAGCCAAAGTATGGATGTAGATCCAACATTGAGTGACGAAACTAAGCAACAAGCGCGACAGTATTTTGACCGCTTCTATGCTGAATGTGGGCATACGCAAAGTAACTTATACCCTAGCGTCGCAGAATCACTATACAAGCTTCACCAAGCTGGCTATCTATTGGCGATTGTGACCAATAAGCCTTGTCAGTTTGTACCAGAAATCTTATCTCAGCATGGTCTTAGCGAACTCTTCATCGATGTGTTGGGTGGTGATGCGCTGGAAAAGAAAAAGCCAGATCCAATGCCATTGAATCACCTGCTTGAAAAGCATCAGCTTTCAACGGATGAAATGATCATGATCGGGGATTCTAAAAACGATATTCTGGCAGCAAAGAATGCTGGAGTCACATCAGTTGCCTTGCCTTACGGGTACAATCACGGTGAGCCAATCGAGTTATCTCAGCCGGATTACCTCATTGACGACTTATCACAGTTGGTCGAACTACTTCCTTGTCATTGATGCATAGTGAATGAGCCTGAATTGTCAACTTAGGCTCGTTTTACGTTTTTTTTTCTTCCAATATATTTGTCGATGAGTACACTGTTTTATCGTACAAAACATTCATTTTAGAAGTATTGAGGAAGTAATTATCATGACCACTAAACCAATAGTGTTAAGCGGTGTTCAGCCGTCTGGTGAATTAAGCATTGGCAACTATCTTGGTGCTTTGCGTCAATGGAATCAGATGCAAGATGATTATGACTGCCAATACTGTGTTGTTGACCTCCATGCCATCACCGTCCGCCAAGATGCCAAAGCGTTACACGAAGCGACACTTGACGCTTTAGCCATTTGTCTAGCGGTTGGTGTGACTCCAGAGAAGAGCACTTTGTTTGTTCAATCTCACGTACCAGAACATGCTCAGCTAGGCTGGATTCTAAACTGTTACACCCAAATGGGTGAGCTTAACCGCATGACTCAGTTTAAAGATAAGTCACAACGCTACGCGAATGACGTCAACGTCGGTCTATACGACTACCCTGTATTGATGGCGGCCGACATTCTTTTGTATGGTGCTCATCAAGTTCCTGTGGGTAATGATCAGAAGCAACACCTTGAGCTTGCTCGTGATATCGCAAACCGTTTCAACAACATTTATGCGCCAGAATCTCCAATCTTCCAAATCCCTGAACCTTATATCCCAACAGTAAACGCTCGTGTAATGAGCTTACAAGACGCGAATAAGAAGATGTCGAAGTCGGATGACAATCGTAAGAATGTGATTACGCTTCTTGAAGAGCCTAAATCTATCATTAAGAAAATCAACAAAGCGCAAACGGATCCAGAGAACCCACCTCGTATTGCATACGATGTGGAAAACAAAGCCGGTATCGCTAACCTGATGGGACTTTACTCTGCAGCAACCAATAAAACCTTTGCTGAAATTGAAGCTCAATACCAAGGTGTTGAGATGTACGGTCCATTCAAGAAAGACGTGGGTGAAGCTTTAGTTGCAATGCTAGAGCCGATTCAGGCTGAATATCGCCGTGTTCGTCAAGACATGCCTTACCTCAACGAAGTCATGAAAGCTGGTGCGGAAAAAGCGTCGGCTCGTGCAGCAGTCACACTAGACAAAGTGTACCAAGCTGTGGGCTTTGTTAAGCGTCCGTTTTAAACATCTTGCTTAAGCCTTGCTTTTAAACGCGGGCGTAAATCAGTTGTGATAGAATGCCATTGCCTCAAAAGCGGTGGCATTTTTATTTGTTGGATTTTTGTATGCTGTTAATCATTGATAACTATGACTCTTTTACCTACAACCTGTATCAATACTTTTGTAAGTTAGGTTGTGAGACGAAAGTAGTGCGCAATGATGCGATTACCCTTGAACAAATTCATTCCTTAAAGCCACAAGCTATTGTGATTTCTCCAGGGCCTTGCACTCCAAATGAAGCGGGCATTTCGCTACAGGTTATCCAAGAGTTTATGGGTAAAGTGCCGCTATTGGGTGTGTGTCTTGGGCATCAAGCTATTGCTCAGGTACTGGGTGGAAAAGTCATTCGTGCAGACAAAGTCATGCACGGTAAAACCTCGCCAATCTGTCACACCGATAGCGGGGTATTTTCAGGTTTAAATAACCCACTAACGGTCACTCGTTACCACTCACTGATCGTAGAGAAAGCATCTCTTCCCCAATGCCTAGAAGTCACTTCTTGGACGGTCGATGATAACGGACAAATTAAAGAGATCATGGGCTATCGACACAAGACTCTGCCTATTGAAGGGGTTCAATTTCACCCTGAATCGATAAAAACGGAGCAGGGACTAGAGATACTCGCCAACTTTTTGAATGTTACTGCACGTCTATAGCGAATATCTATTGATATTACTTGCATAATATTTACTGCTGTTGCCTTGGTTTATCGCTGTTTTTGTTATGTAGAATGATATCTTTTTTCTGAATTACCCTTTCTAAGTCACACCGAGTACATTTTGTACGGTATACTAGGTCAATAAAACATATATTTAGCTTGAAATAGTTAATAACTTGTTGATACAATGCCTATATAGACGAAGTGTCTTCTGCAATGCATAAATAACGAATTTATCATTGCGAGAAAATGCGAAAGGAGTGATGGATATGACAGATGTAACGCGTAAAGACTTCGATGAAGTGATGGTTCCTTGCTATAGCCCAATGGCGGTTATTCCTGTTCGAGGACAAGGTGCGCGAGTCTGGGATCAGCAAGATAATGAGTACATTGATTTTGCTGGTGGTATAGCGGTTAGTTGCTTAGGTCACTGTCATCCAATCATGGTTAGTGCTTTGTCTGAACAGGCCAATAAATTGTGGCACCTCAGTAACGTAATGACAAATGAACCAGCACTTCGTTTAGCTAAAAAACTAGTAGAACTAAGTTTCGCGGACAAGGTCTTTTTTGCCAACTCAGGTGCAGAAGCAAATGAAGCTGCATTGAAGCTTGCTCGTCGCTATGCTGCCGATGAGTTTGGTGAGCAGAAATCAAAGATCATTGCATTTAATCAGGGGTTTCATGGCCGTACATTCTTCACCGTTACTGTAGGTGGGCAAGCAGCCTATTCCGATGGCTTTGGCCCTAAGCCTGGTGATATTGAACATATCCCTTATAACGATATAGAAGCATTTAAAGCGGCAATATCAGACGATACCTGTGCTGTAATGATGGAACCTCTACAGGGGGAAGGCGGTATTATTTCTCCATCAGCCGAGTTTGCTCAAACGGTGCGTGAACTGTGTGACAAACACAATGCACTGCTTATTTTTGATGAAGTGCAAACGGGTAATGGTCGTACAGGTGAGTTCTATGCTTATCAAGGACTCGGTGTCACGCCGGACATTCTTAGCACGGCAAAATCATTAGGCGGTGGTTTCCCAATTGCGGCTATGTTGACCACAGAAGCTCTCTCTAAGCACCTTAAAGTGGGTACACATGGTTCAACCTATGGTGGTAATCCATTGGCTTGTGCAGTCGCAGAAGCGGTGGTTAACCACATCTCACAGCCTGAAGTTCTGCAAGGAGTGAAGGATCGTGAAGCTCTATTTCTTGCTGAGCTTGAACGCATTAACACTCAATATCCAATGTTTGCAGAATTTAGAGGTAAAGGGCTTTTGCTTGGCGCTGTATTAAATAAAGACTGGGAAGGGCGCGCACGCGATGTGTTGGTCGCTGCTGGTGAAGAAGGGTTATTAGTCTTGGTTGCGGGAGCAAATGTGGTTCGTTTTACCCCTTCACTGGTTATTAGTACTGAAGAAATTAAACAAGGACTTGAGCGTTTCGAAGCGGCTATAGCTAAACTATATAACGCTTAACTTTCCATTAAGGGAGGAAGAGAGATGTTGGTAGTACGCCCGATTTTTAAGGATGACAGTCAGGCATTGTATTTGTGCGCAGAAGAATCTGGCCACGGTTTTACTTCTTTACCCGTTAATGAACAGTTGTTGCGAAATAGAATTGAACATTCGGTAGACAGCTTTTCAAAGCCCGGCGTTACTCAGCCCGGTAACGAAGGGTATTTAATGGTCGGTGTGGATTGTGATACGGGGGAAGTGGCAGGTACTACTGGCATCGAAGCATCGGTGGGTTGGGATGTACCATTTTACTCTTACCATATTAGTAAAGTGGTGCACTCATCGCCTAAGTTAGGCGTCAATAATGTGGTTAAATTACTCACTTTTGGCAATAACTATACGGGGTGCAGTGAGATCTGCTCCTTGTTTCTGCGCCCTAAATTTCGTGGTGGTCTTAATGGGCGCCTAATGTCTAAATCTCGCTTTCTTATGCTTGCTGAGCATCCTCAGCGTTTTTCTAAAACGATATTTGCAGAGATGAGAGGCGTCTCAGATGTAGAGGGAAACTCTCCGTTTTGGGATTGGTTACAAGAGCACTTCTTCTCTATCGACTTTACTATGGCAGACTACCTAACAGGTATCGGCAATAAAGGCTTTATCGCTGATCTTATGCCTAAGCTACCCATTTACATCAATCTATTGAGTAAAGAGGCACAAGCGGTGATTGGTCAGGTTCATGATAATACTCGACCTGCTTTAACGCTTTTGGAGAAGGAAGGTTTTACTTGTCGTGACTATATCGATATTTTTGATGCAGGACCAACCGTTGAGTGCGACCTCAGCAATATAGAGACTGTGCGTCACTCTTTTCGAGCTAAGGTGACTATTGCTGAGCATGGCAGCTCTATTTACTATTTGATCAGTAACACCTCATTTGAACACTTCAGAGCGGTAGCTCAACAAGCGGCATTTGATGCCGAAAGTCAAACCGTCATTATTAGCCCTAAAATAGCAAAAGCCCTACAAGTTGAAACGGGTGATTGGGTGCGTATGGCCGCAGTATAAGCAGAATAGCAAGGATGAATGGTATGCAGACGCATTTTGTAGCAGGCGAGTGGATTTCAGGACAAGGTAGTGAGATTCACTCTATATCGCCTTATAACTCAGAGGTTATTTGGCAAGGTCATGCTGCCAGCAAAGGGCAGGTAGAGCTGGCGGTATCGAGTGCGCGTCATGCTTTCATCAGTTGGAAAAAACGCACTTATGATGAACGAGAAAAAATCATTGTTCGTTTTGCCGAGTTGGTGAAAGAAAATGCACCGCTTATCGCCGAGACTGTAGCGAAAGAAACAGGTAAACCTTTGTGGGAGACTCGCACTGAAGCTGCGGCGATGGCAGGGAAAATTGCGCTCTCTATTCAGTCCTATCATGAAAGAACGGGCACTAAGCATAAGCAGGTAGCGGGTAATGACGTCACACTACAGCATCGCCCACTGGGTGTGTTGGCGGTGTTTGGCCCTTATAACTTTCCAGTACACCTGCCTAATGGGCATATTGTTCCTGCTTTGTTGGCTGGCAATAGTGTTGTATTTAAACCCTCCGATCTCACACCGCTGTGTGGTGAGTTAGCCGTTAAGCTTTGGCAAGAGGCTGGCTTACCTGCTGGCGTTATTAACTTGGTTCAAGGTGCTAAAGACACGGGAATGGCACTGGCTGAATCCACACAAATAGATGGATTACTATTTACCGGCAGTGCCAATACGGGGCATATCTTACACCGTCAATTTGCTGGACAACCGGATAAAATGTTGGCTCTGGAAATGGGGGGCAACAATCCTCTTATTGTCAGTGAGCAGTTTGGGGAGTTAGACGCTGCAGTGCACACCATCATCCAATCTGCTTTTATCAGCGCGGGTCAGCGTTGTACTTGTGCCAGACGTTTGTATATACCCGCTGGTGAGCGAGGAGATGCTCTGCTTACTCGCCTTATTGAGGTGACAGCAAAGTTGAAAATGGATCAGCCGTTTGCTCAGTCTCAGCCGTTTATGGGAACACTGATCTCTCGCTCCTCTGCTGAGCAAATTGTTGCAGCAAAACACTCTTTAATAGAGCTTGGAGCTAAACCTTTACTGGATGGACAATTGCTTAGCGATGCGTTTCTGTCACCCATTATTTTAGAGGTGACTGACATCTCAGATTTACCTGACGAAGAGTATTTTGGCCCACTGCTGCAAGTGGTGCGTTTCACACAGTTTAAGGATGCAGTTACGCAAGCGAATAACACGAAATATGGGCTTTCTGCTGGGCTAATTTCAACCTGTGATGACCAGTGGCTGTTTTTTTTAGATGAGATTCGAGCAGGGATAGTGAATCGTAATAGACCCATTACAGGAGCCAGTGGCGATGCTCCTTTCGGTGGTCCTGGTGCATCGGGCAATTTAAGGCCGAGCGCATTTTATGCCGCCGATTACTGCGCCTATCCAATGGCTTCTATTCAAGGAGATACCCCGATTCTACCAGAAACATTATCTCCAGGAATTCAGTTCGACTAATACTTTCATTAGGCAGTAGTTTCGTTTGGCTATCAAGGAGGGGTTATGGATGTACAAAAGCTATTTGACCTGTTGTGGGATGACTTTAACCGCAGGCTATGCCCGTCTTCACAGGTGATTCACGAGTTATTACAGCAAGACAATGCTTTGATTAATGACCATATTGCGCTGCGAACTTTTGCTTGTGCACCGATCGGCTTAGAGGTATTGGCTGAGCCTTTCCTTGAACTGGGTTATCAAGAGGGAGGTGATTATCTATTCAAAGCAAAGAAATTGGTGGCAAAACACTATCAGCACCCACAACCTAATTTCCCCAAAGTATTTATTAGCCAATTGCAGTTGGAGCAATGTTCGAATGAATTGCAAAGCATAGTCCGTCAATTGCTTGAGCAGATAACCCCACAACAACTTGCAGGTTCTGACTTTTTACATGGTGGGCGATTATGGGACTTAAGCTTTGAGCAATACCAGCAATTGGCGAAAGAAAGTGAATACGCTGCATGGGTTGCTGCGCACGGTTTTGGGGCTAATCATTTCACCGTCAGTGTTAATCACCTTACGCAGTTTACTGAAGTTTGTGAGGTGAATACTTTTTTGCAAAATAAGCAGTTTGCGATTAATGCCTCTGGTGGCGAGGTGAAAGGAACGCCTGACGTTCTGTTAGAACAATCGTCGACTATGGCGGATAAGGTAGAGGTTAAGTTCATTGAGGGCACACAGATCGTAGCGGGTGGCTTTTATGAGTTTGCTAAGCGTTACAAAGACAGTCATGGTGAGCTGTATCAAGGCTTTGTCGAAGCGTCAGCGGATAAGATTTTTGAAAGTACTAATACCAATCGCAGTCATTAATAGCCATTAATACCCAATAATGGTTAAGCGAAATAGACAAAGTTTAAGGCAATAAAAAACCGCTGTTAGATGAACAGCGGTTTTTATTTTTATAGCGAAAGGGGATTAACGAGTACCGTAAACCACAATCGTTTTACCGTGTGCAGAGATCAGGTTTTGCTCTTCAAGCATCTTCAAGATACGGCCTACAGTCTCACGTGAACAACCTACGATCTGGCCAATTTCTTGACGAGTGATCTTAATTTGCATGCCGTCTGGGTGAGTCATTGCGTCAGGCTGTTTTGCTAGGTTTAGAAGCGTCTGAGCAATACGACCTGTCACGTCTAGGAATGCAAGGTCGCCCACTTTTTGGCTTGTCACTTGTAGACGATTCGCCATTTGCGAAGAAAGACGCATTAGGATATCTGGGTTAACTTGGATTAGCTGACGGAATTTTTTGAATGAGATTTCAGCAACCTCACATGGCGATTTAGCACGAACCCATGCTGTACGCTCTTGATCATCTTCAAAAAGGCCTAGCTCACCGATGAAATCACCTTGGTTAAGGTAAGAAAGAATCATTTCTTTCCCTTCTTCATCTTTGATCAGTACCGCAACAGAACCTTTTACGATGTAGTAAAGAGTTTCTGCTTTTTCGCCAGCGTGGATCAATGTGCTTTTTGAAGGGTATTTGTGAATGTGGCAGTGTGACAAAAACCACTCTAAAGTTGGATCTGTTTGAGGTTTACCTAAAACCATATGCTTATCTTCCTCTCTCAGCGAGTATAATTATGTCCCCAGACATCGCCATCTATGGGGGCGAGGGGTTGTAGTTGCTGCTACTACGTTTAATTTTTTGCAGTACGAATAGTAACTTTTTTTCAGGGGAATTTCTTGATTTTGATCGTCATGTGTTGTCGATTTTTCACACAAAACCGTGCCCTTAATCACACTCTGCAATAAGAGTGTGATTAAGGTCGAACCTTAGCCTATTTTTCCTGTCTCTAACAGTTGCTGCAGAATAGGACGGATAATGAGTTCCATTGCGAAACTCATTTTCCCTCCGGGTACAACCAAGGTGTTATGTCGTGACATAAATGAGCCATCGATCATGGCTAAAAGATAAGGGAAATCGACGTTTTTAAAGCCGCGCATACGAATCACTACAAAGCTTTCATCTAAGCTAGGAATGCCTTTGGCGTTGAGTGGATTTGAGGTATCAACCGTTGGTACTCGTTGAAAGTTGATGTGGGTACGCGAAAACTGTGGAGTGATGAAGTTTAAGTAGTCGTCCATAGAGCGCACGATCGAATCCATCACCGCTTCTCTAGAATGGCCACGGTCACGAGTATCGCGAACAAACTTCTGAATCCATTCAAGGTTAACAATAGGCACCATGCCAATCAGTAGATCGACGTGTTTGGCAACGTTACAAGTGCTATCCACCACACCGCCGTGCAGTCCCTCGTAAAACAAAACGTCACTGTTCTCAGGAAGATCTTGCCATGGGGTAAAAGTCCCTGGCATTTGGTTGTATGGCACCGCTTCATCGAATGTATGTAAGTAGCGACGGACTTTACCTTCCCCTTTTTCCCCATACTCTTTAAAGAAATTCTCTAAAGCGGGAAAGTCGTTGGCTTCAGGGCCAAAGTAGCTAATGTGTCTACCTTGATCTTTCGCTTTGCGGATGGCGACATCCATTTCTGGACGAGTAAAGCGATGAAAGCTGTCTCCTTCAATCCAAGCAGCCTTGGTGTTCATCATGTTGAACATTTTGCGAAAGGCTTCAGAGGTGGTGGTAGTGCCTGCTCCAGAAGAGCCTGTTACCGCAATGATAGGATGTTTAGCTGACATGACTTTCCTTGTCTCTGTTTTAGTGTGAGTGAATAGTATACAAATAACAGCTGTGTATTTCAGTGTTATAACGGTTTCGAGTTATGACTTACTTTTATATCGATACTTTCATGTAGTTCAGAGTAAACAATCACAGCGGTTCCTTGTTGAAGCTGTTGTTTGATTTGCTCTACTTTATCCGCAAGAGAGATTTCGACTTCTCCGTAATCGGTGCCTTCTCGTAGAATGTACTCTTTAATCAGGCTTTCTAAGGTTTCAGGGACAATCTCTTTCCACGGCACAATCATGATAGGTACTTATTATTAAGTTATTGTTGAGGCGTAAATTTATCATAAAAACTGGGCACCGCCATCTCTAGCCAGAAATGAGGTGAACGTATTGAGCCACCAATAAAGCCTACATGCCCTCCATTATTGACCAAGTGATAGTGGAGGTTACTGTTTAACTTAAAGGTTGGGATCACCTCATCGGTCATGAAAGGATCATCCTTAGCATGAATGATGTGGGTTGGAATTTGAATATCATTCAGTCTTGGCAGCCCTGAGCAACGAGTATAGTAATCTTTCGCATCGATGTAACCGTGCAGTGGGGCAGTAATGGCGTTATCAAATTGATGCAGCAGTTGCATGTTATTGATAGTCTCAATATCGATGCCGATGGCTTCTTTCAGTAACTCAATTTTTTGCAGTGAGTGCTTTTTTAGTGAGTTCAATAAATAGTTTTGATAGAGCTTACTAAAACCTTGTTCAATGCGTTGCGAGCACACGGCTAAATCCAATGGCGCACAGATTACTGTCGCTTCATCCACTAAAGGTTGCTCGTTATAACGCGCCAGATAGTTCACCAACATATTGCCCCCAAGGGAGATACCTACGGCAACTTTAGGGTTGTTGGGAAAACGTTGATGGATTTGCTGGAGAAAAAAGCGTGCGTCTTCGGTTTCCCCTGAATGATAGGCTCGTGCTTGTTTGTTTGGTTTACCACTACAGCCTCTAAAATGCATCATCACTGATAGCCAGCCTTTTTTGGCAAAGGCATGCATCAGTCCGTGAGCGTAAGGGCTGTTAAAGCTTCCTTCTAGACCATGAAAGAGAATAAATAGGGGCTTATTCTGCGCCGATGGCGCTTGCCAGTGTTCACTCCATGCCAAATCAAGGAAATCGTCATCAGTGGTGATCAGCGTTTCCCAAACAGGAGTAAACAGAGGTTGCCTGCGAATAAACCTAGGCATGAGCGTTTGGATATGTGGGTTTTGAATGCTCCAGTGTGGAGAAAAGCGATTAATCATGAATTTGCTTATTAAATATCTCGGCGAGTTGCTGCGCACCTAGCTGGTGGCAATAGTCGTTGATTAAGTGGGGCTGAGTCACTGTTGTCAGTGGCAATTGATGAAGTAACGCGACAATATCGGCTTGTTGTTGGCGTTCGAGTTGCAATTCAAATTGTAGAGAGTCTCTGTATAAGGACTCAGGCAAATGCGCTTTGGATTTTCGTCTTAGTTCTCTAAAGTGCAGCAATAAAGGTTCGGTGCGGCCTAAGCTTTGTATCACTTTGGGCCACTGTGACTCAGTAAAAGAGAGATGCTGTTCATCTAGCCACTTCGCTGTAAGAAGCAGATTCACATTGCCGTGAAAATGGTTTTGTAGGTGTAAGCACGCCTCTTTGATCTCTTGCACACAGTAGTAGCGCAAACTAAATTGCCACAAACTATCTAGGGTCAAAAGACGGTTCGGCGTGCTGTTCATCCGTTGTTATTCGTTATCCAGCTCTTGTTGCATTTCTTCTAGAGTTTCTTGATCTGTCATCCATTCCATTTCCACTTCCTCAAGTTCCGATTTCGCACTGGCTTGCTGGCTGAGCACTTGAGTAAGTTTAGCTTTGTTTTCCGCCTGATACAGGTCGGTATCGCTAAGTTGCTCTTCGCATTGCTCTAACACCTTGTTGAGCTTATCCATTTTCTTTTCTAAAGCGGTGATATTTTTGCGAATGGGCGCGGTGAGTTTACGAAACTCGGCTTCTTTGCGTTTTTGATCTTTTTTTGCCGCCGCTGAATGCACGGAAGATTTAGGCTCATCACTTGATTGCGCTTTTTTGATCTCTTTTTGTTGGTCGGTTAGCCACTTGTAGTAGTCGGTTAAATCACCATCAAAAGGTTCAACTTGTTTGTCGTGAACGAGGTAAAGATCATCGGTGGTCGCGCGCAGTAGATACCTATCGTGACTGACGATAACCATGGCACCTTCAAAGGTTTGTAGAGCCATAGTCAAAGCTTGGCGCATGTCTAAATCAAGGTGGTTGGTTGGCTCATCCAGTAGTAGCAAGTTCGGTTTTTGCCACACCAGTAACGCCAGCACCAAACGGGCTTTTTCACCGCCAGAGAAAGGGGCAACTTTATCAAGCGCTTTATCACCTTGGAAACCAAAGCTACCTAAGTAGTCACGCAACTGCTGCTCAGTATGTTTGGGCGCAATTTGCATTAGATGCTGTAGCGGAGTTTCATCAGGATGCAGCGTTTCTAACTGATGCTGAGCAAAGTAACCAATTTTCACCCCTTGCGAGTAGGTAAAGTCACCGCTCTTAGAAGCCAGTTCGCCGGACAGCAATTTGATTAGCGTTGATTTACCCGCACCGTTACGACCAAGTAGGCCAATGCGACTACCTGGGACTAAGTTTAAGCGAATCTTTTCTAAGATCAGCGTGTCGTCATAACCCGCTGATACGTGATCCATCATGACGATTGGATTTGGTAGCGCCGCAGGTTCTCGAAATTGGAAGCTAAATGGATTATCAAATTGCGCAGGCAACACTTGCTCCATTTTCTCCAAGGCTTTAATACGGCTTTGTGCTTGACGCGCTTTTGAGGCTTTATAACGGAAACGGTCAATATAGCTTTGCATGTGAGCAACTTGCTTTTGTTGCTTTTGATACATGGCTTGTTGCAACACCAGCTTTTGCGCACGCTGACTTTCAAATGATGAGTAATTACCTGTGTACTCATTCAATTGTTCGTTTTCAACATGGATGATACGACCCACGACAGGATCGAGAAAATCCCTATCATGGGAAATGAGCACTAGAGTGCCTCGATAATTTTGCAGCCAACGTTCTAGCCACATTACCGCGTCTAAATCCAAGTGGTTGGTTGGTTCATCAAGTAGCAATAGATCAGAGCGGCACAGCAGTGCTTGGGCAAGGTTTAAGCGCATGCGCCAACCACCCGAAAACTGGGTGAGGTTCCATTGCATTTGCGCTTGAGAAAAACCTAAACCATCCAATAATTCAGCGGCGCGAGCACGAATTGAATAACCACCAATGGTTTCAATTTTGCCATGCAGTTCAGCGACCTTGTTGCCGTCGTCAGCCTGCTCAGCTTTGGCTAAATCAGCTTCAAGTTGACGGTATTCTCTATCGCCATCAATGACATATTCGATTGAAGTACGCTCTAAAGCAGGGGTTTCTTGGGCAACCCAAGCCAGTTCCCAGTGTTTGGGCTGTTTAAAGTCGCCGGCATCAATGCTCAATTCACCTTTCATTAAAGCGAATAAGGTGGATTTACCACATCCATTCTTGCCAACAAGGCCCACCTTGTCTCCCGGATGAATAGTGGCAGAAGCATCTTGCAAAAGTGCTTTACCGCCGCGCAATAATTGAATGTCTGAAATCGTAATCATGAAAATGCTAAGCGTTAATCGAATATGTTGCTCGCATATTAGGGGGAATAGGGGTAAAAGTCGATCCCTTGACATGATAGGATGAGGGCAATGTAACAGTTAAGGAAAGTGTCAAGGAATGACAAAGCTGTCTGCTTACCCCTCAAGTGTCCCTCGAGTGTTGGTCATATACGCTCACCCTGAACCGGATAGCTCGGTGGCTAATCGGTGCATGATTGATCAAATCAAAGAATTGCCCAATGTCACTGTTCACGATTTATACGCTGAATATCCAGACTTTTTTATTGATATCGCATTAGAACAGCAACGCCTGCTACAGCACGATGTCATCGTGTTTCAACACCCTATGTTTTTGTATTCGTGCCCAGCCTTGCTCAAAGAGTGGATGGATCGCGTGTTGGATAAAGGATTTGCTTTTGGCTCTCACTGTGCGCTGCAAGGAAAGCATTGGCGCAGTGTGATTACGACCGGAGGGCAAAAGTCAGCCTTCTCTCCCCAAGGCTATAATAAATACCCTCTAGAGCAGATATTACAACCGTTTGAGTTGACCGCTTTACTGTGTCAGATGCATTGGATTGAACCTATGGTTTTATATTGGTCACGTACGATTCCTGATGCAGAGTGTGCGCAACATGCTTTGCAATATCGACAATGGTTGGCGAATCCTCTGGCTGAGCAAGCAGATGTGGAAGGGGGCAGTAATGGCGCTAAATAATGAACTCATAGAAAGCAGTGTGTTGTTTTTAGGTGCCGCTGTTATCGCTGTGCCTTTGGCGCAACGATTGGGGCTTGGCTCAGTATTAGGTTATCTGCTGGCGGGAGTGGTGATTGGCCCGTGGGGACTGTCTTTAATTAATGACGTCGATGCCATTTTGCACTTCTCAGAGCTTGGGGTGGTGCTGCTGCTGTTTTTAATTGGCTTGGAGCTGAATCCTAAAAAACTGTGGGCAATGCGCATCCCTATTTTAGGGTTAGGCGGAGCTCAAGTGCTTATATCGACACTGTTTATCTCTATGGTGGCATTCCTATTGGGTCAATCATGGATGAGCAGTATTGCCATTGGTATGGGCTTAGCATTGTCATCAACCGCTATTGCATTGCGAGTGATTGATGAGCAAGGGTTGGCGGGAAGTGAAACCGGCCAGTCAGGGTTTGCCGTATTACTGTTCCAAGATATTGCGGTGATTCCTATGTTAGCTTTGCTGCCTTTATTAGCAGGAGGGGTAGCTGGTAATTGGGCTGATGTAGGGATGACATTATTAGCTGTGGTTGCCTTATTAGTTGCCGGCCACTTCTTACTCAGACCCTTATTTCGATTCGTACTCTCTACTGGAACGCGTGAGTTATTTACCGCTGCTGCACTGCTGGTGGTCTTTGGCATTGCGGTAACCATGCAACATCTTGGTTTATCAATGGCGTTAGGTACATTTTTAGCAGGAGTGTTGTTGGCTGAAAGTGAATACCGACATGAGCTAGAAATCACCATTGAGCCTTTTAAAGGTTTATTGCTAGGGCTGTTTTTTATCTCGGTGGGGATGTCGGTCAATCTAGGCTTATTATTTGAAAATCCAGCCTTGATTCTGGCGACTGTGGTTGGGTTAGTCACCGCCAAAGGGCTAATTTTATATGTGCTGGCGCGTCTATTTGGCATCAAGTCTAAATCGCGCAGTCGAATGGCGGCAATTTTAAGTCAAGGTGGTGAGTTTGCTTTTGTTATCTTTACTGCGTCCCTAGCGCTGGGTTTGTTATCTAATTCTGTGGCTAGCTTTTTGTTGGTGGTGGTCAGCCTGTCGATGGTGACCACGCCGCTAATACTAAAAGTACAGTCGTGGATTTACTCTCGCAGTATCAATAGCAGTGATGAAGCGGAATCTCATGAGCAGGTACGCGATCGAGAGCCACGCGTTATCGTGGCGGGCTTTGGTCGTTTTGGACAAGTGATTGGCCGTTTGATGTACGCCAACAAAGTAAAACTGACCATCCTAGAAAGCGACCCAAGCCAGATAAAACTGTTACGTAAATTTGGCTATAAAGTCTATTTTGGGGATGTGACTAATATTGATTTGTTGCGTTCAGCGGGCGCTGAAAATGCAGAAGCGATAGTGCTGTGTACTGATGCCCCTGATGAGATCATTCGCACTGTTGAATTGTGCCAGCAACACTTCCCCAACTTAAAAGTTTTTGCTCGAGCGCGCAGTCGCGTAGAAGCCTATCAATTACTCAATCACGGCGTGCCAGGTTATTCACGAGAGACCTTTTTGGGCGCACTAGATTTAGGGCGACAATTGTTGGTCGCGTTAGGCATGCACCCTCATCAAGCGACTCGCGCCGCTAAGCATTTTAATAAATTAGATAACACTATGCTGAAAGAGTTGTTGCCTCAGCATAGTGATGAAAGTGACTTAGCACTGCGAGCCAAAGAAGCGCGTAAAGAGCTAGAAGAGATCTTCGGTCGAGAAATAGAAAACGAACGTCAGTCGAGTAATTACTGGAATAGAAATGATGAAAACTAGAAAGCGATTTATTGCTGGCGCCGAATGCCCAGAATGTCATGATATGGATAGCTTACGCTGGTGGGAAGTGAATAACATCGAATGGGTAGAATGTGTGAGTTGTGATTATAAACAGCCTCGCTTGCCGGCAGAAAAGCAACAAAAAGCAAAAGATCAGGATATGATTGGGATCTTTAAACCAGAATAGAATTAAGCGCTAGCCATGGCAAAGGTTAGTCTGTATTATTGCGCCTCTTTTTTGAACAGTTGAATAACCAACTTTTTGGAGTGACTATGAAAATCGACAATAACTCAGTAGTAAGTCTTGCATATCAAGTTAAGCTTGAAGAAGGCGTAGTTGTTGATCAAGCCGGTGTAGATGCACCATTGGATTATCTACACGGACACAACAACCTAGTAGTTGGTTTAGAAAAAGCACTTTCTGGCCGCGCAGTTGGCGATAAATTCAGCGTGACTGTAAGCCCTGAAGAAGCATACGGTGAGCATAGCGACGCTATGGTACAACGTGTTCCTGCCAATGTATTTCAAGGTGTAGATGAGATAGAAGTTGGCATGCGCTTTATGGCGGATACAGACCAAGGCCAAATTCCTGTAGAAATTACAGAAGTTGACGGTGACGAAGTTGTTGTTGATGGTAACCATATGCTAGCAGGTCAAACTCTAACGTTTGACGTAGAAGTAGTGGCTATTCGTGAAGCAACAGAAGAAGAAATCGCCCACGGTCATATCCATAGAGAAGGTGCTCATGGCCGTGACGATCATAAATGCTGTGGCGGCAAAGGTGATTGTGGTAAAGGCGACGACTGCTGCTCTAACCACTAAGCATTCAATCACTTAAACGTTATTTAGAAAACCTCCTTAATAGGAGGTTTTTTTGTTTTAAAGGCGATAACTCGTTGTGCGAAATATAACGCTGCGCACAAACGTTGAATTAATAGTGAGGAGGCGGCGTTTCTTCTGAAGGGTCAGCAAGATTTGAAGTGTCCATATTCTTCACTTTACCGACGACGTATTTCATCTGAGTTTGCATTCTTGAGATCAACAATTGTTGCTGACTTAGAGCGTCATTCAGTTCATCGATGGTTTGTTCTTGAAACGCAGCTTTGCACTCAAGATCGTCTATTTTTTGATTGAGTTGCTGGATGAGCGTAGAAACCTCTGTCGCATTTGACATTACAGTGTGCCTTTAAAATCGAAAACGATGTGCAGTTTACCTTAGATTATCTAACCCTTCATCTCTATATCCACTACAGTAGTAGAATAGCCGATGAGAAAGGATGACGAGAGAGGGCATACATTGCCTGAGTCTTTTACAAAGATCTGCCTATGGGGGCAAATTAACGCATTTGCTAGGGAACTAATATAGAGATTAAGGTCTAACCCCGTATCTTGCACATTTTTACTTAGAAATGACAATTAATGGTTATGTAAACGTAATTATAATTCGCACACTGACCTGTAATTTGTTAATTTCAATAGAATCTTAACGGAAACAATTTGCACCTATGAGTGCTTATAGCAATGGCTACGCCATGATTTGGAGAATTAAATGAAATCAATGCTAAAACTTTCTCTGCTTGCAGCAACAGTTGCCCTAGCAGTTGGTTGTCAAAAAGAAGAAGCACCAAAGACAGACGCAGCCGCTCCGGCAGCAACTGAAGCAGCGGCTTCAGCAGACGCAATGCAATTTAAGTCTGATGATGATAAAGCAGCATACGCAATCGGTGTTTCGTTCGCGACTTACCTAAAAGCAAGCGTAGAAAAACCAAAAGAGATTGGTATTGAACTAAGCGATGAAATGGTACTTAAAGGTATTACAGACTCATTTGCTGGGAATGCTGGTCTTAAAGAAGACGAGATTCGTCAGGTTCTTGAAGGGCTAGATGCTCGTGTAAGCAAGAAAATGGCTGAGAAAGCGGCTGAGAAATCAGCAGCAGCATTGAAAGCTGGCGAAGATTTCCGTACTGAGTTTGCTAAGCAAGATGGCGTATCAAAAACGGATTCTGGCATCCTTTACCAAGTTGAAAAACAAGGTGACGGCGCGACTCCTAAAGCAACTGACGTAGTTAAAGTTCACTACACAGGTACTTTAACTGACGGTACTAAGTTCGATAGCTCTATCGACCGTGGCGAACCAGCAACATTCCCACTTAACCGTGTGATTCCTGGTTGGACTGAAGGTCTGCAACTTATGAAAGTGGGTTCTAAATACAAATTTGTTATCCCACCAGAGCTAGCATATGGCGACCAAGAGTCTCCTGCTATCCCTGCTAACTCAACGCTAGTATTTGAAGTTGAGCTACTGGGTATTGAAGCACCAGCTGCACAGCCTGCTACAAAGTAATAGCAAATAGGCTTTATAAAACCGAGGCTTGCCTCGGTTTTTTGCATTTTGTTTATGATTTAGATCAGAATATTAATGTGTTCATTCAGCTTACCCTCTCTTTTTTCAAATAATCTGATAAACTTTAACTTATTATTTGAAATGTTAACTGGATAGACACGTGAACACTGAAATTATTGATGCTGAATCGCTATTAGAGTTGGATTCTGTAGATATCAAGCCTTTTACAGAGCACGACAAAATCATCCTGCGCTCCTATGAAGCTGTAGTTGATGGTATTGCCAGTTTGATAGGACAGTTTTGTGAAATCGTTCTTCATTCATTAGAAGATCTCAATACCTCAGCCATACGCATCGCTAATGGCGAAAATACCGGCCGCCAAGTTGGCTCACCAATCACTGTTCTTGCCCTTAAAATGCTAAAAGACATTGAAGGTTCAGAAAGAAACTTCTCACGTTCGTACTTTACTCGTGCCAAAGGTGGCGTATTGATGAAGTCGATCACCGTTGCCATTCGCAATGGAGATAATCGTGTGATTGGGTTGCTGTGTATTAATGTAAATTTAGACGCACCTTTTTCACAAGTGCTTACCTCATTCATGCCAACTGAAGAAGCTCAGGCAGCTGCATCATCAGTCAACTTTGCCAGTGATGTTGAAGAACTAGTGGATCAAACGGTTGAGCGCACTATCGATGAAGTAAACGCGGATAAATTGGTTTCAAATAATACTAAAAACCGTCAAATCGTAATGGAATTGTACGATAAAGGTATTTTTGACATTAAAGACGCCATCAGTAGTGTGGCGGATCGTTTAAATATCTCAAAACATACCGTGTATTTGTACATCCGTCAGCGTAAGACTGAGGACGAATGATTTGAGCCTAACGTACACCTTAGTGGTGAATGGAGAGGTATATGGTGAGCAATCAAGTTTGAATGCTTATCAATTTGCCAGTGCCCTCATTGAAAAAGGGCATCGTTTAGTGAATGTCTTTTTTTATCAGCAGGGCGTAACTAATGGCAATGGTCTAACAGTACCGGCCAATGATGAATTCGATTTGGTTTCTGCATGGCAACAATTAGCGGCTGAGCATGGCGTATTGTTACAAACTTGCGTAGCGGCAGCTTTGCGCCGAGGTGTGGTTGGGCAACAAGAAGCCGAACAACATCAGTTGCCACAGTCCAATCTGGCAGATGGTTTTGAACAGTCTGGGCTGGGTAGCTTAGCAGAATCACTATTGAGTCAAGATAGGGTAGTGCAGTTTTGAAAAGTATCGCATTTGTTTTTACCTCTTCGCCACACGCGACAGCCAGTGGTCGTGAAGCATTGGACGCGGTATTAGCGACCTCAGCGTATAGCGAAAACTTGTCGTTATTTTTTATTGGTGATGGCGTCAGTCAGTTATTAAAGCATCAACAGCCTCAATCGATATTAAGTCGTGACTATATTTCTGCATTTCGACTGCTGGACCTGTATGAAGTAGACGATCTATTTGTGTGTAATAGTAGCCTTAATGAACTTGGCTTTTCAGCGCAGGATTTGTTTTTAGACACCCAAGTACTGAGTAGTAATGAAATAGCTCAAAAGCTTGCCGATAGTGATGTGGTATTAAGGTTTTAATTTATGTTGCATATAGTGACTCGTTTACAATGTGTGGAGACTCTGTCTGCCTACATACTAGATAAAGACAGTGTATTATTGGTTGAAGAAGCCGTGTACGCCATCAATCCTAAACATAAGTTACATAGTAAGCTGCCTTCGCAAGTGACAGTAAAGGCGTTGCAACCCGATGTAGCGGCTCGCGGGCTAGAAGCTGTGTGTGCAACGCATATCGAATGCGTGGATTTTGCTGGTTTTGTTGACCTTACTGCAGAGCACAGTAAATCCCTCACTTGGTAAATAAACGCAGAAAATTAATCTAAAGCGTGATTATCGTATCGATCTGCCCTGGATCGGCTCAGATGTTAAAAAAGATCTGTATATTTCTTGACACCCCTCCCGTCCCCGAATAGAATTTCGCGTCCCTAATTGCACTAGTGTGATAGGGCTTAGATTTTTCACAAAGCTTATTTTAAGTAATCAGGAGCTAGTTAATGGCAACTATTAACCAGTTGGTACGTAAACCACGTGCAAAGCAAGTTGTTAAAAGCAACGTGCCTGCACTAGAAGCGTGCCCACAAAAACGTGGTGTATGTACTCGTGTTTACACTACTACACCAAAAAAACCTAACTCAGCACTTCGTAAGGTTTGCCGTGTTCGTCTAACGAACGGCTTTGAAGTGACTTCGTACATCGGCGGTGAAGGTCACAACCTTCAAGAGCACAGTGTTGTTCTTATCCGTGGCGGTCGTGTTAAAGACCTTCCAGGTGTGCGTTACCACACTGTTCGCGGTGCACTTGACTGTGCAGGCGTAAATGACCGTAAACAAGGTCGTTCTAAGTACGGTGTGAAGCGTCCTAAGTCTTAATGGATTCCGTTAAGTAAGGCCAAACACTAAATTAAATTTTAATTTTGAAGAAACTGTAAAGTTTTGGATAACCTGAAGAAGACAACGGAGAATTCCTATGCCACGTCGTCGCGTTATTGGTCAGCGTAAGATCCTTCCAGATCCTAAGTTCAAATCTGAACTGCTGGCAAAATTCGTTAACATCCTTATGGTTGACGGAAAAAAATCTACTGCAGAGAAAATTGTTTACACTGCACTAGAAACTATGGCTGAGAAGTCTGGTAAAGACCACTTAGCTGTATTTGAAGAAGCTCTTGAAAATGTTCGCCCAGCGGTAGAAGTTAAATCTCGCCGTGTAGGTGGTTCAACTTACCAAGTACCTGTAGAAGTTCGTCCGGTTCGCCGTAACGCTCTTGCTATGCGTTGGTTGGTTGAAGCTGCGCGTAAGCGTGGTGAAAAATCTATGGCTCAACGCCTAGCTGCTGAAATGCTAGACGCGTCTGAGAACAAAGGTACTGCGGTTAAGAAACGTGAAGACGTTCACCGCATGGCTGACGCTAACAAAGCGTTTGCTCACTACCGCTGGTAATCCCTCGGTAAGACCTTTAATGCAGCGAGCTTTGCTCGCTGCATTTCTCTATTTTTCAGAAAGGAAAAATAGGGTCTATTCATATTTTAAAAGCCTATATTTTTAAAACATTAATAGTCCCTAATAAGAGGATAGAATCGTGGCTCGTAAAACTCCTATTGAGCGCTACCGTAATATCGGTATCGTAGCTCACGTAGATGCAGGAAAAACAACCACAAGTGAGCGTATTCTATTCTATACCGGTCTCTCTCATAAAATTGGTGAGGTTCATGACGGCGCAGCTATCATGGACTGGATGGAGCAAGAGCAGGAACGTGGTATTACTATCACATCTGCGGCCACCACCACCTTTTGGCGCGGTATGGAAGCTCAATTCCAAGATCATCGCATCAACATTATCGATACCCCCGGACACGTTGACTTTACTATCGAAGTAGAACGCTCTTTGCGTGTACTTGATGGTGCGGTTGTTGTTTTCTGTGGCGCGTCGGGTGTTGAGCCTCAATCTGAGACAGTGTGGCGTCAAGCGGATAAGTACAGTGTTCCTCGTTTAGTGTTCGTGAATAAAATGGACCGTACAGGCGCTGACTTCCTACGTGTTGTCGACCAAATTGAAGAGCGTCTTGGGGCAACTCCAGTGCCTATCCAATTAAACATTGGTGCTGAAGATGAATTTGCAGGTGTTGTAGACCTGATCAAGATGAAGCGCATCAGCTGGAATGAAGCTGATCAAGGTATGTCTTTCTCTTATGAAGATGTCCCGGCTGATATGCTTGAAAGTGCTGAAGAATGGCGTACTAACTTAGTGGAAGCTGCGGCTGAAGCTAACGAAGAGCTGATGGATAAGTACCTTGAAGAAGGTGAGTTAACGGAAGCAGAGATCAAACAAGGTCTACGTATTCGTACTCTTAACAACGAAATCGTACTCGCAACTTGTGGTAGTGCCTTTAAAAACAAAGGTGTTCAAGCAGTACTTGATGCGGTTGTTGATTTCTTACCATCGCCTGTTGATGTACCTGCAATTCAAGGTGTTGATGAAAACGAGAATGAAGTCGAGCGTCATGCCGATGACAAAGAACCGTTTTCTGCACTAGCATTTAAGATTGCAACTGACCCGTTTGTAGGTACTCTTACCTTCATGCGCGTCTACTCTGGTGTTGTTAAATCGGCTGGAACAGTCTACAACTCAGTGAAAGAGAAAAAAGAACGTCTTGGTCGTATTGTGCAAATGCACTCGAACAAGCGTGAAGAAGTGAAAGAAGTGTATGCAGGTGACATCGCGGCCGTGATTGGCTTAAAAGATGTGACAACAGGTGATACATTGTGCGATCAGAATCACAAGGTGATTCTAGAACGTATGGAATTCCCTGACCCTGTAATTCAAATTGTGGTAGAACCTAGATCTCAAGCAGACCAAGATAAAATGGCCATTGCTTTAGAGAAGCTAGCTGCCGAAGATCCTTCTTTCCACGTGGAAATGGATGACGAAACAGGTCAAACCTTGATCTCTGGTATGGGTGAGCTTCACTTAGATATCATCGTTGACCGTATGAAGCGTGAATTTAACGTTGGTTGTAACGTAGGTAACCCTCAGGTTGCTTATCGCGAAGCGATTCGTGGCAAGACCAAGGTTGAAGGTAAATTTATTCGTCAAGGTGAACGTAACCAGTATGGTCACGTATGGCTTGAGCTTGAGCCATCAGAACCGGGCGAAGGTTTTGTTTTTGTGAACGATATTGTGGACGGTGTAGTTCCTAGCGAATACATCAGTTCGGTATCGAAAGGTATCGAAGAGCAAATGATTAATGGTGTGCTTGCTGGCTATCCTATGCAGGATGTCAAAGCGACCTTAGTTGATGGTTCTTACCATGATGTCGACTCAAGTGAGATAGCGTTTAGAATCGCTGCCTCAATGGCGTTCAGGGAAGGTGCACTTGATGCACAACCAGTTCTCCTTGAACCAATGATGAAAGTTGAAATAACCACGCCAGAAGACTGGATGGGTAGTGTAGTAGGTGATCTAAACCGTCGCCGCGGCATTATTGAAGGCATGGAAGACGGAACTGCTGGACTCAAAGTTGTCCGTGCGCAGGTGCCATTGTCTGTCATGTTTGGCTATTCAACTGACTTACGTTC
The DNA here is from genome assembly GCF_000467185.1 of Vibrio ezurae NBRC 102218. GTDB lineage: Bacteria > Pseudomonadota > Gammaproteobacteria > Enterobacterales > Vibrionaceae > Vibrio > Vibrio ezurae. The sequence continues at coordinate 182,154 of NZ_BATM01000037.1, forward strand.
AGCGACACAAGGCCGTGCTTCTTACTCTATGGAGTTTAGTGAGTACGCTGAAGTGCCGAAGAATGTGGCTGATGCTATTATTGCCGAGCGTGGTTAATCATTTAGGCGCTAAATAGAGCTGATGAATTTTTTCAAATCAGTGCGCCTAAATATTGCGCTAAAGGCGTTTGATGCTTAAAATAGCAAATTCTGGCGCGCCTCGACTATGTTCGGTCGCGGCGAATCATAACTAGGAAGGAACACGATCGTGTCTAAAGAAAAATTTGAACGTACGAAACCGCACGTAAACGTTGGTACTATCGGCCACGTTGACCACGGTAAAACAACTCTAACTGCAGCTATCTGTACTACTCTTTCAAAAGTATACGGTGGTGAAGCTAAAGACTTCGCATCTATCGATAATGCTCCAGAAGAGCGTGAGCGCGGTATCACAATCGCTACTTCTCACGTAGAGTACGATACTCCAGAACGTCACTACGCACACGTAGACTGTCCAGGACACGCCGATTATGTTAAAAACATGATCACTGGTGCTGCTCAAATGGATGGTGGTATCCTAGTTGTTGCTGCAACTGATGGTCCAATGCCTCAAACTCGTGAGCACATCCTACTTGGTCGTCAGGTTGGTATTCC
>NZ_BATM01000036.1 GCF_000467185.1 Vibrio ezurae NBRC 102218
AATAAACGCTATTTAGCCTCTTTATGGTGCAAATATTAAGGCTGCTTTACCTTGAACGGTGCAGATATGAAATGAGTGTTATTGGCAACTAAATGCATGGTTTTGCACTGTTCCTTTTATTTGTTTTGTTAGTTAATTAACGATTAAAGTTTAATGAATTCAGTTGTTTATTGGTATTTTGTAACCGGGGGTGCTCAAAAGGTTAAGATTTTTTGTTGTTTTGGTCCGTAAAATGCAAAGGCTCATTGAAGGAAATTATTTACCTACAAGGAGTTATTATGAAATTTCAAGTTTCCCTGCTCGCACTAGCAACTAGTGTAGTACTTTCAGGTTGTGGTAGTGACGATTCCTCGCCTAGTATTTCTGTTCAAGAACAATTACCTACTCAGGCACAGACTCCACTACAAGGTGAACTGCCAAAACAACCACAGAGTAATGTAAAGATCCAAGCCATTAACCCCACCTCTCATGATCCTGAACCCTATCAGTTTATTTCTGATATCGAAGGTTGGACAGGGATTGAAGCCGATAAAGATACGCCATCCCAAAATAACTGGGATGGGTTTACTGCGGTATTGGAGCCAGTGAATTACTTTGGCAAGTTGTACCGTAATTTTGCACAGTTTGATGCGGCTTTGGCCGATTTTGATGACACACAATATTCATCATTGATACTGGGGCGATCTATTCGAGAGTTGCAACACGCGATGGATGATGGTCAATTGACCTCTGTAGAGCTGACTAAATTTTATCTCTCTCGTATTGGCAAATACGATATCAATAAGCTGAACTCGGTACTTGCACTAAACCCTGATGTTCTTGCGATTGCTCAACACGCCGACCAAATTCGCGCCTCTACTCAATCCCATTCTGCGATGCTCGGTATTCCTGTGCTCATTAAAGACAACATTGCGACCGACGATCGAATGCACACTACGGGAGGGATGGCCGCTCTACTGGACTGGAATACCGATCATGACGCACACATTGTGCAACGATTACGTGATGCGGGAGCAGTGATTCTAGGAAAAACCAATCTATCGGAAAATGCCAATTACTTTACGACTAAAGATCCTAATGGTTTTAGTAACTTAGGAGGACAAACCCGCAATGCGTATGGCTTCTATAGTGTTATGGGATCAAGTTCAGGCTCAGGCGTTGCATCAGCGGCAGAGTTTGCTGCGGTCACAGTGGGGACAGAGACACAAGGCTCCATCAATGCCCCAGCACAAATGAGCTCCATTGTTGGCTTCAAACCCAGCATTGGCTTAGTCTCTAGAGAGAACATTATTCCGCTGGCCGCTTCTCAAGACAGTGCCGGCCCTATGGCAAGAAGTGTTGAAGATGCGGCAATTGAACTCACCGTTTTAGTGGATGCCGATCCAAATGATCCACTGTATTCAGAGGTAAAAGATCAGCCTAAGACGGATTTTACGGATTATCTTAGCCCATCGGTGTATCAAAATATTAAAGTGGGACTGAACGCCAATGGCTACAATGCCACTTCTTCGGCCAATTGGTTAGAAGATACCAAAGCGATTTTAGACAAAGCTGGAGTCGCGTATGAAGTGGTGAATACATTGCCGACGAATGCGGGCGCACCAGCACTCGATTTGCCTTGTGAGTTTCACTATGAGTTTGCTGATATGGCAGCTTCGGAGAATATGCCCATTCAGTCAGTCCCTGAACTTGTTAAATTCAACCAAGCCTATCCACAGCGTAGAGCGGTTTGGAAACAAGACGATATGAAAAGCGCGGCAAACACGACCAAGTCTCGACAAGAATGTTTGGATAATGCGGAAAAGAAACGCACAACTTGGGAAAGTGCCGTTGCAAATTACTTTCAACAACATGACTTTCAAGTCTTGGTCTCTGAGTTAAGTTTATCGTCTATTTATGCGCCAGCGGGAGCGCCGTCAGCCTCAGTACCGTTTGGCTATCAAACGAAAGACTCAGCGATTAAGAGTGAGTTTGATTATTGGTACAGCCCAAATACTGTTGGGACTCCCGTCTCAACTAATATTATGGCAGCACGTTTTGATGATGGAAAAGTATTGGCTATTGCACAAGCCATCGAGACAGGAAGAGAGTCGATTGCTAGACGACAACATAAAGCCCCAGATTTGGCTGCAACGATTGCGATGAATCAACAGGCGGGTGTGTTTGCGGTGCACGATATGCAAAGAGCTTCTTCACCTACTTATATAAACCAGTAAGTATTCAAAAAGCGAGAATGGTCAATGAATCACTACGATTGATATGACCAAGTAAGAGACTAAAAGGCCTGACTTTACACGTCAGGCCTTTTTAACACGCTAGAATGAGCCGTTATTGAGTACGATTGGTATCAGTGGCTATTGAGCACTATCGCTTTGCACCGCTCCTAGACTGACTTGGGTGATCCCTGGCAGAGTGGGTAGGGTATCAAGCAAATCCACGAGGTCATTATCGCCTGCATTAAGCACAACCATCTCAGTGTCTGCATCTTGTTCAATCGAGAGTACAAGTTGAACGTCAAGTTGCTCAAGAGAGTCACGCAGCTCAGTGAGGTGGGCTTTTTCAACGTTAACAATCACTTCACCACTGGTTTGAAAACTGCTGATGCTCCCGACTTCACGGATGGTATCGCCAGTGTAAATATGATCGGCTTGCTCAAAACCGTTTGTTGTCTGAATTTCGTAAGCAGCATTTGCTTGTATTGGGCCAGCTAAAAACAGAGCGACAGCCATACAGTGTAGTTTAAACTTCATTTTATGCTCCTTTGTGCTCAGAGTGACCGTTGACTTGGATTGACCAACTGTGCAGAACACCTGGGGTACTGTTATTGGGTGCCACAACTTGCTTAGCATGAACATAGTCAATAGAGCTGGTGCTGACTACTTGAGAATACGCCTCACTGTTGGCATCAAAGACTTTTAATGTCCATTGTCCTTGCATCGCTTCTCCCCAGAATGTATTGGCCTCGAAGGTAAAATCAAGGTGGTGCATTCTATATTTAGGGTCAACGTTAACCAATGGGATGCCATTGTATGGGTTTAATACAATCGCGTGTGTCCCACTTGGTGAGATTAGCTCAATTTGCAAATCGTTTAAGCGGTCGTGTTCGATGTTCACGTGCAATGATACGGTTTCGACAGTGGCTGACTGACTTTGCGTAATCTGATCACTGACGCCTTTCGCGCTGCCATCTGGAATGGTTTTATCCAGCGTTGCTGAGCTGAGCTTAGCAAATTCAATTAACGGGCCAAAGGTATCGGTGTCGTAGTCTTTTGCCATGGCAATCGCTTTATCAACATCCACTAAGCCAAAGCCATATCGGTTGTTGAAATGCAATCCCGCAGCATTGGTAATCCAGCCGTATTGTGCAGTTAATTCGCCATCTTTTAACGGCAACTTCACCGCTTTGCTATTGGGATCTACCTTTTGCGACGTATGTGCCAATATGTTGCGAACATCACGCCATGACAGTTCATTATTGACGGATAAAATATCGGCAACCGCACCGGATACCACAGGTGATGCCGCAGATGTACCATCCATCGTTGCGTTGTAATCACAGTTTTTGTTCTCTGGTACTCTGCCTTGATCAAATGCATCAGCAAAAGTATTGAAGGTGGCAGAATTTGAAAAACCTTTTGCTTCGTTACATCCGGTGACGTCAGTGGTAATGATGCGCCCGTAAGGTTTTTCACCCCCTAAACCTGCGACAAACATGTTCGCGCCTGAGCCAGAATACGAGGCTTGTTTGCCTTGTGCTGTGACTGAGCCAACAACCGTAACAAACGGTGAGTTTTGATACGTACTGAGCATAGCGCCACGGAACGGCAACCCAAAGTTCACGGTCTGCTTGGCAACTTCTGGATCAAACGCAGTGAATTGTACCGACGATTTATCAATAGGTTGATAGTAGTTTTTGTCAGTCCAAGAGTAGCCTTGTTCGTTGTTTGCTGAAGACTTGATGTAGATGATCCCTTTACCATCAAAGCCAAGCAATGCGCCTTTACGGGAAATCGCAGAGCGAGCAATGGAGTTGATACAGATCGAGTCTTTAAACTCACTACAAAAAGCTTCTGAAGCCCAGCTTTCATTATATATACGAGCTAGGCCATCTAGCTGGGTTTCATCTAATGTAACTGGCGCGTTTGGCGTTGCCGATGCAATTTTGGCAAAGCCATGGCTTTTGGCAAATTCATCGAGTGTGCCACTGGCATCGAGCCAGTTAAAACTGATGACTTTTGATTCGGGAGCAACGCCGCGTCCGCCAATGTTATTCCACCCTTTTTCGGCGATAATGCCGGACACTGAAGTGCCATGGCCATTGCGTACAGGCATGGTGCTACTGCCATTGTTCAGGTTCATTGAACCAACGCCGACGTTCAGGTCGGGGTGATCAAGCTGTGCACCGTGATCCACGACGGCGACAGTGATGCCTTGTCCAAGATAGCCGGATGCGAGGGCATTGCTCATATCGATATCGGTTTGACCATCAGCAGCAAGAGCCAGATCGGAATAGCTTTCTTGGCCTGTGTTATGCAGATGCCACTGTTGCGGATATAAAGGGTCACTATTAATTTGAATAGTAATGGTTTTTTCAACCCCCTCTTCTTTATATACCAATTTGTCGGTGGATTTTGTTTGCCCCGTTGCGGTTTGTGGTATGTATAACAGCGCATCACCGTCTTGGCGAATAGCGCCATTGGTCACCCCTTTGCTGTTGACAATGCTCAGCGTGTGTCCTGCATTTTCAAAGCGAACTAGGCGACCTGCATCGGTATACACGACATTGCTTGCGCTTGGCTGCAACGCGGTGACTTGAAACTCGGCGTCATGGGGCACAGCATCAAACAACGCTTTGTTGTGTGCGGTTGGCTGATCTTGAGATGTGCTTTCTGAGCCACACCCCGCTAGCAAGCCAAGACTTGCTAGACATACAATAATTGCATTCTTTTTCATTATTCTATTTCCCTAGTCAAGCTCTGGCAGAATGTTAAACAACACTTTCATATCACGCTTCAATTGCAATTGAAGGTTTTCTGTCATATCGCCCGGAGTAGGGGTTCCGTTTCTCAATTGATAGAGGGTCACAACCGTATCTTGGATTCGTGTTCTTAGTTTGTTGGCTAAGACATTTTTTGGACCGATGTAGACACTTTTGCCGGTTTCTGGGTTGTAGATTTCGCTTGCCGTTCTCCAGCTAGGATCTAACGTATATTGGTTTTGCGTCGCATCGTAGGTGTAAATTGGACTACCTTGGAACAGGCCTGAATCTTGGTGTACAGACACGTATTCGCGCCAATTGTCGCCATGCCCATAAGAACCAAGCGTTGAATCTTCAGTGGCTAAGATGACCTGTTTTAATAGCGCTTTGAGGTAGTTGACTCGTAACGTCATACCTTCTTCAGAGGCGCTTGAATAGGCCAGACCAAAATGTTGATACAAGTGCTGGTTAGAATCCGACTTTTGAATCGGTTCAATGTATTTGTTGGCCGGATCATTACCGCGATCATTAAGCATGTTGTACGCCATGTACTGCTTAATGTAGTTCTCATAATAGTAACTCGGTGCAGTTGAAACAATGTATGGTGCGTAAGGCTGAGCCTTGGTGATCGCATCTTCATTGGTGATGTCACTATGCTGCATAATGTCGGCAACACAAGTGTTGGTTAACGCCGGATTGGTAGGCACAGCAACGGGATAAGCCAATGGCACTTTTAATGTGCTCAAGTGATAGCTTGAGTAATCAGTGTGCATGACTGAGTTACATAAGAACATTTCGATGGTGCGACCCATTTTATGGTCGTAATCCACCATGGCCAGATTCGAGAAGTGATCCATAGGATCTAGGTCTGATGAACGCAACAAATCTTGCATGAGTTCCAGTTTCATCGGCCACTGTGGAGGTAAGCGTTTATAGAGATTGCCATCTTGAGGCTGGCTATCTGTTGGTAAATTTAGACCATTGAGTGGCGAAACGACAGACGCGGTAGGCGATGGCGTGATTTCAATATTGTAGTTGTCAGCCTCAAGCGGTACGGGTTCTGAGCTAAGGGCCTTCACTACCGCTGGATTGTTCTCAACCAAAATCTTGAATATCAACTCTTGATGCTGTTCATCTTTAAAGTTTTGGTACAGATCATTCGCCGAAAACATTGGTGATTTACCGCTGTTGTAAGTGATATGAGAGTTTGTCGCCGCTTTGTAAATGTCGCTTAGGTTGACATCCGATACCAAAATCGGATTCGTTGTGTCTAACGAAAGGAACGGTTTTGGTCTGCGGAATATTTTCACACGCGCATCAGTGTCATTGATGTTCATTACTGACAATGAGTAAAGCAATGTCGAGTCTAAGCTAAAGCGCAATGAGGTGCATCGCTCTAACCCTTCGATAGAGTACGGCGATGGGGTATCGTGGAAATTACCACTACAAGTGTCATCATTTAAGTAATTATCCGCATCATAGATGCCTGCCGAATTCGCAGAGCGCGCAATGTTGTGGCGAATTTTAACGAGAGAGCTGGTGGCGGTGTAGTAGTCACCGGTATCAAATACTTTGCCGAGTGCAGAAAGATCGGAGAGTCCATTGCCGCCGATGCTTTGATTGTAGAAGGCAAAGTAGACATCGTCTAACAGCTGACGACTAATGCTTTGCAGGGTTGCCGCGCCACCTGCATTGGTGGCTGATGTTTCTAGAGCAACATCGGATTTATTACAGTAAAAATCTGTCTCGATATCCGAATCACTACAAAACTCATAACGTACAGAGTCCATGTTGTAGGCGGTTTCTGTGGTCGATAGTGAACCATTACCCAGTGATGCTTCGGTGGCTCCTTCTTTTTGCCAGTTGCTAAGAACACCGTTGTCACGAGGTTGAACACTCACCCAAGGAACATTGACATTGAAAATATCGTTGTTGCCTGTTGTTGGCTGAATTTCACGAGAATAACCAAAACGCAACGCAGCCAAATCGTACGCACCATAAATATTGTTGTAGAACGAGGTATCTGCCATGTATTCCATCACCGAACTGTAACCGGTGATGATCTGCATAGATTGGTTATTCGTTGCGGCTAATGCTTTGTCAATTTTAGGCTGTACTTGCTTGTAAAATGGCGAATTTTTGGTGAAGTGGTGCGCCATATCTACACTAGAACGGAAGTTGTGGCGCAATCCAAATGCATGACCCAGCTCATGGGTCAAAATCGCTGAATAGAAGCCGTTACCTGTGATTTCTAGCATCAACTGTTGGTTTTCTTCTGACAGTTCAGAAAACGGCAGCATATCTGAGTGTCTAGGTTCCCCTGACCAGAATTCTGGATTATCCCAAATACTTGAATTAGGGCCGTAAATCGGCGCTAAATTGGTCGTCCAGAATGTCTTGATCTCTGGAGGTAGTTGATTGGCTGTATCCGTTGACGCTGTTGGTGCCGGTGGCGTATTTGGCGCAGTGGCCGCATCAACTCCAGAGTTAATATTATGGGTGCTTGAGCCAGCCGCTTGGCGTGAGCCAAAGCTTTCTAGGCCGTGTAAAGCGTTGTAGTATTTCGCAGATGTCGCAAGGTTGTTACGTTCCGTACTGGACAGCGGTTCATCGTTGCTGTAACTGCTATAGGCAACATCGTTCGCATCTGATGTAGAGGTAGCGGATGCTGTGTTTGCGTCACTTGTCACCATACCTGCGTTGGTCAACTTATCGCTCAGTTCAGTCGCGTCTAATCGACCATCTAAGAACTTAAAGGTATCTCGGATGAGGTTATAGCGCGCTTCTGTACCGGTTGATCTTGCCATCGGCAAGTTCATCACAATATGGCTGCTGATAATTTCACCGGTTTGAGTGTCGGTGATGGAATCGGTCAGCCCGCTGTAGTTAAAGTTATCGGCAAAGTTATTGAGATCAATGAAGCTATAGCGCAAATCACCAAATCGTTTCTCGCCTTGCTTTTTAAGGACGAGAGTCGGTACACCAGTTTTAGCTTCACTTAGCTCAATATTGATTGCTTTGATAGTGTTCTTTGCCGAATCGAGATACGGCTTATTCTCTGGAAGGTAATAGTCGTTATCCAGATAATAGGTAATGGTTTTTCGCTTCGGATTCCAGCGATATAGATAGTCATGGTATCGATGGCCATTTTGCGTTTTGGTGCGATCGCGAACGGAGATATAGCTTAGATTATGAGTTTCGCTGTCGAAGAAACCAAAACGTGCAAAATCATCGTGAGTATACGGAACAGGGGTATATTCTTCTTTGCTTAAAAGTGGTTTAGCAATAATCGAGTAGAATTCATGCGTAGAAAAACTGTTGGCACTGGTGCCTGTACCTGTCTCACTACCTTCGATGTTTCGATAAATCACCTGACAAGAGCTACTGTCGCTAAGGGTATAGCGTTTTTGTAGCTCAAAGTTAATGACGCCTTTAGTCAGATCTATTTCAGTGCCTAACCATTTGCCATCGTGTACCAGAGAAGCACCGCCTTGCTGCTGCATACAAGAGTTGAATCGGTCACTGATGCCTTCATTGCCATCGGAGAATTGCTGAACATTGGCAAAATCAGGGATAAAGTAGTGTTTCTGATTCCACGTGACATCTGCGTCTGAGTCCACTGTTTCTTGGTTTGTACATTTATCGTAGCTGTCTTCCTGACATTTATAGTCGACGTAGCTGCCAGGTATGAACAACACCATAGGCCAGTTGGTAATGTCACTTTGATTGTCACTCGTGTAAATATCACGAGGAAGAGCTCTTACTTCAATGCCATCTGCCACCAAGTTGATTTTCACCGTAGCGTGGCGTCGAAGATCGTAGGCAATCGAGTTATTAAGAGATTCCGGTAGCTGCGTGATGGTATGACTGTATATGAACTTAGTGTCGCCCAACTTGCTAATATCAGAAGTGGTAATCTGATTCGTATCTTTGGCGACTTCTTTATATTCTTCGTCTTTGGGACCGCATCCAACCATGACAACGGAGCACAACAAAGACACTACAAATCCTTTGTAGTTCATATTATTCCAGTGTTTATTCATTTATCTATTACTACTATATCGGTGACTATTAAGTTGTAAGAAAATATGTCTAGCTTTTCACTATATAGTGTCACCCCTTATGTTACAACGGTCTAGAGCTTTCCCTCACTCGGTTATAGCCTTGCATACACAACGAATTTAGCATGCTTTCCCCATATATCGGGCGATGTGGGAAGTTGTGAGAAGCATACAGTTGTTATGCAATCTGATGTTGCAAATTTCATACTGTGCTTTTTCCGCGCTATTTATCAGCGATGACGATGTCAGGTGTGTCTATTTTATCAACGGGGCCGTTTGTGTGATGGGTTTACTTATCGCCGCTAGAGAGGGGCTTTTTCGTCATAACATGAGGGTTTTCAATGCGCAACGGCCATAGGATAAGGATTCTGAGTAAGGTAAGAGAGTTAACATTAAATGCCGCGCAATAGACGTGACATTCAATGAAAACAGGCCCATTCATGAGTAGATGAATAGGCCTAAGTTTGGCGGTTTATGAGCGTTGGTTTCTGGTGTTAATGTTGCTTACGCACTCGGTAGAAGGTGGCGTACAGCAAAGGAACCACAATCAAGGTCAAAATAGTCGCAAAGCCAAGGCCCGCCATAATGGTAACGGCCATTGAACCGAAAAACGGATCGGCGACTAAGGGAATGAGCCCTAAAATCGTGGTAAGGGCTGCCATACTTACCGGCTTAACGCGGCTTAGCGCACTGTCGATAAGCGCAATATACGGTGACTTGCCATCGCTCAGGTCTAAATTGATTTGATCCATTAGCACAATGCCGTTTTTAAGCACCATGCCACTTAAACTGATTAAGCCTAAAAGAGCGGTAAAACTAAATGGCAGACCTGTCGCTAACAAGCCAAAACTCACTCCGATGATAGACAGCGGTACAGTAAGCCAAATCACCAACGGTTTACGTAGTGAGTTAAATAGCAGCACTGTAATGACAAACATCAGCAGGTAACCAAGTGGCATTGCCGCGCCAAGCGCTTGTTGTGCCTCTTGTTCTGATTCATATTCACCGCCCCAATCCAGATGGTATCCAGCAGGCAGAGAGTAGGCCTCCACTTGCGGGCGAAGGCGGTTAAATAGCACTGCGGGCGTTTCATTACTGAGAATATCATGATCAGCCATTATCGATATTTCCCGCTTTCTGTCGCGGCGCATAATGATGGAATCTTCCCAGTCCAGACTCAAGCCATCCACCACTTGCTCGATAGGCACATAACTTTGCAGGACAGGACTCCAGATCTGTAAGCGTTTCAATGTTTGAATATCTTCGCGTTCAATTTTAGGTAGGCGCGATATAATGGGTAGCTGTTTGGTGCCATCTCGAAGGACACCAATCGGCACACCGCCAAACGCCATTTCCAGCGTTTGCGACAGATCTTGCTTAGATATACCAAGGCGACGCGCTTTTGATTCATTAAACGCAGGCACTAAGATCTTACTCTTTTCGCGCAAGTTGTTTCGCACGTTACGCGCGCCGGGGTCACTGGCAATAATTCGCTCTATGTCACTGGCGATATGACGCAATGTTTGGGTATCAGGGCCTGTGATACGCGCTTCAATTTTTGATGCAGGAGAGGGCCCAAACTCCGCGAGCTGCAATCGAAAATCAACTTGCGGAAAGTGCAGGGGAAGCGCGTTGTTGAGATCGTCTAGCAGTGCAAACATGCTGTCTAAGTCATGCGCTCGCACTAATAGTTGTGCATAAGAAGGATAAGACTTCTCTGGTTGATAAGTCAGAGAGTATCGTTGCCAGCCTTGTCCTATGCTTGTTGCTACATAATCAACTTTGTCATTTTGTTGAATATAGTCATTGACTTGCAATGTGATTTTAGTGGTTTGTCGAATATCAGTGCCTTGTGGAAGCCACACATTTACGTAAAAAATAGGCGTATTTGAAACTGGGAAAAATTGCTGTTTTACGGAGCCAAAGCCAATCACCGCACTGACCAGTAATATCAACAAGGTGCTCAAAGAGAGCTTTTTGTACTTAAGCACAAACACTAAAATTCGTTTAAATACGGTGAATATGACACCTTGATAAAGCTCATCGTTGTCTGATTTTGGCTCGATTTTGCCTAAAAAGCGCTCAGCTAAAAATGGGGTTAATGTTAAGGCCGTTACCCAGCTCAAAAAGAGTGAGAAACACAACACCCAAAATAGCGATCCCATGAACTCCCCAGTCGCATCTTCGGATAACCCAATGGGCGCAAATGCGGTAATCGCAATCACGGTTGCGCCCAATAAAGGCCATTGCGTTTGCTTGACTATCGCGATAGATGCTTGTGCTTTGGACAGCCCTCGCTTCATGCCAACTTGTATGCCCTCTACGACCACTATTGCATTATCCACCAACATACCAAGGGCAATAACAAGTGCGCCAAGGGAGATACGATGTAATTCAATATTTCGATAATCCATTAAGATAAAGGTGCCAAATACCGTCAGTAGCAGCACTAAACCGATAATCAGACCACTGCGCAGTCCCATGGCAAATAAAAGCACCACAATTACAATGCCGACCGCTTGTGCAAGGCTCACAAGGAAACTATCTACCGAGTGGGCCACTTCGTGAGATTGGTCATAAAATACATTCAGCTTCATTCCTACTGGAGTGTCACTGTCTAACTGTTGAATACGTTGGCTAATGGCTTGTCCTATATCGACAACATTCACGCCAGAAGCAAAGGAAATACCGATAGTGAGCGCAGGTTGTCCGTTAAAAAACACGACATCTTGTGGCTGCTCGGAAATGCCTTGTTTGACGGTTGCGATGTCTTTGAGGCGGATAAGCTTGCCGGTATCTCGCCCATGAATGATCAGATTCTCCAAGCTTTCGATGGACGACATACTGCCCGTAGGGCGCAAGCGTAGAGTATCGCCAGAGACCATCACTTGCCCTGCGCTTTGTACTGAGTTTTGTTGGTTAATGAGCCCCACCACAGTACTAGAGTCAAGATTGAGTGCGGTTAATCGTTCGGTGGACATTTCGATGTAGATTTGTTCAGGCTGATCTCCGGTGATCATGACCTTACCGACACCATCAATTAACTCCAGTTCACGTGAGAGATAGTCGGCGTAGCGTTTTAATTCTGGGTAAGTGTACGCTTTGCCTGTTAATGCTAAGGACATCCCATACACATCCCCAAAATCATCCAGTACTGAGATTCCCTGTACCCCTTGCGGTAAGCTTGGTTTTAAATCGTTGATTTTGCGGCGCATTTCATCCCATATTTGCGGTAATTCATCCGGACCATAAATGGATTTCATGCGCACTAAAATTTGGGTTTTACCTGCGGTTGTGGTCGAGGTGATGTGATCGACATAGGGCAATTGACGAATGGCCTTCTCTAAAGGGTAGGTCAGCTCCTCTTCAATTTCGTGCACCGTAGCGCCAGGATAGGTTGCCACGACCATCGCATCTTTGATGGTGAATTCTGGGTCTTCTAAGCGTCCAAGATTATTGAAGGCACTGACGCCACCGATCAGTAAAATCAGGACAAACATCCAGCTGATGACGCTGTTTTTTATGGAATAGTGTGCGATGTTCATTATTGAGATACCTCGCCCGTAATCGTAAATGGGCGCTGATGAGTTAACTTAGAGAGTTGGTTGGTAATTAACAGGTCACCTTGTTGTAAGCCTTTGCTGATGACTGCTCCCTCTTTAGTGATGGCATTCACGGTGACGTTTTGCGGTATAAGCTGGTGGTTTTTATACAGCCAAACGCTAAAGCTAGCCGGCTTATTGCCCGCCACTAGAGTGTTGGCCGGAATCAGAAAAGCCAACGTTTGGGAGGCGTTTAAGCTTGGAATAACCACTTGCGCCGCTGTGCCGGGCAATACATGGCTGGAGGTTTGGTTTGCCTCAAAGCGCATGAGATAATTGCTGTGATTGGCGATGGGCTCGGCAGACCATAACATCAACTTGGCATTGATAGGTTGAGATAGGTTCTCAAATTGAATTTGTACCTGAGTACCGAGCTTAGGTTTTAAGCTAAGTAGCGTTTCTTCAGTGACATTGATATCCACTTGAATACGATCGTGTCGATATATCGTTAGAATAGCCTCAGCTGAATTCACATTTTCTGCCACTTCTTTTTCTACCGAAGCGATAGTGGCGTCAAAAGGTGCCAACAATCGAGTTTGAAACAAACGACGTTGCAGTGATTGATATTGGATGTTTGCCAATTGCTGCTTGCTATTGATAGCATCGAATTCAGAGTGAGAAATCATGTTTTTAGTGGTCAATTGCAAAGCGCGCTCGCGTTGCTTGTTTGCTAGATCAAGCTCTACTTTCGCTTGTTGTAATTGCTGCACGATACGTGTGTCATCAAGGGTTGCCAGCACCTGTCCTTTCACTATTTTATCGCCCGCCTTGACAGGAATATGAGTGATTTCACCAGCATTAACAAAGGCCAATGGCGTAATGTCGGCAGGCACACTTACCCCGTTAAACTCACGATCACCAAGAGGGATTTGTTGCTTAACCTCAAAGGTTTTAAGCTGCAATGTTGGGGGGGTGAGAGGCGCTTGTTCGCTAAAACAGCCACTCAATAGCGCACAAAAGATCGCTACGGTTAAGGCGCGTTTCATTAAATACCTCGTTCTCTGATCCATGGGCGTACAATCTGCTCTTCTACTAATGTTTGTGCTCCGCTTTCTACCAGTATCTCGCCGGATTTCACTCCAAGAACAGTGCCAGTATCGAGGTTGACAGACACCATTCTTCGATGAACCTTGGAGGTGTTTGAGTCATAGATCCAAACGTGGCCTTTTTGTATTTGCTGGGTCTCTGTCATATCAATCCATGCCGTGGACTGAATGGGATTGCGGATGGATAGATCGTTGTGAATAAACATTTGCAATTGACCGCTGTGGCCTGGCATTAGTGGGGTTTGAGAATGAAATGCCACTTTTACTAAGTAGCTGTTAGTGTCGAGATCTGGTTGGCTAGATACTTCTATAATCTGGGCAGGAAAAGGTTGATCTGGCAAAGTGTCGCTGACAAATTGCAATTTAGGTAGTCTTCCCATCAAACGATGTGCGACCAACACTGGTACGGATACAGACACGTTATAGCTGCTATTATCTATGATATTGACGATGGTCTGTGATGGAGTCACTACTTGGTGAGCATTGCTATGGCGCATAGAGACCACACCAGAAAACGGTGCATATATTTTGCTATAAGAAAGATCTGTTTTTGCCTGCTTTAACGCCGCTTCGGTCGTTTTGTATTGGGTATACGCTTGGTCTAATGAATCCTTACTGATCAATTTTTTTGCTTGCAACTGTTTTGCGCGCAGGTACTCATTTTTTGCTAGCGTAAACTCTGTCGTTGCCGCTTCTACGGCCAACTTAAAGTCGGCATCATCGAGTGAGGCTAACAGCTGTCCTTTGCTGACGGTTTGCCCCATCTCAACTGATATTGATTGTATTTCCCCCCCAACTCGAAAAGAGATCGGTGAATTTTTTGCTGGAACCACTTCGCCTAAAAATTGGTAAGAGGGGTCGGTATTGTGCAACTGCAATTGCGTCGCTTTGATTGGTTTAATACTGCTGGGCGTAATCTCGTTGGAATGAGACTGGTCGCAACCGACCAATGCAATACCAAGCAAGAGACTGATGATTATGTAAGTGCGTTTCACGTCAAACACCTTTTATTGTACGGGTGTGTAGTATAGGTGAGGTGAATGAGTGAGATCAATATATTTTACAGTTGTGCAGTAAATAAAAGTGTATGTATTCAGTGCATTATTTAGTACCTTAAGGCTAAGTAAAAAAGAACGCTGAGGATTGCAGTGCAAAGGAAACAAGGTCGCAGAAGCGCAGAAGAAGCAGAAAAAACCAAGCTGATGATACTCAGTAGTGCTGCGTTTTTATTTTGTGAAAAAGGATACAATCAAGTCTCTGTACGCGATATCAGTGAACGAGCTGGCGTTGCCCACAGCTTGATTCGCCATTATTTTGGTAGCAAAGTGCAAATTTGGCGCGAAATTATTGACCAGATGCACGACTATGTTGATACGTATGGTGAAGGTTTAGAAGCGAGTATTGGCGATGACTTAGAGGATAAATTGGGTATTTATCGTTACCTCTGTCATTTTATGGCGTACATGCTGGCATGCCCGCAACTGTGCCAAATTATGCTCGACTATATTCACCACCCTGATAATGGGGCGATGGATGGTGAGGAATATAGCCCACACATTCGAAGCGTTGTTGAGCGAGGGTATGCCAATATTCCCGATATGATTGTCCGACTTTCAAGTAATCCCAACTTAACCATGTGGCGTTTTCTGACTCATGCGGGTGGTGCGGTGGCATTTAAACCCTTTATGGCAGCGGCTTGGCCGGGTAAGAGCTATCAACAAGGCTTACTTGAGCATTGGAAATTATACGAACAAGAAGTTGCTCGTGAGTATGATATTTCTGATGATCAGCGTTTGACCGCCTCAAGCATTGATGAACTGGTTATTTATGTTGAGTGCCAAGACAATGATCTACAAAAGATGTATCAACAGCAACTTGAGCTATCCAAGCAAGCTAGCTCTTAGTCAGTTATGTCGTCGTAGAAAAAAGAATGCACACCTGATAACGGTGTGCATTTTGGTTTAGAGGTGACTTATCGCGAGCGCTTTTGGTTCACCGCGTGATTTAAGGTGTCTAGTTTCCTCGCCCGAAATACACGGTGCATCCATAGAACACAAACCCCGCCACAATGACGCCAATTATCCAAATGTCGGTCTGATTCATTTTTTGTCCTCGTCTGAGTAAATTCCTATTAATTTAGCGATAACCACTGAGATAATCGTTATCGAAAAAATCATCGTTAATGCCTGTAGAAAAATTTCAAATGCAAGATTCATCTTCGATTCCTTTTAGTGGGAGCTAGCTTGCGTTAGTTTTTTTGCGCGCAGTGTTGCAGGCTTTGATTCACCCGCAAATAGCAGTAATACAATGGTTAAGATAAAGGCCACAGAAGCGGTAATGTGGGCATTTTCTAGACGTGCCGTCATTGGCAGTACATCGATGATGGCATGTTTAAGCGGACGGATAGTCCAAATCATGTTGCACGCCCAAGATACGAGCAATACAGTAACGGCCACATTGGTGTTTCGTTTCCAGAATAGTCCTGCAACTGTGACGAAGAATAACGGAGCTAACCATGCAAATAGCCAGTTGATAGCCGGTACGATAGCCGGTTGGTTAAAGAAGGTCAGTACCGCGGCAACAGAGCCGAACGCAATGATAAGGCGCTGAATGGTTTTCTTCTCTTCAATAGGCGTCATTGGCGTTTTACGGTTTGCCTGAATGATGTCTTTGGTGAAGATAGTCGCAGGAGCCAGAACGGTCATAGCGTAAGTAGACAGTAGAGCACCCACAAAACCGGCTTGTAGCATGACGACTAACCACGTTGGTAGAAGTTTCACTACTAAGGTTGCGCCTGCCAGTTTAGGGCCAAGTTCCGCAAATTCAGGGATAGTAAATGCCGCTAGACCAACGAGTACAGGGAATACACCAAAGATGCCGTTGATAGGAGCGGCAATCCAGATTGAACGACGGATAACAGATTCGTCTTTTGCAGACATGGCCGCGGCCATACCTTGCTGGTTAACAGACTGAGAGAATACTACGGAGAAAACAGTGGCAATACCAAAACCAAATAGTAGGTCTGGCGTACCGAAAATGCTCAGTTTAAATTCTTGACCATTGTCGATATAGAATTGGCGAACACCATCCCAACCTTCAGGTAGAACGAAGCCTAAGTAAACGGCAGCAATAATAATCGAGCTATACATTACCACAGCATTGACAAGGTTTACCCACATGGTTTGCTTAATGCCACCCATAGTGACATAGGCTAGACCAAGGAAGGCACCAACAATGATTGAGAAAGGAAGTGACCAACCACTGGTCGCAGACAGGGCAATACCAATCGCTTGAGTTTCAAGAGAAACTAGACCAAATACCACCATCGCACTAATACATGCGGTGAGGTTACGCATCTGCTTGCCAAATAAGTTGCCTTGCAATTCAGGAATGGTTGAACATCCTAAACGACGAACCCAGCGTCCAGTCCCCATACAAATAACACACATTAATATGGTGTGGGCGAAACAGAACCACAATGCTACCGCACCCATTCCGTAGGACATTTCCATCAGTCCATATACGTGCGCCGAACCTAGGTAGGTAATGGCGAGCGTTACAGAAAACATTGCGATATTTGCATCAGTACCGCCACGCGCCATGTCGGTAACACGCCCCGATGCTTTGTCTTGTTGATTTAAGTACCATCCAATCCCGCCGATAACGACGAGATTATAAAGAAGTACCATGATTAAAACTGAGTTCATACTTTAGACCTCTTATTGATATTATCCGTAAATTCAGTATTTATAATGAGATAAATATCAATATAAAAAATCGAAATGCATCACTATTCATAGTAATTATTTTGCACTGGTAGGAATCGATATATTATAAAAGAAAAATAATCAGTCATTTGTTCTGGTTGAATACCATAAATAACCTCGATGAGATCACTAAATATTATATAAATAATAAAAAATACATGAAGCTTATCTACATTTGATAATTAATATATAAAATAAATGTGATGTCTTTTAATTTTGTTATTCGACTGATGATAGTGTTTTTCCCATTAATGAAGAGTTTTGACTTGAATGCCAAGTTTTTTTATTCGGCTTCTTAATGTATGCGGATTGATATCTAATAGTTCTGCTGCACCATTGGAACCTTGTATTTTACCTTTGGTAAACAGAAGTACCTTTTCTATGTGGTTTTTATTGATTTCATCTAAGGTATAGAACATGGTTTCAGGGTCTTGCTGAGTGGATAACAGGTAAGGAGTGTGTCTCACCTCAACGGTCGAAAAAGTCAGCTCCGCTTCCTGACAACTGATCACCGCTCGTTCTATGACATTAGAAAGCTCACGCACATTGCCCGGCCAGTGGTAGCTTTGTAGGTTTGCTATCTCGCCCAACGCGATTTTGGGAGTGGGTAGATGCAACTTATTACAACATTGGGCAATAAAGTGATTGGCAAACAGAGGTATGTCTTCTAAGCGCTCTCTAAGGGGGGGCACAGTGATAGGAAAAAGGCATAAACGATAGTATAAATCAGCGCGGAAGGTGTTGTTTTCTACCATCTTATCTAGTGAACGATTGGTTGCTGCTATGATTCTGACATCAACCTTGATGGTCGAGTTACTGCCGACACGTTCCATCTCCCCATTTTGCAAAACGCGCAGCAGCCTCACCTGAGCCTGTTTCGAGAGCTCGCCGATTTCATCTAAGAATAACGTGCCTTTGTGCGCGCGTTCAAAGCGACCGATTTGACGTTCAATTGCTCCAGTAAATGCGCCTTTTTCATGGCCAAATAACTCACTATCGATGAGGTTCTCAGGGATAGCGCCACAATTGACTCGAATAAAAGGCGCATCTTTGCGTGTGGAGAGCGTTTGTATTTCATTGGCAATGACGTCTTTACCTACGCCGGTTTCTCCTAAAATAAGCACCGGCGCGTCGGTTAGCGCGATGGCTTCAACTTGGCGCATGGTCTGCTTTAAACCTGTTGTACAGCCAATAACATCGACACGATTAATTCCGGCTATTTTATGTTTAAGATGCTGGTTTTCTTTGAGTAAATTCTCATGCATCTTTTTGATTTCTAAGTGTTTAATGCTATTTGATACTGCGATGCCAAAAGGGGAGTTTAAAGATGAGAACAGCTCAGTATGCAATGAAGTAAAACGATTTTCACCTCGCGCAAGCAGTGCGATATCACAGATGCGTTGATCGCCAATTTTAATTCTTGAAATCATATGTGAATACGAGTGGTTGCCATAAATGGACTTGAGATGCTCCTGCACCTTGCCACTAATAGGATCATCTTGATAATCGTTAACGGTCTTTACATCAATAGTCTGCTCCCAGCGCGGTATATAGCGAAAATCCTCTTCGATCGGGATGATGATGTCACAGGCTCGGCTGCTGCTGACATCCGCTGAGGCAATGATTCTAAGGGAGCACAGGTTTTCATCCCACAGGTGTACCGACAGCACGTCACCGGGAATGACTTTGCTCATAAATTGCAGGCAGTGTTGTAATCCAAGATGCAAATTCAGACTTCCGGTAAGGGCCTCTACGGCTTGCTTATAAAAACGGTCTTTATCCATATAGGTTGCTTCACTTAATTATTATAAATAGGAAATATCATTGTGATATTTAATAGTGCTGTGATATTTCCTATTCTATCTTGAGCTCCAATATCTAAAAACTGATTAAGATCATTATTTGGTTGTGAGTTATGTTGATGAAGATCCATAAATTAATAATTAAAAATGTTGGCTTGCATTTTGCTATATGAAAGTAACTATTAAAGTTGTTAGTGGAGTAATTGGATGAAGATTCCTAATATCGCAGCAGATAAACAATTAAAAGTAATTTTATTTGGTTTAACCCATACAATAAATGTATTAACTAAAAAAGACCGAAAGTTTAAAGCCCTTGTTTCTCAAAAAGATTTTACGGCGTGTATTTGCATTCGAACGTCAGATGTTGGGCGAGTTTTTAAAATTAAAGATGGAAAAGTACGATCGCAATCAAAAAAAGACCTAAATTGTGATGTGGTCATGACATTTGAATCCGCAGAAGATGCGATGAAGATGATGGTGCCGTGGCGCGATTATCAAGATGTGATTGATCTGGCAAAGCTCTTTAAAGTGGATATTTGTGGCAAGAAAGATGACACCGTAGTGGTGCATTTCACCGATATTCTTGGCGCTATTATGGACAACCAAGTGAAATACGGTACGCCAATGCCAGATGGCACGATGCGTTATGTAAACAATACCAATGGTGGTCCGGTTTTTGTGTTTGTAAAAGACGATAAAATCATTCGTATTACGCCAATTGATTTGGCTGAGGATGATGCCAAGCCATGGACAATCAAAGCTCGTGGTCAAGAGTTTACGCCAACCAACAAAGTGACGGTAAGCCCGCACACGCAAGGCATCAAATCTACCATCTATTCAAAAGATCGTATTTTGTATCCAATGAAGCGTGTCGATTTTGATCCAGATGGCGAGCGCAACCCGCAAAACCGTGGCATTTCAGGCTACGAACGCATTAGTTGGGAAGAGGCCACCGACATAGTGGCAAAAGAAATTGTGCGCGTGAAAAAAGAATTTGGACCGGGCGCGATTATGAACGGTTCTGGCTCGCACCATACTTGGGGTAACTTAGGCTACTGGCTATCGGCTCGTCCACGCTTCTTCAATACTATCGGTACTTCTTATGTAGCGCATAACCCAGACAGTTGGGAAGGCTTCTATTGGGGCGCAATGCACCACTGGGGAAATTCAATTCGTCTTGGCGCGCCAGATACCTATTCAACAGTAGAAGATGCACTGCAACATACGGATATGATCGTATTTTGGTCAGCGGATCCGGAATCGACCAGTGGCGTATACGGCGCTATGGAAGGGACGCAGCGTCGCTTGTGGGCAAAACAGCTCGGCATTGAGTTTGTGCATATCGACCCATTCTACAACCACACCGCAGCACTGCTTGGCGGTAAATGGTTTGGCACTAAGCCTTCTACGAGTAATGCCATGGCGCTTGCGATTGCTTATGTATGGATGAAAGAAGGCCTATACGATAAAGACTTTGTCGCCGATAAAACCGAAGGCTTTGCCGAGTGGCAAGAGTACGTATTGGGTAACGAAGATGGCATTCCGAAAACGCCAGAGTGGCAGGAAGACGAAACGGGAATTCCAGCACATGATGTACGTGCACTCGCAAGAAAATGGGGTTCAAAACGCGTTTATCTAGCTGCGGGTGGTATTCAAGGCTTTGGCTCTGCATGTCGCAGTGCAACGGGCGCTGAATGGGCACGTTCTATGGTGTGCTTGATGGCGATGCAAGGCATTGGTAAGCCGGGTGTAAACATGGGTTGTTTGCAACAAGGTACTCCGGTTGATACGCGCTTCTTCTTCCCTGGTTACTCAGAAGGCGGTTTGTCCGGTGACTATGAAGGCACAGGCGTTGGCGTGAACATGTATCAGCGTATGCCACAAGTGATGACCATGAATACGGTTAAACAAGTGGTGCCAAGATTGAAGATCCCAGAGGCGATCTTAGAGGGTAAAACAACCGGTTACCCAACGGATACTAAGTCGATTGAAGGGCAGTTCTTTGAGTTTAAATACCCAGCTCCAGGGCATGCTCCGATTAAGATGTACTACAAATACGGTGGCTCTCACTTTGGCACTATGAACGATTCAAACCGCTACGCGCACATGTATCGTAGCCCGAATCTAGAAACGGTCGTTAACCAATCTATTTGGTTAGAAGGTGAAGCGAAATTTGCTGACGTGATTCTGCCGGCTTGTACTAACTTTGAGCGTTGGGATATTGGTGAGTTTGCGAACTGTGGCGGTTATATCCATCACTGTTATACGCAGGTAAACCACCGCGTTGTGACCATTCAGCATAAGTGTATTGAACCGTTAGGTGAGTCTAAATCTGACTACGAAATCTTCCGCATGATTGCTTCTAAGCTAGGTCTAGGGGCTTACTACAGTGAAGGTACGTCGGAGCTTGAGTGGGTACGCCGTCTATTTAATGGTACGGATTTGCCAAGCAAGATCTCTTGGAAGCAATTCTTAAAACGCGGTTACTACGTGGTTCCGCCACCGAAAGAAGAGCATCGAGATCCTGTGTCATGGCGCTGGTATTACGAAGGGCGTAAGAAAGATGTGCCAGAGATGAACCCGCTTCCTTCTGAATATAAAGAAGGCTTTAAAGAAGGGCTACAAACGCAAAGTGGCAAGATTGAATTCGTCTGTAACAGCTTAAAACGCTTTGCTCCGGATGATCCTGAGCGTCCAATCATGACCAAGTACATTCCGTCTTGGGAAGGGCCACACTCGGGTGAGTTGTACGAGAAATATCCATTGCAGATGATTTCTCCGCATAGCCGATACAGCTTCCACACCATGATGGATGGCAAGGATTCTTATATTAATGATATCCATGATCACCGCGTTGAGATTGATGGATACTTCTATTGGATCATTCGTCTTAATGACGCTGATGCGAAGAGCCGTGGTATTAAGCATAACCAAATCGTTGAAGTATTTAATGATCGTGGTTCGGTGTTGTGTGCCGCTCATATTACCAGTCGCGTACCAGCAGGTACGGTGCACTCTTATGAATCTTCGGCGCTCTATGAGCCAATTGGCGAACCAGGACGCTCACCAGATCGTGGCGGCTCGGTAAATACATTAACCCCAAGCCGTCCAATTATTAAAAAGTCACACTCAACGGCATGTAACTCTTGCTTAGTGAATATCCGTGTATGGGAGGGAGAGTAATTATGGAAAATCAACAAGTCATCCAAACTTGGAACCTGATCGTAGACGTAGAGCGCTGCGAAAACTGTAACAACTGTTTCATGGCCGACAAAGACGAATATTGTGGCAACAGCTTCCCCGGTTACACCGAAGAGCAGCCTCGTCACGGACATCGCTGGATTGACATTAAACGCAGAGAAAGAGGTAGCGGTTCATTAGTTGACGTTGCCTACCTACCGACAATGTGTAACCAGTGTAAAGATGCACCTTGTGTGAAAGCGGCGAAAAATGGTGAGATTTATCAACGTGATGACGGGATTGTGATCATCGATCCTATCAAAGCAAAAGGGCAAGAGCGCTTAGTGAAAAGCTGTCCTTACGGGCACATTTGGTGGAACGAAGAGTTATCGCTACCGCAAAAATGGTTCTTTGATGCGCACTTGCTAGATAACGGCTGGAAAGAGCCACGTTGCGTGCAGTCTTGTGCAACAGGCGCATTGCAGTCAGTGAAAACCAGTGACCAAGAAATGGAAGAAACCGCCAAGCGTGATAACTTGCAAGTGCTTCATCCAGAGCACGGTACGCGCCCTCGAATTTGGTATAAAAACCTACATCGCTTTAATAAGCAGCACATCGCAGGTTCGGTCATTATGACCGTTGATGGGGTGTCTGATTGCGTAGAGTCTGCGATTGTGAGTCTAAGCCAAAACGGTAACAAGATTGCTGATCTCAATACCGATTACTTCGGTGACTTTAAGTTTGATGACTTAACTGAAAGCCCTGAACCGTACACAATTAAGGTCTCTCATCCGAAAGGCCAGTATGAAACGTCATTGGTGCTCGAAGACAGTATCAACTTAGGTGTTCTCGTCTTAGAGTAACAATATAGCTAGACAGTGAACCAATAAATAAAACCCCAAATGCTAAATTAGCCTTTGGGGTTTTTCTTTGGGCGAACAGTTAATGACTAAGACTATTACAGTGCGTACCTATATATTAATAAATAGGCTTGTCACATTAAGCCTGAGTATAATAATTTAGCGCCAGAAAGTAGCAGTAGGAAATAACAAATGCGGTATACTTGTTGCTGTGAAGCAATATTTAATAAATAAACCCCAAGCTTCACGCCAATTGGTGCTAGAGGAAGAAGTACCAGTGAAGTCAGTAGGTTTTGGTAATCAAATTGACCAAAGTAAGCGTAAGGAATCAGCTTAATCAGGTTCATAATGGCAAATAACACCGCCATAGTGCCCACTAACACCATCTTATTGAGTTTTTTAGGCAGCAAATAAATGCTAATTGGCCCGCCACCAGCATGAATCATAGTGCTGGAAATCCCTGATAATGTACTCCAAATACCGCAAGAGATTTTACCCGAACTTTTGGCCGGACCCATTAAGTAATATTGCACGCAAAATAGCAGTGATACCGCGCCGATACTGATTTCTACCACTTTGTCGGATACCACTCCCATGATCAGCGAGCCAATCAAAATGCCAATAAAAGCATACGGAAAAATCATCTTCAGTTCTTTGTAGTCACAGTTTCTGTGATGATGTTTTACAGCAAAGATATCCATGACACACAAAATAGGCAGCAATATCGAAGCTGCCTGAAAGGGAGGCACAGTCAGAGCGATAAGTGGTACCGCGATGACGCCTAATCCGCCACCAAATCCTCCTTTGCCTATGCCGTAGACCAGAACTGCGGGAATAGCAGTCAAATAAAAGTAGTAGTCGTCAATCATAATAATATCTCAATAATAAGCAGAGAATAAATGAGCTAATCAAAGACGTCATAACAATCTATTTAATATATGCATTACGACGTTGATGAAGAACTTTGAATTTATATAGAAGGGAAATTTAATTAACCAGATCTTATATTAATAGAACCTAAAAAATATAAAGCGAACCCAAGTCATAAAAACCAAAAACATCTTTTCACATACAAAAACCCCCGTTTTACCAGCGGGAAAGTGCGAGGTCAGGTCTTGAAATTTGCAGGTAGTTTAAATGCTCGCCATGCCTCAATGTTTGATCTACTGGGCATTTGATGAGTTTGAATGAAAGAAAACTTTCATATGGGTGCAATCGTTTTTTGTTGCATCGCTGATAGATTCATCACAACTTTGATATTCATCATATGAATCAATTAGCATTAAATGCTGAAACAATAGTATTTTGAATAACAGACAAAGAATGTAAATCACAATTAAAATCATAGGGATATCAATGAAATACATAACTAAAGTTGGCGTAGGACTCGGTGCGCTTTTTGCCATTTCTAACCTAGCGCACGCCAGCAATTATTATGCAGATGGACGTACAACCGCTATGGGTGGCACAGGAGTAGCTTCTGGCAACTATTTATCGGCGAGTTTTATTAACCCAGCTTTGCTGGCAAATAGTAAAGAAAGCGATAGCTTTGGTATTTTGCTTCCTTCTATTGGCGTGAGAGCCTTGGATCAAGATGACACCTTGTCTGATATCAACGACTTGCAAGATAACGTAGATAACTTGAACGAAAACAGTAACCAAGAGGATATCGACAAGTTCGCTGATACTTTTAATGCCGTTGCTGAAAATGCGCCAGTGTTTGCAGAAGCAAGTGTTGGGATTGCGGTGGCGATTCCTTTTGAGGCGGTATCTGTGGCTCTGTTTAGTCAAAACTACGTAAATGTGGTTTCTATGGTGGATGCGGAACCAATCAATAGCTCAGATTGGGCTACCATCGAGCAAGCTTACCGCAGCGCCGAAGCATCAGTAATTGGGGTGGGCGTTATGGATATTGGCGTGACGTTGGCAAAACAATTCTCGTTTGACGAGCATCGCGTGTCGGTTGGTTTCTCACCAAAGTTTCAGCAGCTACATAGCTACTATTCAAAAAGTAGCTTAGATGATTTTGAATTGAGTGATTACGATGATTCAAAGAACACTGAGAACGTGTTTAATTTAGATGTTGGCTTTTTATATCAGTGGCATGCGTTGTCTGTCGGTCTTAGTGCTAAGAACTTGATCAGCAATGAGATTGAAACAGCGCCAATTTCGGGCACTTCACACACTTATCAAGTTGACCCAAACATTGCGATGGGTGTGGCTTACCAACTTGAGTATTTCACAGTGGCTATTGACGGTGATCTCAATAAGCAAACCCGATTCAAGCACATTTCCACAGACGATACTCAGTTTGTGCGCGCAGGTATGGAAGGGGATCTGTTTCACTGGGCTCAGCTTCGCGTCGGCTATGAGCATGATCTAGAAGGTAACTTTAAAGACAGCATTACCGCGGGTATTGGTTTTAGCCCATTCAATGTCGTGCACATTGATATTGCAGGCTCGTACGCGGATAAAACCCAAGCAGGCATCGGCCTGAACTTGTCTTTGACTTTATAACCTAAAAACCCCAGAGGTGAATCTTCGCCTCTGGGGTATATCGAGGTTAACTCAATTCCATTACCTTACTTCTGGGTGATATAACTCTGAACCGGCGTCTAGAAATTCTTGAGATTTCTGACGCATTCCTTCAAGAGGGTCATCAAGCATTTTGATTTCCAGAGCTTGATCAAGCGCCACTTGTTTGGAATCTTTCGCGTATTCACGCACCTCTTGTGAGATCTTCATTGAGCAAAACTTTGGACCACACATAGAGCAAAAATGGGCAACTTTGCCGGACTCTTGAGGTAGGGTTTCATCGTGAAAAGCGCGTGCGGTTTCTGGGTCTAAAGACAGGTTGAATTGGTCTTCCCAGCGGAACTCAAAACGCGCTTTTGATAAGGCATTGTCACGAATTTGTGCGCCCGGATGGCCCTTGGCAAGGTCGGCTGCGTGCGCGGCTAATTTGTAAGTGATAAGCCCCGTTTTAACGTCTTCTTTATTGGGTAAACCTAAATGCTCTTTTGGGGTGACATAGCAAAGCATAGCGCAGCCATACCAGCCAATTAATGCCGCTCCAATGCCTGAGGTAATATGGTCATAACCTGGGGCAATGTCGGTAGTGAGAGGGCCAAGCGTATAAAAAGGCGCTTCGTGACAGTGTTCTAATTGTTCGTCCATATTTTCTTTGATCATATGCATAGGGATATGTCCCGGACCTTCGATGATCACCTGTACATCATATTCCCAAGCCACCTTGGTGAGCTCACCCAGTGTACGTAACTCGGCAAACTGCGCTTCATCATTCGCATCGGCAATTGAGCCCGGTCGCAGTCCATCGCCAAGGGATAAACTGACGTCGTACTTAGCGCAGATTTCGCAGATTTCACGAAAGTGCGTGTAGAGAAAACTTTCTTGGTGATGAGCTAAACACCACTTAGCGATAATCGAACCGCCGCGAGAAACAATGCCCGTGACACGCTTAGCCGTCATTGGCACGTGACGCAATAGCAAACCTGCATGAATCGTAAAGTAATCCACGCCTTGCTCTGCTTGTTCAATCAAGGTATCGCGCATCACTTCCCAGTTGAGGTTTTCAGCCACGCCGTTAACTTTTTCTAGTGCTTGGTACATAGGTACTGTGCCAATGGGGACTGGGCTATTACGTAAAATCCATTCGCGAGTTTCATGAATGTTTCGCCCAGTCGATAAGTCCATCACCGTATCGGCGCCCCAGCGGGTAGACCACACTAACTTCTCTACTTCTTCTTCAATAGAAGAGCTGACCGAAGAGTTACCAATGTTAGCGTTCACCTTGACCAAAAAGTTTCGCCCAATGATCATCGGCTCAGCTTCTGGGTGGTTGATGTTAGCAGGGATAATCGCACGCCCTTCGGCCACTTCTCTGCGCACAAATTCAGGGGTAATTTCTTTGGGGAGGTTTGCGCCAAAATGTTGTCCTGCGTGCTGCTGATTGAGCTGTTCGTCAGCAAACTTTTGACGCCCCATATTTTCACGAATGGCAATAAACTCCATTTCAGGTGTGATAATACCTTTCCGAGCATAGTGCAATTGAGTGACACATTGATTGGCTTTTGCTTGACGAACTTGCGGTAGATTTCCATATCGAAGCTCATCTAAGGTTTCATCTTCTAAGCGGGCTTTGGTATAGCTGGAGCTTACGCCTGGTAAAACTTCAGTATCGTTACGCTTGCTTATCCATTGATCTCTGAGCTTAGGTAAACCGCTATATAAATCAATATGATGTTCAGGGTCGGTATAGACCCCTGAGGTATCATAAACCTGAATCGGTTGATTTGGCTGGTGGACTGGCGCATTTTTTGTGCCCCCAATCAGGCTGTCTGAAAGGGCAATTTCACGCACAGGAACTTGAATGTCCGGTTGTGAGCCTTGAATGTAATGTTTGCTTGAGTTTGGGTAGGGCTGTACTGACAGTGAGTCAATAAATTGTTTTGCTTCTAGTCTTGATTGTTTACGGTTCGACATAGCATTTTTCCAAATAATTAAAGGTGATAAAATGCTTGGCGGATTGGATGCAACAAGAAAGATCAAAACTCAGATAGAGTGATGATCTGGGGATAGAGATCGCAGGCGAAAAAATCTCTACTCTTGTTCCCTTTCGCAGGTATTAGCCTGATCAGGTTCAACGGATCCCGAGTTAACGGTCTCAGCCTTATGGCACTCCGACAAGTAGCACGCAGTATACAATCCCTATGTGAAGATTAAAAGTCACACTATAAAATGCAACTGGATTCATGGTTTGTGTGGGGTAATGGTGGAGCCGATGGCTTTTGCTTGTGGCAGAACTTATCGTAAATCTCTCGCTCAATTAAATGCGAGATTGAGTGTTTACATCTTTTCGTGACTAGCAATCGCTGACAATTGATCCTGAATGATAGATTTCCTTCGAAGCCTCATTAATATAAAACACATAGCAACCATTGGATTTCAACACATAACCTCTTGGCCAAATATAAGAGGCTCGATCTTGTCCGCCATTTGGTGTCAGGGGATAACTAGGCACCGCAACGTAGCCGTTTTTACCGGGGTACATATTGCCCAAAATACAAAATTCAGGTTCGTCGCAAGGAACCGTTTGCCAATTGCGAGTCCAAGACGAGGGAACGTCGATCTCTAATAATGCGCGCAGTGTCCCGGCGCTTGCCTCAGGCATACCACCAGTAAGCGAAATGGTTTGGCCTAGGTAGTCGATGGAGTTTTTGGCATTATCAATGGCTATCTTTGCATCAGCAAAAGACAGTGATGACTTTAAAGCCGCTTCGACACCATTCACGCTAGCTTCAACGGCATTGCTTGACAGGTTAAGAAAGCGAGGAGCGGCTACTACAGCAAGCGTTGCCATTATGACAATAACCACCACCAACTCTATTAATGTAAATCCTTGCTGGGAACGCATATCCTTTCCTTAGGATACCTTGTTAATATAGGTGCATATTAACATATAGAAACATTTTGCGTGATACTAATTGCGGGTGAATGCCAGCGATTAAAGCCATGCGATACAAGCATGGCTTTAGGTTGAAACAGTATCCGTTTTTGCTAATTAGAATTGATACCCTAACGTCCAAGAGATAGTGTAATACTCACTGTCATTGTAGCGAGAAAAATCAAACCGAAAGTCGGAATAAAGGTGTGAATTTAAATCAGCTCTGAGACCGGCACCAGTCACAAAGCTAATTTCGTTAAAGCGATAGTCAGTTTTATTGATTGCCCTTGTTTCAGATTGTCGAGCTAGCCCTAATATGCCATAAGGTTTAATAGCAAATCCGTTGATATGCACTTTATAACCAATGTCGGTATCCAATTTTATATTGTAGCCATCTAAATCACTGGTTTGCTCCCCAACCACAAAAGTGTCTTTATTTTGTGAATAAGACAGATTGATTCCCAGAATATTATTGAGCTCATAGCCATATTCAAGTCGAAGACCGTCTCCCCATTTGTCAGACTTGGTTAGCCATTCAGAGGTATTGGTGCTGTTGTAACCCACACCAATACGATGTTTTGACTGCGAGGTATTGGCCTGCGCAGTTGTGGTTAGCAGGAGACTAGCAATAACGATTGTGATTAATTTATTCATGTTAAACCTTAAATTGGGAAAATCGTTCCTTTTTATTTATCGCTCCTTGCTGATTCCGTTATTGTGTTTTTTTTCATCTCATCAGGCCAATAAGCAGTGCTGATGTTAGTGATTACAATGGCTTATTAGCTCCTAGAATTCTTCTCGACTAACTTGTTGTAAAAACAGAAATGCCGTACTGTGAATGATGAAGGGATATGATAACCATTGCAGATTGAGACTCTTATGCGCAAAGACCGCTTCAATACACTGGATCTGAATTTATTAAGAACGTTCTTAGTTTTGAGCCATGAGCTGAATATGCGTAAAGCATCTGAGCGTTTACTGGTTTCACAGCCAGCCATCAGTCAGGCTTTGCAAAAACTGCGCTTTCATTTTCAAGATGAGCTGTTTATCAAAGTGCCACAAGGGCTCACTGCCACGCCGTTTGCGATTGATTTAGCGCAAAAGATTTCGCCACATTTAGATAGTTTAGCCACGGTTTTAAACGAAAAAGCCGATTTTGATCCCAATGAGATTTCAGGTTTCTTACGCATAGCGGTAGCGCCTATTGTGCTCACTTGTCTATCGGGGGCATTGTTTCAACACCTAAAATTGATTGCGCTCAATGCCAGAATTGAATTGGTTGGATGGAATAAGGAAACGCTCAATGACATCCGCAGTGGTGAGGTTTTATTTGGCGTGAGCATGGAGCAAAAACGGATTCAGAGCGTCAGTTCAAATGCGCTAGTTGATCTTAAAAGTCGAGTCTTTGTTAGAAAAGAGCACCCGTTAAACAGCCCTCAAGTCAGTCCCCAAGAGTTAGCGCCTTTTGGCATCGCCTCTATTATTACTCCAGGCTGGAATGATGATAAAACCCTGACAGCCGATGTGATGCGAGAACAAGGTTTAACGCCAACAATAGGTTTTCGCTCATAGTTTGTGATGGCAGTGGTGGATGTCATCGAACACACCGATTTCTTTATGCCACACTCAGATCTATTTCCTTTACATCGCTTTCCAAACTTAAAAGTAATGACTCCGTTAGTAAATAAAGAAGAGATGACATTTACGCTATTTTCGTATTTTCATACTAAAAACAGCAACGCACCACTGCTCTCATGGCTAGAAAGACAAGTGAGACTGGTTATTGAGCAAGAAAGAATAGAGTAGGTGAGTGTCAACAGCTTTGCTTACCGAGTTTAATCACAACTAGCATTAACGAAGGTCATTATGACATTAAGAGTGGTACCAGAGCTGTATTGCTTTGATATGAGCATCAGTAAATCGTATTTTATCAACGTATTAGGTTTCTCCATCAAGTATGAACGCCCTGCGGAAGATTTTGCTTACCTCACTTTAGAGGGCGTCGATGTGATGCTTGAAGGCATCCAAGGAAATAGCCGAAAGTGGATTTCAGAGAGCTTAGATTTCCCGCTAGGGCGAGGCGTAAATTTTCAGTGGGATGTAACGGATATAGAATCACTGTATCGAAATGTCAGATCTAAGTCCGCTGATTCCATCTATTTGTCTATGGAAGCAAAGGGTTATCAATGCGGCAATGCCATCATCACTCAAAAGCAATTTATTGTTCAAACACCGGATGGTTACTTATTTCGATTTTGTCAGGACGTAAAGTGAGGGGAGGTGACTACTGCGTTCATCTTCACTAACAATATACCTATACCCATCATTTTAACTCTCTCCTCATTACTTAAACACATAACTGGTATGCATATTCGATCTTTGATTGCTTAGCATACCAACGGTATCTTGTGCCCAACGATAAGGCCCTAGGCGCTGATTTAGCACAGAACCGTATGAGGAAAGACCGAATGAACACGCTACCGAAAATTATATCTATTCTTGCACTGTTAACATCGACCAGTGTTTTGGCTAATACCGATTGGTACGTTGGTGGCGGCACCTCCCATGGTAGTAACGTGCAAGGTGACACAGCAATCGTGGAACTTGGCTACAACGGCGAAATATTTGGTGGCTCAATTTATGGCGGCAAAGGTGATGCTGTCATCGAACAAGATACAGCCAAATATAACAGCGACGACGGCTACTTCATCGGTACTGAATTTGAAGCGGGCTGGAAGTTTCACCTAGGCCAAGACTTCACCATAAAACCGTATGCTCTTATAGGCTACGAACTGCAACTTATCGATGAGCAAGCTGCTAACGATCTACTGGCTAGTGGCACAGCTAGATACGGCGCAGGCGTACATTCCACATGGAAAATGTTTTACCTAGACGTGGAAGTAGCAGAGCACCGATGGGAAGCGGATAAACTTGAAGATCGTTTTGGTGAATATGATGAGAGTGTGGCGACTGTGACTGTGGGGTTTACGTGGTAGTGTAGATGTAAACGACAATGCAGTTCAGATAGTCGTTAGTTCAGTCTTATAGAGCGGCGACTCCTCTTATCAGAGAGGCAGGCGCCGCACAAAATCTCTATCTGAAATGGGAGTCGTCAAATATCAACATGCTGGTTTACACAAGAATGCCATTTAAGAGATAGCTCGCTACAGGCCTCTAAATAATTCACCAACCAACCAACCAACCAACCAACCAAACTATCAACTATCGGAAGCCGTTCCGGTTTGAATTGCTAGGGCTTCAGGGTAGCCTCTGTCTCTCGCCAATGCTTTAGCTCGCATCTCTATCTTCTCTAAGGATAACGTTGATAAGTATGGATGGGCCTGCTCGATAGTGATTCTAGAACTCATCTCAGATGCCGTTAAAGTTTGTTCAGCACTACTTAAATCTTGCAATTGTTGCTTGATCTTACGTGCTGCCTGATAGGCCGATGAGGCCTTTACCAGCTCAATCCGTGCATAGTTGTTTTGGGTGAATGAGACATCTGCGACGCGAAGACTTGGGTCTTCACCTGGGATTTGCTGAGCACCAAAAAGAGGTTTTCCGCCCACGCTAGCCTTTGAAAAGGTGGGGATATGCTGAGTCATATGTTCAATGGCATTTTGAGTGCGCTGTTGAATCGCCATTTCAGGCCATCCCTGAGTGATTTTGGCCTCAAGATCTGATGGCAATCGAGGTTGTGAGCTTGGTGCTTCACTTGCTACCAAGCCCTTGTCAAACAAGGTGATAGATTCGGTCATACCGTGGACTTGAAAGTAACCATTACTATACGGGGTTAGCTGCGCCATGCCTTGCGGTGTGCCTCTCTCACCATGGAAAATCACCTCAGGCCAGTGTATGCCAGTGTTTTCCCAATGCGTTATGAATGCAGACTTAAACTCCACGAATCGCTTTTGTGACTGCTTAGTTAGGTCATCTATAGTGCCCGTTTTATACCCTGTGGCATTCACCAGATAATCCACAACGACATGTTGCTTCTCGCCCTGTTTTGGCTGGTAGGTTAAATGCCATTGGTTATTTTCGTAGCGCGCATCTTCCAAGCGACATCCCATCTTCAAATGAGCATGAGGATGATGCTCTAGAGTGAGGGTGACACTGGCCGCAAGACGAAAAACGCTCAGGCCAAATTCTTGAACAACCACAACGGGATACTTGAGCTTATCTAGGTCAACGAATTGAGCAAAGGGAATCATCCAGTCGTCATGACTCGATGGATTGTTGGGTTGCTTGTGATCACGCAGCGCCTCTAATTGTTCACGACTGTATTGCGAGTAATACTGGTCCGGCTCGCCTAATACGGCATTTAGAGGGTCTTGAGAGACCAAAGATTGATAGCTTTGTTTGATAACAGAAAGGCGAGGTAGTAAGGCATCTGGCTCATTACTATCAGTAAGTGGCGTCGCAATAACCGTAGGTCGTGCGTTTACGGCATACGGGAAAAGACGCACTGTCTCAATCGACTGCTTAAGTAACGCTGTACATTGCTGTTGAGAGATCTCTCGATAAAGATTACCACCCGCATGAAGGTGACAAATGGGTGGACCATTAACTAAGCCATCACTTTGCTCAATCAAAGTTACGTCTATACCCTGTTCAGCAAGATGTAACGCTGCTGTAGAGCCCGCGATCCCACCACCAATAACTGCAACACGGAGCGAAGTTTGCACTTGTTCAGCCACGACCTATCTATCCTTTATTCCTAATACACACTAATTTGCTTTTAACGAATTAGCTGTCGATCAAACTGTGCATACTTTACAGGCGATAGCCTTTTATTGGAACCATATCAGGGCGTTACATTGTAAAACATCTCTATGTAGTCGCAGACTTTGCGTGCGATCTCTATAGAAACGAGTCTTTATCGTTTGGAATATGGCTTTTCTAGATTACAGGAGGGCCAATATGATGCTGCGCATACTGAAAAACTCGCTGACAAGTAAGGTCTGTTTTCGGTGGGGATAGATAGGGTAGATGCCTGTATCCGTAGTGGAAAGCTTATGATCCGTCAGACGAGGTACTAGCTTTGTTTCTGAGATTGGTTGATCGAGATTAAATAAGTCGATTAGCGCATAACCTAAGCCTCCCATCATAGTGCGCACTTCACTGATCTTATCGTTGCCCTGCATTCTAAGGGTGACCATATTGCTTTTAAGATCTCTCCTATGCAAAAAGCAAGACCTGATCCTGTTTACGATGAACTAATTTCTATTCTGAGCCTAGATAGGCTCTGTGATCGACTAACCTTATTGTTTACCTTAGCAAGCCCAATATTACGATCTAAAATAGTTAGGTATTGGTAGAAATAGTTAAGTTAAGGATTTGGATACTTTAGAGAAAGATATTTTCTCCATGGCTGTTTATGTCCACCGAAATGTTGAACAAGCCTCTGTCTAACAAGCTTTTGTCCTAAAAATTGGTTCTGTACAACGTTTCTGGACCAACACGATTTTCAGATTCAAACAGAAAAAACATAATTTGGATTGGGGTGCCGGATCACTTTTATCTGTATTTATAACGTGTAAAGTTATCTAGGTATCTGGTTTATATGAACCATTACATATTGATGTAAAAAAGTGGTACAAGGAAGTGATCACATGAAGAAGCTATTAATATGCACAATTCTTGTGGGTTGCAGCAGTGTTAGAGAGTTCGACACTGTTGGTATCCACAACACAACTGAATTACTGCTCAACAAATATGCAGAAACTCACTCAGGTGGAGAGGTAAAGAGAGAGAAAACAAAGCATTGGAGTGGCATTTCAAGAACCGTGTTTTTTTTCAGTAACAAAGATCAAAATTTTAGAAAGCAAACTTTAAATGAATTAGGGCGGTACTGTAAATATGCCTCTGGAGGAACTTGGGGCTATGGCGGTTGGTGTCTAAGTAAAGATAGCCGTGAACCTTTATACCGCGTAATAGTACAAGACTTTATTCGTGGTGTTAACCCCAGAGAAGAGCCAATTTACAATCTGAGAGTTGAGGTGCAGACTCCAACGTCTTCGAATAATAAAGAAATGATTCGCATCTTTGATTCAGAAGTTGATCAACATAAGAATAATGTACAAAGTTTTCTTGTACTTGATATTCAAGGTAAAGATATAAATAAGCAATCGTTTCTAATCTGCAAAAAAAGCATGAAAGCGGTTTATGGTTGGGCAGTCGGAGCAACGACTACAGAGGTAGCATTTGTTAATCCAAGATACCCCGATAGCGTATACTACTCCTATGATGTGGGGCAATTTGGGGTTTGTAGTGTAAGCGAAATTGCAAATGATCCATCCACAGAATATATGCAAGTCATCAAGGATAATGAACCAAGTAACATGCTGAAGGTTTTCGAAACTATTCGTTATGTTCGTGATAAAGGGCTTTATGCGGCAGTTGATTTACCTTGATCACAAGCAAAGGGAGCGAGTCTAGCGTTTTTCCACGCATTACTTTTAGTATGTCAAAACTAGCAGACTATCTGAAGCGTATTAAATAGCGAAACAAACATTGAGTCAAAAACGGTTTAGAGCAGTAACACTAAGGCGCTTTTGCCCCTTAGCAGAAACGAAATAGACATTCAGGTGAATGTGACTTGTTGTTTTCCGGAAGAAGACTCTATCTAGTGTTTGTTACTTTGAGCGAGGTGATTTAACTCACAACGAAAAAAGCGCACACTTCAAGTGCACGCTCTGAGTGGTTATAGGTTAATAAAAATCCGCACAACGCAATATCTGCACCAAAAGCAGGTACCTCAGCATTCTGAAGCTTGTTATTTAGGGCTCTCTTAATTTATTTTTAAATGACCAGAAGGGCATTACAATTTAGTTACAGGTAATGATGTCGCCAATACGAGTACAAGTGGTAGTGTTACCATTGTCGTCGGTGCAAATGGTTTGATCGCCGATCTGTTGGCATATACCCGCGAACGCTGGTGTTACAAATGAAGCTGCGCTGAACGCAGTCGCTGACATTACAATAATTAGTAACTTTTTCATGGTATTTTCCTGTTTTTTTACGTGCTTTGCCCGTTTGGTTTTGCTTATTGTAGATAAAACCTGTACTTTCTAGAGGCGCTATATTAAGGGGACGGATATTGATGAAAACGCCCTTCTCACCTCCCATTAGCGGGTAGTCGCTCTCTGATTTCTTAGTGATTGTTATCTAGTGGAACTTGATGGCAGAAAGCTTTTCGGAAGTGTCAACACAGTACGTTAAGTGCTGTGATCAGTAAATCATATCAAGCTTTCTATTTTTCTTTCGCTTAGGTCCGTGAATTTCATTGCACTGATCCCCGATGCTATACCGTGAGTCGTATTGTATCGCGATCACTTGCATCAATCGGACGTGGAATATTATTTTTCACAGAAGTTGAATGATATGTTTGTGCTGAAAAAAGAAAGCTCATAACCAATGCATTGAGGTTTGGTGGTGCTTAATGGAGAAAGGCTCATTGTGAGTTTCTTTTTCTTAGGACTTAGATTTAGAGTTTGTACTTTACAATCAAGATGTGTGTAAGATTATTAATTAGATGGTATGGTCCACACCTAAATTACACTCAGCTATGTCGCTGAACTTTGGGAGGTTCGATCACTTGACCGAGATGCTTGGAAGATAATTGCAAGACCCCTTATAAGTGAGCAGCTAATTTGTTGTGGCAGGTTGACGGAAGTCAACAGAGACTTAGGGGTTGCATTATTAAAAGAAGGCCTAACTTACCTAAATCAATATATGTAGTGGTTTAATGATCCCGGACACCCAATTAGGTGATAAAGTCACCACAATTAATGAGGTGTTCAATGACAAAACGACAACGACGTACATTTTCTTCTGAGTTCAAAATGGATGCAGCATGCTTGGTTCTTGATCAAGGTTACTCAA
>NZ_BATM01000035.1 GCF_000467185.1 Vibrio ezurae NBRC 102218
GATTGTAGAATAACGACTTATCAAAAAAATCTGCCTTGTTTTCGAGCATTTTTCCTGCGCTATTTCTAATCACTGACTGAGTGCGATTAGTATAAGATATAAAAAATCACCGCAGAAATTCTGCGGTGATTTTATTTAACTGAACAAATAGTATTGTCCTGATATCATCGATGATTAGTCGATACTTTTCTTAAAGATCAATGACGTATTAATACCGCCAAAGGCAAAGTTATTGCTCATCATATATTCGACATCTAACGCACGGCCTTCACCGGTAATGTAGTCTAAGTCACCACACTGCTCATCGATGTTTTCTAAATTCAGTGTCGGGTTAAACCAACCGGTATGCATCATTTGAATACCTAGCCAAGCTTCAATCGCGCCACATGCTCCTAAGGTATGCCCAAAGTAGCTTTTTAGAGAGCTGATCGGCACATTACCTAGTGCGCTTTCAGTCGCATTACTTTCTGCGATATCACCACGATCGGTCGCCGTGCCGTGAGCAGAAACATAGTCGATAACTTTCGGGTCTAGCTCAGCGTCTTGCAATGCCATTTCCATACAAATTTGCATGGTTTCTTTTTGTGGCTGGGTCACATGAGCTGCGTCGCAGTTGCTAGCAAAGCCAATCACTTCAGCATAAATTTTTGCACCGCGCGCTTTGGCGTGCTCATACTCTTCAAGCACTAAAGTGCCTGCACCTTCACCAATCACCAAACCATCACGATCAGAGTCGTAAGGGCGAGGGCTGCTTTTCGGTGCATCATTTTTTAAGCTGGTGGCAAATAACGTATCAAATACTGCGGATTCCGTAGGGCAAAGCTCTTCTGCGCCACCGGCAACCATCACGGTTTGATAGCCGTGTTTAATAGCTTCATAAGCGTAACCAATGGCTTGGCTACCTGAAGTACACGCACTGCTTGTAGGAATTACGCGACCTTTTAAGCCAAAAAATAACCCTACATTGACCGCGGCAGTGTGCGGCATCATCTGCACATAAGTGGTTGCGGTGATGGCTTTGGTGGTTTTGTCATTCAGCATCACGCCAAAAGCGCCGATGGCATCGGTGCTGCCTGTTGATGAACCATAGGCAATACCAGTTTGGCCGTTGGTCAGTATCTCAGCACCAAGCAAACCGGCGGTTTGCAGTGCATTTTCGGTGGCGACAGTCGCCAGTTTTGAGACTCGCCCCATACCACGCACTTGTTTGCGCTTGTAGTGTTTTGGCAATTCAAAATTATCGATAGGTGCGGCTAGCTTGGTATTAAGACCATCATACTGCTCAAAAGAAGGCATATATTGAGTGGCGTTTTCGCAAGCACGCAGTTTGGGTTCAATCGTTTCCCAGTCGTTACCAAATGCGGTAACACCGGACATACCCGTTACAACAACTCTGCGCTTCATATTAAGCCTCCGTTGACAGAAATAACTTGGCGGGTGACATATCGCGCAATATCAGACATTAAATAGCTGACTAATCCTGCGACTTCTTCAGGCTCACCCATACGGCGTAGTGGAATTTGTGGCAGTGCATGTTCTTTAACGTGCTCATCAACCATACCGGTATCGATTAAACCTGGCGCTACGCAGTTCACGGTAATTTTTCTTTTACCCAGCTCAAGTGCCAGTGACTTAGTCGCACCAATAATGCCGGCTTTAGCGGCACTGTAGTT
The DNA here is from genome assembly GCF_000467185.1 of Vibrio ezurae NBRC 102218. Classification (GTDB taxonomy): domain Bacteria; phylum Pseudomonadota; class Gammaproteobacteria; order Enterobacterales; family Vibrionaceae; genus Vibrio; species Vibrio ezurae. Next base: position 1,674 of record NZ_BATM01000035.1, read on the forward strand.
CGTTTGACCACGGTTACCCATTAACCCTGAAACAGAGGTTAGACACACGATACGTCCGCCTTTACGCTTTTGAACCATAGGCATGACACAAGGATGCAGTACATTGTAAAAGCTATCTAGATTGGTGTGAATGACCCCATCCCATTGCTCTTCTGTCATGGCAGGAAAAGCCGTATCGCGTGTAATTCCGGCATTATTGACAACACCATAGTAGGCGCCATGAGTTTCAATATCAGCTTCAAGTTCAGTGCGACACTGCTGGCGGTCGCTGATATCAAATTGGATAAGACGCCCCTTGCCACCATTCTCTTCAATGGTGTTTAGAGTATCTTGGGCACCTTGTTGGTCTCCCATGTAGTGGACGGCAATGGTAAATCCATCATTAGCCAATTGAATGGCAATGGCCTTGCCAATCCCTTTACTTGCGCCTGTCACCAACACTTGTCGGGTCATTGTTGACTCCTAGTCTTCATTTCTTGTAATTTGTTTTTGGATGGTACATACACATTCAGTTGGCAACTTGCCAAGACGGTTTTCTCAAACTCGATGCGAGCTGTAAACACAGCCATACCATTATCTTCCATCAATTTTTCAGCGTAAACATCCAGTGTTTGCCCTTTTTCGAATGCGTCACAATGCGCAGTGTAACGTCGACTTCCTAGCAAAAAACCAATCGCGGGTTGCTCACCTTTTTGTAGTGAGTGATAACCCGACCAAGCCGCGAGTGATTGAGCCATAAACTCAATACCTACGTAGGCGGGAATTTGCTTTGTCTCAAGATCGAAAAATAGATTGTGTTCACCAATGTCTACTTGACAGTGCACGGTATCCTGCTGGATATCCAAAGCTCTATCAACAAAGATCATTGGTTCATCATGAGGCACTAACTGTGCAATCGGTGGGTAGTCAGTCATTTATTAAACCAAAAATTAGGCTGATATTATTTCCACCAAACGCAAAAGAATTACTCAAGATAGCTTTACCGTGCAACTTGGTCGGCGTTTCAACCAGTGACACGTCGATATCCTCTGCTTTTTCTTTGCAATGTTGGAGGGGAAGTTCTAAGTCGTATTTTAAAATATGCCAAGCAATCGCCGCTTCCGTTGCACTGGCGGCACCCAGAGTATGGCCAGTTAGAGGCTTTGTTGAGCTCACCGCCACTTGGTCTGCAAACAATCGATAGATGGCTTTGCTCTCCATACTATCGTTAAGTGGTGTTGCTGTGCCATGTGCATTGACGTAACCAATATTTTCAGTCTGTAATCCGGCGTCGTCTAATGCTTTTTGCATGGCGCGTTTTGCGCCCAGTCCATCGGGGTGTGGCGCTGAAATATGGTGGGCATCTGAGCTGTCTCCAGCACCCAATAAAGCAATGTTTGCAACGTTAGGAGTGCTCAAAGGAGTTTGGCTTAGCAGCATCAAAGCGGCAGACTCTCCAATGTTAATGCCATCACGCGCAGCACCGAACGGTTGACAAAGGGTATTGGAAAGGGCCTCTAGACCGTTAAAGCCATTTAATGTGAGTTGGCAAATAGAGTCTACACCGCCCACTAAAACAGCATCAACAATACCGCTGCGCAACAAGCGTTGTGCACTGATAAATACCCGTCCACTGGAAGAGCATGCTGTCGAAATTGAGTAACAAGGGCCCGTGATGCCAAAGTAGGCGGCAATGAAATCACTGCTGTTGCCTAGCTCTTGTTTACGATAGTGAAAGTCTTCTGGGAAATCACCCTGCTGCAACTTATGTTGAAAAGCAGCCTCACCATCGGCAATGCCAGAGGTACTTGTGCCAATCACAACGGCGATACGGTGCTGACCATATTGAGCGATAGCATCAGTAACGGTAGCTTCAATTTGTTGCATCGCTGAAAGTGCGAGTTGATTATTACGAGTATCGAAATGAGCTAGGTGCTGTGGGATCTTTGGCAAAGACTCTTGTACTCGGCCAATGACCGTTGCTGTATTGGTATTGAGTATGTGCGCGTCTTGCACCATATGCGAGGCGCGCAGACCAGACAGACATTGATGTATCTGGGTGTGGCTGGCTCCCATTGCTGAGTGAAAGCCACAGTCATGGATGAAAATAGGTTGAGATTGTTGTGTTGTCATTATGGCTATCTATGATGCTAATCAGTTTTTTGAAATTGAAGCGTAGTAATAGTTATAGTGTAATCATCAATAAGATGATGGAAAATAATTTTACCACTGAGTTTATCTTCATGACTGTATTGGATATTGATGACTTCTTTACCACTGTCGTCGTAGATGCTTCGGCTATTTTCAGTCTCTATAATTTTCCAATTTACTTCACTTAATGGGCCTTCCCAAGCGGAAACAGGCCACACTGTAATCATTAGATTAAACAGTACTTGCTCTGGAGCAGGTAACACATTGTTCAGCCCAGCCAGTACCTCACTGGTGACTTTATCGCCTTGGTATTCAAGGGATAATATTCTCGTTCCCCACGAGGAAAATCCTGCCAACACCAGCTTGTCTTTGGTGACTTGCAGCTGAACAGGCAGTTGCTCTGTACGGGTTTGCTGTCCGTTATGCCAGCTGGCTTCAATCAATTGACTGGCTGTTAGTGCATAACCTAGAGAGTCGGCCGTAGGTAGATGCACTTGCTTATGCGCCGTGATGTTGACCGCAGGCGTATGCGTTACTGGTGTAGAAACACACGCACTTAATACCAAGCTGAGCAGTAAAGTAAGCAGTGATTGAGAGTATCGACAAAGCCTCATTATTGATCCTTTTGGGTAATGGCTAACGGTGACAACAACCATGCGACAAAAATGCCACACAATACCGTGATACCAAAGCTATGAATGGCATGGGTTTGGCTAAGTGACAGTAACCCAAATGAAAGTAGTGTGGTCATTGCTGACAGGGTAATTGCCAGCAACGTACTTGGGCTACGTGACTTCTCTGCAAAAAATAAAGTGTAATCGATACCGATCCCAATGATTAAAATAAGCGCCAGCAAATTAAACAGATTCAATGAGGCACTGATGGTTAAGGCAGCGGCCAGCCCTGCCAAGCAGGCAATCACAGACGGCAGTAAAATCTTCACCGTATGTCTAAATCCGTAGCGTTTAACCAGTATCAGAGCGATGACGCTCAGTGCTGCCAGTAATAGCTCAACCACTTTAACGCGATATTTCGCAAATAAGGACGAAATCTCTTCTGCCTTGTTTAGGTAGCTGATATCCGCTTGCGTAGAGACAAAGGCTTTGACTTGCTTAGGGTGGTGGAGCTCATTTAATAGCACCACACTGGCAACGCTATTTTCGATGTTTCCTACGTATAAAAATCGCGTTGGTTCAGAGACAACGTGCCCTAAATAATCTTGTAGAGAAACAGGAGCAAAAGGTTGTAAAACATGGGGTGTATCAGTGAGAGACAGCGCTTTGCTCAACGCTCCTGCTTGTGTGTGATACAAGTGTTCAATGAGTTGGTGGCTTTGCTTTTGACGTGACGCTGAGCTTATATATTGAGACAGGTCTTGATAGCCTTTAATGGTGCCATTACCTTGCCAGCGATTAAGAGTTGGCTCTAGGGATTCTAAGCGTTGCAATAAAGCTTCATCGTTGGCCGCGGTGACAACCAACATTTGTTGTGAAGAGGCTTTCCCACTGAGCTGAGCAATAAACTGTTCTTGCTGTTTTAGATTTTCAGGCATGGCTTGCAATTGACGTATATCGTCGTTGTATTGCAGGTGCAGTAAAGGGACTAGCGAGACCAATAAGCACAGGATAGGTAGGGCATATTTAACGGGCTTTTTCGACCATAAAGTCAGCCATTTTTGCCAAAGCAGTTTACCCGGAAGGGTTCGGCTTACACTGGGTTTAGCCGCTAAAATAGGGTACCAAGCAACCACGGTAACATAGGCGGCAATTAAACCAATAGAGGAGAATAGAGCTAACTGTTGCAAGCCAGGAAATGGCGCAATGAGCATGCCTAAATAGCCAATTAAGCTAGTAGCAAGTCCCATGGTTATTGCGATAAAAATGTGCTTTAAGCCTTGGCGACTGTCCCATTCCTGCCCCGCGGCAAGACGCTCAGTGAGGTAATGAAATGCGTAATCAATGGAGACCCCAATCAGGCTTGCACCAAAGACTAAACTAAACAGATGGATACGCCCAAAGATCAACGTCGTCAGGGCTAGTGCGGATAACAGGCCCACACTAATGGACAGAATCGCAAGCAGTAGTGGCATCGCACTACGAAAGACGCCAATCACCAACACAATAACGCCTAACAGTGAAAATAAGCCGATAGTGCTGATCTCGGACTTGGCACTTTGGGTGCCGAACTCCGCATAAAATAAAACGCCAGTATGAAGCGTTTTTGCCTGAAATTGCTCCGATAGTGAGTGCTCAATGGCTAGAATTTTAGGTACGCCTTTTTGCGCACTCAAGCTATAAGGTGAATCTTTGAGGGTGGCGGTCACGAGCAGATATTTACTGCCTTGGTGATCAGCCGATAGAAAACCATTGTCGATAGTAAATGCTGAGCTGTTTTGCGTTAACTGCGATAAATAGTCTCGAAACAGTAAAAATGGATCGCTGCTGAGTTCAGTACCTGTCACACCAGAAAATGGGTTATAGACAGATTGCACCACTAATTGAACCTGATCTTGAGGGGCACGTTGTAGGCGCTCTCGTTGCTGGGGCGTCAATTGTTGAAAGCGGTTTTTAAAATAATAAGACGCCCATAGCTGTTGCTGATCAGCACTGACTTTTCCGACCACATCCTTAAACAGTCCAGTGTTTGCTAACGATGTTTCTAATTGGCCTGCGGCGGTATAAATAGCATCGTCGTTTGCGGTAATCGCAAACACCACTTTATTACTTAAATTACCTGAGAGAGATTCAAAGGCTTGCTCTACCACCGGATTTTGCTCATTGATCGGTAATAGCTTTAGGATATTCGTCTCGATAGGGGAGTGGGCTGACCACATCCACTGTTTTGCCAACATCGCGACAAACAACAGCACCAAAGCGAGCCATGCGTAGGCGACTTTGTGGCTGTTGCTCATTGGCTGAGGGTTATTTGAAGCTGAATTGAGCTTTTTCAGCATCATTTAGATTCTCAGGTTGATGGGTTTGGTTGGAAAAGACTATCTCGGTTTTATCACCACGGATCTCTTGTAAAGTGAGGCTATCGATGTTGTCTTTACCGACTAATACAATCGAGGTAAAGACCGAGTTTAACGGAGCTTGCGTTGGTGTCAATGTAATAGTCCAAACACTTGATTTTACACTAAAATCTATGTCGAATTGTGCTTTTAATGCTTGAGTGTCCCCATGAAATACCGCTAAGAATACATGGCTAAAATAGAACGCCATCGGGTTGTCTTTGGCCGTGATCACTTGAGGGGTTTGGTTGGCAAATGTTTGGCGCAGTTTGTCTTTGGTTAACACTAGATTGACGGGGAATGGCGTATTTTGTTGCCACAATAACCCCTCATTCTTGCTGAGAGTAAATGTGCCTTGTGAGCGCAGAGGCTGGGCAAACATCTCAATGCTACGCAATTGAGTAAAATCACCTCGAACCATCGGGTGTTTAGCCAACTGCGTTTGCAAAGAGGCAAGATCGGTTACTTGAGCGTATGACAATGGCGACACTATCATTAAGGCCATCAACAGCCACTGGGTTAGGTTGCGGTTTTTCATGGTGCTATTTCTCGCTGTGTAAACGTCACTTGTGAGTCTGTTATGACTCGGGGTTATGGCCATGGCTATGCCAGTATTCGACTTTATCGGTCAATACCTTAGGCGATACAAAACACATTTCTTCGCTGTCTATAGATACCGCCACTTGCATAGTGTGTGCTTTACACATTCTTTGCTTTGTTGCTGCATCGTAGATTACATAGTCAACGCGTAACCGATTTTCCCACTCCGTCAATGTTGCAACCACCTTGATCTCATGACCAAAAGGAATTGCTTTGACATAACGCACTCGAGTGTCAATGATCGGCCACATATACCCCGATTCTTTCATGGCTAAATAACCATAGCCAATCTTGTCCATTAATACTCGACGAGCTTCTTCGAAAAAACGAAAGTAGTTGCCGTGATAAATGACCCCCATGGGATCCGCATCCTGAAAAGAGGTGACTAATGTCACCTCAGATTCGAGCAAAAATCGGCTGTCGCTTGCCATTATTTCTCCGAGTATAGAGGCCAGTGGCGCTGTTGGATACGAGCCATAAAGTGGCGTAAGTCATGCTCAAGAGGGCGATCTTCTTCGACAAATGTGAACTCGCTTAGTACTGCATCACGAATCGCTTTTAGATTTGAGCTCAGGTGCTCTTCATCCAATTCATTGTGACGACGGCGAATTTCAAGCGCTTGTACACTGGCCAGTAACGAAGCAGCTGCGACTTGTTCTGTAAGCTCAAGAACGCGTACACAGTCACGTGCAGAAATGGTCCCCATGCTGACTTTATCTTGGTTATGACACTCAGTCGAACGAGAGAATACGCTCGCTGGCATAGTGTGTTTTAGTGCTTCAGCTGTCCATGCAGAAATACCAATTTGTACGGCTTTAAAGCCGTGGTTGATTGGCTTTCTTTCGCCTTCTGCGCCAGTTAGGTTAAATGGAAGTCCGTTGTTGAACTTATAATCCATTAGCTGAGCCATTTGACGATCAAGAAGGTCTGCTAGGTTAGCAATACCGGTTTTCAAGGTGTCCATAGCCATAGCAATATGGCCGCCGTAGAAGTGACCACCGTGCAGTACACGCTCGTTGTCACCGTCAATGATAGGGTTATCATTGGCACTGTTAAGTTCGTTTTCAATTAAAGAACGAATCCACGGTAGAGAATCTTGCACCGCGCCAATAACGTGTGGTGCACAGCGTAGTGAGTAACGGTCTTGTAGACGGTCACTGTTGCGCGGTGGACGCTCTGCTTTCAGATCATCGCGAATCCATGCGGCGATTTGCTGTTGACCTGGATGAGGTTTCACCGCAAATAATGCTTCGTCGAAGTGGAATTGGTTGCCGTTCATGCCCACTGATACAAGTGCGGTAATTTTAGAACAAAGCTGAGCAAGGTATTCTGCGCGTTTGTAGGCAAGACAAGCAATACCTGTCATGACTGCTGTACCGTTCATCAGTGCTAGGCCTTCTTTAGGCTTCAGGCGAATTGGATCAATGCCTAGCTCTGCAAATACTTCTGCGGTTGGGCGAGTTTCGCCTTTGTACATTACGTCACGCTCGCCAATTAACGCGGCCGCAAGGTAAGACAGCGGTGTTAAGTCGCCACTTGCGCCAACGGAGCCTTCTTGAGGGATACGTGGCGTGATATCTTGGTTGATCAGAGTAATGATTTGATTTAACAATTCATGCGTAACACCTGATACACCTTGTGCTAGAGAACACAGACGAGTCGCAAGAACTGCTCTAGATTGCTCGTGCGTTAGAATGTCACCTAGACCACAGCCGTGGAAACGGGTTAGGTGCAATGGCAGGTCGTCGATCAAGTTAGGTGGAATTGCCACTGTGCATGAATCGCCGTAGCCAGTTGTGACACCGTAAACCACGCCATCTTCTTTTAAAAGACGCTCTAAAAACGCCACACCGCGATCAATTTTGCTGGTGAACTCTGGTGCGTTATTTAGGTTGGCATTGGCACCTTGTGCAATGGCAACAACGTCTTCTATAGAAAGCGCCTGAGCGCCAAAGGTGATAGTGCTAGTGTTATTTTCTGTCATCTTTCTGATCACTTAATGTCCAAAAATTAAAAAAGTTATACCACTGCAAAGGAGCTTGCAGTGTGTAGTGCTGCAAACGGTCGGCATAGTTTTGCACAACGTTTTGCAGGGCTTGTTGACGTTCTTTTCGAGGAAGAATGATGGTGTCGCTAAAAGGTTCGAAATAAACGTTAAACAGCGGCTTTTCACTCGAGTCATCTCGCAATCCAAATAGCAAATACACGGGCGCTTTCAGCACAGATGCTAGCAAAAATGGACCTTGGGGAAACGGTGCGGGTTTTCCTAAAAAGTCAGCCCATACTGCGCGGCTTTCTTTACTGATTGAGGTGCGATCGCCCACAATCACTACCCATTCACCCGCTTCTATTTTTTGTTGCAGTAATATAGCGGTATCAGGCCCAATCGTATTCACTTGGATTAAGTTTAGGTCTGAATTGGTATTTACGGTTTTCATTACCGTGTTAAATCGTTCGGCATGTTCGGTAAACACCAGTGCATTAATTTTCACGTGTGAGTATTTACGCGCCAGCGCACGACATAACTCAATGTTACCCAGATGAGAACCAATGAGTATTACACCGCGCTGGCTTTCAGCGATCTTAGGAAAGTGCTCTTTGCCATGAATGGTAAGGTTTTCATTATTGAAATCTCCTTTCCATGCGGCCAATTTATCCAGCATGGTGTGCCCAAATGAGAGCAGGTGATGATAGCTGTCTGTCGATTTGGGCAACGTGATGTCGTGTTCAGTCGCATACTGTTGAATCTGCGCTAAGTATTGCTCAGAAGCCAACTTGGCGTCTTTTCCAGTGAAGTGGTAGTAATGAATCACTACTTTAAGTATTTGATTAAAGACGTTTCGCCCTAATAGGCTATAGATGGCCAGCATCAGTTTGATGCCAAGCACCGTGCCTTGCTCTTTACGTTTTGACCAATGGGCTTTATCTGAGGCTACCGGTTTTCGCCAGTGGCGTGCTAATAGCTTAGGGATTCTGGGTAACATGCCAAAAAAGAGGCGTGTGTGCATCCAGCTGATTTTGACGTTGTCCCATAATGCATCAAAGTGAGAGATACCGCCTTCTGGATAAATGACGTGGGTTTCAACAAAGTCGATGTCGACACCTTCCCAGTACATACGCACTAAGATTTCGATGTCAAAATCCATACGTTGGCCTATGCGGTACTTATCCAAAACCGCCACTGTTTTTGCCACGGGATAGGCGCGAAAACCGCACATGCTGTCTTTTATCGATAACGATAAGGTTTCTATCCATACCCATATATGTGTCGCGTAGCGGCCATATAATCGTGATTTTGGCACGCTGGCATCGTAAACGGGCTGACCAGAAATTAAGTGGCTTGGGTTCTCTTCAGAGCAAGCAATAAGCTTAGGCAGGGCATCAATATCGTGCTGACCATCGGCGTCAATTTGCACGACATGAGTGTATCCAAGCTGGTGGGCTTTTCGAATGCCAGCCATCACTGCGCCGCCTTTGCCAGAGTTTTCAGGCAAAGTCTCTAAGATCACATCGCAATGGTTGTTTAATTCTTGCAGGGCTTGTTTTGTCGCATGATCACTGCCGTCATCGACCACAATACAAGGTAGCGAAAACGTGTTCAGTGATTCAACCACTGCGGCAATAGTGCTGCCATGGTTGTAGCAAGGGATTAAAAAGCACGGCTGGTATTTTTCCACGTTAGTTCCCTAGTTTCATTTTGCCAGAGGAGTGGGAAACCCATTCATCACCCTGTTTAGAGCGGTATTTGAACGTGAGCTTTTGTTTGTCGTTGTCCCAACTAAGATCTAGGGTAACGAGTGCATCAGGAAAGATAGGCTCTTGGAATTTAATGACTTCCATCCCTTTAAATATTGCCGGTGTGCCAAGATATTTAATGGCATAGAACAGGGCCCAATCAATTTGCGAGACGCCAGGTAACAAAGGGAAATGAGCAAAGTGGCCTTTAAAATCCAAAATGTCTGCATCTACGTTTAAGCGCAATGTTGCCTGTGTGTCGGCAACATCAATGTCAATGATGGTTGGTTTTCTTTTATCCATGTGCTCACCCATGTGCTTTTTCAAGTCTGTCATTTTGTTCATGCTTGAAACAGCGTCTTAATTTCGTTGACTTGTCGCTTCCCTTGGCTATTTAAGGGAATCTCAGTGACTAGGCGGTATTTGCGCGGAATGGCAACAGGCTCTAGCCAATCTCGTAGAGTTTTACGTAGTGCAATCCAAAATGGACCTTTGCCTATTCTTTGCACTTCGTTGCGTCCTTCATCGGTTAGCACTAATACCGCACAAATAGTTAAGCGGTGTCCTTCTTGCATCGGGATGGTCGCACTTTCTTCAATCCAGCTCAGTTGCTCTAGACGTTTTTCGACTTCCACTAACGAGACACGCTTTTCTTCAATTTTGATCACACGATCGGTACGACCTTTAAGATCAAACGTATTCTTATCGTGAAATTGGCACTCATCAGCGGTTTGGTACCATTGATCACCGGCAATATGTGGCGCACGTAAACGTAGGCAGTGCTCGCTGTTTAACTCAGCCTCAACACTGGGAAACAGCTGCCAAGGTGAGGTAGGAGAGTGCTGTTGGCGAAATGCAATGCCGCCGGTTTCTGTGCTCCCAAAGACTTCTAAAGGAAGCGTACCGAATAAGGTTAGACTGTGTTTAGCTGCCGTTTCTGGCAGTGGCCCCCCTGAAGAGACAATACGACGATAAGGCGCTGGCGATAAGTGATTGGTCAGACGTTTCAGTAGCGCAGGGCTGCTGATCAATACTGAATCTGTACTCGCGTGCTGGGCAACCTGCTCAGGAAACTCTAAATTATGTATCGCAAAAGGGCGACCTGCACACAGTGGCCACAGCAGTCGGAACAGCAATCCATAAATGTGTAAGTGAGAGACTGTGCTTTCAATACGAGTGTCGACCATCTCAGCTCCCCATAGGGATTCAAGTATGGCGATTTCATCGTCCAACTGTCTGAGCTTTTTGACGATGGCTTTGGCGGTGCCACTGGAGCCAGATGTAAATAAGGTCACGCACACGGCATCGATATTAAGCGGCATAGATATGACACTGTTATGGATGAGCGGTGCACTAACAGAAGATTGAACGACTTCAAGCGTGTCTAATTCAGTGCTAATGCTGATATCAGCATCATGCAGAACGAGATCAAAATGTTGACCTAACTCTTTGACGGCTTGTGGCTGATAGTTGCCAGGTAATATCAACGATTTATTGGCATAACAAGCTGCAAAAAAGCTCACGGCAAATAGGTAGCTATTGCCAAAACACAAAGCAATACGTTGTGCACTGTGTTGAGCTAAGTGATCGGCATAGTAGGCCACATCACTTTGAAACTGTTGCCACGTAATGCAGGTTTGCTGATCGAAGGCCACAACAGTTGTGCCAAGGCGCTCTGTACTCAATAGGTGAGTAAGAGAAGAAAAGCTAGGGCGATCTAGATTCATTTTTTCTTACGATCCTTAAGGAGAAACTGGCGAACAATCCACTCTATTGCGAATAATGATCCGGCAAGAATATAGCTAATTAACCCGTTGTAGAGTGTCCAAAGCTGCAGTGAATGAAAGCAGGTATACAGGGCAAATAACCCATTAGAAATAAAGAACACACACCAAATTTGGGTGACTTTTCGCGTGTAGTCGACCCCACTTTGTGGCAAATCAGGATCTTGAAGTCTTGCTAAGCGTTCAATAATGGTTTGTGGCTGTTTTAAGCTAGATGCGAATACCACTAACATACATAAATTGACCACCACAGGGTAAAATGTCAGCCAACCATGTTGTTTAAAAATGAGTCCTAAACCGACCAGAGAGATGCCCGTTACAGCGCTGATTTGCGCGACGTATTTCAGCTCTTTAAGTTTAGTTTTTTGAACACTGAGTAAGCGAACTCCCAACGCGAGGATCAACAAAATCCCCACGATGGAAAATCCAAACCTATCGATGCCGAAGTACACAGCAAAGGGATAGGCTAGTAGGACAACAGCGGACAGAATTGTCAGCAATTGGCGCATTAGTCTTCCTTTAGAAGCTCAGCGACAGCGTTCACTACATCATCAACCGTACGTACAGTGCTAAATTCGGCTGGTTGGATCTTTTTACCGGTTACATTTTGTAAGTGAACAACCAAATCAACGGCGTCAATGCTGTCCAAATCAAGATCGGTATATAAATGAGCTTCAGGCACGATATCGGCGCTATCCAGTTCGAATAGCTCTACTAGGGCATCTTTAACTTGATCAAATACTTGATCTTTACTTACGTCTGTCATGAGTGTCTGTACCTACGGATTATTCGCTGATCTGTGAAGAGATGTAAGCTGCGAGATTGCTAACAGAAGCAAAGTGCTCGCGAGTATTGGTGTCATCTGCATCAATAATAATGTTGTATTTCTTTTTAATCGCAAGACCCAGTTCTAGGGCATCGATAGAATCTAAACCTAGCCCATCACCAAAAAGGGGCGCTTCAGTTTCAATATCATCGATGGTTAAGTCTTCAAGATTTAGAGCATCGATGATCAGTTGTTTAATGTCGTTGTGTAAATTTTCCACTGGGACCTACTTTATGGCTAATGATTATTAGGAAATATTATCTCAGTTAAATGCCGCTGCAAACGGCGAGCCGCAATTGTCGGCGATTCTGTTTGTTCGATAAAAGGCTGAACCTTCACTTTATCTTTCACCTCAATACGAAAAAAAGGCTTAGATAACGGTACGTTATACCATTTACCTTGTTTAGTCAGAAAGCTCGAAGACACAGAAATATGCACCACACGCAAATCTCTTTGAGTACGTATGGCAATTTGAGCTGCTCCTCGTTGTAGCTTTGACTCGACGCCCGGTGTTGTTCTTGTCCCTTCTGGGAAGATAAGCAACACGTTGCCCTTCTCAAAGCGTTGTTCACATAGTAACAGAAGATCATCTGCGGTTTCATTTGGAATATAACCTGCCGCTTTTACTATGTGTTTCATAAAAGGGTTCGCCCAAATTGATGACTTTACTAAGCAATCGCAACGTTTAAGTTGTGATGCGATAAGGACATAATCAATAAGGCTAGGGTGGTTTGCGACAATCAAACAATCTGAGTCTTGTTTTAATATATCAGCACCGATTATCTGGTAATCAATCACACCAGTACGCTTCATTAGCTTACAAAAAGCATTAAACGTAGTTTGAATGAGCCCCTGAACCTTGAACTCTCTCGTTGTTTGGTTTTTTATAAACAGATGAATAATAGGAATAATCAAAAAGCTTAAGACTAGCCCACCTAGTCCAAAGACAACAAAGCAAAACCCAGTAGCGAAAACACGCCAATAGCGCTCTAGTGTCTTCATGGCTTTTTATACCACTCCCATATTTGCTGTGATGACTTGATTGTCCAGTTACTATCACCGTTAAGAAAATGCTGAAGAAAGCTCAAAGCCTGTGGCTGAGTCTGTTCTTCTGTGTCGGTGAGCATTTTTTTAGTGGTTGTGAATCTATCGCCATATGATAGCACTAGCCCAAGCCCATAACCGTTGTAAACTTGGTTTTCATATTTGGAGTATGTATCGGGTAGAGGCTCATCAAAATCGACCACCAGCACTTTATGTTGCGGGTGTTGATTTAAATATAACCAGGCTTCGAGAAGAGCGCTTTGAAAGGTATTGTCAGCGGCAGCGATAGAGGTGAGAGGTATTGGCTTTTTGGTTGCAATGGTTGCAAGGCCTGCTGCGGTATTGTGCACCGATTGCGAAAATGCCATGGGAGAGGCTTCTTCACCTAATACAATATCATTGATCAGTTTGGCGCTGCGATGTAACTCCCCATGACGACTGGCAAACACGAGATAGTGCACGGAGTGTTCGTTGAGCAGCTCAATGGTTGTTTGCACAGCTAATTTACTTAAACGGCTCATTCTACGGCGCATCATAGGCGGTATAGCAGACGTGACCAATGAATCGTCTTCTGGCCAAGCGCCATTTTTGGCCCACTCTTGCCATTGCTCAGAGTTTGATATGCCCGGTGCGTAGGCATTCCATGCGTCAATATTGAATTGTAGATTTAAGTTGTTGCTGTGCATATTATTTTGCAGACTCTTGTGTATAGTATCTTGATATATAACGCTTAATATTGAGCCAGTGGCTGGCTAAATGCTTAAAAAAAGCCTAAGCATAAATGAAATTTAAATGCTGAAAGTGTATTTATGATTATTTTTGCAATAAGTATTTCCACTTAATTCTATACATTAACCCAATAAACTTGAAAGCAAAAGGTGCTAATATTGACCATAATTGTAATCGTTGAATATTAGCTCAACGTAGACATCTAGAGAAAAGTCTCTGCAATAGAACATGCTCAACGGCAATCTAATTACATATAAAGGTTTATCTGTGTTAAATAAAGAACAAGACCCGTATACCGCGCTAGAAGCGAAAACTGAAGCGCAAAAGTTATCTTTTGCTCCTATCGTATTTCATACTGCGAGAACATTGCGTGATTTAGGCATTTTGACTGTGTTAGATAATGCAGGCGAAAAAGGATTAAATGCCGACGAAATTAGTCAACAGTCTGGTGTATCTGAGTATGGCGTTAAAGTTCTTCTCGATATGGCAGTTAGCGCGAATATCGTGACATTTAACAAACCCAACTACATTATTGCGAATTTAGGTTTCTTCCTATTGCACGATGGCATGACCAAAGCCAATATGGATTTCACTGCGGATGTTTGTTACGCGGCTATGATGCACCTTACTGAGGCTATTGTGGAAGGTAAACCTGCTGGGCTTAAAGAGCTGGGCGACTGGGAAACCATCTATGAAGGGTTATCGCGTCTGCCAGAGCAAGCCAAGCAAAGCTGGTTTAACTTTGATCACTTCTACTCTGATCGTTCATTCCCTAAATTACTTGAAACGGTATTTGGTAATAAGCCACAGAAAATTGCGGATATCGGTGGTAACACAGGTAAGTGGGCATTGCAGTGCTGTAACTACGATCAAGACGTGAACGTTACTATTGTCGATTTGCCTCAACAACTTGAGATGGCAAAAATCAATGCAGAGAAAAACGGTTTTGCGGATCGCATTAACTTTTACCCTGCCAATATGCTAAACAAAGAACAAACCCTGCCAGATAACATCGACACATGGTGGATGAGTCAGTTCTTAGATTGTTTCTCACCGATGGAAATTCTTAGCATCTTGAAACGTGTGAAGAAGCAACTTAGACCGGGAGATTCAATCTACATCTTGGAGCTATTCTGGGATGCTCAGAAATACGAAGCGGCGGCTTACAGCTTAAATGCCACGTCTCTTTACTTCACATGCCTTGCAAACGGCAATAGCCGTTTCTACCGCAGTGATGATTTCTTAGAAATCATTGCAGAAGCAGGCCTTGAAGTGGATGAGCGTATCGACAATATTGGTCTAGGGCATACACTACTGAAAGTGAAAGCTAAATAATTGATGCAGTACTGCTACTGATGTAGCCATTTACGAGCGTAACAATAAAAAGCCCCGCCGATTGTTAATCGGCGGGGCTTTTTGTATTTAGCGTTCGCTATAGCAATAGTGGCTGTAAGTGATTAGCCTGCAACTACTTTTAGCGTTTGGCGTTTAGCATTGACAATTTTATCCGCTAACTCAGCAAAGCCAAACCCGCCGTTTTGGGTCAGTAAATGACTGGGTTTGCTAGAAAGCTGTTCAAGTACTTTGTGAATATTATTCACCCCAAACGTTGTTGGAAGCCATTTAAACATGGCTTCGTCATTTTGTGAGTCACCAACGTAACTGATGTGCTCTAAAGGTAAACCGTCAAAATCCGCGTTGGCTGCAAGGTAAGCTTCGCCGGTGACGCGTTTGCTGTGTTCACCTAGCCACACGTTGAGATGAATAGAGCTTAATGTGGCGTGCACTGCCTGACCGTCAATAGTAAGAGCACGACATTTTTCGGTTAGCTCTTGGGCGATCTCATCACTGATCGGCTCTCGGTCTTGGCTAAGGTTGATGGCTATATCGCAGTAGCGAAATGGCTGATCAGAAGCAAAGCCGATATCATCGTATTGCGCTAAAAGTGTCTCAAGCGCTTCTTTTAGCTTTGCTTGCTGCTGTTGCATTTTTTGCATTGGCAAAGCGGAATGAACGCGAAAGTCGGTGGCACTTTTTTGCATCCAAAACGCACCGTTTTCACCAATGACGCCGTGCACTGGCCATAGTTTTGCAATTTGGTCACACCAACCGGCACAAGCGCCCGTGACTGCGACAACATTAACGCCGACTTGTTGCAAGTCATACAAAGCTTTTAGGGTTACGTCCGGAAGCTTGCCTTCCCAAGTTAACGTATCGTCTACATCGGTTAACAACCATTTGATATCGCGGAGGCGATCAAGAGTAATGGTATCAATAGGGTTAAGCATTTACAGCCTCTTTTTCTTGTAACGCAACACACTCCACGTTGATGCGCGCTTCACTTTGGGGATCAAATAGGTGAATCGATTCGTTGTCAAAGTTTAGGCCGATAATATCATCAGGTTGAATGAGTTCGTAACCATCGACACGAACCACTAAGTCTTGTGGGTGTGCATCTAGCGTCTGACAATATAGAAGAAGATCAGCACCTAGGGCTTCAATTAAATCGACTTTTACCTTAAATCGTGGGTGTTGATTATCCAGTAGCAAATGCTCAGGACGTAAACCCACTTTAATTACGCCGTACGGCAGTGCTTGGCTATTGACGGGTAAAATAGTCTCACCAATATGAATACCCAGTTCGCTGATATTTGCATTTAGGATATTCATCGCGGGAGAGCCCATAAAGGTGGCAACAAACAATGACGCGGGTGTTTGATAAATCTCAAGTGGCGAGCCGACTTGCTCGACATTACCTTGGTTTAGCACCACTAATTTATCGGCCAGTGTCATGGCTTCAACCTGATCGTGGGTAACGTACACCGACGTTGTATTTAGGTTACGTTGCAGTCGTTTGATCTCTAGGCGCATCTGTACACGCAATTTAGCGTCAAGGTTTGATAGCGGCTCATCAAATAAAAATACTTTTGGCTTACGCACAATAGCGCGTCCCATTGCCACACGCTGACGTTGACCACCAGAGAGTTGCTTAGGTTTACGGTCTAATAGATGAGACAGCTCAAGCATTTCAGCGGCTTGATTGACCAGCTTTTCAATCTCAGCTTTTGGCGTTTTACGGTTACGTAGACCATACGCCATGTTATTAAATACCGACATATGCGGATACAGGGCGTAGTTCTGGAACACCATGGCAATATCACGTTCGCTTGGCTCGTGATCGTTGACGATTTTGTCATCAATTTTTAGCTCGCCACTGGAGATCTCTTCTAGACCCGCAATCATACGTAGCAGCGTTGATTTACCACAGCCACTTGGGCCAACTAAGACCACCATTTCGCCGTCTTGGATGTTTAAATTAAGTTGTTGAATCGCTTGGTATCCATTTGGGTAGCACTTAGCGATATTTGAAAGAGTTAGGGTAGACATAAATTATTTCTCCGAATCCACAAGGCCTTTGACGAATGCTTTTTGCATCCCGATAACCACAATGACAGGGGGTAGCATGGCAATAATGGTGGTCGCCATGATCTTGTTCCATTCAATCACGCCATCGACAACGCCAAGCATCTGCTTGATGCCCATTACAATGGTGTAATAGCTAGTGTCTGTTGTGATGAGCAAAGGCCAAAGGTATTGGTTCCACCCATAGATAAAGGTGATTACAAAAAGAGCCGCGATATTGGTGCGCGATAGCGGCAATAAAATATCAAAAAAGAACTTCATTGGGCCTGCGCCATCAATGCGCGCCGCTTCAACTAACTCTTTAGGGACGGTTAAGAAAAACTGCCTAAACAAGAATGTTGCGGTCGCACTGGCAATCAAAGGAATCGTCAAACCATAGTATGAGTTCAACATATTTAGGTTAGTGATGACCTCAAAGGTGGGCATGATGCGCACTTCTACTGGCAACATTAAGGTGAAAAAGATCATCCAAAACGCCAGCATACGGCCACGAAATTCAAAAAATACCACCGCATAAGCGGATAAAATTGAAATGGTCAGCTTACCGATAGTGATGCACATCGCCATGATAAATGAGTTGAGTAGCATCTGTGGGATAGGCAGGGCATTGTTGTTATGTACGCCGGTACCTGACAGTAAATCTACAAATACACTCAACCCAAGATCGCCAAACCACATCGGTGTTCCGGTCGCAAATGCCGCATTTGAATGAGTGGTTGCCACTAAAGCAATCCATACAGGGAACGCGATGGCCAAAATACCGAGGATCAGTACTAAATGACAAACGAGTTTAAATATAGGGCGTCGTTCTACCATTAGTAGGCCACCTTCTTTTCTACATATTTAAATTGAATGACAGTCAGTAGCGCCACTAAGATCATTAACACCACAGACTGGGCTGCCGATGAACCAAGATCAAGGCCGATAAAACCGTCGTTATACACTTTATAAACCAACGTTGAGGTACTGTTGCTTGGACCGCCTTGGGTCATGGCATGGATAACCGCAAAAGTATCAAAGAAGGCGTACACAAAGTTCACCACCAATAGGAAGAAACTGGTTGGCGAAATCAACGGGAAACTGATGGTGAGAAAACGCTTAATAGGGCCACTACCGTCAATAGCCGCAGCTTCATGCAAAGACTTAGGCACCGATTGCAACGCCGCTAGGAAAAACAAAAAGTTGTAGCTAATTTGCTTCCAAGTAGAGGTAATCACCACCATCCACATGGCGTGAGTGCCGTTCAGGGTTGGGTTCCAATTCACGTTAAACAGATTCAGTACTTCACTGACTACGCCAATGGTAGGATCAAACAGAAATAGCCATAAAGAGCCGGCAACCACTGGGGCAACGGCATATGGCCAAATCAAGAAAGTGCGATAAAACGTCGCGCCGCGCATGATTTGCTCGGCAAAAGCGGCCAGTATTAATGCACTGACAAGGGCCAGTACCGCAACGCTGATACTGAACTGCATGGTGGTAAGAAAAGAGCTTAAATAGAGCTTATCGCTAAATAAATTCAAGAAGTTTTCCAATCCCACGAACTCACGACTAAAGCCAAAAGCATCCTCTAACTGAGTCGATTGGAAAACTGCCTGACCGGCTGGCCAGATAAAAAACACCAGTGTGATGATCAATTGCGGCGCAATAAGCGCAACAGGCAACCATTTGTGTTTAAAAACAACTTGTGAAGACATATAAAAATCCAGTGAACGCCACCTGTCCTTGCAATAAGGTCAGGTGGCGAGATAGGTTACTTTTGCGTACGTTCGAAACGACGTAGTTGTTGGTCACCACGTTGAACCGCTGTGTTCAGTGCCGCAGTCGCTGATTTACGACCCGCCCAAACGGCTTCTAGTTCTTCGTTGATGATGTCACGAGTTTGTAGGAAGTTACCAAAACGGATGCCTTTAGAGTTTTCCGTTGGCGCAGTTTCTGTCATTTGGATAACCGCAGTATCTGTACCTGGGTGAGACTTGTAGAAACCTTCTTTCTTAGTTAGCTCGTAAGCGTCTTGAGTGATTGGCAAGTAGCCTGTACCTTTGTGCCATTCAGACTGTACTTCAGCGCTAGATAGGTAAGTAAAGAACTTAGCTACGCCCTTGTATTCTTCGCTTGAGTGACCACGAAGAACCCAAAGAGATGCGCCACCGATGATGGTATTTTGTGGTGTTTTTACTAGAGTGTCGTCGTAAGGAAGTTGTGCAACACCTACGTTAATACCTTGCATGTTTTCTTGAATGCCCGCTAGACCCGCAGAAGAGCCCATAGTCATCGCACACTCACCAGTGTAGAACAATGGCATGCCGTCAGATTGGCGACCGCCGTACTTAAATACGCCTTCTTTAGACCACTTCGCCATTTGGTCGATGTGTTTAACAAAAGGTTCTGTGTTGAATGTGTATTCAGTGTCGAAACCATCGAATCCATTTTGCTTAGTCGCAACAGGAACGTTGTTACGCGCACCGAAGTTTTCGATTTGAACCCATGATTGCCACGTTGTGGTGAAACCACACTTAGCACCAGACTTCATTAGTTTAAGAGACGTTTCTTCCATCTCTTTCCATGTTTTTGGTGCTTCTTTGATGCCTGCTTTCGCAAACATATCTTGGTTGTAGTACATCACTGGTGTTGAGCTGTTAAACGGCATTGATAACATTTTGCCGTCTTTAGTGGTGTAGTAACCGGTTACTGCTGGTAGGTAGTCACTTGAGTCGAATTGCTCTTTAGTGTCTTGCATCAATTGGTAAACAGGGTAAACCGCCTGCTCTGCACCCATCATTGTCGCAGTACCTACTTCGAATACCTGAACAATAGCAGGCTGCTCTTTAGCACGGAACGCAGCAATTGCGCTGGTCATTGTTTCTGCGTAGCTACCTTTAAATACAGGCTTGATTTCATACTCAGACTGGCTTGCATTAAATTCAGTTGCAATTGCGTTTACTTTCTCACCAAGAGCGCCACCCATCGCGTGCCACCATTCAACTTCCGTTTTTGCGTGAGCTTGAGCACTAAGAAGCGCTGTTGCTAGTACTGCGCCAGTAAAGCGTGTAATCGACATATTCGTTCCTTTAAATTTAAGTTTAGGTATATGGAAAAATGAACTCGATGGTTCCATGTTCATTTGGATTCATATTTTTGTTTTTTTGTTCAAGTGAAAGTTAAATTAGAAAGATGACGTTTGGATTACAGATAAATGAACTTATTTGAACATCTTTGTTGTAAAAAGAATGACATTGATTTGTCACATTTGGATGACATTCTTTGAGGAAATTAAGTGAATTTGGAATAAGAGTTATGCACAGTATTTTAAATACAATGGCGCACCGTGGCGTTTCAAGCCAAGCGCCGGAAAATACATTATCCGCGTTTGCATTGGCCGCTGAAAAAGGGTGCCAATGGATTGAAATTGACGTGCAACTGTCGAGTGACGGTGTACCAATGGTCATTCATGATGACACAGTGAACCGATGCACGAACGGTTGCGGAAAAGTCCGCGAAATGACTTTATCGCAACTTAAAAAGCTGGATGCTGGCCTTTGGTTTGGAAAGCAATATCAAGACGAGCCGATTCCAACTTTGCTCGAAACGTTGGATTTTGTGCAGCAAACCAATATCAATCTCAACATTGAGCTTAAAGTCTACCCGCAGGATGACGTTGCGTTGCTTTGCAAGATGGTGGATGAAGTGATCAAAGTATCGGGTATTGCGCCGACTCAGATTTTATTTTCAAGTTTTCATACTCAAGCTTTAGCACGGATGCAAAAGGTATTACCTGAGGTTAGACGAGGACAGCTGTGGCAGAAAATACCCAAAGATGCCATCAGCATACTGCGAGATCTTCAAGCCTATAGCGTGCATTGCGACTATCGCTTTTTAACCCCAGCAACAGCACAACAAATAAAAGAATTTAACTATCAGTTGTATTGTTACACACCGAATTTCCCAGAGTTGGTGGATGACTATTGGCGCTGGGGAGTGGACATGATGATCACGGATGTGCCGCAGGCGTACGCTGTATTAGAAAATGCTTAAGCGCAGCGCCATGTCAAATATAAGCCTACGTCAGCAGCAAGTGATTGATCTTATCTCTGAGCAAGAATATTGCAGTATTGATGCTCTTGCTGAGCATTTTGCTGTGACCACTCAAACGATACGTCGAGATATTAATAAACTGTGTCACTTGCGTCTGGCGCAGCGCCATCATGGTGGCGTAAGTTTACCGACAACCTTGGTCAACCGCAGTTTTTTGGCAAGAAGCACCACCAACCAAGATGAGAAACGTGCGATAGCCGCGGAAGTGGTCAAACACATTCCTGACGGCAGTACCTTATTTTTGGGTATCGGTACTACCATTGCCTTGATTGCCGAGCAATTGGTCAATCATCACTCTTTGCGTGTCGTGACTAATAACTTTCAAGCCGCTTATATTTTGTCTCAACACGATCATATTGAAATATGGATGGCAGGGGGAAAGTTACGCACTAGTGATGGGGATATTACCGGTGACAGCGTGGGTAAGTTTTTTGATAAATTCAGCGCGGATATTGGCATTATTGGTTGCGCAGCGATTCGTGAAATTACCCCTTTAAAAGATCCGCACACTCTATGCGTGTCTAGTCATGATGAAGCCGAATTTGACGAATATGCCATGGAGCATGAGCTGAGTGAAGCAGAGGTAAGTCAAGGGATCTTAATCGGATCTAAACAGAAGTGGCTGGTGGCAAATTCCAGTAAATGGCACAGAAAAGCCAATGCAAAAGTGGCGAACTTAACTCAATTTGATCGAGTTTTTGGGGGAAAGAATACTTAGATTAAATTGACGTATCGAAGTCGATAATCTCAATTGAGAACTCACCATTATCGTTTCATTTTTACCAGCATTTTTCGCACTAGAAATGCTGGTTTTTTTGTTTAAGGCCGTCTCGTTTTCCCTCTCGCTCATTTGATAGATACAGATCACTGAATAGAGCAATAAAGCATAATCAAAAGACCTTTTATATTTCATGGTTATTACCACGCCCTGAAAATTATGTAAAAAAATGTTTGTAACAAAAGGTGTAGATCACGTACATTGTGTTAATGGAAATGATTATCAAACGCAACCGCATTAACATTAAGTAAGGGATTTACCAAATTATGGAACAGAAATACATTTTTTCAGCTGTGGCAGCATCGATGTTATTGAGTAGCCCACTATCAGCAAAAGAGGTGACAGAGCAACAAGTAGTTACCCATTATGCGGATGTAGCGCACTCCGTCTATTTTGACTCCTTAGCAACGGCAAAAATCTTAAATAGTCGCATTGAACAATTTATCGCTGCGCCCTCTGAGGCAGGCTTTAAACAAGTGAAGCAAGCGTGGTTGAATGCGCGAGTTCCCTATCAACAATCGGAAGTGTTTCGTTTTGGTAACCCTGTCGTGGATGACTGGGAAGGACAATTAAACGCGTGGCCGTTGGATGAAGGCTTGATTGATTATGTCGCCGCAGGCTATCAGTTTGAAATGGGTAACGAAGGAGCTTCGGCAAATATCGTGGCGAATACTGAGCTCATTATTGGCAATGCAAAAGTGGATACTGGAAAAATTACACCACAACTCATTGCCAGTTTAAACGAGCTTGGTGGCTCTGAGGCAAACGTGGCATCGGGGTATCATGCCATTGAATTTTTGCTGTGGGGGCAAGATTTAAATGGGACGAACAGTGGTGCTGGTGAGCGCGCGTATACCGATTATGTGCTTGGCAAAGAGTGCACCAATAACAACTGTGATCGCCGCGGACAGTATCTACAAGCCACCGCACAATTGTTGGTGCAAGACTTAGAGTGGATGGAGAAGCAATGGTCAGCACAGACTAAAGACAACTATCGACAAACACTGCTCAGTGAGCCATCGGAAAACGGTTTGCGCAGAATGTTATTTGGCATGGGATCACTCTCTTTAGGAGAACTCGCGGGAGAGAGAATGAAAGTCGCGTTGGAAGCCGGCTCTACGGAAGATGAACATGACTGTTTTTCCGACAACACGCACAACTCTCACTACTACAATGAGCAAGGGATCTACAACGTCTATACGGGCAGTTACACTCGCATAGACGGTCAGAAAATAGCAGGGCCAAGTATCGCTGATTTAGTGAAGCAAAAAGACGCGAAAGCGGCTGAGCAGATCCAACAACAATTCGATGCTTCTATCGCTCAAGTCGGTAAGTTGGTGGATTCAGCTGAGAATAAAGGGCAGCACTTTGATCAGTTGATTGCATCAAATAACAAAGCCGGTCAGCAATTGATTCAAGATACGATTCAGTCTTTGGTTGAGCAAACGAAAGCCATTGAAAAAAGTGCCACAATTATTGGCATTACTCGTTTAAACCCTGATACAGCGGATCATCAGTTTTAACTAAAAGAGCACATAAAAGGAGGCGAGGGATCGCCTCCTTTTGCTGTTTATAAAGCGCATCTTTGCCAAAATAGATAATGGACTATCATGTACAAAAACCTACGTCGTATTTTTGTTTTAACCAGTTGTTTTTCTTGCTTGCTCTTGCCATCCATCACCGTCGCTTATGACGTGAGATCCGGTGGTGGCACGACGATAAAAAAAGAAGGGGCGAATGCATTTTCTCTTCCCGCCGCTAATTTACCTATGTCTAAGCGTCTTGATTTTAGTGTGGGTAACAGCTTTTTTCGAAACCCTTGGATTCCAGCGCCCGCAACGACCGAAGCTCGTGATGGTTTAGGGCCACTTTTTAACACCAATGGTTGCCAAAACTGTCATGTGAAAGATGGACGCGGGCATCCGCCAGAAGCATTGGATACACATGCGGTATCCATGCTAGTCAGACTGAGTGTTCCTGCGGTCACAGAGCAGCAAAAACAACAGTTGATTACCCATGGCTCAGTCCCAGAGCCCACTTACGGTGGTCAGTTGCAAGATTTTGCCGTGACCGATTATCCTGCCGAAGGAAAAATAGAGATCGCCTATCAAAGCAAAGCAGTACGCTTTGCTGATGGCACCGTCGTTCAGTTACGTCAGCCAACAGTCTCTATATCGAACTTACACTACGGACCAATGGCAAAGGATACAATGTTATCCGCTCGCGTTGCTCCGCCGATGATTGGCCTTGGTTTATTAGAAGCGATTCCTGAATCGACGATTCTTGCTTGGCAAGATATTAATGATGAAGACGGTGACGGTATTTCGGGAAAAGCTAATCAGGTATGGAGCGTCGCGCAACAAAAGACTGTCTTGGGTCGTTTCGGTTGGAAGGCCGGACAACCAAGCTTGATGCAACAAAATGCCGCCGCATTTAATGGTGATCTTGGCATTACCAGCCGTCTCTTTCCTAAGGAAAATTGCACTGAAAATCAATCAATCTGTGATGAACTGCCTAATGGGGGAGAATTTGAGGTCAGCGATAATATTTTAGATTTTGTTGAGTTTTATTCTCAGCATTTGGCGGTGCCTTCTCGACGAAACCTAGACAGTCAACAAGTGCAACTAGGGCAAACTCTCTTTGCTAATGCGGGTTGTGATTCCTGCCATAAACCCAGTGTCGTGACTGCCGAACTCCCCGATCTCCCTGCGCTCTCTAAGCAACGTATAAGCCCTTACACGGATTTGCTGTTACACGATATGGGAGAGGGATTGGCTGATAATAGAGGGGAGTTTAGCGCCAATGGTCAAGAGTGGCGCACGCCTCCTTTATGGGGGATTGGTTATACGCAAGAGGTCAACGGACACACTTATTTTTTGCACGATGGTCGTGCCAGAAACCTATTAGAGGCTGTGCTTTGGCATGGCGGTGAGGCTGAATCTGCCCAACAATATGTGTTAAATCTTGATAAGCCACAACGAGAAGCGCTATTGGCGTTTTTAAATTCGTTATAGCCAAGATGCGCTCATGCAGTAGAGGAGTACAGTAATGACACGATTTTCGAATAAAACGCTGATATGTATGACGCCGCTGTTACTGTGGGGCTGTCAGGGGATACCAAGCTCTGTTGATGCGGCGGCCAGTTCTAAAAATGCGGTCTATGAGATAGAGAAAGCGTCGGCAATGGCCTTTTATCAGGAGACACAAGGGTTGTCCGATGCGTTGTGGGGCTATTGTGTGTCCGAGCAAGGGTCGGTGTCAGAGGTAGAACAGGCATGGTCAAAAACCATGCGCTCTTGGATGGCGTTGCAAGGTCAAGAGCGAGGCCCAGAACAAGCATTGGATTTGAATTGGAATATCCAGTTTTGGCCAGATAAGAAAAACACCCTTGGCAGGAAAATGTCGGATTTGCTCAGTCAGTCACAGGTGTGGAATAAGCAGAGCGTATCCGAGCAAAGTGTGACGGTACAAGGCGTGGGGGCCATTGAATGGTTGTTATATGATGCATCGTCCGATTTAACCAGCAACTCGAAGACTTGCCAAACGGCCATTGCTATCGGACAAACATTGCAAAGTCATGCATTGACGATAAGTGATGCATGGCAAACGAATCCATGGCTTGAATTTAACGCTCAACAATGGCGCGCTGAATATGTTTCTTTGCTCTCCAATCAGCTGGACTATGCCATGAAAAAGCTCAGTCGGCCACTGGCTAAAATAGGGCATCCAAAGCCCTATTTTGCTGAGTCGTGGCGCGCTCAGCAGTCGATGGAACACCTTAAATATAACGTACTGGCATTGCAAAGATTGTATTTGGCCGAAGGTCGAGGCTTAGATCAACTGCTTCGCGATAATGGCAGCTCGCAGGTGGCTGACCGCATTCATCAGCAGTTTTCTTATATTCTTTCCAGCTGGCCACAGCAGCAAAGCGTATTTGAATTGCTGCACAGTAAAGAAGGGTATCAGGTTGTGCTAAATCAATATCATAAGTTAGAGCACTTAAAGTATCTTATTGATGAAAATGCCGCGGTAGAGCTGGATATTGTTATAGGATTTAATGCAACCGATGGCGATTGACTCCTCACGACGCACGATTGTTAAAGGCTTACTGCTATCCAGTGCTGCGCCTTGGTTTTCGTCCGGTTGTGCCACTGCACGGCGCGACTCTATACCGACGTTTATCGGCTGCGCCACTAAAACGCGCAATAAATATATGGCCGTTATCGCCGATCAATTTGGGCAGCCTATTCATCAGTTTCCTCTTTTAGAGCGTGGGCATGGCAGTGCAGTAAATACAGCGCTCCATCATGTAGCGGTATTTTCTCGCCGTCCTGGGCATTACTTTCAGGTCTATCACTATCTCAGTGGTGAGAGTCTTCAATTAAGGCTCGCCACTAGAAATCGTTATTTTTATGGGCACGGTGTGTACTCTAGCGATTTTCGCAGGCTTTATACAACCGAAGGGGAAGTGGGGAGTAGTCGAGGGATTATTGGCGTGTATGACGCAGAACATGAATACCAAAAGGTGGCTGAGTTTACTGGCATCGGCATCGGGCCCCATGAAATCATCTTGCTAGATAATGACGTGCTGGCTATTGCGGTAGGTGGCATTCATACGAAAGGACGTGAGCCTAAAAATCTCGCCACCATGATGCCTTCACTGAGTTATTTGTCATCGGATGGTCGTCTGCTGGAGCAGGTCGTCTTAGCGGATCATCAAATGAGTATTCGTCACTTGAGCAAAGGGAAGGCGTCGGTGTATTGCGCCTTGCAAAATAAAGGGGATTTAAGTGAATTTCCCCCTCTAGTTTATCAGCATTCTTTTACCGCCAGCACGAAAGGGCAAAACATGAAACCTTTGCAAGCGGAGCCAGAACAATGGGCAAGGTTTAATAATTATATTGGTAGCATAGCGACAACCGAACAATGGGTCATAGCAACGTCTCCAAGGGGCAACTGTTATGGTATTTGGTCACAACAAAGCGGACGGTTATTAGAATTATCTCGTTTATCGGATGCTTCTGGAGTCGCAGCTCAGGGGCAGACTTTTGCGGTGAGTTCTGGCTCTGGTTCCGCCATAATGACAAGGCTGAATAATGATAAAAAACAGGATAATCAAGTGGTTACTCCCGTGTTTTGGGATAATCACTGGAGCAGAATATAAATCACCTTTGTATTAATATCCAGATAGCCAAGCGGGTTAGCATAAATAGCAATGCTTAACAAGGAACACTTGTATATTTATGGTCTTCTTTGCCCGATCAAAACACCCTAAAATGGATGCATGTCACACTTTTATTCAGTTTATTGGAATAGCGATTCTATTCGAATGTGCCATATGCACACCGTAATGAGTAAACAGTGGGAATTCAGATAGGGAAGAATGTGAATAAAAATAATTCGATAACAATTGCAATTGTAGCGCTGTGCGCTTCTTTTTCCGTTAATGCTCAAACGTCAGGCAACATACGAACTATTGGTCATAAAAATAATATCGATCATGAAAATATGATCCAGTTAGGTGTTGGGCTTGGTCACTCTTCATACTCCGATGGCTTTGCCTTGAATGCCTATGCGCAACGTAATACTAGAAATAGTATTGGTTGGCGTGGTCAACTAGGCTTTAGTGGCGGTGTGGAAGATACCAAAAACTACAGTGACGTGATGAACAGACCTTATAGTTGGCATCGACGTACGCCAGAAAACGACGTAAATAGTGCGATTACTTTTTCTATTGCGCCAACCTATACCTTAGATATTTCGCAACCGATCAGCTTTTGGGCTGGGCCTGAGTATGCGTACACTAAAAAATACCTCTCTTATCATTCCAATTACTCTATGGGTGATTATTACCTAGAAGGGAAAACCCGTTCGTTACTTGGGGTTGCGGCAGGTATCAATGCGACCACATCCAGTGGTTGGAACTTAGGTATTGCCTATTCATCAACAACCAAAGCGGTGTTTAGTGATATAGGTACAACGTTTTAGGTACAAGAAGCTGTTAGGCGAGAAATAAAAAGTAATAAGGGGAATCATCGCGATTCCCCTTATTATTTTGAGCTAAGTCTGTGTATGGACTCGTTTTTAGAAACGATAACCCACACCAGCATATAGGCTTAAAATAGACCAGTTATAGTTGTCGTCAACCAATGCACCTAGGCTTCGGCTATCTTTCACTTCAACATTGGCAATATCGCCTTCAATGCCGGTTCTAAATAGAATATTACCTTTGTTCTCACCAAGATCTAAGGCGTATTCGACACCGGTACCAATATGGATACCGCCATGGCCGTCCAGATCTTTGAAGGTAGAATTAACTGAGTCTTGTTCGCCAAAATCAATATACGATAGACCAATTTTTGCAAATGGACGTAAACCGTTATCAAAGGTGTACCCCAGGTTTGCTGAAACAGACAAAGATTCAGGGCTGAATGCGCGAGTAGATTGACCACTTTCTTTTGTGTTGATGTCGCCATACTTCATGTAAGTCGTTTCAACACCAACGATGCGGTTAATTTGGTAGCCTAGGCTGTAGATCTGTGTTGAGCCTGTCGGATCAAATTCAACTCTAGGATTAGGGTTGATAAGGTTGGCACTGTCGTTAAAGTCGTCAGCGAAACCACCGTCATCAAAACCTGTTGTACCGATAGCGCCTACAGCGTAAAAGCCTGAAGGATCAGAGCTTGCAAAAGCAGAAGATGAAAGCAATGCCAAACCACACAAAACAGCTAGATTATACTTTTTCATAATCAATCCCAATAAGTAGTAATAATTCCACGGATAGTATCATATTAGGTAGTGTTGAATGTGCGCGCAATGTAAGTATTACTATTCGCTATCCTTACTGAGAATGGTAATTACTCCACTATTCATGAATGTGGCTGAAAGCGCATAAGTCCTTCGCATTGAACATATTTTATATGGCAGTGTGCTGAAGGTGTCTTTTTAATATTTTTGTTGTAATTTGCGAGATTCCGCAGCGTATCTTTTTTTGTATCAAACTATTATGCACTGAAATTCATGTGGATAGGCTTGACTATCTAACGTGCTTATCTCTTGGTAAAACTGCTTATTTATAAGGATCAAATGATGAGTCATCGCTCTTCAAAGATAGGAACATTTCTTCTGGCAATCTCTATTGCTGCTGTATTGATTATTTTGACCATGATGTTTGGTGCTCAAATGGGTCTATGGGAACCTATTGTCGGTTTTGGGTATATTCGACATTACATGAATCCTATCGCTTACGGTGTGGTTGGGATCAGTGCGGTTGGTTTTATTTATCAAGTTGTTACTGGCAATCGGGTAGGTTTAGTGAAAGCACTGCTTGCTTTTAGTATTGGTATGGCATTGTTAGCACCTACTATATACAGCAAAATAAATCCTACGCCGAGAGGACCTGCCATTAATGATATTACAACGGATACTGAGAACCCTCCGCAGTTCGTGGCTTTAAATAGTCTACGTGATGAAGCA
Source organism: Vibrio ezurae NBRC 102218 (assembly GCF_000467185.1). Taxonomy (GTDB): domain Bacteria; phylum Pseudomonadota; class Gammaproteobacteria; order Enterobacterales; family Vibrionaceae; genus Vibrio; species Vibrio ezurae. The sequence continues at coordinate 31,304 of NZ_BATM01000035.1, forward strand.
AAGACCTCTTTGGCTTACGGTGGCAGCAAAGTGGCGGCGATTCAGAAAAAACTCTATCCCAATATCGCGCCACTGCAAACCAATCTGACAGCTGAAGCTGCGTATAATCGAGCCCTTGATATTGCTAAAGAAAAAGGTTGGGAAATCGTATCCCAAGATGCAGATGCTTTGCGTTTTGAAGCAATAGCTCGTACTTCAGTGTATGCGTTCAAAGATGATGTGGTGGTGGTGATTACCGCATTAGAAGAGGGAAGCCAACTGGATATGAGAAGTGTTTCTCGTATTGGTCGCAGTGATCGAGGGGTTAATGCCGCTCGTATTATGGACTTCATGCAACACTTTTAATGATTACGCGCCAAATAAAAAGTCAGCCTTTATACCAATCAC
>NZ_BATM01000034.1 GCF_000467185.1 Vibrio ezurae NBRC 102218
CAAGTCTCTTTCCTACGCTATTTCTGAGCATTTACTTAGTGTGATTGGTATAAGAAAAGAAAGCGTAGGTATTTGGATAAGAAAGGAAGTCAGGGACTAAATAGTTAACAGAGTAAGCTATGATGGGCATTAGTGCGTTAAAGCGTCTAATGCCCTGTAAATAAATAAGATTTTTGATTTATCAGCATGCTAACTTGGCTTAGATAACATCCTTATTATGCTGTAGTAATAATGCTTCAAAATCTTCTGTAGACAGCGCTTTACTGTAGTAGTAGCCCTGTGCGTATTCACAATTTTGTGTTTTCAAATAGTCTTGATCCCATTGTGTTTCAACACCTTCAGCAACGACTTTCAGCCCAAGAGCTTTCGCCATTGCAATAATGGCATTAACGAGTTCTTGCGAAGAGGGATTAGCCTCCATATCCTGCAAAAATGAGCGGTCTATTTTGAGCTTGCTAAATGGGAATTTTTGTAGATAACTCAGCGCTGAGTATCCAGTGCCGAAATCATCAATAGAAAAATGTGCGCCTATCCGTTTGATCTCTTCTAAGATCTGCACAGTTTCGATGTTATTGCTAAAGAGTAAACTCTCTGTGATTTCAATATCCAGCAAACAGGGATCTAATCCTGAGTTATTGAGCACGGTTAAAATACTCTCTATGAGTGCATCTTGCTGTCTAAATTGAGCCGCTGAAAAGTTTACGGCAATGGTCAGTGGTTGAATTTCTTGCCACTTCTTGGCTTGATGACATGCAGTATCTAAGGCCATATGCCCCAACTTATGGATAAGCCCATTTCTTTCTGCAATGGGAATAAATTCATCCGGCGGTACAAACCCTAACTTATCATCTTTCCAGCGCATTAATGCTTCTGCGCCAGTAATTTGATTATTTTCTAGGTTAATAATCGGCTGATAATACACTTCTAATTTATTTTGATTAATGGCTTGGCGTAGCTGAGCATCAATATCTAAGTTTCTTTGTACATCGGTATTCATGCTTGCTTCATAGAAGCTAAAGCCATTTCGACCTTCTTTTTTTACTCGATACATTGCAATATCAGCATGAGCCATGAGCTCTTCGGTTGTTTCTCCATCTTGAGGGTAGATGGACATTCCTATGCTGGTGGAAATGAAAAATTGGCTTTCATTCAGTTGGAAAGGTTGCTCAAAAATAGCTAAAAGTTTAGACGCTAAGGTCTGAGCTTCTTTTTCTGAGTGCAAATTCGGAATAACCAGTAAAAACTCATCTCCACCAATGCGTGCGACAACATCCGTTTTGCGAACCGACTGGCGTAAGCGCTTTGCTGTTTGTATCAGTAATTTGTCACCGGCTAAGTGGCCCAAGGTATCATTTATTTGTTTAAAGTCATCAAGATCAATAAACATGACAAGGACATTAACATCATCTCGTTTTGCTTGTAGCAAAGCGTGCCTGAGCTTTTCGTCGCCTGATTTTCGATTAGAAAGCCCGGTTAAAATATCGTGACTGGCTTGATAAGCGAGTTCTTTTTCAAACATTTTACGCCGGTCTATTTCAGTTTTTAGGCGATGATTCTGTCGAGTTAATACAGTTTGTTGATTATGAGTTTCCTCAATCTTAGTGGTAAGTACTAGGTTGGTGTTGTTAATTTTTAACGAGTAATACAAGCCAAAAATAACCGGCACAGCTAAGAAAGACAGAGCGATAGTAAACCAAGTGGAGGTGATTATTTGGCTTTCTGATATTGGGGCAAACCAAGCGTTCAGACTAAAAGGGGTGTTGGCGATACTTTGGTTAAAGTATAAGGTATTTAGGTGATGGCTTGCTTTGGAATCAAAGGTGTCCCAAATTGGCAGTGACCCTTGGCTTGTAGAGAGTGAAAGCCGACTATTACTGAGCTGATATTCCTGCGTTGTGAGCAAGTTGATGATGGTGTCATTTTTGATTTCACCCACTAAAATGCCAACCACTTCCCCATTGAGGTAAACATTCTGTAGTGCTCGAATAACGATGTGGTTATCTTTGACCAGAATATCAATTTTATGATCAACGTTTTGCATCTTTTGAAATGGAATGCTGTTGATATCAAATCTCAGTTTTGGGTGTGAATCTGCGATAATATTTGAGTTGAAACCGACCAGCAACATCCGATTAAATTTAGCATTTTCATGTTGGCGATGATCGGGGCTGGTATGCTGAATTAAGTTGCGACGCAACTGCAGCAGGCTTGAGCCCAACCCATACTGCATCGACATTCCTGATGCTAGATTGGCAAAAAAGGTGTAGGTGGCTTTATGCTGTGCCACCTCGCCAATTTCTCTACTCGCGGTTTCGAAAAAATACCCAATGGACTCAGAGTAAATTTTAACGTTTAAGTTCAGCTCATTGAGTTGTGATTCTTTGAGGCGATTTTGTCCTGCATTGGTGACAATGATCATTAATAGTAGGTAGGCTCCTAAAAGAACCCCCCCCATAAGAATGGCATTGCGGCGATTAAGTCTGAGCTTCATTTTCATGTATCGTTGCTTTTATGCGCCTCAAAATAGTCACTGTAATAATAGAATACAGAAGGATAATACTTCTCAACTAAATGGTTATAAGTACCATTACGTTTAATGTCTCTTAAGTAGTCATTAAATGCAGCGCGTAATTTTGGTGAATCTTTTCTAAATCCTGCAGCCATAAACTGCTCTTCTGATATCGGCCCGATGACTTTGATTTCTCCTGGCCATTTTTCTAATGCAATAAGAGTATCAGGAACATCCAGTAGGGTGTTATCAGCGTCGTTATTTAGTATTGCTGGCACCATTTCGTTTAATTTACGCGCTTTCTCAGGAAGTATAATAGTGGCCCCTGTTTTGTATAGGTCATACAAGTTCGGGTCTAAACAAGTTTGTTCCATTGCCAACACATCATGCCCGCGAAGGAGCTCCTTAACGGTGTTGATGTCTTTGTCTAGCGAGCCACTTGGGGTAATAGGTTGTAATGTAGAGTCTACACGGGAGATTAACCAAACGGCTGAAGGAAAGTAATCATCAGAAAAATCTAATAACTGCTCTCTCCAAGGAAGAATAGTCGCGCCATTAGCTATGACGTCGCCAGTAATTGGAACGGCTTTACCATGCTGGATCACGTTGTCTTTATAGATAGCCTCTGTGCCTGTCAGAGCACCAAAGGCGCTGTTCCAGGTGCTTGGAACAAATTGATACTCAACACCTAAATAAGCTGCAAACCCTTGTATTAACTCAATATCTAAGCCTTGCGCAGTATAAGGACCATCGGTGTTGATATAATTAACGAAGTTAGCGTATGGAATACCAATATGTCGAATCACGCCCGCTTCTTTGACCTCGTCTAAGTCGTAGGCATAAGTTGGTTTAACTATAAATAACAGAGCGATACTCAGACTCTTGATAAGTCGTAATAAGGTTCTTGCTTTGAGCATTGTCTTCATCCTTGAAATAATAAATAGGGCTTACTGTAGTAAGCCCTAGGGCATAAGCCGATTACTAAGCCATTCGCTTGTACAAATGAGCCATTGCTTTTACTAAACCTGTTACATCATCTTCATCATGGAACAAGTGAGTAGAGATACGCAATGCATAAGTGGCCTCAGTATCGTCTAAATGTATCGAGAAGTTCGTTGTACGGATAGTATAACCATACTCTTCACGAAGAAGATCACGGAATTCAGTAAGACGTGAGCTGTTAGACAGATCATCAGAAAATGGGTTGAATGAAGTCAAACCACTGGACAATTCACGCTCAGGTGGACAGAAGAAAGTTCCGTTAGGTAGCTGTTTGCTCAGCTCTTCTTTACATAAAGCGCTAAGATCTAAAATACGCTCTTCAATTTTATCTCGGCCAATTTCATCCCACAGCTTACAAGTATCCGCTAATGCTTGTTTCGCAGGGTAGTTGTCGTTACCAATGTACTGCATTCTGGTTACGAAGTTCATTGTTTGGTAACCATCTTCACCGAGTGATGAGTTAACAAAGTAGAAAGGACGGCGATCGGCTGGCCAAAAACGAATTAAACGCTCAGCTTCTTGACGAACATACAAGATACCGGTTGCACCAGGACCACATTGCCACTTATGACCCGATCCTGCGTAAAAATCACAGTCCATATCATGTAGATCAACATTCATCATGCCGATGGTATGAGCAGCGTCGACTAAAGTCGGGATGCCATGGTCGCGTGCTAATGCACAGATTTCTTTTGCTGGAAGTAAAGTACCCGTTACGTAAGTAATATGAGAGAACATCACCAAGCGAACGTTGCCATTGGCGTTGTGCTCTTTAATCGCATCAGCAAACACATTGACGAAGTCTTGTTTCTTCAGTTTTTTCTTACCGGTATAAACAGGGATTTCAACAAAAACAACTTTAGCGCCTACGCGGTCAGCAGCACTGAACAGTGGTGAGCGTCCACCGATATGTTCATGATGAGTAGTAATGATGATGTCGTCTTTTTGGAAGTCGAGTCCGCTAAGAATAGAAACCATGCCATCGGTAGTATTTCGGCTTAAGACGATTTCATTTTCATCAGCGCCAAAGCCCGGAGCAATATCTGCTGCCATTTGGCTCATGTACGGCCAGCTACCAAATTTGTTTTGCATGTCCCAAGGGTAAGTGGCAACGAGTTCAGTATTTTCAGCATAAGCTTGTTGTACACTGGTTGGCATTGAGCCAGTAGTACCAATGTTCATGTACACATTGCCTTTAGCTAAAGAGAATTGCTGTTGAACTTTCTTCCAGAAGTTTTTATTTGAAGAGTTACCAGGAGAGAAAGTCGGTTGTTTTGCCGCAGCACTTGTTGAGAAAAGAGAAGTTCCTAGTCCCGCAACAGCAACACCAGCACTACCTTTTAAAAAATCCCTACGATTAAATTTTGACGTAGTTTCACTCATTATTCCATTTCCTTTAATTGAGTTAGATAAACCGTTAAATAGCCTTTAAAAAACAACATTTGAGAATTAAATATTGTTTCTTTAAGACTAAAAGAGGGGTAGTGCGTCAAAAGAAAACAGTGCGTTCGATAATACTGAATGAGCATTACCGTTATATGTTGAATGATGATGTTTTTATGAATACTTCCTGTGTATACAACTACATTAATATCAAAACATATAAATTCTGTTTCGTGCATGTTATTGCACTGGCATTATGTTTATAGAGATTTACAATTGATATGTTTACGCGTGTGGATGTCTGAAAATCGTGATCGTCGTCGAGTAATTGAAATAAAATCAATTAATATCAGTGGTTTAGGTTGTTTTTGTTCATAGGTAGTTGTTTGTCTTCGACAAATAGTTCACTCACGAGAACGAAGTAGCGCTTTCCATTCTTGAGTAGTTATGCATTAGTTAATCTTGTTTGCTTAATAAGTATTTAATCGATAGACAACAAAGGGATGATTATTGAAGGGGCAAGAGAAATAAGCACTTAGTTATATCAATATGTAGAAAGTGGCATATTCTTAGTGTGACTAGAGTAAGTGATGCTGTGATGGATATAGCCGATAAACAAGCGTATTAGAGCTTATTTATATCAATGGAGTCATGTAACGTTAACGTCTTTATTATATATCAATGCCGTGTTTTAAAAGTTCAAACTGAGCGAAGTTTGATTAGTTTTAAAACACATGACATTGATATGATATAAGTGGTAATTAATGAGAGGTCATAGGTTCTAACACGCCATTCCAGAACTGTTGCCCAGCGCCTTTAAGCTCTTCAGGACTGGCTAAAAAGTCTGAATGCGTAGGTGTTGGAACAACCACTAGGCTGGCATTAGGGGCAGCGTTAGTCACTTTTTGAGCCATCCATACAGGGAAGCGGCCATCTGTTTCACTGTGCACGATACGAATAGGCATTTGTATCGACGCAATACCTTCTACGCTATTGTAAGCATCAGGTACAACGAAGGAAAATATGGGTAATACTGAGCCACTTTCAATGGCTATGTCTCGAATTGATGAAAATGGACTGGCGAGAATAATGCCATCTGCTGTCATTTCACTGTGGTGATTAAGTGCATCAATCAGAATACCGGTACCTAATGAATACCCAAGAAGGTAAGAGGGAGCGGAGCTGACTCGCGATTTAAACTCAGTATAGGCAGCAAGCGCATCTTCACGTAATGCTTCGACTGACGGTGTTCCTTGACTTGCACCAAAGCCACTGTAATCAAAAACGAAAACAGATAATCCTTGAGCATTTAAACGTTGGATAGCGGAGATCCAATTAGATATAGATTCGTTTTGTCCATGAAACACCAAGACCGATCCTGTTTCATTCTCGGCAGGAACGTACCAAGCTTTTAGTACACGCTCGCCGACAGTGAGATCAATATTCTCATACTTAAGCCCAATATCTGCGGGAGTTTCACTTCCTAAAGGTGAGGTGACGAAGGTCGTTTGTTGGAATTGTTTTTTGCCAATATTTATCGACACAACCACAGTAATCACAATGGTTGTGATCAGCGACACAATAAGAAATTGGATAAGTTTTCTCGACATATTCACTCTCGTGTTATTTCGTTCATTAGCGATTGCTAGGGTGATATTGTAATGGTTCTAGTATCCACTCTAGCAAGCTTCTCATATTAGGCAATGAGTAATTTCTTTAATTCCATATAAGTGGGCTGCTCCCTTTACCTATCATTTAACCCCATATGTTCGATTCAATTGTTCGATAAATAATATACGACTAGACGTTGAGGCTAGTGTGAGTAGGTAATAAGGATATTGGATGGAAAATGAAGCGAGGTTAGAGGGGGGATTACCAGAGAAGGGCTGTTAGCTTCAGCGTTCGCAACGTTATGCTAGCAAAATACTTTGGAGTACAAATGCTCGATAACAAGTTTAGAATTCATGATTGTAGATGAACTACCTATCTAAAAATTCGGTTTTGTTATCGAGCATATTTTCAGTACGATTTCTGATCACTTATTCGATGTGATAGAAAGGTGCTGTTTTATGACAAGGTTAGTAGCTTTGTAGTGCGTCAAGAGTCTCAACTAAAGATGGATTCTCTTTTCTGAACTTGTCGTAAACACTGGATACTTTCTTCTGGAATGCAGAAACATCAACTTCTACGATTTCGCCGCCATTTTTAATGATCTCAGATTTTGCGTGCTCAGTGTATTCATCCCAATATTTGTCTTGAACATCCAAGCTTTCTTTTGCGATTTGACGAATAGTCGCTTGATCTTCTTTTGATAGACCATTCCAAATTTCAGTAGAAACAACCAGTAGATCAGGAATCATAGTGTGTTGGTCTAATGTGTAATATTTTGCAACTTCATATTGGCGAGTAGAGAAGTAAGTTGGAATATTGTTTTCAGCTCCATCTACTACACCTTGTTGTAGTGCTGAGTAAACTTCTCCTGATGAAATTGGCACAGGGCTTACGCCTAATGCTTTCATTGTATCGATATCGATTGGAGAGTTTTGTACACGAATTTTTAGACCTTTAAGATCTTCTGGCTTTGTGATTTTTGTTTTTGTATAGAAACCACGAGAGCCGCTAGATAAAAACGCTAGGCCAATAAAGCCATCTTTTTCTGAAGATTGCAGTATTTTATCGCCAACAGGACCACGAAGAATACGTTTAGAATCCGCTTCATCTTTATATAAGTAAGGTAAAGAGAGTACTTTATATTCTGGTGAGAAAGACGCAGCTAATCCACCGCCTACTTTGGCAAAAGCGAGTGTGCCATTTTGTACCATTTGTAACGTTGACTCTTCGTTACCTAAGGTCAAGTTAGGATAAACTTTAACTCGCATGTGGGTTCTTTTAGACACTTCTTTTGAAAACCACGTTAGAGATTTATGTACAGGGTGCTCCAGTGGCATAGCATGAGCCAGTTTTTGCATTCTAGCTGAAGCATTGAATGAAAGCGTTAGCATTGCTAACCCTGTACAGGCCAATAAAGTCTTTAAGTTTATTATTTTCATTTTGTATCCTTTATTTAGTTTTCTATTTAATAGCCAGCTAGTTTAGGTAGCCACATGGTCAGATTTGGAAATGCTGTAACAATAATTAACGCCAATATAATCAGTCCATAAATTGGCAGTAGTTTTGGTACAACATCGCCTATTTTTCTATTCGCAATACTACAGCCTACAAATAATGCAGTGCCGACAGGGGGAGTACAGATGCCAATAGATAAATTAAATACCATCATGATACCGAAGTGTATTGGGTCCATTCCTAAATAGACGCCGATCGGTAACAAAATCGGTGTGAAGATTAATATCGCTGGTGACATATCCATAAATGTACCAACAACAAGGAATATCAAGTTCATTGAAATTAAAATGATAATTGGATTATCAGAAATATTAAGTATGAACTCTGCAATATACTGAGGGATATCTGCATTAGACATTGCCCAAGACATTGAACTTGATGTTGCAATCATCAATAGTACGATTGATGTAATAATGACACTATCAATAACAATAGGTGTTAAGTTTTTCAGTTTTAGTTCTTTATAAATAAAACCTAGGACTAAACTATAGACAACCGCGATTGCTGAAGCTTCAGTAGCGGTAAATACGCCACCTACAATGCCACTCATAATTAGAACGACCATAAATAGACTAGGAATCGCTTCTATGATGACTTTAAACGCAGGTTTATCTAATTTAACTGTTTCTTGAGGAACGTTATATTTTTTACCAAAAAGAAATACTCCAGCCATTACTGCCAGTCCCATTAAAATTCCAGGGAAGTAACCGGCTAAAAATAAGTACTGTACGGATGTTCCGCTTACTAATGCGTAAAGAATCAATACATTTGAAGGCGGTATGAGTAGACCTGAAGGACAAGAAGCAATGTTAACTGCACTTGAGAAATCCTTAGGGTATTTTTTCTCATTCTGTAACTCACCCATCAATCCGCCAACCGCAGCAGCCGATGCTGTTGCTGAGCCAGATAACGAACCGAACATCATATTAGCAATTACATTGACGTGACATAGAGCGCCAGGTAAACGGCCACCTAGTAACATAGCAAAGTTAATCAGTCGCTTAGCTATACCACCAGAGTTCATGAGATTCCCGGCAAATATAAAGAAGGGGAGAGCTAATAGCCCAAAGTTATCCAACCCCCGTAGTAATTGTTGGGAAGCCAAGCTTGCCGATTTATCAATTGGGAAGTTTAAAAATATAGTCAGTAATGAAGAAAGACCGATACTAAATGCAATAGGCATTCCAATCATTAAAAAAATGAATAATGAACCAAACAGTACTACAACTGGCAATAAGTAATAAATAGAGTCGGGCATTATTGAAAGGTAGTGATCAGTAAACATTAGATCTAGTAATGTCATCGCTTATGCTCCCTTTCTAGAGGTGTAAATGTCATTTGAATATTTTAAAATGTCATTAATAGCAAATAAGTTTATTAGCACACCAGAAATAGGTGCTGCTAAGTATATATATCCCATAGGAAGGTTAGTACCAAATAAGCTTAATGTGGGCGAAACTTGATTATATTGAAGGGTTCTAAGCACCACACTAGAACCACCATATACTAGAACTAAGCTAGAAAATACAAGTACCATTAGGCTGATTATAATGCTTAGGGCATTCTTGCTTTTAACCTTGGTAATTAATAATTCTATCGCTAAATGTCTTCTTAGAGAGTATGTATATGCTCCCCCTAAGACACCAATCCATATTAAAAGATATCTTGATAGTTCATCAGTGAAAGTTGATGGTGAATCAGTGAAAAAACGGGTGAACACTTGCCATACTACTGTAGTCACTATTAACCACATCAAAACAACAAGAAACCCACCTAGTAATTTAGTGATTTTATCAACTGTAGTAGAGAAAAAATGCACTTTTATATTCCTTACAACAAGTAAAATCTGAAATTAATATCATATAGATATTGAAATTTAATAATTGAAAAACAGTTTTAAAATGCCTTACGAGAGAAATGTTATCCGTAACAAAATGAAGTTTAAAGTTGATTTTATAAGAAATGGGGTATTGGTCATAAAATAGACTCAGAATGTGATCTAACAAGAATTTAGCCCTGTAGCAAACAAGGCATACCAGTATTTATTGGCTTTTAGGTGTCAAAAGAGCTCTCAAATATAAAGTAATACAATAGTATCTTTTCGCTCAATTATTTATTTTCCCATGTGAAATAAAGATAAGTTTAAAGTGATTAGAGGTGATAAAAGTGAATGAGTTTGCATTGGTTAGAATGTCTATTTTCTTTTTTTATCGTTGTGATGCGATACGAGTTTTAACCAGTCATCTTTACTTACCTAATGCTTAATAATACGAATCAAGCTGAGTATGAAATAAGACTAGTATTCATTAACTGCGTGGGTGTGCTCTCTTCTTTATACACTTAAGTTAAACCCAAAATATCGACGACTAAAAATTCACAGTGATGAATATTATTTCAGTGTGGGGTTTTGTAAATAAAATTGATTTTTCGTAATCACTTTGTTTTTTCTTACTTTTTATAAAATTCTTTTATTTTTTTTTAGAATAAATAGTGAGGTTCGTCATGCTTTTGATTATTCATGAAATCAATTGGTCTTTGTTTTGTTGTTTTGTAAGTTATTGTTTTTAAAGGGGTATGTTGCTTTGTAACATGTTGTTAATGTGGGTCATATAATATTCATGTATGACAAATGCGATCTCGATCTCTTGGTGTTTCTGAAATATCTAATAACATGTATTCACAAAATATAACTACTTACCGTAGAGAGGAAACATGAACAAGAATATTTTGGCCATATTAATTGGGCTAGCATTAGTCGGTTGTAATGACTCAAATACCAGCAACGACACTCCTGATTCTGATAATCAGCCTGATACATCAATTCCAGCAACACCTATTGAACCTGCTAATCCTGTTGACCCGGTTGATCCAGTAGACCCAGTTGATCCAGCAGACCCGGTAGACCCAGTTGACCCAGCAGACCCGGTTGATCCAGTAGACCCAGTTGAATCTGATGTTCCTTCTGTTTCTGCAATGCCAGAAGGTGTTAAAACGCTACTGAGTTCTGATCCTGCTGAGTGTACTGAAACAGTTTCAGAAATTGATATGAGCGAAACGGCACTAGCGGCCGGCACTGTAATTTGTATCGAAGATGGCACTTATACCGAAGCAAACCTTAAGTTTGGTGGTATTGGTACTGAAGAAGCGCCAATCAAAGTTCGTGCTGTGACTCCTGGTCAAGTAATCATCACTGGTGAAGCTAAAGTTGTGATGGGCGGCGAGCACGTTCAACTACACGGCCTTGTTTTCGATGGTCCTGAGAGTTCAAGCAGCAAGCTACTAGAGACTCGTTTTGGCTCAACTGAGATGTGTAACCACTGTCGTATTACGGAAAACGTATTCCTTAATGTTGATGGCGACCAAAACTTAACTAGTGATAGTTCAGATAACGGTGTTTGGATTGCACTATACGGTCAACATAACTGGCTTGATCACAACATTTTCAGTGGTAAAACAACGGGTAACCCAATGGTTTCCTTGCTACGTGAAAGTGGTCTAATGGATGAAGGCAATGGTGGCCTAGCTGAATACACCACTGTTTATGCTAACTACTTTGCAAACCGTCCACCAACAAACGGTAAATTGTACGCGGGCAGCAGTGACAATGACTACGAAGCAATTCGTACTGGTCTAAGTGAAACTCACCACTACGCAGGTAACTCATTTATCGTGGGTAACTTATTTGAGCGTATTCAAGGTGAAGCGGAAGTTATTTCAAACAAAGCATCAAACAACGTAATCGCACAAAACACAGTACGTAACAGCTACGGTTCAATCACAAACCGTCACGGTAACCATAACAACATTTCTAATAACTTCGTTTTTGGTGATGGTAACCCTTACGCTGGTGGTCTAAGACTGGTTGATGATGGCCATATTGTGGCTAATAACTATGTCGAAGGTGCTCGTTATAAGTCATCGACTCACCATGGTGGTATTGTTCTGCTAGGTGGTGACGGTTCTGGCGATGGTGGCAATGGCTACCAACAACTAGAAAACGTGCATGTTGCATTTAACACAGTCGTAGACAGTGTTAACAGTATCAATATTGATGGCGGCGGTAAGTCTGATCAACCTAACCAAATCTACTTCGCGAACAACATCGTTGACCAAGCTATCGGTCCAGTATACGTAGGCACTGATCGCGGTTGGGCAAGTGACTCTGTTGTTGTAGGTAACATCGTAAATGGTGATTCATTTGCTGATACTGACAACGTTTCAGGTTCTACTGCTAGTGTTGATCTAGAGAAAGGAATTGACGGTCTATATCGTCCTTCAGAGTCTTCAAATATCGATGCGACTGAATACGATAAAGGTGAATTTGCAGCCGTTACTACGGATATGGATGGCCTTACACGTAACGAAGCGACTCTAGCGGGTGCGGATGACATTACAGATGGAACACCATTGCTTGAGCCTCTGACTTACGCAGATGTAGGTCCACAATCTTACGACTTTGAGAAGCCTGCAGCTATCATCAACGAAGTAGCCATTGAAAACTACGCATTTGCTGAAGGTACTGAAGGTTGGTCTGGCAACGCATCAACGACGAATGTTGATACATTCAGCTACGGTTCAAGCCTAGTAGTTGAAGGTAGTGACCAAAGTGCATCACAAACAGTAACACTTCTACCGAACACAACTCACGCTGTATCTGCTTTTGTTAAAGGTAAATACAACATTACTGTAGGTGAGCACAGCTTTGATGGCGATGCTTCTGATAGTGATTACCAATTGGTTATTCATGAGTTCACAACAGGCTCTGAAACTTCAGCGAACCTATCTCTAGCACTTGCTGACGAAGTGACATTAGATGCCGGCATTGTTGATGGTGACCTAGGTCAATGGCGTTCTGACGGTGGTAGCAGTGACGTTTGGGTTTCAAGAGAAGGCAGCAGCGAAGGTCTAGGTGATGTAGGTAGCTCTGGCGATTCAGCATTTACTGACGAAGGTGGTTCAAGCGGTTCAGCTCGCGTTCGCTTTAAGTCTGGTGAAGACGTATACGACTTCACTTCTGCTCCAGGTCTAAGCCAAGAAGTATCAAGTATTCCAGCAAATACAGATATGACATACAGCTTGTACTACTGTGACAACAAAGGCGATGACTCTGCATCTACTCTACACTACGGTGTTAAAGACAGTGACGGTCTGGTAATTGCTGAAGCACGTGCACATGTTAAAGACCTAGGTGACGCACCTGAAGGTAGTGTTAAAGATTGCTTTAAGCAAGTGACTGTTGACTTTAACAGTGGCACAAACACAGACGTTGAAGTCTTTGCTTACATGGAAATTGACACTGAGACTTACACTCAAGCTGAGCTAGAAGCGCTAGTAGAAAGTGATAAAGAGCTAGAAGTTCGTATTGATGAGTTTGCTCTAACGTACCAAGGTACACCAGCATCTGACTCAAAAGCTTACTTCGATGAAGTTCGTATTATCAACCGTGTTAATGCAAAGTAAGTAACTCTTTTTAGTAAAAATTAATTTACGTTAACTTAGCCCCTTCTATTGTTAGAAGGGGCTTTTTTTATTTAAGTATCGGTAAGCGCTCAGTAACAAAATTTAACGCTACTTCTAGCCCTATATAGCCCTGACAATATTTATAAACCTGCACTGTAAGCCTTTTTCCTTCGCTATTTATAACCACTCAATGACACTGCTTGGTATACTGCTCTTTTTATTCGAGACAAAACCTTGGCTAAACGCACACCTATCGTCGAAATAACCTCATACGGCACCTATTCTCATTGGGATGCCAGTTCCAAAGAACTGCCTAAAATTACTCAGTTCACCAATACAGTGACCGCCGAAGAAGGGGTGGAATTTGGTTTTATCGTTAATATTAAAAAAGCCAAAGGAAGCTTGCTGAATTACTGCATTTATCATCCAGGTATCATCAATAAGAAAGGTGTTGTATTAGCGCCATTTGATGGAGAGATTTATGTACGCAGTAACGATTGGGACTTCTATTTAGGAGACACAGTACAACTGCTACATCCGGTGGACGGTTTGGAAAGTAATTTAGGCGAATGGCGTATGGAGTTGCAAATGCAAGGTAAGACCATCGCCGAGAAAACCTTTAACGTTGTGGGTCGTGATCAAGCTCAGTTTTGGAAGCAACGGGGTTATTAGTTAGGGCTTTGAAAAGGTGTTTTAGCGATAGGCTAAAGGAAGCGATGCAGGGTTCGTCGTGGGCTAGAGGCAGTTCTGAATACTGAGTACAGTTTTGTGCTATAGAGAAGTACACATAATAAAAAAGCCCAGCGCTTCAAAGAAGCACTGGGCTAAATGATGTAAAACCGTTAAGGTTTTATCTTCAAATTACTTCTTAAGGTTAGTGAAGTAGTCGAAGATTACTGGTACGTCGTTGTTACCCATGCCTGCATCAACAGCAGCTTGTAGGCTAGTAGAAGTACCTTGAGCGATTAGAGACTCAGTACCAAGCTCTTCACAAAGTGCTAGGAAGTAACCAAGGTCTTTGTTTGCGTTAGCAACAGAGAAACCTAATTTTTCTTCGCCGTCTACAGCGTAGAATTTACAGAACTGCATGAATGGAGAGTTAGATGGACCCGCTGACATGATGTCAAACAGTTGTTGGCCATCAACACCAGCAAGTTTAGCTACTGCGAATGCTTGAGACATAGTCGCAACAGTAGTCATACCCATGAAGTTGTTAACTAGTTTAGTTACGTGACCTGAACCTAGAGTACCTAGGTGGAATACGTTTTCACCTTGCTCGTCTAGAAGAGGCTTAACTTTGTTGAAAGTATCGATGTCGCCAGCAGCCATGATGTTTAGTAGACCATCTTTAGCGTGTGCAGGAGTACGACCTAGAGGAGCATCGATCATGCCTGCGCCTTTAGTTGCTAGATCAGCACCGATTTTCTTAGTAGAAGCTGGGATAGAAGTACCGAAGTCGATAAGAGTAGCGCCTTCTTTGATACCTGCTAGTAGACCGTCTTCACCGTAAACGATTTTT
This sequence comes from Vibrio ezurae NBRC 102218, assembly GCF_000467185.1. GTDB lineage: Bacteria > Pseudomonadota > Gammaproteobacteria > Enterobacterales > Vibrionaceae > Vibrio > Vibrio ezurae. The sequence continues at coordinate 15,000 of NZ_BATM01000034.1, forward strand.
TCAACAACTGCTGAAGTTGTAAGGCAAAGCTCTACAACGTCACTTGCTGCTGCTAGTTCTTTAGCTGAAGTAAACTGTGTAGCGTTACCACGAGCAAGAACAGCATCAACTGCGTCTTGGTTAAGATCCATTACGTTTACTTGGTAACCGCGTGTTTGTAGGTTTTCAACCATGTTGCCGCCCATAAGGCCAAGGCCGATGAAACCAATTACAGGTTTAGTCATGTCTAACTCCAAAATATACTATTGTATGATTATATAGACTGTGAGGATATACGCCTGACCAAATTTAATCAATCTTAGATTTGTAAGAAATACCGTCTAAGTTCAAAGTTTTAAAAAAATGGTCAAAAATGCCTAACAGCCTGATAATTTTAGCCCAATTATCGGGCTAAAAGTAGCAAACAAGATGCATTTCAACGGTATTGTAGCGTAATTGAGCTGAGTATTAAGCAGACTAATGCACGATTCTATCAGTATTATGAAATGACGAAACATATTGATGATATGGGTAACAGTATCACTCGTCGATGTTACTTTTATCTAATATACCTTGCTTGACTAAGCGCTGTAATACTTGTTGAGTCTTTTCTCTAAAATAGTCTCGCAGCAACCGCACTGTGGGGGTAATGGATTGCCGGCTTGGGCAGACCAGCCATAACTCTGTTGCCTTGGGTTGATAGCTGGGTAGTATATCAATGACGTTTCCTTTCAATAAGTCGTCGGCCATATCAAGGCAAGACTTAATGGCAAAGCCTTGTCCTGACACGCACCAACGTCTCACCAGATCGCCATCATTAGACGCGCGATTCCCGGAGAGTTTTACTTTAACGTTTTGCCCATTTTGGGTGAATTGCCAGTCATTTTGCACGATATCAGCGAGTTGATAGAAAAGTCCGTTGTGCTGTTTTAAGTCGTTTAGATCTGCTGGGATGCCATGCTGAGCGAGATAGTCTGGAGAGGCGCAGACAAGACGAGGCACAGTACAGATTTTAAAACCGTACATACTGGCATCGGTTGGGCAACCATAGCGAAGTGCCATATCCACTGAATCTCGATAAAAATCGATGTTGCTGTCACTGATATTACTGCGTAACTTTACTTCGGGATGATCTAAAAGAAGTGCGTCAATCCAAGGGGTAATCACATTACGCCCTAAGTCCGATGATAGGGCAATGCGGATTTCACCGCTTAATACTTCATGATCGGCTTGTAAATTTAATTTGGCACTCTCTAGTAGAGTTAGCGCTTGTTGGCACTGAGGCATGTAGCGTTCGCCGGCGGGAGATAACCTGAGTTGACGAGTCGTGCGAATAAACAGTTCTATTCCGAGAGATTTCTCTACTCGTTTAATGGCCGCACTGGCTGTCGCAATTTGCATGTCTAAGCTATTTGCTGCTGCGGTAATGCTGCGTAATTCAGCCACTTTTAAGATCACGTGCAGATCATTGAGAAGCATATATTCAACCAAAAATTGTCAATGTTTGCACTATTATAGAGTGATTGGTTGAATCAACAACCTCGTATGTTCGTGGGCCATACTCATTTGTTAGACCGATAAATGATTTAGTCTTTTCCTTCACTTAAGGCAAACTTAATCTCTTCACTGGAAAAGCCTTTGCGCATCAGCATGGCATAAGCTTTGCTTTTTTCTTTGAAGTCATTTAAGTCGTAGGATTTTTTTTGTAGTTGCTCTAAACATGAACCATAGAAATCAATAGTGCCGTCGTAGCAGGCTTTCTCAATAAAACTATCAAGGTCGCTAATGTCTATTTTTCGCATTTTGAGCTCTTGGCGAATCACGGTGAGCCCTTTGCCTTTACGCACATATTTAAGCACTTCTTTTTCTAAATCGGCTTTGGCTGCTTTGATTTCTAAATTGCTTTGTAGTTGATGGCTCTGTGGGTGTTGATTGATTGCCACTTGAATATGCTGATAGGAAAAGCCGCGTTTTTGTAAGGCGGAAACCAGTTTTTCTCGGCTGATGGTAAAGTCGTGATATTGGCTATTGATGCGTTCGATAGCCAGTGTTTGCTCATCAATATTACGTTGCAGCTTAACCTTATCAATGGCTTCTAAAATGACATTTTCCGGTATACCTTTCTTTTTGAGTTTCTCGATAATGTATTTAGAGGCGTATTCATTGCTAAATGATTGCTCAGCAAACTGTTCGGCAAATACCGCATCCGATTTTAGGTAACCAAAACCACGCAAACTCTCTATTGTGCTATCAATCCACTGTTGATTGTCGGTCTTGATACGCAGTTTTGCCAGCAATTCGCTTTCGGTCATGTCACGCTGAGTTAGATGCCACATAGCCGAATTCATTACGCTCTCTTGGCGCGTGGCTTTTCTTATACCGTTACCGTTTTTTTCATGATTCACAATCTTATTCCTATTGGTACTACTGGCGATATCATAGTGCATCTTGGGGTGAGTTGCAGATGGTTTAAAGTGTGCTTTTTTGCTGATGGGGGAATGAGCAAAATAAAAGGGGAACCGACTGGTTCCCCTGATGATTTGAATTTAGTTGAGCGCTAAGAGTGGATTATAGTTTAGCTTCAATCATGGTTTCTAGTTTACCTTGGTCAACCGCAAAGTTACGGATACCTTCTGCCAGTTTCTCAACAGCCATTGCATCTTGGTTGTGCTCCCAAAGGAACTCAGAATGGGTCATAGCAGCAGGACGTTCTTTAGTGCCGTTAGAGTCGATAAGTTTCTCAACCACGTCACCTTGCGCATCTTCTAGGTCTTGTAGCAGGTTAGGGCTAATCGTTAGACGATCACAGCCAGCGAGTTCAAGAATCTCACCGATATTACGGAAGCTTGCACCCATTACTACAGTTTTGTAGCCATGCTCTTTGTAGTAGTTGTAGATAGTAGAAACAGACAGTACGCCAGGATCTTCAGAAGGTTCGAAGTCACGGCCTTCTTTTGCTTTATACCAATCCATAATACGGCCAACGAAAGGCGAGATTAGGAAGACATTTGCTTCAGCACATGCGCGCGCTTGAGCAAAAGAGAACAGTAGCGTTAGGTTACAGTTGATGCCTTCTTTTTCTAGGATTTCCGCCGCGCGGATACCTTGCCAAGTTGAAGCCAGTTTGATCAAAATACGGTCATTGCTGATGCCCGCATCGTTGTACATTTTGATCAGTTGACGCGCTTTCGCCACGCTGCCTTCTGTATCGTAAGAAAGGCGAGCATCCACTTCTGTTGAAATGCGTCCAGGTACCACTTTTAGGATTTCTTTACCAATGTTAACCGCAAGCATGTCGCAAGTGTCTTGTACTTGCTGTGCTTTATCAGTGCTCTGATTTTTTGCGTATTCGATAGAAGCGTCAATCAAAGGTGCATATTCTGCAATTTGCGCCGCTTTAAGGATAAGAGAAGGGTTCGTTGTTGCGTCTTCAGGGGTGTATTTGCTGATCGCTTCAATATCACCAGTATCTGCAACAACTGTGGTTAGTTTACGAAGTTGCTCTAACTTATTGCTCATAATCGAATGTCCTTTAAATGGGCTCTATTACGCCAGTGGCAGTCTTAAAATTGAATCTTGGTTTATCCGTTGCTGAGTCTATTATCGCTATTATTGGTAGCATTTGCTCAACTCTTTGAGAAACCTAACTCTAAGAACATATGTCGTATGCTTGAGTATTTGATAAGAATTATACTCATCCGTTCTAGATACAAAGTCAACGCTTCAACGAAAGATATTGTGACTTAAGTGCATCTTTCTTACTTTGATAAAGAAAAACCGGCAAGCAGTGCGTACATTTAGGGCAAATTCACACAAAGTTGAGCGTTGTTACTCGTTTTTAAGGTGTGAACATTTGTTCTTATGGTGAGCGGATGTATCATGTTAGTTGGGTATTGAATGTCTTTCTCTCGCTTATTTATCGTTATTATTTTTAGGGGCATCTATGAATCGTCCAAATTCTGAAATTTCAAAACAAGATAGTGATTTGTTGACTGAGATTTCAGTCGCGTATTATCAAGACAGTGCGACTCAAGAAGACATCTCCAAGAAGTTTTCGATATCACGAGCGAAAGTGGGGAGAATGCTAAAGCAAGCTCGAGATGAAGGCATTGTGGAGATCACGGTAAAGTATCACCCGGTGTTTAGTGCCAAAATAGAGCAACGTCTTATGCAGCGCTTTGGTATAAAAAGAGCCTTAATCTCCCTTGATCAATCCGACGAAGAAGCGCAGCGGCAGTTAATTGCAGGTTTAGTCTCTAACTATCTTAGCCAAACGTTAAAGAGCGGAATGGTGGTGAGTGTAGGGCAAGGGCGTAATGTCTCTTCTGTGGCTCATTATGTGGGAGTGGTGAGCCCACGAGATTGTAAGTTTGTTTGTAGTATTGGCGGTATTCACCCACGAGGTGGCATGTTTAATGCCGATCATATCTGTCGCCAACTGGCCAAAAAATATGGTGGCACATCTGAGACCTTGTATGCCCCCGCTTATGCTGAAAACCGCGAGCAAAAGCTCGCCTTTATGCAAAACGCCACCATCAAACAAACCTTAGATTTAGCTCGAAAATCGGATGTCGCTTTAGTGGGCATTGGCGATATGAGTGAAAACAGCTACATGGTCGACTTAGGCTGGTTCACCGCCAATGAAGTCGCGCAAGCAAGGTTAGAGCAGGGCGTTGTGGGCGACTTTGCCGGTTACGACTTTTTTGATATCAACGGTAAAGTGGCTCACACCGTAATGAGCGATCGCGTAATCGGCCTCGGCATTGAAGAATTTAGATTGATCTCAGAGGTCATCGCTATCGCGTCTGAAAATAGTAAACCATTAGCTTTACTGGGTGCACTGCGCAGCGGCGCAATAGACGTTATTGCGACTAATGTCAGCAATGCACTTACAGTACTAAACCTAGATGAACAAATGACACGTTCTGCGCAAGCAATTAAGTAACTGTATTTTTATTTTTCTGTAGTTCATATGATTTTCCATATGAAAGGCCGCTGATGTTAACTGTGGTGCTCTTTTTCATGCTCATGATATGGCTGAACTAACCAATCATAAGTACGAGTCAAATACCATCTATTGGTGACGTGTAAGCACCAACTTTTGGACAATTTTCTGCGGTTAAATTCACTGCCGATGGCTGCCAGAGTTTGGTTCGAAGGGCGACCAAAATATAAAGTGTCACATAGCTGAAGATCAGTCATGTTTTGTGGGTAGGTGTTGACTGAAGAGGTATTGAGCGATAGTGCTTTTACTTGGTTGTGAGTACAGCCAGCTAGCAGAGAAATCGATAATACAACTAAGAATTTCTTTATCATCTAAGTGAACAATCAAGTAAGAGAAGGTAGCCCATTATAAACGTGAACGCGCGTTTTGTTGATTAAAATTTCTAGCATGTAACATTAGGGCGAAGCCAGTATGGAATACGGTTCTTTTCTAAGGGGCGTAGGTGACGCCCACTGTGTAAGGGAATGTTTCGGTGAGCTAAATAGAAGTACATAAAAGTTGCAATGACAAGGTAATATTCGATATGCATATTCGATGCTAACTGGGCTGCCAAACAGCCTGTACTAACGCATTGAACTGCAGAGAAAAACAATGATTTATAAAGATCTCTGTATGCGAATTATTTCTTAAACTCAATGTTACTTTGGACGTTATGAATAAAAGACTGAATGGATTAACCCTTACACTGCTTGCCGCTTTCTCGTTTTCAACTATTGCATCCCCAGTAGCGGTACCCAATCCTCCCTCATTACCTGCCAAAGGCTATGTGCTTTTGGATTATCACTCAGGCGAAGTGATTGCTGAAAAAGGTGCACACATTGCACTAAAACCTGCCAGTTTAACTAAATTGATGACCAGTTATACCGCTGGACAAGAGCTTAATCGAGGCAATATTTCTCAAACGGATAATGTGAGAATTAGCCGCGAAGCATGGGCGAAAAACTTCCCAGATTCATCGAAAATGTTTATTGAAGTGGGCACTAATGTTCAGTTTAGTGATTTACTGCGTGGATTGATAATTCAATCGGGTAATGATGCCTCTGTCGCGATCGCAGAACATGTGGCAGGCTCTCATAGTGCCTTTGTGGATCTGATGAATAACTGGGCAAGACGTCTAGAGCTGAACAATACCTACTTTTCTAACGCACACGGACTGGATGATCCTGACCAAGTGACCACGCCTTATGATATGGCGAAACTGGGACAGGCGTTGATTCGCGATGTGCCCACTCTTTTCCCTATGTACAGTGAAACCTCGTTTACCTATAACGGCATCACGCAACACAATCGCAATGCATTGCTTCGAGATCGCAGCATCGACGTAGACGGTATGAAAACGGGCTATACCAAGGGCGCAGGGTACAGCTTAGTGAGTACGGCTACTCAAGGTGACATGCGTTTAATTTCGGTAGTGATGGGGACTTCTAGCGCTAGCTCTCGAACGTCGGCTAGCAAAAGCTTGCTCAATTATGGCTTCCGCTTTTTCGAAACGATACAGCCACATGAGGTGGATTCAGAGGTAGCTGCAGCAAGAATATGGATGGGGCAAGAGAATCACCTAAGCGTAGGCGTTTCTGAAAATGTGTACATGTCTGTGCGCCGAGGAAACGGCAAAAACATTAATGCGGTGGTTGATTTACCAAGTAAGTTAAAAGCACCTATCTACAAAGGGGATGAGATCGGCACGGTTAGCTACCTAGACGCTAATGATAAGTTATTGAAAAAAGTGTCTTTAGTCGCATTGGAAGATGTAGAGCAGGGTGGCTTGTTCAAAAGATTGATTGACTACATCAAATTATTCTTCGTCTGATAACAAAACCGCCTAAAAGCTATCGTTTTTATATTGCCTTAATGTAAAATATAATCATTATCATTTAAGGGTGTATAAAAATGCAAAAAGTGGTTATTTGGGGAGCTGCGAGTGGATTAGGCGCGGCTATGGTTGAGCACTTTGTTGAGCTAGGCTATGACGTCACTGGAGTCGCACGTAATCCGAGCAAGAATCCGTTTCTTGCTCAGGTATCGACATTAGTTTGTGATGCGACCGATCCGCAACAAGTTGAGAATACGGTAGAGCAAATTCCTAACGATGCATGGGTTATCTCTAGTATGGGCAGCTTTCAAGCTCAGGTATCGGTGGACTACATTGGTCATCGATACTTAATTGATGCGTTGCAAAGCAAAGGCATCAAGCGCTTTGTGTTGGTAACGTCTTTAGGTTGTGGAGACACATGGCCATTTTTATCAGATAAAGCGAAAGCGGTGTTTGGTGGAGCGGTTCGAGAAAAGTCACTGGCAGAGTCTTGGCTACAAACCAGTGCTTTGGATTACACTATCTTACGTCCAGGCGGCTTGAAAAATGGCCCAAGCAATGGACTTGGTGTTTTGTCTCAAAGTGGTGAGGTTCATGGCTCAATTGCACGTGGCGAAGTGGCAGCGTTAGTGCAGCAACTATTGCAATCCGAGTCCAGCATCAAGCAAATTTATCAGTGTGTTGAGTAATACTTAAATAACAGGTC